>JACQZZ010000059.1 GCA_016213625.1 Actinomycetota bacterium
CCCTCGGCCTTGGGCGCGGCGGCCTTCTTGGCGGCCGACTTCTTGACCGGCTTGGGCTCTTCGGGCTGCTCAGGGCGAGTGAGACCCTCCCGTTCGGCGCGACGACGGAGACGATCGGCCTGCGCTTCGATGAGCGTGCTCGAGTGACTCTTCACCCCAACACCCATCACATCGCAGAGCGTCATCATCTCTGCATTCGTCATCCCGAGCTCTTTGGCGAGCTCGTGCACCCTGAGATTCTTCGCCAAACCCTTGTCAGCCTTTCGTTGGCGCCTTCACACCGGTGGAACCGGCAGTCGGCAATTCTTCCATGTTGGTGATAACGGGTCCGAATGCGTTCTGCAACGCAGTCAGCACTCCTTCGAACTCCTGAGCGGGCACTGCCCGCCTCCATGCACGCTCGAACGCCTTGCGGCGAATCGCGGTGTGCAGGCATGCAACCGAACACAACCACGCACCTCGGCCCGGAGCGACTCGGCTGACGGAAGGACCGTCGGGGCCGAGCGCGCACCGCACCATGTCGTGCTGCGGCCGCTTGGAACGGCAGCCCACACAGGTGCGCAGCGGCGCTGCGATGGCATCAGGCGTCGCCGTCGTCACCACCTTCTTCCGCGACCTCGGTGGCTTCGGCGGGCGATTCCTCGCTCGACTCGGCGGCCGGGGCAGCTTCGTCCTCGGCCGGCGCAGCATCCGCCGCGTCGGCCACTTCCGAGCCGGCCGAGGCGGCCTGCTCGTTCCACTGATCCTGGGTGAGCACGGTGCCGTCGGCAGCGTGCCATTCCATCGCGCCGGTGTCGGCGTTCTGGACCCATTCACCCTCTTCATAGTCGCCCTCGTCGTCGAGGCCGTCGACCGGCTGGGTCTCGCCACGGATGTCGATGCGCACACCGGTGAGCCGGGCGGCGAGGCGGGCGTTCTGGCCCTCCTTGCCGATGGCCAGGCTGAGCTGGTGGTCGGGCACGATGACGTCGGCCTGCGTGCCGTCGTCGCTGATGATGACGTCCTTCACCTTCGCGGGCGAGAGCGCCTTGGCGACGAAGTCGGCCAGGTCCTCGCTGAAGGGAACGATGTCGATCTTCTCGCCGCGGAGTTCGTTGACGACCATGCGGACGCGGCCACCACGGGCACCGACGCACGCGCCGACCGGATCGACGTTGTGGTCGTTGCTCCACACGGCGATCTTGGTGCGGTGACCTGGCTCACGAGCGCAGGCCTTGATCTCGACGATGCCGTCGGCGATCTCGGGGACCTCGAGCTCGAACAGTCGCTTGATGAGACCGGGGTGCGTACGGCTGACGACGATCTGCGGGCCCTTGGCGGTCTTGCGGACCTCCACGATGTAGGCCTTCACACGGTCGCCAGGAGTGGGACGCTCGAACGGCACCTGCTCGGCCTTGGGCAGCAGGCTCTCGACCCGACCCAGGTCGAGCAGCGTGTACCGGTCGTCGGCCTGCTGGATGATGCCGGTGACGATGTCGCCCTCGCGGTTGGCGTACTCCTCGAACTTGCGGTCGCGCTCGGCCTCGCGGATCTTCTGGCTCATCACCTGACGGAAGGTCTGTGCCGCGATGCGACCCATCTCTTCGCGCTTGGGAGTGTCGTCGCGGGGGTTGACCCAGTTGCCGTCCTCGTCGACGTCGTACGCCGTGAACGAGAACTCCATCGTCTGCGGGTCGACCGAGACCTCCACCTCGTCGGCGGCGCCGGGTCGACGCTTGTACGCCAGCACGAGTGCATCGGCGAGCACCTGCAAGAGGGCGTCGACCGAGATGTTCTTCTCGTTGGCCAGCATCTTGATGGCTTCAGACATGTCCAAGTTGCTCATGCTGAGGTTTCCTTCTTTGTCGCGGGCTTCTTGGAAGCAGGCTTCTTCTTCGGCGCTTCGCTGGGCTTCGGCGCCTTTTCCCAGATGAACACGGTCTTCGCCCGGTCGATCTGGGTGTAGGGAACGATGCGATCGACGAACGAGCCTTCGGCATCGAGTTCGTCGAGGCGAATGGTGGCCTCGGTGTCGGTGGCGGCCACGAGGACGCCCTGGAACCGGCGGGCGTCGTGGGTGGCGTCGCGCAGGCGCACCGAGACGGTCTTGCCCAGCTCGCGCTGGAAGTGGGCCGGAAGCCGAAGCTGGCGCTCGAGTCCAGGGCTGGTGACCTCGAGGGTGTAGTGCCCCGGCATGGGGTCGTCGTGATCGAGCTCGCGAGACAACAGGCGAGTGACCAGCGCGATGGATTCGAGGGTGACGCCGCCCTCGCTGCCAGGAGGCGTGTCGATGGTGATGCGCAGTACGCCACCGCGAAACTCCAGGTCGTAGAGGTCGAGCTTGAGGTCGGCGACGATGGGGGCGACGAGTGCGCGCACACGCTGCATGGGACCGCTGTCGCTCATCGCTTCACCTCGCTTTCCAGTCGATTTCCAGCCCGAACCGGGCACCATCAGAGAAGAAGGCGTGGGCCCTGTGGGACCCACGCCTTCGGTTCGTCGAACTTCAAAGACCGGTCAAGCATAGCGGACGACCGGTAGTGTTCGGCCTGCACCCGACCAGGGTGCGAGTCCTTCGGCCGCGTGTCGGCCCTTTCACCAACGAGGTGTCCATCGTGCTCCGAATGTCGACGTTGTTCCTGCGCACGCTGCGCGAGGACCCCGCCGATGCGGAGGTGTCCAGCCACCGTCTGCTGGTCCGCGGCGGCTACATCCGCCGTGCGGCCCCCGGCGGCTTCACGTGGCTCCCCCTCGGCTGGATGGTGTACCGCAACGTCGAGCGCATCGTGCGCGAAGAGATGGACCGTGAGGGCTTCCAGGAAGTCCACTTCCCGGCCCTGCTCCCCCGCGAGCCCTACGAGGCCAGCGGCCGCTGGACCGACTACGGCGACAACCTTTTCCGCCTGAAGGACCGCCGCGGCGCCGACATGCTGCTGGCCCCCACCCACGAAGAGATGTTCACCCTGCTGGTGAAGGACCTGTACAGCAGCTACAAGGACCTGCCGCTGGTGATCTACCAGATCCAGAACAAGTTCCGCGACGAGGCCCGGCCCCGCGCCGGCCTGTTGCGCGGCCGCGAGTTCACGATGAAGGACAGCTACAGCTTCGACATCGACGACGCCGGACTCGACGCCAGCTACGCCAAGCACCGCGTGGCGTACCAGCGCACGTTCGACCGCCTGGGCATGCCCTACGTCATCGTCTCGGCCATGAGCGGCGCGATGGGCGGCTCGAAGAGCGAGGAATTCCTCGCACCCATGAGCGTGGGCGAGGACACCTACGTGCGGTGCACGTCGTGCGACTACGCCGCCAACACCGAAGCGGTCCAGGTGGCAGCACCCGCACCCATCGCGTTCGACGGTCTGCCCGCGGCGCAGGTGGTCGACACGCCCGACACGCCCACCATCCAGACCCTCGTCGACCTGTTCAACGCCCGCGACGACCTGCGCCGCGCCGACCGCGGGTGGACCGCTGCCGACACGTTGAAGAACCTGGTCGTGAAGCTCAAGTACCCCGACGGCACCATCACCCCGCTCGCCATCGGCGTGCCCGGCGACCGCGAGGTCGACATGAAGCGCCTCGAGGCGCAGGTGGCACCCGCCGAGATCGAACCGTTCAGCGAGGCCGACTTCGCGGCCAACCCGCACCTCGCCAAGGGCTACATCGGCCCCGGAGCGCTGGGCGAGGACAAGCCTGCCGGCATCCGCTTCGTGGTGGATCCGCGCATCGTCGACGGCACGGCCTGGATCACCGGCGCCGACGCACCGGGCCAGCACGTCATGCACCTCGTGGCCGGCCGCGACTTCACCGCCGACGGCACCATCGAGGCCGCCGAGGTGCACGGCGGCGACCCCTGCCCCAAGTGCGGTTCGGCGCTCGAGATCGCTCGTGGCATCGAGATCGGCCACATCTTCCAGCTCGGCCGCAAGTACGCCGAGGCCCTCGGCCTCACCGTGCTCGACGAGAACGGCAAGACCCGCGTGGTCACGATGGGTTCGTACGGCATCGGCGTGTCTCGTGCCGTGGCCGCCATCGCGGAACTGAACTGCGACGACAAGGGCCTCGTGTGGCCCCGGGAAGTGGCGCCCGCCGACGTGCACATCGTGGCCACCGGCAAGCCCACCGACCCCCAACTCCCGGCCGCCGAGGCCCTTGCCGCCGGGTGCGAGGCCGCGGGTCTGCGCGTGCTGCTCGACGACCGCATGGGCGTCTCGCCCGGCGTGAAGTTCAACGACGCCGAGCTGGTGGGCGTGCCCACCATCGTGGTGGTGGGCCGCGGCCTCGTCGATGGCGTGGTGGAAGTGAAGAACCGGCGCACCGGCGAGCGCACCGACGTGCCCCTCGCCGATGTCGTGGCTGCGCTCCGCGAACTCAACGCCTGAGCGCGAGCTCCATCCGAGCAGTCGCCATCTGCACCGCTGCGAGCTGATCGAGGTCGGCGCCACGCGCTTCCCACCGCACCCACTCGCCAGGCGCAGCCGCAGCCTTTGCTCGCTCGAGGCACGCCGCGTCGTCTTGCGCTTCGGTGGGCAGCTGCGGCGCGTGCAGTTCGGTGAGCGTGGTGGCCCGATGGAGCATCGCCGCGTGCTCGGCGTCGCCCGCGTCCGCCAAACACAGCGCCGCCTGACGAACCGCCGACCACAGGTGCGAACGATGCCCTGCCCGACCCCACGTGTCGAACAGTTCACGCACGAGCATCATCGCGTCGGCCCAGCCACCGTGGCGACGACGGAGCGACGCGAGTCGGGTGGTGCACATCGCGCCGATCCACCCGTTCTCCACCGAGCGGGAGCGTTCCAGACCGTCCTCGTACAGCGCCTCGGCGTGCTCGGAATCGGTGGGTTCGACCGCCATGCCCTTGGCGAACAGCGCCCACGCGATGGTGGACGGGTTCTCGCTTCGACGCGCGGTCATCATCGCCGCGGAGGCCATCGACTGTGCCTGCTCGGGCCGACCGGCGAAGCTGTAGGCGAGGACGCGCAACACGTCGGCGTTCACCTGCCAGTAGGGGCTGGCCGAGTCCTTGGTGACGTCGAGCACCTCGGCCATCAACGCGCGTACATCGACGGCCATGCCTCCGTACTCGGCCGAGTTCATCAGCGCCATCCGCGCCGGCACCGACCGTGTGGCGCCGGTGTCACGCTCGAGCCGCAATGATTCCTCGGCGAACGCCGCCGCCTTGGCGGGCTGCTCCCTCAACCAGTAGCCCATGGCGGTCACGCCGAGGACCATGGCGCGCAGCGGATGGTTCGCATCGGACCGGTCGGCCGCTGCCTCCCCCCAGTCGAAGATCTCCGACCGCATGCGCATGAACGCGAAGTCCCACAGCGCCGCGACGATGCGGACGGCGACGTCGGCGCCGTCGACCGACAACCCTCGTCCGTGCGCCGCGCGGAGATTGTCGAAGTCGAGTTCGATCTGCGACACCCACTTCGCCTCGTCGGGGCCGCGGAGTTCCTCCCCCGCTCGTTCGGCGACGTTGCAGTAGTGACGGAGGAACGCCGACCGCGCCGACGCCAGCTCTTCGGGGCGGCACCGGTGCTCGGCGAACGCGCGCACCGGCTCGAGCAGCCGGAAGCGGGTGCGGTCGCGGCGGGTCTCCGATGTGATGAGCGAACGGTCGACCAGCGACCGCAGCATCGTGAGGACCTCCGCGCCGTCGAGGGCCGGAGCTGCCACCGCGGCGAACGCCGCACGGTCGAACGAACCGGCGAACACCGAGCACCGGACGAACGCGTCGCGGCTCGCCGGGTCGAGGCGACCGAAGGCGAGCTCGAGTGCATCGACCACCGAACGGCGCCGGGTTCCCGAGCCGGTGACACCGGGCAGCTCGCCCGCCTTCACCGCATCGAGGATGTCGAGCAGGGCCAGCGAGCCGGCGTTCGAGGCCGCGATCTCGATGGCCAGCGGCAGACCGTCGACCGAACGACAGATCTGCTGCACCAAGAGGAGCGTGGCGGCCGAGTCATCGAAGTCGGCGCCGGCGCCGCGGGCGCGGTCGAAGAACAACTCCACGGCATCCGACCGGCCGGCGCCGACGTCGAGCGGCAGCAGTCGCGACACCTGTTCACCCTCGACGTCCAGCGGCTCGTGGCTGGTGGCGAGCACCTTGCAGCCGGCCGCCTCGAGGGTGATGGCGTGCACCAGTTCGCGCACGGCATCGGAGGCGTCCTCGCACGAGTCGAGCAGCAGCAACACCCGCTTGTCGCGCAGCCACTCCACCACGCTCTCGTCCGCACTCCGCAGCGACCGACGCTCGACACCGAGCGACTTGGCCAGCGCGGCGCCCACCTGCGCCGGCGACACGCCGGTGAGCTCGGTCATGACGACACCATCCGTGAACGTCTCGCTGAGGAGCGACGCCACTTCCAGTGAGAGCCGGGTCTTGCCGATGCCGGCGATGCCGGCGATGCCGGTGATGGTGACCACCTGATGGCGTTGCAGTTCGCCGGCCACACGGTCCACGTCGGCGGCGCGACCGATGAACGAGGTGCGGGGCCTGGGCACCGACGTGGCCCGCCGCGCCGTGTCCCGCAATCCGTCGAAGTGCTCGAGCACCCCGACGCCGGTGACGCCGTAGACGCGGATGGGCTCGGCCACGTCGCGCAGATGGTGCAGGCCGAGGTCGATGAATTCGACGCCGGGTAGCCCGTCGCGACCGACCTCGGACATCGCGGCTCCCGACACCACCACCTGGCCGCCGTGGGCGAGGGCGTGCAGTCGGGAGGTGAAGTTCAGCGCCCACCCGTGGTGTTCACCTCCGCGCAGCAGCACATCGCCGCTGTGGATGCCCATACGAACCCGCAACGGCTCGACGTCGGGCCACTCGGTCTGCCCGAGACCGCGCTGCGCGGCCAGAGCGGCCCGCACGGCCGTCGCCGCACCGCGGAAGACGGCGATGATGCCGTCACCGGTGTGGCGGATGACGTCGCCGCCCGCGTCGCTGACGGCCTGGACGAGCACCTGGTCATGCAGGTCGAGTGCATCGAGCATCGCATCGGGGTACTGATCCCACATGCGGGTGCTGCTCTCGATGTCGGTGAACAGGAACGTGCGCCGAGAGGTGGAAGGTGGCGCGCTCATCGGCACGCACAGTAGTGGACTGCCGTTCAGGGTCGCCCCGGCGCGGGCGGTGCTCGTGACCTTGGTCCCTGGCACCACGCGCGCTGCTCCGGTGGGATGTGGACCATGAAGCTGCTCCTCATCGAATCCACGCCTGGGAACGCCACCGCCATCGAGTCCGACCTCGTCGCCGAGGGGCACGAGGTGCTCACCTGCAACGACGAGCACGGCGGTCCGTGCCGCGGTGTGGAGCATCATGCCGACTGCCCGATGGAGCAGCACATCGACATGGCCATCGTCACCCGCACCCCTGGCAGCGCGCACACGCTCGCCGAGATGGGGTCGGTCTGCGCCGCTCGCCACCGCGTGCCGCTGGTGGAGGTCGACCCTGCCGATGTCGCTGACGACCTGCCCAGCGTCACGGTGGCCAACGCGCTCGCCTCACGCCGCGTCGAGGCCGGCTTCGCCGCCGCCATCCGCCAGGAGCTCGGCCGGGTGGCCGCCATCGTCGACGTGAGCCGCGAAATCGATCGCATCCACGTGACCGTGCAGGTGCCCGCCAGCGAAGGCACGCCCGCCAAGCTGTCGAACGTGGCCGATCGTGCCCGGGCCGCGGTGCGCGAGCACGACCAGTTCGTGAGGGTGGTCGACGTCGCGGTGGTGACCTACCCGGATCCCAACGAGTAGGTCAACCTCCACGCGTCAGCTGAAGCGCACCAAGCCCTGGTCGATGACCACGCGGTCGCCGACCGACGTGGTGAACACGGCCTCGCCCGCACCCGTCCGCCAGGCGCGCACGGTGAGTGCGTCGCCCGGGAGCACCGGCGACGAGAACCGGCCCTCGATGTGGTGGAACCTGGTGACGTCGTTGTCGCACAGCGCGCCGAGCAGCGCACGACCCGTGAAGCCGTAGGTGCACAGGCCGTGCAGGATCGGCCGGTCGAACCCACCGAGGGCGGCGAACGACGGATCGGTGTGCAGCGGGTTGCGGTCGCCCGACAGCCGGTAGACGAACGCCTGGTCGGGCGACGTCTGCAGGGTGATCTCGTGATCTGGTGCGGTGTCGGCCGGCGGTTCGTTCTGCGGACCGGAGGGCCCGCGGTCGCCACCCCAACCGCCTTCACCACGGATGAACACCGACGAACGGGTGGTCCACAGCGGCTCACCGGATGCGAGCTTCACCTCGTTCTCCATCACGACGACGGCGGCCTTGGTCTTGTCGTACATCGCCACCACCTTGTCCTGCACGGTCGCCTCGGCTTCCACCGGGATGGGGCGGTGCAACGTGATGGACTGCGAGCCGTGCACGAGCAACGCGAAGTTGAACGAGCCGATCTTGCTCATCGCGCTGGCACCAGGTGACTGCGTGCCCGAGCCAGCGACCACGGCGAACGTCGGGTACACCACCTGCTGGGTGTCCTTGGTGTTCTCCGTGGTGAACGGCAGGTCGGCCTGGCCGGCGCCGATGCCGACGGCGTAGAGGAGCGCGTCCTTCGAGTTCCACCGCATGGTGCGGAGGTCGCCGACGCTGCCGACTGCTTCAGGATCGAGTGCCATCGTGGGTCCTCACTTCTTCAGGGTGGTCTGGGGCCAGCCACCGGGGTCGCCGTTCATCCCGCTGTTCGGCCGGGCCTGTGCCAGCAGGTCGGCCACGACCGGACCAAGCTGCGTGGGGTCGTCGATGGGTTGCGTGCGAGGGCCACGCACCCAACCTTCGGCGACGGCCAGTACCTGACCGCTCGCCTCGAACACGCGACCGGTCACGTCGGCGGACTGCTCGGACGCGAGCCAGGTGACGATGGGGGCGATCCACCGCGGCGAACGAGCCTCGCGCTCTTCGTCGGTCTCAGGCGCCGGCCCGAGGCCTTCGGTCATGCGGGTGAGGGCCACCGGGCCCACCGCGTTGACCGTGACGCCATAGCGAGAGAGTTCGAGCGCAGCGATGTTCGTGAACGCCGCGATGCCGGCCTTGGCGGCGCCGTAGTTGGTCTGGCCCGGGTTGCCGTAGATGCCGCTGACCGACGTGGTGTTGATGATGCGGCCGGAGACCGGCTTGCCGGCCTTGCTCTGCTCGCGCCAGTAGGCGGCGGCCCAACGACTGGGGGCGAACGTGCCCTTGAGGTGCACGTTGATGACGGCGTCCCACTCCTCCTCGGTCATGTTGACGAGGACGCGGTCGCGCAGGATGCCGGCGTTGTTGACCACCGCGTGGAGATCACCGAACGTCTCGACGGCCGTGTTGATGAGGCGCTGTGCGCCCTCCCACGACGACACGCTGTCGCCGTTGGCGACGGCCTCGCCACCCATGGCCTTGATCTCCTCCACCACCTGCTGTGCGGGCGAGAGGTCGCCACCCGAGCCGTCGACGTTGCCGCCCAGGTCGTTCACGACCACCTTCGCGCCGTGGTACGCCAGGCTCAACGCGTGCTCACGGCCGATGCCGCGGCCGGCGCCGGTGACGATGGCCACGCGGCCTTCACACAGTCTGCTCATTTCGATCCTCCGAGATCACGGGAGGCGACGTCCCCCCAGTCGTCCGCATCATAAGGTGGACGACGTGTGCGACTGCCAGCCGAAGACACCCCCGACCCGTCGCGAGCTGCTCATCGGCGCGGCCATCGCCGCGCCGGCCATCGCGCTCGCCGCGGTGCTCGGCCCGGGCCGACCCGCGCCTGCCGCCGCGGCCGTGGCACCGGTGGAGGTGATGCCGGGGTTGTCCATCCTGCCTCGCGACGCATGGGGTGCGGATCTCCCTCCGAAGGGTCCCATCGCACGCGAAGACCCCAAGTTCCTGCTCGTGCACCACACCGCGTCGCCCAACAACTACGCCGACGCGAGAGCGCTCATCCGGACCACGTACCAATGGCACACCAGCAACGATCCCTCCAAGGGGTGGCCCGATGTGGCGTACGAGTTCTTCATCGGGCGCGACGGCGACGTGTGGGAAGGGCGGGCCGGTGCGCTGGCCGGGCCCGTGCAGGCCAGCGCCACCGGTGGCAGCCAGGGCTGGGGCCAACTCGTGTGTCTGCTCGGCGACTTCACCAGCGTCCAACCCACCGCGGCTGCGCAGGCGAGCCTCGTGAAAGTGCTCGCATGGCTGGCCGATCGCTACCAGATCGACACCACTCCCGGCGCCACGGTGTCGTTCGTGTCACGCGGCTCGCAGCGCTGGCCTGCCGGGGCCACGGTCACCGCCACCACCATCGCACCGCATCGCGACATGTCGTACACGTCGTGCCCGGGCGACGCCTTCGCCCCCTTCGTTCCCGGGTTGGCCACGCAGGTGCAGGCACAGCGAGCGGCCTGGTCCGGCATCATCAAACCCGCGGTGCGGCTCGGACGCCCGTAGCCTGTGAGTCCGTGCCCGCCGAGTCGACCATCACCGCCGATGTCCTCGTCGTGGGCGGCGGTCCCGCCGGCAGCGCAGCGGCGATGGTGCTCGCTCGTGCAGGGTCCTCGATCGTGGTCGTCGACAAGGCCGTGTTCCCCCGCGACAAGTGCTGCGGCGACGGTCTCACCACCCTGGCGCTGAGGGAACTCGAAGCGCTCGGGCTGCGGCCCGAACAGGTTCCCAACTGGCAGACGGTGGAGGCCGCATGGCTGCGGTCGCCATCGGGCCGCGAGGTGTGCCTGCCACTTCCTGCCGACGGCATCTACGCCGCCACCACCCCGCGACGCGAACTCGATGCGGCCCTGCTGCAGATGGCCCGCGACGCCGGAGCCGACGTACGCGAGGGGCACTCGATCACCGCGCTCGCGCAGTGGCACGATCGAGTCGAAGCCGAGATCGACGGGTTGGGCACCGTCGTGGCGAAGTACGTCATCGCCGCCGACGGCATGTGGTCACCCACACGGAAGCTGCTGCACCTCACCGACGACGGCTATCTCGGCGAGTGGCACGCCTTCCGCCAGTACGCCCGCAATGTCACCGGCCCGGCAGCGACACGGCTGTACGTGTGGTTCGAGCCCGACTTCCTGCCCGGGTATGCGTGGAGTTTCCCGCTGCCCGACGGCCGCGCCAACATCGGATTCGGTGTCGTGCGCGACGGCCGCCGCACGGGCAAGGACATGAAGGCCGAATGGGCGGGCCTCATCGATCGCCCGCACATCCGCGAGGCACTCGGCCCCGACGTGGAACTCGAGGACCGTCACACGGCGTGGCCCATCCCGGCCGGCATCGATCGGGCCGTGCTCAGCAGCGACCGCACGCTGTTCGTCGGCGACGCCGCGCGAGCCACCGACGTGATGACGGGCGAGGGCATCGGCCAGGCCGTGCTCACCGGACGGCTGGCCGCCGAAGCGGTGCTCGCCGGACGCGATCCGCGCGCGGTCCGCGAGCACTACGAAGCGGCCGCGCGTCACCACCTGTTCGCCGACCATCGCATGTCGAAGGTGCTCAACGGGTGGCTCGCCAAGCCGCTGCTCGCCCGGGGCGCCGTCCGCGTGGTGGGCCTCAACGGTTGGACTCGACGCAACTTCGTCCGCTGGATGTTCGAGGACGAGCCGCGAGCGGTGGTCCTCACCCCCCGCCGCTGGCACCGCCGCTTCCTGCGCCAACACGGCACCTACCGCTGACCCTGTCAGGGTCCGAGTGGGTGGCGTCCGCTCCGAGTGCCAGACCCCCCGTCCGAGTGTCAGACCCCCGGTCCGAGTGCCACAGCGTCATGCGAGTGGGTACTCGCACCCAGAGTGCGAGTACCCACTCGGATCAGCGACGTCGCGTCAGATGCTCGCACCGCAGGCGATAGTTCTCCGCCAACTCGTCGCAGATGCCCTCCACGTCGAGGAGTTCGAGTTCGGTGACTCGCTCGACTTGCCAATCGATGCGATGACAGGCGCGGTCCCGGCGCTTGTCGCTCGACGTCCCAGGCAAGCTGAGATGCTCGGGGTGCACGTCGACCTCGACCGCCCATCGAACGGATTGAACGGACATGTCGAACCGGATGGGTCTGGCGCCAGGGGCAATCAGCTCACCGGCCTGCAACGTGATGGGCACCCCTCGGCGCTGCAGCCCCTCGGCGATCTGCACCTCGGGGTAGGACTCGGCCGCGCCGCCCGGTGCCCGACTCATCAGCGTGGCGACGAAGCGTGCAGATCCCGGACGAGCCGGATGGACGAGGTCCTTTCCGACCTTCGCCAACGTGGACATCGAGGTACGCCGCTCCTTCAACATCTGTTCGATCACCGATCGGTGATCGAGCGGAGACAGGTCGGCGGCCAGGTCGAACGCGAGCCTGGGCGGCGCCGCCACTCGGATGCCATCGCCACGGGTCACGACGTGGATCCGTTCGATCTTGGTCGTCTGCCGCAACTCCACCCCGTCGAACGGCCCGATGTGCGAGCCGTGGGGCACCGCGAAGTGGACTAACGGCGACGCGGGCATTCGTCGAAGACCGGAGAGGCGACCACCGGTCGGACCGGTGATGTAGCCCTGTCGAAACCCAAGGCACAGGGCAGCGCAACGAGCCTCGACGGTGACGGGTGACGACCTGATGCGGAACACGCGCTCGTACCAGACCTCCAACAGGCCATCGTCGACTGCCATGGCTCGGGCGCGCCGGCCCATCCCCGCAGTGGTGAGCATGGCAGCGGTGGCCATGCCGTGGTGCGACGCGAACGCCGCCATCGCTTCCTCGGTGAGCATGCGTGCTCCTTCCCGATGGAGGGACACATGGAGGAAGCCGTGTTCGAACCTATCGAGGAGCGTGACCTCCTCCGCCCAGCACATCTCTTCGAGTGGGTACTCGCACCCTGGTTGCGAGTACCCACTCGGATGGCGCGCACCTACTCGGACCGGCGACCACCCACTCGGACCGGCGACCACCCACTCGGACCGGGCGTGAGGGTGGGAGTACGGTGCTGCGCATGGCGCTGCGCACACGACTCACCGAACTGCTGGAGATCGAACACCCCGTGATGTTGGCGGGCATGGGTGGAGTGAGCTACCACCGGCTCGTCGCCGCGGTCAGCGAGGCCGGGGGCATCGGCACGCTCGGTGCGAGCACGATGGGGCCGGAGGAACTGCCCGAGGAGATGGCGCTCGTGCGCGGCCTCACCGACAAGCCGTTCGGCGTCGACCTGTTGACGGCCATGCCCGGTCAGGTGGAGCGAGGCATCCAGAGTGTCATCGACGGGGGTGCGCGCATCTTCGTTGCCGGGCTCGGCGTGCCACGCGAAGTGATCGACCTGCTGCACGCGCACAACATCCTCGTCGGCAGCATGTGCGGCAAAGTGCGGCACGCGGTGGGCGCGGTGGCCAGTGGCGTCGACTTCGTGGTCGCACAGGGCACCGAAGGCGGTGGCCACACCGGTACGGTCGCCACGCTGGCGCTCGTGCCCCAGGTGGTCGACGCCGTGGGCGACCGGGTGCCGGTGGTGGCAGCGGGCGGGCTGTTCGACGGCCGTGGTCTCGCCGCCAGCCTCGCCCTCGGTGCCGATGGTGTGTGGATCGGCACGCGCTTCATCGCCACACCCGAGGCACGCGCGGTGAAGGGCTACAAGGAACGACTGGTGGAGATGCGCGAGGACGACACGGTCATCAGCCGCGCCTTCACGGGCAAGACCTGTCGAGTCGTGCGCAACGACTGGACGAACCACTACGAACAGCATCCCCAGGATCTGCAGCCCTTCCCGGCGCAGGCCATCGCGTCGGCCAAGGCCGGCGTGAACCACCTCGGCGCCGAGGACGGCACGGTGGTCGACGTGAACCGCGAGTTCATGCCCGCCGGTCAAGGCGTCGGAGCCATCACCGAGTTGATCCCCGCCGCCGACATCGTCACCTCGATGGTGCGTGAGGCCGAGCGCACGCTCGAGCGCATCGCCGCGGTGCGCCGATGAGCGCCGGATCGAGCGCCGGATCGAACACGGCCGACATCGTTCGCGACCACGTCGAGCAGGTGTGGGACGCCGACGTGCTGCCGTCGCTGATGGAGTACATCACCATCCCGTGCGTGTCGGTGCACTTCGACCCGAAGTGGCGCGAGCACGGCCATCTGGATCGCGCCGTCGAACACATCCGCGCATGGTGTGCCCGGCGCACCATCGCCGGATTGCAGGTCGACGTCCTCGAACTTCCCGGCCGCACCCCGCTCATCCTCATCGAGGTGCCGGCGTTCCTTTCCGAGCAGCACTCGGCGCCCGACGGCGACACGGTGCTGCTGTACGGCCACTGCGACAAGCAACCCGAAATGGTCGGCTGGCGTGAGGACCTCGGCCCGTGGAAGCCCGTGCTCGAGGGGCACAAGCTCTACGGCCGCGGCGGCGCCGACGACGGCTACGCGGCCTATGCCGCGCTGCTGGCCATCGAGTCGGCACAACTCGCCGGTCTTCCCCACGCTCGGTGTGTGGTGCTCATCGAGGCGGCGGAGGAGAGCGGCAGTCCCGACCTGCCCGTGTACATCGAGGAGTTCAGCGATCGCATCGGCAGCCCCACGCTGGTGGTGTGCCTGGATTCCGGATGCCTCGACGACAAGCGCCTCTGGGTCACCACCTCCCTGCGCGGCCTGGCGGCCGGCACGCTGCGAGTCGACGTGCTGCGCGAGGGCGTGCACAGCGGGGCGGCCAGTGGTGTGGTGCCCTCCACGTTCCGCATCATGCGCCAACTGCTCGACCGCATCGAGGACGCCGAGACGGGTCGGGTGCTGCTCCCCCGCCTCCATGTCGACATCCCGGCCGACCGCCGCGCGCAGATCGAGGAGACCGCCTCGGAGTTCACCATCGGCGACGACTTCCCCTGGGTGCACGATCACGTGAAGCCGATGGAGACCGACCCGGTTGAGCAACTCCTCGCCACGACGTGGCGCCCCACGGTGAGCTACATCGGCAGCGAGGGCATGCCCGACGTGCTGATGGCCGGCAACGTGCTGCGCCCGCAGACCACGCTGCAGGTGAGCGTTCGTCTGCCGCCCACCTGCGACCCCGATGTCGCGCTGGCCGAGCTGACCGAGGCGCTCACCTCCGACCCGCCGTACGACGCGACGGTGCAGTTCCTCGACGGCCACGCCGGTCCCGGATGGAACGCTCCGGCGTTCGCACCCTGGCTCGACGCCGCGCTCACCGACGCCTCCATCACTGCGTTCGGCGAGCCCCACCGCGCCTTCGGCGAGGGTGGCTCGATTCCGTTCATGGGCATGCTCGGCCAACGATTCCCCGACGCGCAGTTCGTGGTCACCGGCGCCCTCGGGCCCGATTCGAACGCGCACGGTCCGAACGAGTACCTCGACGTCACCACCGCGCGCCGCATCACCCGTTGCGTGGCACACCTCCTGCACGCGCACGCCACCCGCTGATGCTGCAGATGCTGCGCACCAACCGCGACATGCGGTGGCTCTTCATCGCGCAGATCGTGTCGTTCATGGGCGACTGGTTCACGTTCGTCGCGCTCGCCGGCATGATCAAGGACGCCACCGGCAGCGAGTTCCTGGTGTCGCTCGCCTACGTGTCGTTCAGCCTGCCGGCGTTCCTCGCGTCGCCCATCGCCGGGCCGGTGGTCGACCGCTTCGACCGTCGCCGGCTGCTGGTGGTCGTCTCCGGGCTCCAGGCGGTGGCCGCCCTCGGGCTGCTGACGGCGTCGACCTCGCACGTGTGGCCGCTGTTCGTGTTCCAGGGCACCATCAGTGCCCTCGCCGCATTCGTCAAACCCGCCATCGACGCCGGCGTGCCCAACCTGGCCCATGACCCAGAAGAGATGCGGAAGGCGAACGCACTGTTCGGCAGCACGTGGGGTGTGATGCTCGCCGTCGGAGCCGCACTCGGCGGGGCGTTCAGCGAAGCGTTCGGCCGCGAGGCGGCCTTCCTGGCCGATGCGATTTCGTTCGTCATCGCCCTCGGCCTGTTCGCGCTGATCCGGCGCCCGATGCAAGAACCACAGCACGCCCACCGCGGTCGCGTGCGCGTGGTGGAGGACATGAAGGAAGCCGGTCGCTACGCGAAGAAGGACCACGTGGTGCTGGCCCTGCTCGCAAGCAAGGCGACGTTCGCCATCGGTGCCGGCACGGTGAGCCAATTGCCGGTTCTCGCGACCGAGGTGTTCGGTTGGGGCGACGGCGGCACCGGCGTCCTCCTCGGCGCTCGCGGGCTGGGCGCCGGGCTCGGACCGTTGGTGGCGTCGAGATTCGCCCGCGGGCAGCTCTCACGCGTGCTGCGCGTGTGCGGCGTGGCAGGGTTGTTCTTCAGCGCCTTCTACATGGCGGGCGCGTGGGCTCCGGTGATCTACCTCTCGGCGGCGGCGATCGCCATCGCCCACCTCGGCGGCGGCTCGCAATGGACCCTCAGCACCTACGGCTTGCAGGTCCGTGCACCCGACGCCATCCGGGGCCGGGTGATGGCCGGCGACTTCGCCATCGTCACGCTGGTGATGAGCATCAGCAGTCTCCTCGCCGGTGTCACCTCGGAGGCGGTGGGCGTGCAGTGGACCATCACCGTCTTCGCTGCCGCTGCTGGTGTCGCGAGCGTGCTCTACATCGCCATCACCAAGCCGATCGTCGCCCGGCTCCTCGCCGAGGAGACCGCCTGACTGACGCGATGGCTCATCTCATGCGGATGGGCGCATCTTGGACCGGTCGAGGCGGATGGGCAGCTCGGAACGGATCAGGTCGTCGATCTCCTCGGGGATGTGCGACGGGTAGTGCGTGGCCAGCACGTCCTGCACCTTCTGGATGGCGCGGCCCAGCACCGACGGCCGCCCGAGCTCGGCCCACTCCTTGTGCGACAGGCGGTCGTGCATGTCGGGGTAGATGTACTCGGTCTGCATCATCTCGAGCGTCTGCTTCGAGCCGAGATAGTGACCGGGACCGCCGATGACCGCAGCACGGATGACGTCGAGCGACATCGTCTCGTCGCTGACCTCGATGCCCTTGATGGTGCGCAGGCACGAGCCGATGATGTCGTTGTCGAGGACCACACCTTCGAGCGAGAAGCCGAGCAGGCTGGCGTGCATGCCCGCCGACTCGTAGATCAGGTTGGCACCGGCGTTGCCGACGAGCGCGTGGTTGTACCCCTTCTCCGCGCCGGCCTGCACGTCGGGCATCTTGGCGTCGCTGATGCCCGACGACGTGCCACCGGTGAGGTCGTAGAAGTGCGCCATCTGCGCGCACGCCGACGACAACAGCGCCTGCTCGGGACTGCCACCCGACATGGCTCCGCTGCGCAGGTCGCTGACGAACGGCCACAGGCCGAAGATGGCGGGCGCACCAGGCTGGATGGCGTTCACGTACACCAGGCCGGCCAGCACCTCGGCCACTTCCTGCACGAGCGAACCGGCCAGCGCGGCAGGTGCCGTGGCACCGGCTTGCCCCGCCGACAGCAGCAGGACCGGCATGCCGCCGCGCACCGCGACCTCGAGGCACTTGCAGGCGTCGGACGCGAACTTCAACGGCGGCACCACGAAGCAGTTCGACTGGCTGACGAACGGGCGAGCCCGCCACTTGTCCTCACCACCGGCGATGTGGTGCAGCATCTGCAGCGAGGCCTCGAGGTGATCGGGGTGCACCCACGACGTGCCGACGTGCTTGGTGGTGCCGCTCACACTCAGGTAACAGGTGTTGATGTCCATCTCCGCCGGGTCGGGCAGATCGCGCGGCACCACCGTGCGCTGATAGAAGTGGATGTGCTCCATCGTGTCGACGAGACGAGCGATGTCGAAGCAGTCCTGCGCGGTGCTCTCGCGGTACGCGCCCGTGACCGGGTCGATGATCTGCACGGCGGCGCCGGCGGTGCCGTAGTACACCTTCTGCCCCCAGGGCTCCATGTCGTACTGGGGGTCCTGCGCGTACAGCGGGAAGTGGCGACCGGCGATGGTGAGCGTGTCCTCCACCAACGAGCGCGGGAAGAGCATGCGGCCCTCGGGGGTCATCGTGCAGCCCTTGGCGGTGAGCAGTTCGATGCACGACGGGATGGCGTCGGCCATGCCGATGTGCTCCAGCACGTCGAGCGCGGCGAGGTGGACCTTCATCACCTGGTCGTCGGTGAGCACCTTGTACCGGCCGCCCTGCATGCCCGGGTTCACCGGGCGCACGTCGCGCGCCAGCGGTGCCGCGCGCAGCGCTTTGCGAGCCTCGCGGCCCCCTCGACGGGCCGGTGCTTGAACGTCACTCATCAATGATCCCTCCGACGACAGATGCACACAGTCTGATCTGCGATGACGCGACCGGCAAGCGATTCTCTCTCATGAATCGATGAGCTGCGTTCATGTATCGTGCGATCGTGCAGAACCTTCCTCCCCTCGCCTCGCTGCGAGCGTTCGATGCCGCGGCACGCCACCTCAGCTTTCGCGCGGCGGCGGAAGAACTGGCCGTCACGCAGTCGGCCATCAGCCATCAGGTGGCCGAACTCGAACGGCGCCTCGGCGTGTCGCTGTTCCACCGGCGCAGCCGCCGAGTGGAACTCACCGAGGCCGGCGCCCAGTTCCAGCCGTACGTGCGCGACGCGTTCGAGAGCATCCGCCAGGGCACGTCGGTCGTCACGCGTTCCGGCACCACGCTCGACGTGCAGGTGTACGTCACCGTCGCCGTTCGATGGCTCATCCCCCGCCTGCACGACTTCACGTCGGCGCATCCCGACACACGGGTCCGGCTGAACACCAGCACGCTCGACTGGGAGTTCGACGAGACCGCCGGCGACGTGGCCATCGTCTGCACCGAACGCCCCGACCGGCCCGGCCTGCACGCCACTCATCTGTTCGACGCGCAGTTGACGGCGGTCTGCAGTCCCGCTGCCGAGCCGATCGACCTTGCGCAGCAGACCGTGCTCCAGCTGTACACCGCGCCTGACGAAGCGGAGGCGTGGCTGCGTGCCGCCGGACTGCCAGGTGCGCTGAGCACCACTGGCTTCGACTCGTACCTGCTCGCCATCGAGGCCGCCATCGACGGACAGGGACTCGCCGTCGTGCCGACGTTCCTGGTGGACGCCGACCTGCGCAACGGTCGGCTGGTCGCCCCGTCCGACGTGGTGATCCCCCAGCCGCGCCGGTGGTACATGGTGTGCCGCGCCGGCCAGCAACACCTCCCCCACGTGCAGGCCTTCACCGACTGGCTCCAGTCCCAGATCGCCGTGTGACCCCGGTAGCGCCTAATGCCCTGCGGTCTCAATGGATCATCGCAACACTTGGTCGGGGTGATCCATTGAGACCGCACCCGATATGTGCGCTTGGCGTCAACGGCTGAAGCGTCGCGGTGCCCGAGCTGCATCAGTCGTGGAAGGACAGGACCGGGCTCGCCGAACCCTGTCACACCCCTCTGGTTGAGTGCAGCCATGGACGATTTGCGGCTCCCGACCACCGAGGAACTGGTGATGATGTCGCCAGTGCAGGTCGAGATCGGCGCGCACGAGTTGGAATTCCAGCGCCGCAGGTTCGAAGCCGCCTCCGCGATGTTCATGTCGCGGGTCGACACGTGTGGAGCGTTCCTGGCCGATGGTCACCGCCGGGTCGCGGCGTGGGGGCGAGCGACGAACAACTGGTCGACCCCGGAATCGAACCGCATGGCGAAACTCGCCCGAGCGTTTAAGGCCCTCCCGAAGTTCGCAGTCGCGTGCATGGAAGGTCGCATCGGTGTCGCGCAGATGCACGCCGTCGCCGCCGTGGCCGCGAACCCTCGCGTGAAGGACTGGTTGGCCGACGCGGACGATCTGTTCGCCACCTCGGCGGAGGAACTCGAGTTCGACGAGTTCGCGATGATGCTCCGCCACTGGGAAGAACTCGCCGACGCCGACGGTGCCCGTTCGAAGTACGACAAGGCCGTGTCGGCTCGTGATGCGGCACTCCGGTTCGTCGGCGAGAAGGCCTACCTCGACGCGCAGGGCCCCGCCCACGACGGTGTGCTGTTCGAGCAGGTGCTCAACCACTTCATCGACATCGAGTGGCGCACCGAGTGGGACATGCTGGCCGCCGTCCACGGCGACCAGATGCACCCATCGCTGATGGAACGCACTCCCGCCCAACGTCGCTTCGATGCACTGCAGCGAGTGTTCGCCGCTGCTGGCGAAGCAGCCGGGTCGGGTGCGGACGGTCGTGGGGCGTTGGTCAACATCCTCATCGACCAGCGGACGTGGGAACACGAACTCGAGCAGTTGCTCGGCGGTGACCCTGATCCGATCGACCCGTCGCATGCACCCGACCGACGCTGCCAGGACGCCGACGGTCACGTGCTCGATGCGCGTGCCGTCGTCGCTGCGGCAATGGTCGGCCAGGTGCGCCGGCTGGTGATCGGCGCCGCCGGTGTCCCGCTCGACATGGGTCGCAAGCAACGCCTCTTCCGCGGGTCCCTTCGCGAGGCCGTCCTGTTGGCCCACCGCAACTGCACCCACACCGGGTGCCTCGTCACCGGTGGCCGCTGCCAAGCCGACCATCTCCAGCCCCACGCCGAACAGGGCGAGACCAAGATCACCAACGGTGGGCCGTCGTGCAGGTTCCACAACCCGTTCAAGAACAACGGCTACCGCACCGTCAGAGACACCCGAGGCCGCTACATCACCGTCCGAGCCGACGGCACCACGATTGGCTGGCCCGTCCTTCTCCAACACACCGCACACCTCCGAACCGACGGCATCCCCGACCTCTCCCGCCAACCCGTCCGACCACCACCCTGAACTCGGCCGCCTCAGTAGTGGGGCGGGGTGATCACCCAGAACACCTTCACCGGTTCGGCGCCGCGGTTGGCGCAACGGTGCGGCAGGGTGCTGTCGAACGCAAAGCTGTCGCCGGGCTGCAGCGTGAACTCGCGCTCGCCCACCCACAGCTCGAGCGTGCCCTGCACCACCAGGCCCGCTTCCGCGCCGTCATGCGCGTAGAACTCGCTGTCGGCTCCTGGGTGGATGGTGCTGATGAGCAGTTCGAGCGGGCCGCTGAGGTTCGGCGACAACAGCTCCTCGGTGATCCCCAACCCGGTGAAGGTGAGGTTCCGCCGATTCGCCGCGCGCACGACCACGTCGCGCTCGTCGGCCGGGCCTTCGGGGCCCTCGTGGAAGAACCAGTTCATGTGCACGCCGAGCGTGTCGGCGATCTGCTTCAACACGCCGATGGGCAACCTCGACACGTCGCGCTCGATCTGGCTCAGATAGCTCACCGAGATGCCGACGGCTCCGGCCACGTCGCTCAGCGTGCGACCCTGCGCCTTGCGCAGTTCGCGGATACGCCCGCCGATGGGCGCGTCGGTGTCGTAGTGCGCATCGCCCTTCGGCGTCGTCGCCTCGTCGGCGGAACTGAGCGCCCTGATCGCCATCGTGTCCCCTTCCCTGGATCAGGTTCGCACACGCGCGCTCTTGGGGTCGTAGAACGGCTCGAGCGACACGGTGGCGCCGATGCGCTCGCCGGCCACCTCGATCTCGTACTCGCCGGCGAGCACCCAGTCGCGCTCGCACACGCCGTCGGGGTGGTGCACGTAGCCCATGCCCAGCGACGCATCGACGGTGTGGCCGTACATCCCCGAGGTGATGTGGCCGACGATGACGCCGTCGCGCCAGATGGGCTCGTTGTGGTAGAGCAGCCGATCGGGGTCGTGCAGGCGGAACTGCGCGAGCCGCTGGTGCACACCCTGTTCCTTCTGTGCCAGGAGCGCCTCGCGCCCGATGAAGCCGTCGGGCTTGTTCCACGCGACCACGAAACCGAGCCCGGCCTCCAGCGGGGTCTCGTCGGGCGAGATGTCGTGGCCCCAGTGGCGGTACCCCTTCTCCATCCGCAGCGAGTTCAGCGCGTGGTAGCCGCACAGCTGCAGTCCGTACTGCGGCCCGACCGCCATGATGGTGTCGAACACGTCCTGCACGCACTCGGTGGCGATGTACAGCTCCCACCCCAGTTCGCCCACGTACGTGACACGGCTGGCTCGCACCCGGGCGTAGCCGAGGTCGATGATCTGCGACGTGCCGAACGGGAAGGCGTCGTTCGACAGGTCGAACGTGGTGAGCGACTGCAGCAGCGCACGCGAGTTCGGGCCCTGCACGTTGAGCACCGCCATCGACGAGGTGATGTCGACGGCCACGCAACGCGCATCGGCGGGGATGTGGTCCTTCAGCCATGTGAAGTCGCGCACCTGCGTGGCGGCCGCGGTGACGACGAGGAACCGATCGTGCGCCTCGCGGGTGACGGTGAGGTCGGCCTCGATGGTGCCTCGGTCGTTCAGCCACTGCGTGTAGACGAGCTTGCCCACGGGCACCGACACGTCGTTGGCGCAGATCTGGTTCAGCACGGCCTCGGCGTCGGGGCCTTCGAGCAGGAACTTGCCGAACGACGACTGGTCGAACATGCCCACCGCGGTGCGGACGGCCGAGTGCTCGGCGCCCGAGTACGGGTGCCAGTTCTGCTTGCCGTAGGTGTACTCGTACACCGGCTGCACGCCCTCGGGAGCGAACCAGTTGGCCCGCTCCCAGCCGGCCACTTCGCCGAAGCACGCTCCCAAGGCGGCGAGGCGGTCGTGCACCGCACTGCGGCGTGCTCCACGAGCGGTCTCCGGCTGACGGTACGGCCAGTGCATCGCGTAGAGCAGACCGAGCGACTCCACCGTGCGGTCGTGCAGGTAGGAGCGGTTGCGCTGGAACTGCATCACTCGCCGCACGTCGACGTCCCAGAGGTCCATCGGGGGGTGTCCGTCGATGATCCAGTCGGCCAGCACCTTGCCGGCGCCGCCCGACGACTGGATGCCGATGGAGTTGAACCCGCAGGCCATGTACAGCCCCTTCACCTCGGGCGACTCACCCAACAGGTAACGGTCGTCGGGGGTGAACGCCTCGGGGCCGTTGAAGAACAGACGGATACCCGTCTCGGCGATGAGCGGCATGCGGTTGGCGGCGCTCTCCATCAGCGGCGCGATGTGTTCGAAGTCCTCGGGCAACGACGTGAAGCAGAACTCCTCCGGGATGCCGCTCGCCCCTCCGAGACGGGGCATGCCCCAGGGCTTCGCCACCGGCTCGAACCAACCGACGAGCAGCTTGCCCGCATCCTCCTTGAAGTAGCCGCACCCGTCGGGGTCGCGCAGCACCGGCATCGTCGGGGAAATGCCCTCGACGGCTTCGGTGACGATGTAGAAGTGCTCGGCCGCGTGCAGCGGCACCGTCGCGCCGACCTGGTCGCCGAGTTCGCGACCCCACATGCCGGCCGCGTTCACGATGGCATCGGCGCGGATGATGCCGGTGTCGTCGGAGCCGTCGACGGAGTACTCGACGGCGACCGCGCGGCCCTGCTCGGTGAGGATGCGATCGACCTTGACGCCTTCGCGGATGACGACGCCGCGCGACCGGGCACCCTTGGCGAGCGCCATCGTGGTGTCGATGGGGTTGGTGATGCCGTCGCCCGGCAGGTGCACGCCGCCGACGAGATCGTCGACGTTGGCGAGGGGGACGAGCGCCTTGATGTCGGCAGGGGTGATGATGTCGACGGGCAGGCCGAATACGCGCGCCATCGACGCGCCGCGCTTCAGTTCCTCGAACCGCTCCTCGTTCGGTGCCACGCTCACCGAGCCCCGCTGCTGGAAGCCGGTGGCCTGGCCGGTGTCGGCCTCGAGCGTGGCGAACAGGTTGGTGGTGTACTGCGCGAGCCGGGTGAGGTTGTGCGTGGCGCGCAGCTGGCCGACGAGCCCGGCCGCGTGCCAGGTGGTGCCGCACGTGAGTTGCTTGCGTTCGAGCACCACCACATCGGTGACACCGCGCAGCGCCAAGTGATAGGCGACGCTGCATCCCACGATGCCGCCGCCGACGATGACGACACGAGCGCTGCCGGGCAGGTCGGCCATGACTTCCTCCGCGTTGTGAAATTTTCGCTATTCTTACACAAGCCCGTCGGGATCGAGACAGGCACACGTCGCAGGGGGACTCATGAACGAGCAGGCACGAATCGTCGTCATCGGCGGCGGCATCGCCGGAGTGAGCGTGGCCTACCACCTCGCGCTCATGGGCTGCACCGACGTGCTGCTGCTCGAGCGCGACGAACTCACGTCCGGCTCCACGTGGCACGCGGCGGGCAACGTGCCCACCTACTCCACCTCGTGGAGCGCGATGAAGGCGCAGAGCTACACGGCCCAGCTCTACCGCGAGCTGGCCGAGGAGTTCCCCATCAACTACCACGTCACCGGTTCGGTGCGCCTGGCGCACAGCGCCGAGCGCATCGCCGAGTTCCGCCACGTCACCTCCATGGCCAACGCGCAGGGCATGGGCTACGACATGCTCACCCCGGCACAGCTGAAGGACATCTACCCGCTGGTCGAGACGCACGATCTGGTGGGCGCGCTGTGGGATCCGCTCGACGGCGACATCGACCCCTCACAGGTCACGCAGGCGCTCGCCACACGCACCCGCAACATGGGTGGCCGCATCCGCCGCTACGAGCGGGTCATCGGCCTGGTGCAGCACGCCAACTCGCACTGGACCGTCACCAGCAGGAAGAAGGACGGCACCGAGCAGGTCATCGACTGCGAGATCGTCGTCAATGCAGCCGGCTATCGCGCCGGCGAGGTGATGGCCCTGCTGGGCCGCCACCACCCCATCGCCCAGATGAGCCACCAGTACTACGTGACCGACGAGATCCCTGAGCTCGCGGCTCGCGACACGCCGTTGCCGCTGCTGCGCGATCCCGACACGAGCTACTACCTCCGCCAGGAACGGCACAGCTACATCCTCGGGCCGTACGAGTGGAAGAGCACGGCGATGTGGCTCGACGGCATCCCCGACGAGTTCGCCAACATGCTGTGGGGCGAGGACCTCGAGCGGCTCGAGCCGCAGATCCTCGATGCCGGCGAGCGCGTGCCGGTGCTCGGCGAGGCCGGCATCGCCCGTGTGGTCAACGGCCCCATCCCCTACGCCCCCGACGGCTACCCGTACCTCGGCCCCGTGCGCGGGCTGCGCAACTTCTTCCACTGCAACACGTTCAGCTTCGGCATCGCCCAGGGTGGTGGCGCCGGCCTCCTGACCGCACAGTGGATCCTGGAGGGTCGGCCCGGGTTCGATGTGTGGGGTTGGGACCGCCGCCGCTACAAGGAGTACGCCACCACCGAGTACACCATCGCCAAGGCACTCGAGCTGTACCAGCACGAGTATGCGATGGGCTTCCCCAACAAGGAGTGGCCCGCTGGTCGGCCGGGCTGGACCTCGCCGCTGTACGAGCAACTCCAGGCGAAGGGCGCTCACTTCGGCGCCCGCGGCGGCTGGGAACGGCCCACGTGGTTCGACCCCTCCGGCGAGGTGCCGGTCGACGACTACTCGTTCTTCCGCACACAGGCATGGCGCGGCCCCGTCGCCGCCGAGTGCGACGCGGTGCGCAACCGCGTCGGTGTGCTCGACATGCCCGGCTTCACCAAGATCGAGGTGAAGGGGCCGGGTGCCGCCGCCTATCTCGACGAGTTGCTGTGCACGAAGCTGCCGCGCCTGGGCCGTATCACGCTGGCCTACGCACTGCTGCCCGACGGCAAGATCCTCAGCGAGTTCACCGTCGCCCGCATCGCCGACGACCACTTCTACCTCGTCGGTGCGGCCGGCGCGGAGTGGCACGACATGGACGTGCTCGAGGCGGCGCTGCCCGCCGACGGTTCGGTCACGCTGCACAACATCAGCAAGGACTACGGCTCGCTGGTCGTCGTCGGCCCTCACGCCCGCGACGTGTTGTCGCAGGTCACCACCACCTCGCTGGAGAACGCCGACTTCCCGTGGCTGAGCATCCGCGACATCGACACCGCCGCCGGATCGGTGCGCACGCTGCGCGTCGGGTACGTGGGTGAACTGGGCTGGGAACTGCATGCCGCCAACGACCAGCTCGTCGCGCTGTACGACGCCATCTGGGCAGCGGGCCAGCAGTACGGCATCGCCGACTTCGGCATCTACGCCGTCGACAGCCTGCGCCTCGACAAGGGATACCGCGGGTGGAAGGGCGATCTCGAAATCGGCTTCTCGCCGTTCGACGCGTCGCTCGACCGCTTCGTCGACATGACCAAGCCGTCATTCGTCGGCAAGGAAGCACTGGTCGAGGAGCTGCAGTTCGGCTCGACCTGGCGGTTCGTGAGCATCACGCTCGACGAGCCGGGCGACGCCGACGCTCCCGCGCTGTCGAGCATCTTCGACGGCGACGAGCGGGTCGGCCTGGTGACGTCCGGCGGCTGGAGCTTCACCCTGAACCAGAGCATCGCCATCGGCTACGTGCGCCCCCAGTACGAGGCACCCGGCACCAAGGTGCAGGTGCTCGTCCACGGCAACCGCGTCACCGCCACCGTCGGCGCCGAACCCCTCTACGACCCCACCAACGCGAGGCTCCGCGCCTGACCCTGCGGCGGGGACTCAGGTTCGCACGCGGACCTGCGTGGCGGCCTCGCCTGCGTGGTAGCTGCTGCGCGTGAGCGGGCTGGCTTCCACGTGGCCGATGCCGATCGACGACCCGAGCGTGGCCCAGCGGGTGAACTCGGCGGGCTCCACCCAGCGCGCCACCGGAAGGTGGTGCGAGGTGGGCCGTAGGTACTGGCCGATGGTGACGATGTCGACCCCGACGGTGGCGAGGTCGGCCAGCAGGCCATCGACCTCGTCGGACGTCTCCCCCAGCCCGACCATCAGGCCCGACTTCACCACGAGGCCCGCCGCCTTGGCACGGGCCAGCACCGACAGACTGCGCGAGTAGGACGCCGACGGGCGCACGGCGCGCTGCAGACGGGCGACGGTCTCGATGTTGTGGTTGAACACGTCGGGCCGGGCGTCGAACAGCAACTGCAGCGACGCGTCGTCACCCTTCGCGTCGCTCACCAACGTCTCCACCGTGGTGCCCATACGCGCGTCGCGGATCGCGTGCACGCACGCCGCCACGTGAGCGAAGCCGCCGTCGACGAGATCGTCGCGGGCCACCATCGTGAGCACCGCGTGCTGCAGGTCGCTCGACGCCACGGCAGCGGCCACACGCCGAGGTTCGTCGGCATCGGGCAGTTCGGGTTTCCGGGTGTCGACCAGACAGAAGCCGCACGCACGAGTGCACCGCTCACCCAACACCATGAACGTCGCGGTGCCCGCCGCCCAGCACTCACTGAGGTTGGGGCAACCCGCTTCCTCGCACACGGTGACCAGCCCGTGGTCGCGCACGGTCTTCTTCATCGCCAGCACGTCGGTGCCCAGTTGCACCTTGGGTCGCAGCCATTCGGGCTTGCGCGCCGAGATGCTCAGCCCCTCGGCCACACCGGCGGCTTCGAGCCGCACGAGCGCGCGGCCCATGAGCCCCGGGCCCTCACCGCGCGAGAAGGGAGCCAGATCGGTGGGCACGTGCTTCCACGCGACGTCCTGACGCTCGATGGTGCCGTCGCCCCAGAGCTCGGCCGCGCGGCGGGCGACGATGTCGGCCACCTGCTGCAACGACACGACGACACCCTCTTCGGCCAGCGAGGTGACCGGCTTGTCGCCGATGCCGCACGGCACGATGTAGTCGCGCATGTAGCGCATGTCGGTGCTGACGTTCAGGGCGAAGCCGTGCATGGTGCGCGCATGCGCGAGCCGCACGCCGATGGCACAGATCTTGCGAGGATTCGGGCCGCTGACGCCGACCCACACACCCGGGTACTCGTCGAGGCAACCCACGTCGGCCACGCCCAACTCCTGCAGCGTGCCGACGACGAGGCGTTGGATGGCGCACACGTGGTCGCTCGCGCCCAGTGCATTGGGCACGTTGACGATGGGGTATCCCACCAGCTGACCGGGCCCGTGATAGGTGACGTCGCCACCACGCTTCACCGAGACCAACTCCGCACCCACCGACGCGGGCTCGACGAGGACGTTGGACGACAGCTCGGCACGCGGGCCGTGGGTGAACACGTGTGGGTGCTCGAGCAGCAGCAGATGATCGAGCGAACCGTGCTCGAACATCGACTGCTGCAGGGCGAGCGCCTCGCGGTACGGCACGCGTCCGAGCCAGCGGACGCGCAACGGACCGGAGGTCATCGGGTCACAGCTCCGCAGCCCAGTCGCGGGTCTCCAGCTCGTGCTTGATGCGCGACAGGAACCCGGCGGCGTACGCACCGTCGAACGCCCGGTGGTCCCAGCTCATCGCCAGCTGCCCCACGGGGTGGATGACGATCGCCTCGGTGCCGTCGGCCAGGTTGGCCACGACCGGCTTGCGCACGATGGCGTCGGTGGACAGGATGGCCACCTGCGGCTGGTTGATGATGGGCATCGTCAGCACACTGCCGGCGGAACCGTTGTTGCTGATGGTGAAGGTGCCGCCGGTGATCTCGTCGGGGCTCAGCTTGCGCGAACGAGCGCGACCGGCCAGGTCGTTGATCTCGCGGGCGATGGCCCGCAGGCGCTTGGTCTCGGCGGCACGAACCACCGGCACGAGCAGACCCTGGAAGTCGAGGTCGACGGCGATGCCGACGTCGATGAAGTTGTGCACGACCAGCTCGTCGTTGCCGACGCTGGCGTTCAGGTGCGGGAACTCGGCCAGTGCGTCGACCACCGCACGGGTGATGAACGGCAGGTACGTGAGGCTGAACCCCTCGGTGGCCTTCCACTCGCCCTTCACCTTCGCGCGGGTGGCGTCGACGTTGGCGTAGTCGACCTCGACCACGCTGAAGGCGTGCGGGCTGACGGCCTTGCTCATCACCATATGGCTGCCCGTGAGCTTGCGGATCTTGCTCAGGCCGACCGAGGAGTCGCGCTCGCCCGACACCACGGCTGGGGCCGCTGCCGGCGGCGTGACCACCGGTGCTGCGGCGGGTGCGACCGGTGCCGGCGCCACGGGGGCCGGCGCCACAGGTGCTGCCACCGCAGGGGCGGCAGGGGCTGCTGCAGGAGCCGCCGGTGCGGCACCCTGGCTGATGCGGTCGATGTGGTCGAGCACGTCGTCGCGCGTGATGCGACCACCGGGGCCGGTGCCGGCGAGGTCGTCGGGGTTGATGCCGTGCTCGGCCACGAGGCGACGAACGACCGGCGAGAGCAAACGGCTGTCGCCGGTGAGCGACTCGGCCGACACCGCGGCAGCCGCCGCGGCGGGCGCGACCTCAGCGACCGGGGCAGGGGCGGGAGCCGGGGTCGGGACGGGCGGCGGCGCGACCTCGACGACCGGAGCCGCAGCAGGCGCCGGGGCCGGAGCGGGCGCCGGCTCGGGCTCCGCCACGGGGGCGGCAGCCGGTGCCGGGGCAGGCGCAGGTGCGGCGGCGGAGTCGGTGCTGACCACGGCGATCACCGCACCCACGGGCACCGTGTCGCCTTCATTGGCGCGGATCTCGAGCAACACGCCCGCCACGGGCGACGGCACCTCGGTGTCCACCTTGTCGGTGCTCACCTCGAACAGCGCCTCGTCGGCGGCGACGGTGTCGCCGACCTTCTTGAACCACCGGGTGATGGTGCCTTCGGTGACGGTCTCGCCCAGTTGCGGCAGGGTGACGTCGGCCATGGGTGCTGGTCTCCTCGTGAGATGGATCGGGGTGGATTGCGGTGGGGCGTTGCGGTCAGGCGTTGAGGCTGCGGCCGGTGAGCGACAGCACGGTCTCGCCGAACAGTTCGGTGAGGCTGGGGTGGGGCTGGATGAACTCGGCCACTTCGGCCACGGTGGCCTCCCAGTTGACGGCGAGGTAGCCGCCGCTGAGCTGCTCGGTGACCCACGGGCCCACCATGTGCACACCGAGGATCTGCCCTGCCGAACCGTCGGCGTTCTTCTTGGCGATGATCTTCACCAGCCCGTCGAGCTCGCCGAGGATCTGCGCACGGCTGTTGGCACGGAACTGGTGCTTGGCCACCACCACGTCGTGACCGGCCTCACGTGCGGCCTCTTCGCCGGGGCCGGCGAACGCGACTTCGGGGTGGCAGTAGATGGCCCACGGCACCTTGTCGTAGGCGATGGGCATGGGCGATTCGCCGAGGATGTGCTTGGTGACGAGGATCGCCTCGGCGTACCCGACATGGGCGAGCGCCGGGGTGTTGATGAGGTCGCCGATGGCGTAGACGCCGGGTTCACCCGTGCGGCAGAACTGATCCACCTCGACGAACCCGCGATCGGTGACCGCGACCGACGTGCCCTGCAGGCCGAGCTGGTCGGCGAACGGACGCCGGCCGATGCTCACGACCACGGCGTCGACCTCGAGGTTCTTCACGTCGTCGTCGCCACCGAAGTGCACGGTGGTGCCGCCCTGGTCGTTCGGCGTGTGACCGAGCACCTTCACGCCGGTGACGATGTCGATGTTCTTCTTCTTGAAGCTGCGCACCACGACGTTGGCGACGTCGATGTCGAGCCCGGGCAGGATCTTCGGCAGCCCCTCGAGGATGGTGACCTGCGAGCCGAGGTCGGCGAACGTGCTGGCGAACTCGCACCCGATGGCGCCGCCACCGATGACGGCCACGCGGGCCGGCAGCCGGTCGAGCATGAGCACTTCATCGCTGGTCATGACCGGGCCACTGGGCTCGAAGCCGGGGATGGTGCGCGGCACGGACCCGGCGGCGAGGATGACATTGGTGCCCTGCAGCGTGGACGTGGTGCCGTCGGGGTGGCGCACGGTGACGGTGCGGTTGGGGCCGAGCGAGCCGGTGCCGTCGAGGATGGTGATCTTCTTCGACTTCATGAAGGTGCCCAGGCTCTTCACGATGCCGTCGACGATCTTCTGCTTGCGCGCCTGGGCGGTGCCGAAGTTGACCACCGGAGCGCTGGACTCGATACCGAACTCGCCGGCGTGAGCGACGTGGCGCTGCACCGCCGCCGTCTCGAGGAACGCCTTGGCGGGAATGCAGCCGCGGTTCAGACAGGTGCCGCCGAGGGTGTCCTTCTCGACGACCGCCACCTTGAGGCCCGCCGACGTGGCGTACAGCGCTGCGCCGTACCCACCGGGGCCGCCACCGATGACCACCAGGTCGAACTGCTCTTCCATCGAATCGTGCTCCACTTCTGTCGGGCCGGTGGGGAGGATCTGCCCGGGCAACGGTATCGCTTCGAGGCCCTGGTCGCAGCGGGTGGTGTTGATGGCACCACAATCCCTGCGGGTGGCCGACTCACGCCAGCTTCCACCGCACCGTCTGATCGGCTCTGGTGAACACCAGCAACCGGTCGGCGGTCTTCATCGCCGTCGTGGCGAACGAGAGCGTGCACGAGACCGGTTCCACGGTGAACCCGGTGCACGCGTCGTCGCCCGTGCCGCTGGGCTCGGACACCGCACCGGCACCCACCAGCGTGAAGCCCTGCAGCCCGTCGGGGTCGTCGACCCCCGACAGCGAGACGGTGACGACGGCGATCCCGTCCGCCTCGTCGTACGCCGTGACCTCGACCCTGGCATCGCCGGCTGTGGCCGACTCGCCGATGGCGAGCACGGTGGCCTTGTCCTGATTGGCCAGCCGCAACAACTGCACCGTGCCGGCGACGAGAATGGCGAGTCCGCAGGTGACGGCGAGCAGGAGCAACGTGCGGGTCTTCATGGCGCACACAGGCTAGGGGCGGTAGGGTCCGCCGACATGCGTCGCTCGCTGCTCGCCCTCGCACTCGTCGGAGCCCTGCTCTCGGCATGCGGCGACGACCGCGTCACATCGTCGGCGTCCACGGATGCCGCATCGTCCACTGCCGCCACGACCGGTGACGGGGCAGTCCCGGAGGCGCTCGACTTCAGCGCGCCGTTGGTCAGCGGTGAACAGCTCGATTTCCGCGGCTACGCGGGGGAGACGGTCGCGCTGTGGTTCTGGGCGCCCACTTGAGTGACCTGCAACCGTGAAGCCCCCTCGGTCGAGGCGGCGAGCAACAAGTGGGCCGACACGGTGCGGTTCGTCGGCGTGGCCTGGTACGGCGACGACTCGTCGTTCCAGGGGTTCATCAGCGAGCACGGGCTCACGTTCCCGCAGGTGAGCGACGACGCCGGCGATGTCTTCTCCCGCTTCGGCGTGCCGTCCCAGCCGGCCCTCGTGGTGATCTCCCCGGACGGCGAAGTGCAGCAGCTGTTCGGTGCCGTCGACGAGGCACTCCTCGACGACATCCTCACCCGCGCCACTGGCTAGCCTGCCTTGCATGGGCCTCCGCGATCTCGCCAAGCGTCTCACCGCCTCCGTCGAGCAGATCGACGAAGAGCGGTTGCAGGACCGGTTCTTCGGCCTTCAGCTCACCCAACTCGGCGATCTGGAAGCTCGCGTGCCCGCACGCGTCGGCGGAGAGGTCACTCGCACGCGCATCGCACCGCGCTCGGGCGTGAACGCGTACGAGATCACCATCTCCGACGGCAGCGGCACCGCTGTGGCCGTGTTCACCGGTCGTCGGTACGTGCCCGGGCTGGAGCACAACCGTGCGGTGGTGTTGGAAGGCGTCGCCCGTTCCGAGCGTGGCCGTCTGGTGATGTTGAACCCGGCGTACACGCTGCTGGCGCCCTGACCCTCGAGGGGATCAGCCGACCAACAGTGCGCGCACCGCGTCTTCGCTCTCGCTGGTGACCAGCACGAGCACTTCGTCGCCGAGCCGCAGGATGGTGTCGCCGCGGGGTACGACCACCTTCTCCTCGCGCAAGATGGCCACCACGGTGGTGTCGCGGGGAAAGCCCAACTCGGCGATCTCCTTGTCGGCGGCCGGCGACCCTTCGGCCAAGGTGACCTCGGCCAGCTTGGCGCGGCCACCCTCGAATGACAGCAGACGCACGAACGAGCCGACACTGACGGCTTCCTGCACGAGGCCGGTGATGAGGTGCGGGGTGCTGACCGACACGTCGACACCCCAGGTCTCGTTGAACATCCACTCGTTCTTGGGGTTGTTCACACGAGCGACGACGCGGGGCACCGCGAACTCCTGCTTCGCCAACAGCGACACGACCAGGTTGTCCTCGTCGTCGCCCGTGACCGAGGCCATCACGTCGGCCCGCTCGAGGCCCGCTTGGCGAAGGATGTCCATGTCGCATGCGTCACCCTTGATCCAGGTGACGTTCTCGAGGGTCTCGTGATGCCGAGCGACGACATCGGCGTCGCCGTCGATGATGGTGATGAGATGTCCGGTGCTGACGAGCTGTTCGGCGATGAAGCGGCCCACGCTGCCGCCGCCGGCGATGACGATGTTCATGGTTGCTCCTAGTGACCGTGGCCGGCGGTGGGACCGTTGATGAGGTCGTCGAGACGACCGAGGGCGTCGTGGTTGACGGCGAAGTAGACGACATCGCCCTCCTGCGCCACCAGTCCCTCGTGGGGCAGCATCGCCGAGCCGAGGCGGCTGACCGCCACCAGGCGGACGCCGTCCTGTTCGAGTTCGAGCACCTTGTGACCGGCCCAGGTCTTGGCGAGTGAACGCTCGACGAGCGACACCTTGGCGCTCGGGTCGACCCATTCCACGGCGCCCGCCTCGGGGACGAGACGGCGCAGCACGCGCTCGGTGGTCCACAACGCCGGCGCCACCGTGGCGATACCCAAGCGCTGATAGATGGCGGCGCGACGGGGGTCGTAGATGCGGGCGACGACCCGCTCGATACCGAAGGTCTCGCGGGCGACGCGGGCGACGAGGATGTTCGAGTTGTCGCCGTTGGTGACCGCGGCCACTGCCTCGGCACGCTCGATGCCGGCCCGGACCAGCAGATCGCGGTCGAATCCGATGCCCGCGAACGTCTGGCCGGTGAATCCCTGACCGAGACGCTCGAACGCGCCGGCCTTGCGATCGACCACCGACACCGTGTGCCCGTCGTCGATGAGGTGACGTGCCAGCGAGGATCCGACCCTGCCGCACCCGACGATCACCACATGCACGATGTTGCCTCCTAGTTCCCTCGGGCACTGTAACTGGTCGTAGTGTCGGGACCACTTATGTTCCAATCGCTCAAGCGCCTCTTCATCGGCCGCCCCATCGCCACCATCGACGAAGGCCACCAACGGCTCAGCAAGAAGATCGCGCTCCCGGTCTTCGCGAGCGATGCCATCTCGTCCACCGCCTACGCGACCGACGAAATCCTCGTCGTGCTCCTGCTGCAGGCGAGCGTCGGCAGCAAGGCATGGGGAACCATCACCCCCATCGCGATCATCGTCTGCGTGCTCCTCATCATCGTGGTGCTCAGCTATCGACAGACCATCCACGCCTATCCCAGCGGCGGCGGCAGCTACATCGTCAGCAAGGAGAACCTCGGCAAGGTGCCGTCGCTCATCGCCGGATCGTCGCTGCTGGTCGACTACATCCTCACCGTGGCCGTGTCGGTGGCCGGTGGCGTCCTGGCCATTCGAACGGCCACCGGGCTCGGGCACGAGTGGGCGGTCCCCCTGTGTCTCATCTGCGTGCTCGTGATGACCCTCGCCAACCTTCGCGGCGTGAAGGAGTCGGGCGCGCTGTTCGCCGGACCCAGCTACTTCTACGTCGTGATGCTGATCATCCTCATCTGCACCGGCCTCTACCGGATCTTCGTCCAGCACATCGGCCCCATTCCCGAGAGTCTGCTGTCGGAGGAAGCCATCGAGGCCAGCAAGGCCACGGGCGCGTTGAGCATCTACATGCTGCTGCGAGCGTTCTCCAGTGGTGCCGTCGCGCTGTCGGGTGTGGAGGCCGTGAGCAACGGCGTCCCTGCGTTCAAGAAACCCGAGTCCAAGAACGCCAGCACCACGCTCGTCGTGATGGCCGTCATCATCGGTTCGTGCTTCCTCGGGGTCAGCATCCTCGCCTCGCACCTGAAGCCCTACCGCGGCGAGAGCGACGGCAACGGACTGGGTCTCATGGCCGAGTACCTCTACGACGGCAAGGGCGTGATGTTCTGGCTGACGATGATCGGTACGTTCAGCATCCTCATCCTCGCCGCCAACACCGCCTACGCCGACTTTCCACGGCTCTCGAGCCTCATCGCCAAGGACGGCTTCCTCCCGCACCAGTTCGCCAACCGCGGCGATCGCCTCGTGTTCTCCAACGGCGTCATCTTCCTGGCGGTGGTCGCGAGCATCCTGATCGTCGTCTTCAACGGCGACATCTCCGCCCTCATCCCGCTGTACGCGTTCGGTGTCTTCACCGGCTTCACCTTCAGCCAGGCCGGCATGGTGATGCACCACATCAAGCTGAAGGAACCCCACTGGAAGCCGAGCCTGGCCATCAACGCCATCGGCGCGGTCACCACCGGTCTCATCGCCGGCATCGTCGTCTATTCCAAGTTCACCGAGGGCGCCTGGATCCCCGCCGTGCTCATCCCGATCATGGTGTTCATCTTCTACTCCATCGGGAAGCACTACCAGCACGTGAAGAAGTCGCTGGCCGTGCCGCCCGGCTACAAGGTGCAGCGCCACACGCACTACGTGGTCGTGCTGGTCGGCAAGGTGAACCGCGGCGTGCTCGAGGCCATCGGCTACGCCAAGAGCCTCTCCCCCGAGCGCATCATCGCGTTGTCGGTCGTGCAGGACCCCGAGGAGGAACGCCACCTGCACGAGCAGTGGGACGAATACGACATCCCCATCGAACTGCACACCGTGTCGTCGCCGTACCGAGAGCTCACCCGTCCGGTGTTCGCGTTCCTCGACGAGATCGACCAGGAGCGCGACGACGACATCATCACCGTCGTCATCCCCGAGTCGGTCACCAAGGTGCAGAGCCAGTGGCTGCACAACCAGTCGGCCCTGGCACTGAAGGCCCGCCTGTTGTACCGCCCCCACACCGTCGTGGTGAGCGTGCCCGTCCACGTCGACTGACCGCTCGGGCCGTTTTCCGTGCTGGCCGCAGCGCGTTCGCCGATTCGGGCGTACGGTGCGGTCATGCGAGTCATCATCTCCGGCGCCAGCGGACTCATCGGTTCCGCGTTGTCATCCGACCTGCGGACTGCGGGGCACGACGTGGTCGCGCTCGTCCGCCGCCCTGCGGGTACCGGCGAGGTGCAGTGGGACCCTGCTGCCGGGAAGCTCGACGCCGAAGCGCTCGCGGGCGCCGATGCCGTGGTGCACCTGGCTGGTGCCGGCATCGGCGACCATCGCTGGACCGATGCCTACAAGCAGGAGATCCTCGACAGCCGTGTGCGTTCCACGACGTTGCTCGCCGAACGCATCGCCGAGTGCAGCCAGCGGCCACCGGTGCTGCTGAGCGGTTCCGCCATCGGCGCGTACGGCGCCAGTGACGACCGCGTGCTCGACGAGTCCTCGCCATTCGGCACCGGCTTCCTCGCCGACGTGTGCCGCCAGTGGGAGGAGTCCGCGGCCCCCGCCGCCGCCGCCGGCGCCCGGGTCGCGTTCTTGCGGACCGGCATCGTGCTCACCGGTCGCGGTGGCGCGCTGAAGAAGATGCTGCCGCTGTTCAAGGTGGGTCTCGGCGGCAAGTTCGGCAACGGACGCCAGTGGCAGAGCTGGATTGCGTTGGCCGACGAGGTCGGTGCCATCCAGCACCTGCTCACCGCCGACGTGTCGGGCCCGGTGAACCTCACTGCACCGAACCCGGTCACCAGCGCCGAGTTCGCCAAGGTGCTCGGCGGAGTGCTCCACCGTCCGGCGAAGGTGCCGGTGCCGGCGTTCGGCCCGAAGCTGCTGCTGGGCGGTGAACTCGCCGACGCGTTGTTGTTCACGGGCCAGCGGGTGATGCCGAAGGTGTTGCAGCAGTCGGGCTACACGTTCCAGCACGCAACCCTCGACAGCGCCTTGAAGGCAGCGCTGGACTGACGCCGGCTCGGCCGAACGCCGAGCATCACTGGTCGGCGGTGTCCACACCCGGCCAGCGCGCGAGCGCACCCTCGAGGTCGAGCCGCCAGGTGCCCACGTCGCTGGGCCAGTCGACGCGAGGCACGGCCCACATCACCTCGAACTCGATGCCGTCGGGATCCTTGGCGTAGAGGCTCTTGCTCACGCCGTGATCGCTCTCACCCACGAGCACGCCCACCTCCACGAGGCGGGCACGCATCGCGGCGAGCTCTTCCAGGGTGTGGACCTGCCATGCCAGGTGATACAGACCGATCGAATGAGGGGCCGTCGGTCGGTCGCCCACCTGCATCAGTGCCAGGTCGTGGTCGTTGTCGGAGCCGTCAGCCCGGAGGAAGTACGCCTGGTCGCCCATCTGGGCGCGCACCGTGAATCCCAGCACCTGTGTGTAGAACGCCGCCGAAGTGGGAGCGTGGCGCACGTACAACACGGCGTGGTTCAGTCGTTTGATGCTCATGACGTACTCCTCCGGGCCGTGGCCCTGTTCGTATGGTGGCCCTGTTTGTGCGGGGCTCAGCCCTTGAGGGCTTCGATCTCGAGGATGATCTTCACCTTGTCACCGACGAGCACACCACCGGACTCGAGTGCAGCATTCCACTCCAGACCGAAGTCCTTGCGACTGATCTCGGTCTCGGCGGTGAAGCCGGCCTTGGTGTTGCCCCACGGGTCCTGCACGACGCCCTCGAACTCGAGGTCGAAATCGACCGCCTTGGTGACACCGTGCACGGTGAGGTCGGCGTGCAGCACGTAGTCGGCGCCGCGGGTCTCGATGCCGGTGGACACCAGCTCGAGCGTGGGGTACTGCTCGATCTCGAAGAAGTCGGCGCTCTTCAGGTGGCCGTCGCGGCCTTCGTCGTTGGTGGTGATGGACGCGGCCTGCACGGTGGCTTCGACCTTCGACTCGAGCGGGTTCTCGCCGACGGTGATGGTGCCCGAGAACTCGGCGAAGTGGCCGCGCACCTTGGCGACCATGAGGTGGCGAACGACGAAGCCGACGTTCGAGTGGCCGGCATCGACGGTCCACGTGCCGGGGGTGAGGGCCTGGAGGCCGGTGGCGGAGGTGCTGGTGGTGTTCGACATGGAAGGGTCTCCTGTTGGTGTCGTGTACTTGAGGGTGTCGTGTACTTGAGGGTGTCGTGATAGGTACTTGCGTGTGCAACGAACCATAGCGGCAATTATTCCATCCCGCAACTATTCACTCCCACAAGGCCGCGGCTACACTGCTTCACATGACAACGAAGTGGCTCTCCCAGGCCGAACAGGCGTCGTGGCGCAACTACATCCTCACCGCGCACGACCTCGCCGCCGCCCTGGAAGCGGACCTCGCAGTGCACGACCTCACGATGGGTGACTACGAAGTGTTGGTGTGGCTGTCCGAGGCCGAGGACAACCGCATGCGCATGTGCGATCTGGCACAGTCGCTGCAGCTCTCCCCCAGCGGCCTCACCCGTCGACTCGACGGCATGGTGAAGGCCGGATGGGTCGAGCGCGCGTCGTGCGCGCAGGACCGACGGGTGATGTACGCACACCTCACGACCACCGGTCGCGCCAAGATGGAGGCCGCGGCCCCCACCCACGTCGACAGCGTCCGCCGTCACGTGCTCGATCCGCTCGGCGCGGAAGGGGTCGCTCAGTTGGGCGAGATCTTCGGCCGCATCCGCGAGCACCTGCTCGAGCTCGAACTCACCCGCGTATGACCCTCGCGCTCCCCCGCGGCTTTCGCGCGCACGTCACCAACGTGGGCGTGAAGGACCACACCGACGACTTCACGATCGTCGCCGCCGACGCACCGTGCGCGGCCGCAGCCGTGTTCACCCAGAGCTCGTTCGCCGGTCCGAGTGTGCTGGTGAGCCGACGGCACGTGGCGGCGGGCTCCGCGCGTGCGATGGTCGTCATCTCCAAGAACGCCAACGTCGCCACCGGCGCGCAGGGACTCGCCGATGCCGAGGAAGTGGTGGCCGGGGTGGCCACCGCGCTCGGCTGTGCGCCACACGAGGTGCTCATCGCCAGCACCGGTGTCATCGGCCGCACCTATCCGATGGATCGCATCCGCGACGGACTCGCCGCCATTCCGAGTCCCCTGCCCGGCGTCGACGCCGACTCGGTCGCACGCGGCATCATGACCACCGACACCGTGCCCAAGACCGCGGTCGCCACCGCTGGCGCGGCCTCGGTGGTGGGCGTCGCCAAGGGCGTGGGCATGATCGAGCCGAACATGGCCACGATGATCGCGATGGTGTTCACCGACGCCGACCTCACCTCGACGGCACTCGGCCGCGTGTTCCGTCGTGTGGTCGACCGCACCTTCAACTGCGTCTCGGTCGACACCGACACGTCCACCAGCGACACCGCCGTCATCCTCGCCAGTGGTGTCGCCGGTCCCGTCGATGCCGACGAGTTCGAGCGCGCCCTGTACTCGGTGTGCGTGTCACTCACGCAACAGATCGCCCGCGACGGCGAGGGCGCTGAGAAGCTCGTCGAAGTGGTCGTCGACCAAGCAGCGAACGACGAACAGGCCAAGCGCGTGGCGAAGGCCATCGTCAACTCCCCGTTGGTGAAGACCGCGGTCCACGGCGCCGACCCCAACTGGGGCCGAGTGGCCATGGCGGTGGGCAAGAGCACCACTGAGGACGAGATCGACCAGGCCGCCGTGGTCATCCGTTTCGGCCACATGGAGGTGTACCCCGCCCCGTTGGGCGAGGCGGACCTCGACGCGTTGGCCGCCTACATGCGCGGCACCGACGTGCGCATCCACGTCAGCCTCGCCACTGGCGGCACGAGCGCCGCCACCGTGTGGGGCTGCGACCTCACCGACGGCTACGTGCGCATCAACGCCGACTACACCACCTGAGCCGACCAGCTGGTCCGGCAACGGTCACGTCGCCTGGCGGCGCTCCACGTCGTCCCACAGCGCGGTCGCGTTCACCACGTCGACGCTGAGCTTCTGGAAGCCGAAGCCCATGGTGCGCAGGAACATCTCTGCCTCGCGCAGTCCCGCAGCACCAGCCGCTTCGTCGTCGGCGGCGCCACGCACCTCGTAGCGAAGGTTGAAGAACGCGATGCGGTCGTCGTAGGTGAAGGTGCCCTCGACGGTGTAGCCGGACTTGAAGATGTCGTGGTCCGGCTGGGCGCGCACCAGGTATCGGCGCGCCTCGTCGGTCAACTGGTGGAAGCGTCCACGAACCGTCACCCGATGCACCAGTGCACTGCTCATGGACGCGACCTCACGGTTCAGATCACTTCGGTGGCATGCGGATGCCGCCGTCGACGCGAATGGTCTCGGCGTTCATGTAGCTGTTGGTGATGCACTCGACCACCATCGAGGCGAGCTCGCTCTGGAAGCCCAGGCGCTGCGGGAAGAGCACACCCTTCTGCAGCTGCGCCTTGAACGCCTCGCTGCCTTCGCCCTGGCCGTAGATGGGCGTGTCGATGAGACCCGGGGCCACGGTGTTGACGCGCACGCCGATGGCGGCGAGGTCGCGGGCGATGGGGAGGGTCATGCCGACCACGCCACCCTTGGAAGCCGAGTAGCTGGCCTGGCCGATCTGGCCGTCGAACGCCGCCACGGAGGCGATGTTGACGATGGCGCCGCGCTCGCCGTACTCCAGCGGCTCGGTGGTGCTCATCGCAGTGGCCGCGATGCGGATGCAGTCGAAGCTGCCCACGAGGTTGATGGCGATGACCTTCTTGAACGCGTCGAGGTTGGCGGCCGAGTCGTAGCTGCCGTCCTTGCCGACCGTGCGCTGCGCCCAGCCGATGCCGGCCGAGTTGACCAGCACGCGGAGCGGCCCCATGCTCTTCGCCATCTCCACTGCGTTCATGATGTCGTCGGTGTTGGTGACGTCGACGGCGCAGAACGCGCCGCCGATCTCGTCGGCGAGGGCCGTGCCCTTCTCGGTCTGATGCGGCAGATCGGCCACAACGACCTTGGCGCCCTTCGCGGCGAGCAGACGGGCGGAAGCGGCACCGATACCCGAGGCGCCGCCGGTGACGATTGCACTGACTCCATTGATGTCCATGAGGGCAGACGTTAGGCGCAGGCACGCTGCGATCACCAAGTGGAGGGGCGGCTACGGTGCCTGCGCATGCCGGGACCGCTCGAAGGATTCACCGTTGTCGAGGCGTGCCAGATGGTGGCCGGACCGATGGCCGCCATGCTGTGTGCCGATCTCGGCGCCGAGGTCGTCAAGGTGGAACAGCCCAAGGGCGGCGACCGCATGCGGCTGCTCGGTCACCGCGTCGGCGGCGTCGGCGCGCTGTGGGCGGGCGTCAACCGCGGCAAGCGGAGCCTGGTCGTCGACCTCCAGCGCCCGGGTGGCGTGGCGGTGCTGCGCGACCTCGTGGCCACCTCCGACGTGTTCATCCAGAACTTCCGTCCAGGGGTGGCCGCCCGACTCGGCATCGATGAGGACGCACTGCGCTCCGTCAACTCGCACCTCGTGTACGTGTCGGTCAGCGGGTTCGGCGAGAGCGGCCCGTACATCGACCAGAAGAGCTACGACTACGTCATCCAGATGCTGTCGGGCATGGCGGCACTGCAGGGCGGCGACGGACCGCCGCAGCTCATCCGCAACATCGTCATCGACAAGGTCACGGCGATGACCGCGACGCAGTCCATCCTGGCCGCGTTGCTCGCTCGCGAACGCGGCAGCGGCGGCCAGCACATCCGGCTGTCGATGATCGACACGGCCCTCGCGTTCCTGTGGCCCGACGGGATGATGCAGCACGCATTGCTCGACACCGACCGTGTCACCCCCGGCCCCCACATGGCCGACGACTATGTCGTCCGGCCCACCAGCGACTCGTTCCTCGCGATGATCGCCACCTCGAACTCGCAGTGGCCCGGTCTGTGCGCAGCGCTCGACCGCCCGGAATGGCTCACCGACCCCCGCTTCGCCACGCTGGCCGATCGCGAGGCGAACGCCGAGGTGCTGAGCGACCTGATCACCGTCGAGGTCGCCCGTCACGACGGCCGGACACTGGTGGAGGCGCTGCACTCCCACGACGTGCCGTGCGCGCTGTCGAACCCGGTGCACGAGGTGCACCTCGACCCACAAGTGCGGCACAACGACATCCTCGTCGAGCACGAGCGCCCGTGGTTGGGCACGGTGCGCGAGCCGAAGCCACCGGCTCGGTTCTCCGTCACCCCCACTTCACTGGGGCGTCACGCGCCGAAGCTCGACGAACACACCGACGAGATCCTCGCCGAGTTGGGCCGCACCCCCGACGACATCGCTGCCCTGCGTGCCGCCGGCGACATCGGCCCCCGCCGCTGACCCCGCTCACGCGAGTCAGAGGTCGAAGAGGCGGTCCTGCGCGGGGGACTGCACGGGAGTCTCGTCGCGATCGGCGGCGAAGGGACCCTTGGCAGCTGCCACGGCGAGCTGATCGACGAGGTCGTTCATGCGGTTGCCCGAGTGGCCCTTCACCCAGCGGAACTGCGGCTGCCGCTCGAGCACCAGTTGGATGAGCGGCTCCCACAAATCGACGTTGGCCACGGGCTCCTTCTTCGAGTTCTTCCAGCCGTTGCGCTGCCACTTCACGTACCACTTGTCGCGGAAGCAGTGCACGACATAGGTGGAGTCGCTGACGATGACGATCGGTCCCTCGTTGGCGCGCAGCGCCTCGAGCACCGCCTGTACCTCCATCCGCTGATTGGTCGTGCGCGGCGAGCCACCGCTGCCATGGCGTTCGCCGTCGGGTGCCACGGCCCACGCCCATCCGCCGGGACCCGGATTCCCCTGACACGCTCCGTCGGTGAAGATCTCGATGGGGTCGCTCATGTCAGCGCCGCCCGCAGCAGCGCCTGCCCGAGGAACTCATTGGCGATGATCGTGGCGGCCTCGGTGGTGAAGTGCACGTGGTCCGGCCGCACGGCGGGGTCGTCGAGCATCGGCGACCCCTCGAGCCAACCCTCCAGGTCGATCACGCTCACCTGGCCGGGCCGATCGGCTGCAATCTCGTCGATGATGCGATGCAGCACTGCGTAGCGCTCCGGCTCGGACTGCGCGTCTTCCGGCGCCAACGGACTGGGGGTCGGCACGGGGCCGTTCACCCACGCGATGCGCGGCACCCCGCGGGCGAGCAGCCCATCGGTGAGCGCGCCGAGGGAGGTGGCCATCACGGTCTCCAGTTCGGGGTCGGTGGGTGAGAGCTGGGGGCCCCCGGCAACGAGGCTGCGGTCGTGCGCGTCCCACACCGAGGTGACGATCATCACCAGGTCGGGTTGCAGCTCGGCCACCCGGTCGGGCATCAATTCGCTGACGTAGGGCCCACAGGTCTCGGTGACGTCGCGGAGTCCGAACGACAGGTCCTGGTAGCCGTCGAGCACGAGACCGCACCCCACGCCGGTGACCAGCTCCACCTGGGCCAGCTGGGGGTTGGCGGCGGCCCACGCCACCACACCGGCACCGGTGGCTTCGGCGACCGAGTCGCCCACCACCGCGATGCGCACCGGGCGCGGCGGGACGATGGCGGTCGTCGTGGTGGACGCCGGCACCGTGCTGGTGGGCGCCGACTCCGTGGCGGCCGATCCGGTGGTGCTCGGGGCGGACGACGGCGGCACTGTCGTGAGGGGGACCAGCGGTGCGACCGACCCGGTGTCGATGGCAGCTGCATCGGCCGACTCGCTGTCGATGCCGTAGAACTTCGCAGTGGCGGGCACCACGAAGACCAGCCCGACCACGACGGCCGTGCCGGCGATGGCGGCCACCAACGTGCGCCGTGGCACGAGCCAGGTGCTGCGACGAACGGGTCGCTCGATGGCCCAATAGGACACGACCGCCAGCGCACCGGTGATGGCCCATTTCACGGCGAGGTCGGCTGCGACCGGCATGTCCCACGCCTGCCGATCGACCAGGACGTAGACCGGCCAGTGGTACAGGTACACGCCGTAGCTCACCTTGCCGAGCGCGACGAGCGGTCGCACCGACAGCACGCGCCGCACCGCGCTCGGGGCCTGCAGCCCGTACACGAGCAGCGCGCTCAGCGCGCCGATGAGCGGCAGTGCACCTTCGTACGCAGGGCCGCTGCCGTCGGGGAACAGCACGCACGCCACCGTCAGCGCCACCAGCGCGGCAGGTGCCCACCATGCGGCTCTGGCTCCCACGGGCCGCACGGCCACCACGCACGCCACCAGCGCGCCGAACAGGATTTCGGCCACTCGCGCCGGCGTCGCCCAGTACGCCGCGTCGGGACCCCACACCTGAGCGATGACCGGTGCGCTCACGGTGAACAATGCCACCAGCACCGCCACCACCCGCAGCGGCGACGTGCCCCGACGGCGGCACCACCACAGGATGCCCAGGAAGGCGAGCGGCCAGCACCAGTAGAACTGCTCCTCGATGGCCAACGACCAGTAGTGATCGAGCGGTCGGCGCAACCCGGCTTCGGCGGCGGTGAGGTCCGCATAGCTCTCGCCGCTCGCCAGCTTCACCCAGTTGAACACCTGGAAGAGCGCGCCGAGCACGTCGCGCCGCAGTTTTTCGAGGCCGTCGAACGCGCCCGCTGCGGCCAGCACGCACACCGCGGCGAGGCACACCAGGCTGGCGGGCAACAGGCGCCGCGCGCGGCGGGTGAAGAACGCCTTCGCGTCGATGGCGCCCGTGCTCTGGTGCTCACGCAGCAGCAACGACGTGATGAGGAATCCACTGAGCGTGAAGAACACCGACACGCCCAGATAGCCGCCGCTCATCCACGACAATCCGCCGTGGAACAGCAACACCGCCGACACGGCGAGCGCGCGCACGCCGTCGAGCGCGGGCTGATAGGCGATGGTGGAGCGGCTCATTCGGGGGCCGATGGTAGGGCGCGACCGGGCCGCGCGTGCAGTAGCCCCGTCAGCCGGTGACCACCGGCAGGCCGGCCGCCATCCAGTCGGCGATGCCGCCCAGGTCGTACACCTGCGTGAATCCGGCGGCCACCATCGCATCGGCAGCGATGCCGCTGCGGCGTCCCGAGTGGCAGTACACCATGTACGGCTTCGCCCGATCGAGCGGCTCGATGAGTGCGCTGAACTGGCCGCCCTCGATGTCGTAGTTCACGGCACCCTCGAGATGGCCCGACGCGTACTCCTCGGCGGTGCGCACGTCGATGACCGTCAGTTCCGCGCCGAGCTGCTGGATGAGCTCCTGACCGTGCTGCGGCGTGACCTTCGACAGCGCCTCGTTGGCCGTGGGAAGGGTGACGGACTCCGACGACGAATCGTCACCGCAGGCGGATGCGCCGAGCACCAACGCGGCAGCGAGCAGACACGAACTGATCAGGCGACGTTCCATGCTGTCAGCCTAGTACCCCTAGGGGTATTCAGCGTCGTACCCGCCGACGGTTTCCCGACCGTCCATGGGAGACTGGATCGATGCGCTCCCGATTGTTGCTCGCCGCGGCGCTGGCATTCGTCGTACCCGTCGTGGCCGTGTCGGCCCCTCCGGCACATGCCGCGCCCGCCGGGTGCAGGGCCAACGCCAACGGCGTCACCGAGTTCTGCGATCACTTCGACCCCACCGGTCGCAACCGCGGGGCCATCGGCCTGGTGGGCGATTCGGTGCTGCTGGGCTCGTCGCCCGGCATGAGCACGCCGAGCCTGCCCGCGTTGCTCGCCAGCAGCGGGTGGGGGCCGGTGCGGATGAGCACCGCGCTCGGAATGAGGACGTACGCATCCGCGCCGAACCTGCGTGACGCATCGCTGTTCCACTGGTTCGCCCGGTGGAAGTCCGAGGGCTTCACCCCCCGGGCCATCGCCGTGAACGTCGGGGGGAACAACCTGTCCACCTGCAGTTGGCCGAACATCGCACCCTGCAAGGCCGCCATCGACCAGGTCCTGAACGAGATCGCCGCGCAGTACCCGGCCGCCACCGTGTGGTGGGCGAAGACGAACTACCGGATGTACCCGTCGAACCAGTTCAGTCCGGGCATGCTCGGCTGGAACGCGGCACTCGACCAGGCTGCCGCCGAGCGCAGCAACCTGCTGCTCTGGGACTGGCCGGCCGCGCTCTTGAACGCCAACCCGCCCATCATCACCGACCTGGGTGCGGTGCATCCCGTGTCGGGCACCGAGTACGTGAAGCGCAGCCGGCTCATCGCCACCGACCTCGACACCCGCATGCCCGCCAACTTCGCGGGGCCACGCATCACCCCGCCGGCACTGCCCGGCACGTCGATGGCTTTCACCCCGACGGAGGCCTCCACCGTGTACGACACCCGCACCAGCGGCGCGATGACGGCCGGGGAACATCGCACCATCGCGCTCGGTGCCGCCGCACCCGCGGCGACCGGCGTGGCGCTCACCGTCACCGCTCGCGAGGCCTCAGCGGGCGGCTATCTCCGGTTCTACGCCTGTGGCACCCCCGAGCCGGCCACGTCGAACATCAACTTCCAGCCCGGTGTCGTCCGTACGGCCCAGGTGCTCGTCGCGCTCGACGCGACGCAACAACTGTGCGTGTACTCGAACGTCGCGGTCCACTTCGACCTGGCGCTGCAGGGCACGTTCGGCCCGACCGGCCTCGGTCTCACCGCCATCACACCCACCCGCACCCTCGACACGCGGATCAGCGGACGGGCCAACGATCTCGTCGTCGCCGTGCCCGCGTCGCAGGCCGTGGCGGCGTCGATCGTGGCCGTCGGCCCGTCGGCCGGTGGCACGGTCACCGTGTACCAGTGCGGTACCGCCATCCCGTCGGCGTTCACGTTCTCGTTCGAACCCGACGAGGTGATCGCGGGCTCGATCTTCGTGGCCACCTCAGCCAGCAACACCATCTGCGTGCACGTGAACGCCAACGACACACGCGGTGTCGACATCGTCGTCGACATCACCGGCACGTTCTCGAACGACCCGGCGGGGCTGCGCTTCTCGCCGGTCACCGGCACCCGTCTGCTGGACACTCGGTCCGGTGAGGGCGGGTGGTACGGGCGTCAGGCGCCGGGTCAGAGCATCAACATCGTGGGCGCTCCCGGCGGCGTGGCCGCGGTCAGCGGCACGCTCACGATGGTGCAACCGCCGTCGAACTCGCACCTGCGCGCCTGGCAGTGCGGCACCGCGCTGCCGCCCACCTCGGCGGTCAATGCCCGGGGCGGGCTCGCCGCCGCGAACAACGTCACCACTGCCATCGCCGGCGATCTCACCCTCTGCGTGTGGGCCTCACAGAACACCTCGACCCTTTTCGACGTGATGGGCTACTGGGTCCACCCCGGCTGACCGGACTCGCCTGTGAACCGCCGCTGACGGTGGCAGACTGCTGCCCATGATCTTCGACGGTTACGTCAATCAGCTCCCCGATACCGATCCCGGCGAAACCCTCGAGTGGCTCGACAGCCTCGACGCCGTCATCGACGTGCACGGCAAGACCCGCGCCCGCTTCCTGCTCAGCAAGCTGCTCGAGCGCGCCCGCGAATCGCAGGTGAGCTTCCCCGCCACGGTGAGCACGCCGTACATCAACACCATCCCCCGCGAGGCCGAGCCGTGGTTCCCCGGCGACGAGTACATCGAGAAGCGCATCCGCCGGTTCGTGCGCTGGAACGCCGCCGTCTCGGTGGTGCGGGCCAACAAGTCGGCCGATGGCATCGGTGGCCACCTCAGCACGTTCGCCTCCAGCGCGTCGCTGTATGAAATCGGTTTCAACCACTTCTTCCGCGGCAAGGACGACGGCAACGCCGGCGACCACGTCTACTACCAGGGCCATGCCGCACCCGGCGTGTACGCCCGCGCATTCCTCGAGCGTCGCCTCGAGGAGTCCGACCTCGACCACTTCCGCCGCGAGATCGGCCGCAACGGCCAGGGCCTGAGCAGCTACCCGCACCCGCGCCTGATGCCCAACTTCTGGGAGTTCCCCACGGTGAGCATGGGCCTCGGGCCGCTCACCGCGCTCTATCACGCACGGTTCAACCGCTACCTGCTCAACCGCGAACTCGACGACACCAGCCAGAGCCGGGTGTGGGCGTTCCTGGGCGACGGCGAGTGCGACGAACCCGAGACCCTCGGTGCGTTGTCGCTGGCGAGCCGCGAGAAGCTCGACAACCTGATCTTCGTGGTGAACTGCAACCTGCAGCGCCTCGACGGCCCGGTGCGCGGCAACGGCAAGATCATCCAGGAGCTGGAATCCGACTTCCGCGGCGCCGGCTGGAACGTCATCAAGGTGATCTGGGGCAGCTACTGGGATCCCCTGCTGGCCCAGGACAAGACGGGCCTCCTGCGCCAGCGCATGATGGAATGCGTCGACGGCGATTACCAGACCTTCAAGGCGCGCGACGGCGCCTATGTGCGCAAGCACTTCTTCGGCAAGTATCCCGAGCTGGAGAAAATGGTTTCCACTTGGAGCGACGACGACATCTGGCGCCTGAATCGCGGCGGCCACGATCCGCACAAGGTGTATGCCGCCTATGCCGCCGCCGTGGCGCACCAGGGCCAGCC
>JACQZZ010000056.1 GCA_016213625.1 Actinomycetota bacterium
CAGGCGTGCTCGACGACAAGTCGGCCGTGAACCCGACCGTCGAAGTGTGGTGCGTGGATCGGCAGCCGTGGGTGTCGCTCCCCGGCATGGCAGTCTCCATGGAGCGCGAATAGTCAGGTGTCGGCGCCGCCGAGCACCTGGGCCTCGGCGAGCAGCTGTGCGAACTCCCTGAACAGGCCGGCGTGCGGCGACGACTTGCGCCACACGAGGCCGACCGTGCGAACGGGCGCCTTTCCCGCGAACCGCCGCGTGACGACACCGCGACCAGGACCCGCCTCCACGTGCTCGGCGCATCGGGGCAACAGCGTGACACCGAGCCCGGCGGCCACCATCTGGGCCAGCGCCGCCATGCTCGTCGCCTGGATCTCACTCGGCTCGCTGACGACGAGGTGGCACGCGTCGAGCACCTGATCGCGAAGGCAGTGCCCCTCTTGGAGCAGGATGACGCGCTCGTCGCGAAGCACGTCGAGCCTCACCGACCCCTTGCCCGTAGCCAGTGGATGGTGCTCGGACACCGCCAGGTGAAAGGGATCCTCACCGATGACACCGGTCTCCAATGCCGCGTCGGCGATGGGCAGCGCGAGCAATCCGAGGTCGACCTCGCCCCGACGAATCGCAGTGAGCATTGGCGCCGTCTGCACCTCGCGAATGTGGAGCTGCGCCTCGCGGTGGTGATCGGTGAGTGTGCGGACCACCTGCGGCAACACGTAGGGCGCCAGGGTGGGGATGACGGCCAGCTCGACGGGCCCCTGCAGGCTGCTGCCGTCGACCTGCGCGGCCCGCACCAGGTCGTCGACGTCGCGCAGGATGGACCGAGCACGGTCGACCACCGCCGTTCCCTGCCGAGTGAGCATCGCGCCCCGCGACGAGCGTTCCAGCAGCGTGGCACCGAGCTTTCGCTCGAGCTCCTTGATCTGCGCGCTCAGCGCCGGCTGCGACACGAACTCCACCTCGGCGGCGGCCGCGAACGTGCCCGCGTCGGCGATGGCGACAAGGTAGCGGAGTTGTTGGAGCGTCGGCGGAGACATAACCACACCTTATGCTATCGATCGCATCTATCTCATTGTGTTATGTCCAGATCACCACGACACTGGCCACATGAGCACCTCCAACGCCTCCAACTGCCCCTTCCACTCGGGAGCCAACGGTTTCACGGCTCGTGCCACCTCCAACGACAAGTGGTGGCCGCAGCGGCTCGACCTGCGTGTGCTGCAGGCGAACTCGCCGCTCACCACTCCCCTCGGCGACGACTTCGACTACGCCAAGGAGTTCGCCACCGTCGACCTCGACGAACTGCGGCGCGACGTGGAGCACGTGATGGTCACGTCGCAGGACTGGTGGCCCGCCGACTACGGCCACTACGGCCCGCTCTTCATCCGCCTCGCATGGCACAGCGCCGGCACCTACCGAGTCGGTGACGGACGTGGCGGCTCCGAAGCCGGCACGATCCGCTTCGCCCCGCTCAACAGCTGGCCCGACAACGCCAACCTCGACAAGGCGCGCATGTTGCTGTGGCCGGTGAAGAAGAAGTGGGGCAACAAGGTCTCGTGGGCCGACCTGATCATCTTCGCCGGGAACTGCGCGCTCGAGTCGATGGGCTTCACCACGTTCGGGTTCGCCGGCGGCCGAGTGGACGTGTGGGAACCAGAGCACGACGTGTACTGGGGCGCCGAGTCCACCTGGCTCGACGACCAGCGCTACACCGGCGATCGCGAGCTGGAGAACCCCCTTGCCGCTGTGCAGATGGGACTCATCTACGTGAACCCGGAAGGCCCCAACGGCAACCCCGACCCCATCGCGTCCGCCCGCGACATCCGCGACACCTTCGGCCGCATGGCCATGAACGACGAGGAGACCGTGGCGCTCATCGCCGGCGGCCACACGTTCGGCAAGTCACACGGCGCCGCCGATCCGTCGGCCCACATCGGGCCCGAACCGGAGGGGGCGGACATCACACAGCAGGGCAAGGGGTGGACGAACTCGTTCGGCACCGGCAACGTCGGCGACACGATCACCAGCGGCCTCGAGGGTGCGTGGACCACGAACCCCGTGCAGTGGGACAACAACTACCTCGAGAACCTCTTCGGCCACGAGTGGGAGATGACGAAGAGCCCGGCCGGAGCCACGCAGTGGCGTCCCGTCGGCGGCGCAGCGGCCGACGCCGTGCCCGACGCGCACGACCCGTCCACGCGACACGCGCCGATGATGCACACCACCGACCTCGCGTTGCGGTTCGACCCCGCCTACGAAGCCATCGCCCGCCGATTCCTCGAGCACCCCGAACAGTTCGCCGGCGCGTTCGCCCGGGCGTGGTTCAAGCTCACCCACCGCGACCTCGGCCCCGTCGCCCGCTACGTCGGCGCACTCGCCCCGAAGGAGACCCTGGTCTGGCAGGACCCGCTCCCGGCGGTGGACCATCCGCTGGTCGATGCAGCGGCCGTCGCCGACCTGAAGGCGCGCGTGCTGTCGGCGGGCATCGAACCCCGCGACCTCGTCTACACCGCCTGGTCATCGGCCGCGACGTTCCGCGGCACCGATCATCGTGGCGGAGCCAACGGCGCCCGCATCCGCCTGGCACCCCAGAAGGACTGGGCAGTGAACAACCCGCACCAGTTGCAGCACGTGCTCGCCGGCCTCGAGCGAGTGCGCGACGAGTTCCACGCATCCCGCACCGACGGAGTTCGCGTCTCGATGGCCGACCTCATCGTGCTCGCCGGCGGTGCGGCGGTGGAAGCAGCGGCACGACTCGGAGGCCACCCGATCGAGGTGCCGTTCGCCCCCGGTCGCACCGACGCCACGCCCGAGCAGACCGACGTCGAGTCGCTCGCCGTGCTCGAACCCACCTTCGACGGATTCCGCAACCACCTCGCCGAGGGCCACACCCTCCCCGCCGAGCAGTTGCTGCTCGAACGCGCACGCCTGCTCGAACTCACCGCTCCCGAGACCACGGTGCTCGTCGGCGGGATGCGCGTGCTGGACACCAACCAGGACGGGTCGTCGCACGGCGTGTTCACCGCCAACCCCGGCACGCTGACCAACGACTTCTTCATCAACCTCCTCGACCTCGACACGATGTGGATCGCCACGTCGGAGGCGGGCGATGTGTTCGAGGGTCGCGACCGTCGCACCGGCGCCGTGCGCTGGACGGCGACACGTGTCGACCTGATCTTCGGCTCGAACTCCGAGCTGCGGGCGCTCGCCGAGGTCTATGCGTCCGATGACGCGGGCGAGAAGTTCGTGCAGGACTTCGTCGCAGCCTGGAACAAGGTGATGCAGCTGGACCGGTTCGACCTCTGAGCCTCAGCCCACGGCGAGGCGGGCCATCTGATCCGCCTCGCCACCGGCCACCCCCAGCGACATCAGCAGCCGACGGATGACCGTACGGCGGTAGTCCGCACCCGTCTCTCCCTCGATCACTCGCCGGGCTGCCAACAGGAGTGCACCCAGCACCACGTCGAGCGTGGCGTCATCGGGGGCCTCGGGGAACCGGCCCGACCGATGCCCGTCCACCAGATCCTGGCGTAGGTGGGCGAGCGGACCCTCCACCAGCAGCGCACGCTGTACGGCCTCGAGCCGCAGCGTGAACCGCACGGCGTGCGGCGACTCGACGGCGGTGGCCAGCGCCCGCGCCGAAATGCGAGCGAAGCGCATGGCTGGATCCGGCTCGTCGATCTCGCGAGCCGAGACCGAGGCGAACTCCTCCACGGTGTGGGCGACGAGCGCATCGAGCAGCTCATCCCGGTCGGCGAAGTAGTTGTAGAAGGTGCCGTGGGACACCCCGGCGGCCGTGGCGACATCGGCGATGCTGAACCCTTCGCCGCGGTCGGCCAGCACGCTCACGGCAGCGTCGAGCAGCAGTCGCCGAGTGCGGGACTTCTTCTTGTGCCCTCTGGTGAGCGGCGGCTCCGGGGCAACGGCGGATTTCACGATTGACAGTGTTGTCAATATTGAGCATAGTGTCAAGCCATGCCCGGCTCACCGCTTCGACTCCGCCTCGCCCATGCCACCCTCGCCGTGCGCGACATCGACCGGATGGTCGCGTTCTATACCGAGGTCCTCGGCTTCCACGTCACCAATCGAGGTGAGCCGGTGCCCGGGATGGGCGACATGGTGTTCCTCTCCCAGACCCCCGACGAGCACCATCAACTCGTCCTGGTGAGCACACCCGAGCCGGCGCTGCGGGCGTTCATGATGGCCGACCACCTGGCGTTCCGGACCGGTTCGCTCGACGACCTGCGTGCCCTGACCGGCCGATTGACGGCCGACGGCAACACCAGCGCGATCCCCATCTCGCACGGCAACGCGTGGTCGGTCTACTTCACGGATCCGGAGGGCAACGGCCTGGAGTGCTTCCTCGACACCCCGTTCCACGTCGCCCAGCCCTACGCCGACGGGCTCGACCTGTCGGCATCCGACGAGGAGATCGAAGCCACCACGCGAGCGAAGATCGAATCGCTCCCCGAGTTCCAGGCCTTCTCCCAATGGCGCGAGGGCATGTCGGCCCGCCTCGCCTCACCGGACGCCTGACGCCATGGATCTCGGCATCGCCAACCGTCACGCCATCATCTGCGCGTCCAGCCGCGGCCTGGGTTTCGCCTGCGCCGATGCACTCGCACGCGAGGGTGTCCACGTCACCATCAACGGCCGCGACGCCGACACGCTGGCCGCCGCCGCAGCACGGCTGACGGGCCGACACTCGGTGACGATCACCTCGGTCGTCGGCGACATCACCGAACCTGCGACTCGTGACGCCCTGCTCGACGCGTGTCCGTCCCCCGACATCCTCGTCAACAACAACGGCGGCCCCACTCCGGGTCGCTTCGCCGACTGGGATCGCGACGCATGGATCGCGGCCCTCGATGCGAACATGCTCGCGCCGCTCGCCATGATCCGCGCCGTGCTCGACGGCATGGTCGAGCGCCAATTCGGTCGCATCGTGAACATCACGTCGGCGATGGTGAAGACGCCCCTGTCGCCGATGGGTCTGTCCACCGGCGCCCGCACAGGCCTCACCTCGGTGGCCAAGGCACTGTCGAAGGACGTCGCCCGGGCGAATGTCACCATCAACAACCTCCTGCCAGAACGCATCGACACCGAGCGCCAACGACAGATGGCCGAACTGCACGCGTCACTGGCGAACATCACCGTGGAGGAGGCCTACGTGCACATGGCCAAGAGCATCGCCGCCGGCCGCTTGGGGCGCCCCGAGGAGCTCGGCGATGCCTGCGCGTTCCTGTGCAGCGCGCAGGCCGGCTACATCAGCGGGCAGAACCTGCAACTCGACGGCGGTTCGTTCAGCGGGCTGATGTGAGATGAGCGCCACGCTCGATGTCCCCTACCTCATCGTCGGCGCCGGCCCCGTGGGTCTCACCGCCGCGCGCCTGTTCGCCAACGCCGGCCGGCGATGCATCGTCATCGAGCGACGCGACGGCCCTCAGCGCAACCCTGCAGCGCACGTGGTGAACGCCCGCACCCTCGAGATCTTCCGGCAGGCCGGGTTCGACATGGACGCCATCGCCGCCATCGCGAAGGACCCGGCCGACGCCGGCCATGTCAACTTCGTCACTCGGCTCAACGGTCGGCTCATCGGCCGCCTCCCGTTCGAACGCCAGGGCGACGAGTGCCTCGCCGACACGCCCCTCCCTCTCCGCAACATCTCCCAACACCGCCTCGAGCCGCTCATGTCGGCCGAGGTCGCCGCATTACCCGAGGTGGATCTGCGGTATCGCACCGAGTGGGTGTCGGGCACGCAGTCGGGCGACAGCGTCACCTCCGTGATCCGCGACCGCGACACCGGCGAGGAGACCACCGTCCGCAGCGCATACGTGTTCGGTGCCGACGGTGCCGGCAGCACCACTCGCAAGTGGATCGGCGTGGAGATGACCGGACCGGCCGGCATCCAGTCGTTCGTGGCCATCCACTTCCGGGCCGACCTGCGTCACCTCATCGCCCACCGGCTGGGCGTGCTCCACTTCGTGATGGACCCGGAGGCGGCCGGCACGTTCATCGCCCACGACATCGACCACGAGTGGGTGTTCATGGTGGCGTTCGACCCCACCAAGGAACACGTCGACGACTACGGCCACGAGCGGTGCGCGCGCATCGTGCACGCGGCGATGGGCGACGACACCACACCCATCGACATCGTCGGTGCCGGCACCTGGCACATGACTGCGCAGGTGGCCGACGCGATGCGGCGCGACCGCGTGTTCCTGATGGGCGACGCGGCACACCGATTCCCTCCGACCGGTGGCATGGGGCTGAACACCGGCGTCGCCGACGCGCACAACCTGGTGTGGAAGATCCTCGCGGTCGACGACGGCTGGGCGTCGCGGTCGCTGCTCGACTCGTACGAGACCGAGCGACGCCCGATCGCCGAGATCAACTGCCACCAGAGCCTCACGAACGCGTTCAAGATGGTCACACTCGCCGACGCACTGGGCCTGCACCCGGGCGCCACTGGTGCCGACCTCGCAGCCACACTCGAGGATCCGAGCCGCAGCGACGCCATCGACGCCGCCGTGCTCGAACAGGCCACCCACTTCGACATGCTCGGTCTGCAGCTCGGCTACACGTACGGGGCACCCGGCCCGGAGGACCCGAGCGTGTTCGCGCCCACGGGAGCAGTGGGCAGCCGTCTCCCCCACGGCTGGCTCGGCGACGGAAGGTCCACACTCGATCTCGTGGAGCGCACCGGGATGACGCTCATCTCGTGCGGCTCGCACGACGAGTGGGCCGGGGCGTTGGCCGGCGGCGAGGTGCCCGTGCGACACGTGCGACTCGGCAGCGATGTCCCGGTCGACGACGTCTGGACACGCACCTGCCGCCTCTCACCCGACGGCGCGCTGTTGGTCCGCCCCGATCAACACATCGTCTGGCGCGGGGATCTGCCCGCCGACCCGGCCGCCGCGCTCGCTCAGGCGTTGCGAGTGGCGTAGCCGACCGCGAGCGACGACGCGATGCACAGCCATGCGAGATACGGCACCAGCGCTGCGCCGGCCCAGCTCGCACTGCCCCACGCGGCGATCACCAGTGGCACCGTGCAGGCGGCGGCGATGATGAGCGATGCCGACGCCACCCACATCGCGTGCTGCGAGTAGAACAACCACGCCCAGCCGAGCGCGAACACCACGCTCACCACGAGCGAGGCGGCGAAGACGCCCATCTGCCACCCGGTGCCGAAGCGCGCGACGTGCACGGCCACGACGGCCAGCATCACGAAGTTGTACGTCCAGGCGATGCCGAACATCGCGTCGGGAGGCTGCCACGGTGGCTTCTCGAGTGACCGGTACCAGTCGTCACCGCTGGACACCCACACACCCGAGCCGACCGCGTAGACCACGACGGCCAACAGCGACGTGACGACCACCCACCATCGACCTGCATCCACACGCCCACGGTACCCCGGGCGCACGCGATGCAGGTCAGTACGGCAAGGTGTAGGAGTTCTCGAACTCGTCCTGCAGCACGGTGGCGAGCGACTGCGTCGTGTCGACGACCAGTTCCTCGTCGAGGACCCGAGTGCGATAGCTCCAACCGGCCGGCATGGCCAGGCGCTCGTCGAGTGTCGGCAACCGTTCCTCGCTCATCTCGGGGTCGACACCGATGCACAGGGCCTGCATCACGTAGGCCTCGCCCTCGGGGTTGACCAGTTCGTACACGGGCTTGCCGGCATCGAAGAAGAACACCGCACCGCGGTCGACCTTGTTCTCGGTGTACGGGCCGGCGGGCAGCTTGTCGCCGAGAGCCAGCGTGGCGATGCGGCGCATCATGATGCCGCCGAACTCGCGCAGCACCGGCTCGACCGCGGCCACCTTCGCCCCGAGTCCGTCGAGCACCCAGTGGCGCGGCCCGTTCAGCTTCACGAACACCGCACCCATCTCCTTGGCGATGGCATCGGCGTCGAGCCGTGCCCACAGCTCCTGCGGGCAGTCGTTGAGCATCTGCGTGCCGTAGACCTCGGCGTGCAAGCCGTCGTCGCGGAGGTAGATCGGCAGCACCTCGCCGTAGCGCACGCCGCGCATGTGGTCGATGAGACGCGGAGTGTCGGTGGACATCGCGTCAACTTACGCGACACGAGGGTGGGTGCTCAGATCGTGCGCGTCCGATCGACGAAGGCCTCCAGCACTGCCGCCAGCGCACTGCTGTCGGCCAAGGTGTTTTCGCCTGCGGCTCGCGCCAAGAACGCGCCGTCCACCAACGCCAGGGCCACTGCCGCCAGCGACGCGGCGGCCGGGGCATCGACTCCCGTGGTGCGCTCGAACATCGCCGACATGTTCTGCAGCGACCGACGGCGGATGTCGAGGAACTTGGCTCGCGCCGACAGTTCGGTGTCGTGCCACTCGAGGATGACCAGATGACCGAACCGCAGGAAGGCCGGGAAGTCGGCCAGGCTGTCGTGCAGCAGCACCACCAACTCCTGCGGTGTCAGATCGCGGGCCGACACGCGGATGTTGAATTCCTCCAACCACCGCTCGTAGCTGTCCTCGATGACCGCCGCGAACAGCGCGTCCTTGTCGCTGAAGTGCCAGTAGATGGAGCTCTTCGGCAGCCCCGAGCGACTCGAGACGTCGCTGATGCTGGTGCCCGCGTAGCCGCGCTCGCCGGCGATCTCGGCAGCCGCGTCGAGGATGCGCCGGCGCGACGCTTCGCCGTTCGCACGAGTGATGCGTTCCACCATCCGACCTCCCTCGACCCTTGACACGTCGACCGACCCTCCCTAATGTACCGAACAGTCCATAGTGGACCGATCGGTCCACTAACGATACGGGGGTATCTGATGAGCACGGACACACCGACCTCCCCGGTCATCTCCGGCGACGCCATGCGCGCCAAGGTGGCCGGCACCCTGGAACTGGTCGCAGCCAACGCCGAGCGCGCCGAGCGAGAGCGACGGGTCCCCGACGAGAACATCGCGGCGCTGCGCGAGACCGGCATCTTCAGGTCGCTGCAGCCCGCTGCATATGGCGGCACACCCATGGGCGCGGAGGAGTACACGCCCGCACTGGTCGACCTGGCCGGCGCATGCGCGTCCACCGCATGGGTCACCGGATTGCTCACCCAGCACTCGCACATGCTGGCGCTGATGTCGGCCGAACTGCAGGACGAGGTGTGGGGCGACGACCCCGACGCCCTCGCCTCGTCGTCGGTGGCTGCCATCAACGGCTGCGAAGAGGTGAGCGGCGGCGTCAAGATCTCCGGGTCGTGGGGCTGGTCGAGCGGATGCGACCACGCCACCTGGGCCATCCTCGGCTTCAAGCGCGCCGACCCCGCACTGGGCGGCATGGTCATCCCGTTCTTCGCCGTCGTCCCCCGCACCGACTACCGCATCCACGACGACTGGCACGTCGCCGCGCTGCGCGGCACGGGCTCGAAGTCGCTGGTCCTCGACGACGTGTTCGTGCCCGAGCACCGCATCGAGAGCATCTTCGCCCTGTCCACCGGCACCACCAAGGGTTTCGGCATCCACGGCGGCATCTTCCACGCGGCCTTCACCAACTGGTTCTCGCTGGGCTTCTCGGCGGTCTCACTGGGCATCGCCAAGCGGATGATCGAGGTCTACGGAACGAAGGTGAAGTCACGTGTGCGCGCCTACACCGGTTCGAAGGCGGTCGACAGCGTCCCCGCTGCCATGCGCCTCGCCGAGTCGCATCACCAGACCACGGCGGTGGGACACACCTTGCGCGCCGACTGGCAGGCGATGACGGCGCGAGCCCTCTCCGGGCAGTTGCCCACCGATGACGAGGCGGTGCACTGGCGGGCGAACCAGTCGTACGCGACCAAGCTGTCGATCGAGGCCACCGACCGCCTGTGGACCGCCGCCGGCGGCAGCGCATTCTTCGACGACAACGAGATGCAGCGCCTGTGGCGCGACTCGAAGATGACCGGGTCGCACGCCTACTCCGACTACGACATCGCCGCCCAGCGCCAGGGCCGACACCTGCTCGGCCTCGACCCCGACATGACGATCTTCTGAGGACCCACCCATGCGCCTGTCCAGTTTCTCCCTGAACGACCGCCCCTCGTGGGGCGTGGTGGCCGACGACGGCACCATCGTCGATGCTCGCGGCGTGGCGGGTGCGCCCACCACGCTCGACGATCACATCGAATCGCCCGACCCCGCGGTCATCACCCGACTCCTGGCCGCAGCCAGCGCCGGCGGCGGCATCGCACCCGGCGACATCACCTGGCTGCCGCCGGTTCGTCGGCCCAGCAAGATCATGGGCGTCGCGATCAACAACGTCATCGGCCAGCGCATCGCGCACCGGCCCTTCGCGAACCCGGCGTTCTTCTTCAAGCCGCCGTCGGCGAGGGTGGGACACGGCCAGCCGGTGGTGGTGCACGAGTCGTACGGCGTCACCCACCCCGAACCGGAACTCGCGGTGGTCATCGGGAAGCGCGCCAAGCACGTGGCCGAGGCCGACGCGCTGTCCTACGTGTTCGGGTACACGATCATCAACGACATCACCTCGCCGGGGTTGAAGGCGGAGGACAGCATCGAACTGATCGCTCCGCCCGGTACCAGCGGCGGCGCCTACAGCCAGTTGCTGAGCTGGCGTTCGAACCGCGACGACGACCACGCCCGCTCGAACTACCTCACGTACCACGCCCGCTCCAAGGGCACCGACACGTTCGGGCCCATCGGTCCTTGGATCGTCACCGCCGATGAGATCGCCGACCCGAACGTGCTGTCGGTGAACTCGTTCGACGGCGACACCCCGGTGTTCACCGACTCCACTGCCAACCTCCTCTTCCCGGTCCAACGCGTCGTGTCGCACGCGTCGGCGTACCTCACGCTGCTCCCGGGCGACATCATCCACTGCGGCACGTCGATGAAGGCCGCCGACTCGAGCCCGTACCGCGGCATCACCGACTGGGACATCCGCCGCGTCGACGGCCGGCCGATGCGCATCGACATCGACGGCATCGGGTCGCTCTCCAGCCCCGTGCAGTGGGAGCGCGACCGGTGAGCCCCTCTCGACAGGCGATGCTCGCCACCGCGTCGCACTCCCCCATCATCGAGTTCCCCGCCGCCGGCAGCGACGCACTCGACCGCGTACACGCCGGGCTCGCCGACATTCACGCCGAGATCCAGGCCTTCGATCCCGACCTCGTCGTGGTCTTCGGTGTCGACCACTACGGCGGTCACCACATGCACTCCATGCCGTCGTTCTGCATCGGTGTGGAGGCCACCGCGCTCGCCGACGTGGGCGGCACGCCGGGGCCATTGCGCGTGCCGAAGGACCTCGCCATCGAGGCAGTGAACCACGCCCGAACCGGCGGCGTCGATGTGGCCGTGAGCTACGCTATGGACGTCGACCACGGGTTCACACAGGCGCTCACCCGCCTGTGCGGTGGCATCGACCGCTACCCGGTGCTGCCCATCTTCGTGTCGTGCATCCAGCCTCCGTTCGTGCCGTTCGCTCGAGCACGCGCGCTCGGCCAGGTGATCGGCGACTACCTCACCACCATCGATGCCGATCGGATCCTGGTGGTGGGCACCGGCGGTCTCGGGCACAACCCGCGCATGCTCTTCCCTCCCATCGACGAGGTGAGTGCCGAATGGCGGCCGTATCACCTGCTCGGCAACTCGCAGCGCGAGGTCTCGCAACAGTCGTGGATCGACTACGAGATCGAGGCCCACCAGGTGGCCGCCGCGTTCCTCGCCGATCCGAGCATCCCCGACGAGATGTTCGGCCTGCACGAGGAGTGGGATCGGGCATTCCTCGCTCGGTACTGCGGTGGCGATCTGTCGGTCTTCGACACGTGGCAACCCGAGCAGGTCGTCGACGACGCCGGCATCGGCGCGATGGAGGTGCTCTCGTGGGTGGCCGCCGGTCAGGCGATGGCGGCGCTCACCGGCGCCGCGCCACGCGAGCGGTTGCAGCAGATCTGTCGAGTCATCGGCATCGGCTTCGCCATCACCAGTGCCGGCCCGGCGGACGTCACTCGCTGAATCGGTGCGCTTGCCGCGCCATGGCGAGCGCGATCGCTCCACACACTGCAGCGACCACACCCATCTGCGTCACCACGCCGACATCGTCGCGGGTGACCGCCACGTACGCTGCGCCGGCTCCGGAGAAGGCCGACATGAAGCCCATCAGCCCGACCACCGGGTTTCGCTGTGCGGTACCGACCTCCGAGGCCTCGAGGAGTTCGTAATCGGTGCTGGTGTCGGTGGCTGTCATCTTGGGTTCCGAGTCGAGTGGCCGCGAGCCCGTCGTTCGCGGCGCCATCTCTCACATCGGACGATCTCCCACCCTGCTTGAGCAGCCCACACCGAAACTTGAGTTTTCACGACGCGCGGCGGAAGACGGCGTGCACCATCGCCACGCGCCCCTCCTCCACGTTGCGCCGACCTGCCGCCTGGATGGCAGCCAATCGTTCCGGCCCCATCACGAGCAACTGCACCGCGTGCGGAGGGGGCGGGGGAGCGGTACCACTGCTCGTCGACTCGGTGACGAACTGCCAGGCGACCTCTTCGAAGCCGGCGGCGGCCACGGTGGTCCGGAGCTCGTCGGATGGGAGCAGGAAGCTGGTCGACGGGTCGTCGGCCCACATCAGCGGGAAGTGAGGCGGTGTCACGTCGCCGGCCAACGGCTCCTGGAACGCCAACAGACCGCCCGGCCGCAGCACCCGATGGAAGCCTCGGTACAACGTCTCCTTGTCGGCGATGTTCATGCCGCTGTTCTGCGTCCACACCAGATCGAACGACTCGTCGTCGAAGGAGAGGTCCAGGGCATCGCCCACGTGATGCGTGACCCGGTCGTCCAACCCGACGAGCTCGGTCAAGTGCTGTGCCACCTCCACGTACGACGGGGTGATGTCGACCGCCGCCACCTCGCAACCGAACAGCGAAGCGAGCGTGCGTGCCGGCCCGCCCAGGCCACCACCCACGTCGAGTACACGGCGCGCCGAGGTGACGGGCTCGTGCAGCCCCGCCAGCTCCGCGAGCCGCAGGGTGGCAGGGCGTCCCCCGCCGTGGAACTGGTCGGTGGCGGCCAGCTCCTCCACGGTGAGCCGTTCGAGGTCCTTGCCGGCCTGTTCGAGCGCATCGAGCACCGCCGCCAGCAGATCGTCGCGATGCCAGTACTGCGCGGTCGGGTCGCCCATCGCGAGATTCTCGCATGCACCGTCAGGCGGGTGGTTCGGCCACCGTCGCGTAGAGCGCGTCGCGCATGGCCTCGGCGGCGACGATCACTTCGGCCACCGTTCCCTCCTGGCGCTGGGTCAGGTCGGGCGGCGCGGGCGACTCGAGCGGCGAGGTCGCCGGGAACTCGACCAGTACCGACTGACTGCCGGGAACGACCAGTTCCTGACCTTCCCACAGGAACGCCTGCGTGCCGTTGCGCACTCGACCGGCGTTCTTCGGGTACCCCCATCCGGCGGCGTACGACATCGCCGTCGCCACTTGGGTGGCGAGCACCCCGTTGTGCGCGCCGACCCACTTGTAGGGCGAGTGCAGGTGCACCGTCAGGATCGGTTCCACCAGTTCGGTCGCGTGCATCGCGGCCCGCGCCTCCGGGGTGACGAGGTCGTAGCCGTCGCGGTTCGGGTCCACGTCGAGGGCGGTGCGCCGGTGGTGGTCCGCCAGGCCATCGGGGTTCAACGTGGGCACCAGCCAGATCCCGAACTCGGTGGGCGGCCGTTCGCGGATGGCCCGCACCATGAACGCGGGCGCGCACTCGTCGCCGTGCACCTGTCCGAACACCAGCACCTGTGGGCCGGCGAGGGGACCCCAGTGTTCCGACCAGATCGTCCGACCCTCCGTACTGGTGCCGATCTCGCGATAGCCGTTGGCCACCTCACCCGTGTCGTTGCGGAAGCCGATGGAGCGGACGGTGAGGTGCGAGCACTGGCCCTCGGGGATGTCGTCGTACGACGGGTCCACCCGAGCCGGCTCGGTCGTCGTGTTGCTGACCACCGGAGCGGTGGTGGTGCTCGACGTGGTCGACGACGATGCCGGCGCGGTCGGCGCGATGGTCGCGTCGGTCGTCGCAGTGGAGCCCTCAGCGGAACATGCCGCCACCATCACCGCAGCGAACGCCGCCGCCATCAGCCGAGGTCTCACGACACGGATTGTTCCACCAACCGTGCCCGAACCAGCGGCAGGTGCCGCTCCCGAACGCCGCCGATACCGTGACACGAGTGCGAATCACAGCCGTCTCCCTCACGGCGAGAGTGGCGGTCTACGTGGCCGCCATCTCGCTGGTCGGCGTCGGTGTGGGGCTGATGGTGACGGCCGAACTGGGTGTGGCGCCCAACGACGTGATGAACACCGGGCTCAGCGAGGTGCTGGGCATCGGCGTCGGCACGGCTGCATGGGTGACCGCCGTCGTCGCGATGGCACTGGCGTGGGCGCTCGGCCGACGCCCCCGGGCGGCCACCGTCATCGGTGGTGTCGTCGTCGGCTTCGCCATCAACGGCACGTTGGCCGTGTTGCCCGAACTCGACGCCATGGCCGGCCGCATCGTGTTCCTCGCGCTCGGGTTGCTGGCCGTGTGGATGGGCATCACCGGCGTCGTGGCGGCCGACGTGGGCGCCGGCCCGCTGGAGTTGGTGATGCTCGCCTTGATGGATCGCCACGTGACGATTCGGGTGGCCCGCTGGGGCATCGAGCTGGCCCTCCTCGCGATCGGTCTGGCGCTCGGCGGCGCCGCAGGTGTGGGCACGGCCATCTTCGCCTTCTGCACCGGACCGGTGCTGGCGGTCACCATTCCCCGAGGAACCACCGTGCTGGGCACGGATCTGCGCAATCCCGCAGAAGTGGCCGCGGCCGGACCCTGAGCCCGAGAGCGGGTCAGGTGCGAGGCGTCCAACCGCCGAAGCCGGTGGCACTGGGATCGTCGTCGACCGTGCCCTGCACCTCGGTGACCCAATCGAGCCGCTGCTTCATGATGCGGGTGATGCCACCCTCGAGGGTCATGGATGCCACCGCGCAGCTTCCACACGCGCCGGCCAGCTCGACCTTCACCACGCCGGCATCGGTGTCGACGCCACGCAGGAACAGCGTGCCGCCATCGGCCTCCACCGCGGGACGAATGACATCGATCAGGTCGACCACGTCGCGCACCCGGCGGTCGTGCTCGGGTCCGGCACCGGTGAGGGCGACGCCGCCGATGCCGGTGGAGGAGGCGAGGGCAGCAGAGGAGGGATCGGCTGTGGTGTCCATGTGTCGGGTGCAACATACCGATCGGCGTCCGTGTTCCCGCTGCGTGTCGTACCGTGGAGTCGTCCCGGTTCGCCGCCACTGCCATGACCAACACCACGCCGCTCGCCCCCTGGAACACGAACATGGTGCTCCAACCGTCGGGAGTGTTCCGCGTGCTGCGCGATGGCACCAGCGTGCAGGTGCGGCTGCTCACACCCGCCGACGGCGATCGACTGCGGGCGTTCCACTCGGGACTGTCGCTCGAGTCCACCCGACTGCGTTACTTCGCGGCGAAGCCCAACCTCAGCGACAAGGACGTCGCCTGGCTCACCGACATCGATGTCGACAATCGCTGCGCACTCGTGGTCATCGAGCGCGACAAGATCATCGCCGTCGGGCGCTGGATGCGACCCGAGCCCGGCACCACCGATGCCGAGGTGGCGTTCATCACGTCCGACGCCGAACAGGGCCGCGGCATCGGCACGATGTTGCTGGCGATGCTCATCGAGCTGGCGCCCGACTACGGCATCACCGAGTTCACGGCCTCCGTGCTGATGGAGAACAACTCGATGGCGAAGGTGTTCCGCAAGTCTGGCTTCCGTGTCACCGTCACGATGGACTCCGGCGTGCGAGAGATGATCATCCACCTCACCTCACCCGTCGACGACTGACGACGCCTCACTCGTTCACGTATCGCAGCACCGCCAGTACACGCCGGTGCTCCAGCTCCGACGGTGGCAGGTCGAGCTTGGTGAAGATGTTCGAGATGTGCTTCTCCACCGCTCCGGCACTCACCACCAGAGCGGCGCTGATGGCCGCGTTCGACAGGCCCTGTGCCATGAGGCCCAGCACCTCACGCTCACGCGGTGTCAGCGCGTCGAGCGGCCCTGCGTTGCGGCTGCGCACCAGCAACTGCGACACCACCTCGGGGTCCAGCGCCGTGCCACCGTTGGCCACACGTTGCGCGGCCTCGACGAACTCGCGCACGTCGGCCACGCGCTCTTTCAGCAAGTAGCCCACGCCCACGGTGCCCAGTTCGAGGAGCTCTGCGGCGTACCGCTCCTCCACGTACTGCGACAGCACGAGTACGGGAGTGGCGGGTCGCACCGCCCGGAGTTCGACGGCGGCGCGCAGCCCCTCGTCGGTGTGGGTGGGTGGCATGCGCACGTCGACGATCACCAGGTCTGGCGCGTGCGCCTCGACCGTGGCCAACAGCTCCGACGCATCACCGAGCGCGGCCACCACCTCGTGGTCGTATTCGGCGAGCAGCCGGGTGATGCCCTCACGGAGCAACACGGAGTCCTCCGCGATCACGATCCGCATGGCACCTCGGCGATCAACGTGGTCGGCCCGCCCTCGGGGCTCGCCAGTCGCAGTCGGCCCTCCACCGCACGCACGCGATCGCGCAGACCGTGCAGCCCACCGGCGGCGGCCTCGGTGGCACCGCCCACGCCGTCGTCACTGATGGTCACCACCAGCACACCTTCGCGCACGGTGAGGTCCACGGTGGCCGACGTGGCGCGGCTGTGCTTGGCCACGTTGGTGAGCGCCTCCGCCACGACGAAGTAGGCGGTGGACTCGCAAGCGGCGGGCACGCGCGACGAGAGGTCGCTCCGCACCTGAACGGGCACGGGACAGCGAGCGGCCAGTGCGGACACCGCCGCGTCGAGCCCTCGGTCGGTGAGCACCGCGGGATGGATGCCACGCACCAGGTCGCGCAGCTCGACGATGGCCTGCTTCGCCTCGTCGTGCGCCTGGGTGACCAGTTCACGGGTCCGCGGATCGTCCTCGTCGGACAGCCGCTCCTTCGCCATCCCGAGGTTCATCGCCACACTCACCAATCGCTGCTGGGCACCGTCGTGCAGGTCGCGCTCGATGCGACGGAGTTCGGTGGCTGCCGACTCGACCGACGCGTCACGACTCTCCTGCAGCTCGCTCACCCGACGCTCCAGCTGCTCCTGCTCGCTCGGGGCCAGCATCGACCGCACCAGCGCCCGATCCACGTTCGCCAGCCAGTGCACCAGGCGGGGCAGGAGCGCCACCAGCATCAGGCCGAGCAGCAGTGCGAGCACCACTCCGCCGGCGATCGCCCAGCCACCGAACCGGAACGTGGTGCCGCCGATGGTGAACGGCGGCGGCGGGTCGCTGATCCAGGCCCACGCCGGAGCGGTGACCAACGAGAACGCGACCGTCCAGATGGTCACCACCACCGTGAACGCCACCGTGCCCCACCACAGCATGGTCATCGAATAGGCGATGCCCAGCCAGCCAGGACCATCGCCGAGGATGGCCTTGGCTCGCTGCCACAGGTTGCCCTGGGGTGCGAGCGGGGTGAACCCCGGCAGCTCCAGGTCGAGCAATCCACGGGCACGGCCTCGCTCCATGGGGCTCACCAGCCGACCCATGGCCACGGTGAGCACCAGCAGCGGCAGACCCACCAGCGTGATCAGCAGACCGGCGCTCAGCGACAGCATCGTGATGGCGACGGTGAACAGCGCGATCCCGACGAACATGTCGGCGAGCAGATGTGCCGACTCCTTCCACACCTGTGTGCCCGCGTACGGGCCGTACCAACGTTGCACGAAGCGCTTCATCGCGATGCCTCCACGGCCACGGTGGGCAGCACCTTGCCCAACCGGCGGGGCAGCCACCAGTTGCGCTCGCCCAGCAACTCCATCGTCGCCGGCACCAGCAGCAGCCGAACCACGGTGGCGTCGAGCAGCACCGCCATCGCCAGTCCGAGGCCGATCAACTTGATGGCACGGAGGTCTCCGAGGACGAACGTGCCGAACACGCACACCATGATGGCAGCCGCAGCGGTGATGACCCGCGCGGTGGACGCGAGACCCTCCACGACGGCATCGCTGTTCGACCCACCGCGGTCCACGCGTTCCTTCACCGAAGAGAGCAGGAACACCTCGTAGTCCATCGACAGGCCGAACACGATCGCGAACAGCATCATCGGCGCCCACGGCTCGATGGGCGCACCTTCCTCCACGCCGATCAGTCCGCCGAGCCATCCCCATTGGAAGACCGCGACCATCACGCCGTAGGCGGCGCCGATGGACAGCAGGTTCAGCACCACGGCCTTCAGCGGCACCAGCAGCGACCGGAACACCACCATCAGGAGGATGAAGCTCAGGAGCAGTACGGCCCCGATGAACACCGGCAACCGGTCGCTCATCAGTTGGGCGAAGTCGACGTCGCCGGCCGTCTGTCCGCCGACATGTGCCACCACGTCGGCACTCGGGATCACGTCGTCGCGAAGCCGGTGCACCAGGTCGGCCGTCGCCGCGTCCTGTGGCCCCGTGGTGGGGATGACCGTCACCACCGACATTGTGCCGGCCGGGTTCGTGGCGATGTCGGCCACGGCGGCCACGCCGAGGTCAGCGCCGATGGCTGCGGACAGCCGGTCCAGGGCCGCCTCGTCGCCGCTCTCGGCCACCACCAGCAACGGTCCGTTCGAACCCGGTCCGAAGCCGTCGGCCAGCAGGTCGTACGCCCGCCGAGTGGTGCTCGCCGCAGGATCGTTGCCCGCGTCGGCCGATGCCAACCGCATGCTGAACGTGGGCACCACCAGTGCACCCAGCATCACGAGACCGGTCGCCGCACAGGCGGCAGGATGACGTTGCACGAAGCGGCTCCATCGATGCCAGCGGGTCTCGCCGCCACGGCCTGTGCGGCGATGGATGGACAGGCGGTCGAGGTGTCGACCCGCGAATCCGAGGCCCGCGGGCAGCAGCGTGACGGCGGCGATCACGGCCACCAGCACGGCGGTGGACGTTCCGAGCGCCAGCCCGTTCAGGAACGACAGGCGCATCAGCAGCATGCCGAGCAGCGAGATCACCACCGTGGTCCCGGCGAACACCACGGCTCGGCCCGCGGTGTCGATGGACTCACCCAGCGCGTCGCGCGGCGCCAGCCCCCGCTGGGTGGCCTCGCGGTATCGGGTGACGATGAACAGCGCGTAGTCGATGCCCACGCCGATGCCCACCATCGAGGCCACCTGCACGGTGAAGTCGGGGGTGCTGACGAACGCCGACCACAACTCCACCCCCGCCAGACCGGCGACGATGCCGAACACCGCGGTCACGATCGGCAGTCCCATTGCCACCACGGAGCCGAACGCCAACAGCAGGATCACCATCGCGGCGAGCAGCCCGAAGCCCTCGCTGGCCGGCACACCGCCACCCTGGAACCGATAGCCGCTGATCGCGACAGCTGTGCCGTCCACGCCGTCCATCGCATCGGCCAGTTCCTGCACGTCCGCGACCACCGCGGTGTCGTCGCGAGCGACGGAGAACGGCACGGACGCCGTGGATCCGTCGGGCGACACCGACATGGTGTCCGTCGTCGGAGCCGTCACCACCCCCGGCAATGCGGCGACCCGTTCGATGAGATCACCGAGACGCGCATCGACGGCGGGCGCGTCGACACCTCGGTCGTCGTGCACCACGAGTCGGGCGAAGTCGCCACCGATGTTCGGGTCGTCGGGCATCTCGGCCTGCAGCAGGTCGTAGGCGCGTTGCGAGTCGGTGCCGGGCAACCGCCCGTTCTGGGAGAACTCACCACCGGCAGCACCCGCCGCGATGGAGAGCCCCACGAGGGCGAGGATCCACACGAAGAGGGTCGCCCAGCGGTGTCGGAAGCAGAGGTCTGACAGTCGTCGAAGCATGCCTTCAGCGTGACGAAGACGGGCCCGTCAGACCATCCGGCCTCCTGGCATCTGCGTGGTGGGGCTATCCCCACCTTCCGTTCGATCCGCGGTCAGCTGCGAGCGAACTCGCGGATGACGCGACCGGGGCGCTCACCGGTGTTGGCACCCTGCTCGGTGACGATCGAACCGTTGACGATGGTGGCCGCGTACCCGCGGGCACGGATCTGCAGGCGACCGGCGCCGTTGGGGAAGTCGTTGACGTAGGTCGGGTGGTCCGACGCGAGGGTGTCGATGTCGAACACGTTGATGTCGGCGAAGGCACCCGGGACGAGCGTGCCGCGCTCCTTCAGGCCCAGCACACCGGCGGGCAGCGAGGTGAGCCGACGAACGGCCTCGGGCAACGACGCGATCTGCCGGTCGCGCTGCCAGTAGGCGAGGTAGTGGGTGCTCATGTCGGCGTCGCAGATCTGACCGGCGTGCGCTCCGGTGTCGGCGAGCCCGGGGTACACGTTCTCCATGGTGAGCAGTTGGGCAAGGCCCTCGACGTTGCGGTTGAAGAACCAGGTGTTGAACAGTTCGAGCCCGTCGCTGGCGATGAGACGGTCGATGACGAACTCCACCGGGTGCACCCCCAACTCGTCGGCGCGCTGGGCGATGGACCGGCCACCCGTCTCGCTGTAGTCGGGCGAGGCGCCGGTACCGAGCGGGTAGATGTGGTTCGGGTCGTACCACATGCCCTTGGTCTTCCCCTCCTCCACCAGTCCGGCGCGGATGGCGGGGTCCTTCAGCGCGGCCACGCGGTCGGCCAGCGTGGGCAGACCCATGACGGCCTTCCACTTCTGGCCCTTCACCGGCGAGATCTGGGCGAGCCCGCACAGCGAGCCGCTGGGACGGGTCTGGGTGGCCATGGTCATGCGGCCCACGTTGGCGTTGGTGTCGGCCAGGAACGCGCCGAACATGTCGACGCCTGCGTTGCTGCCGTTGCCGGCACCACCGGAGAACAGCACATCGCCGCACGAGCGAGCCATCTCGCGCAGCAGTGTGATCTCGTGCTCGGCCTTCGTGGCGAAGTCGTTGACGGCCTGGAACAACCCGCCGCCCGCTGCGTTCATGCCGTCGGCCACCGCGAGGTACTCGTCGATGGGGGCCAGGGTGCCCGGCACGTAGCGGCCGTCGGGCACCACGTGCAGCAGGATGCGCGAGGTGCTGAAGCCCACCGCACCGCCGGCGATGGACTCCTCGGCGATGTCGCGGATGCGGTTCAGCTCCTCGGGTGTGGGCGCTTCGTCGGAGAGCGACCGCTCGCCCATCACGTGGTAGCGCACGGCGCAGTGGCCCACGAGGCCGACGATGTTCAGCGAGGGCCGCATGCGCTGCACGGCGTCGAGGTACTCGGGGTAGGTGCTCCAGTCCCAGTCGAGGCCGCCGAGGATGGCCTCGCGCGGCACGTCCTCGACGCTCTCCATCATCTCGGCCAGGAAGACCCGATCTTCGGGCGCGACGGGTGCGAAGGTGACCCCGCAGTTGCCCATCAACACGGTGGTGACGCCGTGCCAGGAACTCGAGGTCATCAGCGGGTCCCAGCCCACCTGGGCATCGAGGTGCGTGTGCAGGTCGATGAACCCCGGCGACACCACCTTGCCCGCGGCATCGATCTCGCGGGTGGCGGTGGCCGCTGACAGGTCGCCGATGGCCGTGATGCGGTCGCCGTCGATGGCCAGGTCGGCCCGGTACACCGGCGCACCGGTGCCGTCGACGATGGTGCCATTGCGAATGATCAGGTCGTGCGCCACGAATCCCCCTCGGTTCTGCCCTCGAGCGATGGTACGACCCCGGCTTCGCGCCGTCGCTACCGAGGTCGCCGATGCTGCCGGTGGACAGGTTGTCGAATCGCGCTGTCCGTGAGAGAGTGACCACGTGACATGGCGGATGCGGTGGTTGGCCGCGTTGTTGGTGGTGCCTGTGTGGACGGTGCACGCCCCGACGACCTCGAGTGCCTCGGCCGCGCCCGGAATACCCGACGTCGCGTTCGGTCAGGCGACCGATTCGGGGAGTCAGTTCATCGTCCAGTTCCGCAGCGAGGCCGCACTCGATGCAGCGGCGGCCCTGCTGGACCAGCGCGGACAACCCGCCAACGACACCTTCGACGCGGGGATCAATGCGCTCACGATCGACGCCGACAACCCCGAGCTGGCCCGACTGGCACGGTCGCCGCAGGTGGTGTCGGTGGAACCGGACCGCACGTACTCCGTCGGCGCGGTCACGTCGTGGGGCCTCGACCGCATCGACCAACGCTCGCTACCGCTGAACAACACCTACAACCACTCGACGAGCGGCAGCGGGGTGACGGCGTACATCATCGACACCGGGCTGAACCTCACCCACCAGGAGTTCACCGGGCGCGTGCCCCGGGCCGCGCACGCGGCGAGCCTGCCCGACTCGGTCGACTGCAACGGACACGGCACGCACGTGGCCGGCACCATCGGTGGCACCACCTACGGCGTGGCGCCACTCGTCAGCATCGTGCCCCTCCGCGTGTTCGGCTGCACCGGCAGCGCGTCGGGCAGCGACATCCTCGCGGCCCTCTCGTACGTGGTGACCGATCACCTACCCGGAGTCCCGGCCGTGCTGAACATGAGCCTGGGCGGCGCGGCCTCGGCGATCTTGGACGACGCCGTCAACTCCGTCGTCGCTGACGGTGTGACGGTGGTGGTCGCAGCCGGCAACGACGGTGCCGACGCATGCGGCGACAGTCCGGCTCGCACTCCGAACGCCATCACGGTGGGCGCCTCCACCTCCGCCGACGCACGAGCCTCCTTCTCCAACTTCGGCACGTGCCTCGACCTCTTCGCTCCCGGCGACCTGATCACCTCTGCCTTCTGGACATCCGACACGGCGGCTGCGGTGATAAGCGGCACCTCGATGGCGTCGCCGCACGTCGCCGGTGCCGCCGCGCTCTACCTGCAGACACGTCCCACCGCGACACCTGCCGCCGTCGCCTCGGCCGTCCTGTCGGCAGCCACCACGGCGCTCCCCACCAACCGGCTCATTGGCGACCCAGCGCGGCTGCTCTACGTCGGCCCCGTCACGCTCGACGTGTCTCGCGCGGGTGGCGGGACCGGCGCAGTGACGAGTGACGTCGGCGGCATCAACTGCGGGGCCGCTTGCTCCACCGCGCTGACCCACGGCACCAGCGTGACACTCACCGCTACACCGGTGGGCACGTCGACGTTCTCGGGGTGGTCCGTCGGCGGGTGCGGGCCGACACCCACCTGCACGATCGTGATGGACGGCAGCACCACGGTCACCGCGACATTCGGGCTCCCCCCGCGGTTGCTCACGGTCGCCGTGTCGGGGCTGGGCACCGTCACCAGCGACGTCGGCGGCGTCAACTGCGGGACCACCTGCAACACGACGGTGAGCCACGGCACCATCGTCACGCTCACCGCGACCCCGCACCCTGGCGCCCAGTTCACCGGATGGTCGGGCGGCGGCTGCGGCGCTGCACCCACCTGCGCGGTCACCGTGACCGGCGACCAGTCGGTGACGGCGACGTTCGCACCGGTGTTCCAGTCGTTCGCCGAACCGGTCCGGCTGTTCGACACCCGCCCGAGCAACGTGGGCGTCCTCGAGACATCGGCCGACGAGGCCACCCGATTCGCCCCTGGCGAGGTGCGGCGCTACGTGCCGGGTCCGGCGGTGGGTGCGCCGAGCGATGCGGTGCTCGCGGTGAACGTGGTCGCCGTCAACCCTGGCGCCAACGGATACCTCCAGGTCTTCCCGTGCGCGAGTACCGCCACCACCCCGCCGGCGGCGTCGTTCCTGAACTATGCCGCCGGTGTCACCGTGGCCAACAACGGCACCGTCGCGATCGACGGCAGCGGCGGCATCTGCGTGTTCTCGTCGCAGAGCGCGAACGTGATCGTGGACACCACGGGGTACCTGCCGGCCGGCTCGTTCACCGCGCTCGCCGAACCGGTCCGCCTCATCGACAGCCGTGGCGGTCAGCTCGGTGCGCTCGAGCGCCCGGGCGGCACGGTCGGCGCCGACATCAGCGTTCCCCTCGTCGGTGGCGTGCCGTGGCGGTTCGTCGTCACGGGAGCGAACGGCATTCCCACTTCGGTCGCCGCGCTGGCGATGAACATCACCGCGGTCAACCCCGCGGGTGGCGGGTTCATGACGGTGTACCCGTGCGCGAGCGACGCCACCGCACCGCCGAGCGCGAGCACGCTCAACTACCGCGCCGGTGGAGCCATCGCCAACGGCGCCATCGTCGCGACCAACACCGACGGTGGCATCTGCGTGCTGTCGTCGCAGTCGGCACACGTCATCCTCGACACCACCGGCTACTTCCCCACCACTCGCTTCACCGCGCTCGCCGCACCCGTCCGCCTCGTCGACAGCCGCGCCGGCCAGACCGGTGCGCTGGAACAGCCAGGTGGCACCGTGGGGGCCGACATCAGCGTGCCGCTGGCGGCCAACACCCCGTGGCGGTTCATCGTCACCGGCGCCAACGGGATCCCCGCCACCGTGAAGGGGCTCGCGCTCAACCTGGTGGCTGTCGGCCCGGCGGGTGGTGGATTCATCACGGTCTACCCGTGCGCCAGCGAGGCCGGCGCCGTGCCCGCCAGCAGCACGATCAACTACCGACCCGGCGGCACCATCGCCAACGGCGCCATCGTGGCTCCCTCCGCCGATGGCGGCATCTGTGTGCTCTCGTCGCAGACCACCCACGTGATCATCGACACCACGGGCTACTTCCCCGCCTGAGCCCACTCACCGATTCGGACCCACAGCTCGTCGAGACGGCCTGCGAGCGCCGCCATGTCGGCGTCGTTCACCACCACCGCATCGGCGACGGCGCGGCGCTGTTCGTCGGTCGCCTGTGAGGCGATACGGGCGCGCACGTCGGGTTCGTGCATACCGCGGGCCACGGCACGCTGCACTCGGAGTTCCGTCGGCGCCTCCACCACCACGACCTTCGAGTACGAGCGGCCATCGGCCAGACGACCGAGGTTGCTCTCCACGAGGATCGCCATGTCCAGCACCACCACGGCGTCGTCGGGCAGCAGATCGAGCCGCGCGGCGAGCTCGTCGTTGATCGCCGGATGGCTGATGGCCGTCAGACGGGCCAGCTCGTCCGGACGGCCGAACACGGCCCTGGCCAGCGCCGGCCGATCGATGTGCCCGGACTCGCCGGCGATGTCGGGCCCGAACGCCCGCAGCACGGCCTGCTCCGCGCGGCCGCCGGGCGCGATGACCTCGCGTCCGAGCGCATCGCAGTCGATGACCACAGCGCCCTTCGCTTCGAGGGCGGCGGCCACGGTGGACTTCCCCGATCCGATTCCGCCCGTGAGTCCGATGATCAGCACGTGGGACCGCTACTCACCGCATGGGCGGCGCGCAGGGCGTTGACCGTGAGCGGCGTCGCCAGCCCCGCGTCGGCCCCCACACGCTTGACGAGGTAGTCGACCCCGAATCGAGTGAGCCGATCGAGCTCTGCCGATGCGAGCTCGCGAGTGAGCAACGGCCCCGATCGACGACCGGCCAGATGCGATCGGATGACCACCGCGGTGCGGGCGCTGAGCACCACGCCGTCGATGGACGCGACGCCACGCCGCCACCGCACATCGCCGACATCGAGCACCAGCAAGTCCTTGGTCTTGAACCCGTCGAGCAGCACGAGCGCGACGATGACCGCCGTGGTGCCTCCACGGGCGACGGCCGCGGCCCACACCTGACGGGCCGCCGCGGACGACATCGCTGCGGCACTGCTGACCGGTACGGGCGACCGTTCGGCGGTGGCGGCCGGATTCGACACACCCCACCTGGGTTCGGTGTGTCGATAGAACGACGACACCGCCGCCAACCGGCGGTTCACCGTGGCGGGGCCCGAACCCGCGGCACGGCAGTGATCACGGAAGGCGCCGATGTCGGCGGCCGTCACCTCCGCCGGGTGGAGGTCAGCGTCGGACGCCCACGCGGCGTACACCTCGAGGTCGCGTCGATACGCGGCGCGTGTGTTCGGCGACGCGATGGTGTCGAGCCACCCGTCGAGTGCCCGCTGGAAGCGACGATCCGTCACAGCTGAAGTCTGGCACATCGACAGGTTGACACTCAACATAATCATTGGCATTATGTTGAGTGCTCGACGTGTTTCGAGCGAACTCGATCCACTCATCACCAACCCCCAGACGAGGTGAACGACATGTTGATGCAGACCGATCCGTTCCGCGACTTCGACACGCTCTTCAACCGAGTGTCCGGTCGCTTCGCCACCCCCTCCGGCATCATGCCGATGGATGCATTCCGCCGCGGCTCCGACGTGTGGGTGCACATCGATCTTCCCGGCGTGAAGGCCGAGAGCCTCGACATCACCGTCGAGCGCAACGTGCTCACCATCGCCGCCGAACGCGACTGGCAGCGCCAAGAGGGCGACCAGCCCTACTTCGGCGAGCGCTATCGCGGCTCGTTCCGTCGCCAGATCCAGTTGGGCGACGGGCTCGACCTCGCCCATCTCGAGGCCGACCTGCACGACGGCGTGCTCACGGTGCGCATCCCGGTGGCCGAGCAGGCCAAGCCGCGCAAGGTGCACGTCGGCACCGGCAAGCACACGCCCGAGGCCATCGAGGCCACCAGCACCGAACCCGCCTGACCGCCAGCGGGCCCGACGGCCTGGCAATAGGCTCGCCACGTGACCCGCCGATCGCGGGCGATGTCGTGGGGAGCACTGGCCGTCGGGCTCGCCTCCGTGCTCGCCTCCTCCCACCACGCCACCGCCACCACCACCGACGAGGAGGCGCTGGCCCAACGCCACGCACCGGTCATCGCGGTGCAGGAGCACGCCGAGGAATGCGGCGACGGCGAACCGTTCGTTCCCGCCGCCGTCGAGTCCGTGCTCGACCAGGAGGGGGTGGTGCTGCGTGACGCGAACGGTGTCGTGCTCGTCGATCGGCCCACGGCGGCATATCTGTTCACGGCACCGGCCGACAGCCACCTCGACCTCCCTGGCAACGCGCTGTCCCCCGGCTGCGACTACGAGCAGTGGTTCCACCGGACGAGCGGCGATGCCACCCCCACGGTGTACGCCCGGGTCGCCACCGACACCGAGGAGCCCGGTCGGCTGGTGGTCCAGTACTGGGTGTTCTGGGTCTACAACGACTGGAACGACCGTCACGAGGGCGACTGGGAGATGCTGCAGGTGGCCTTCGATGCCGCTGATGCCACCGAGGCGCTCGGCGAAGCACCGGTGGAGGTGGCGGTCGCTCAGCACGAAGGCAGCGAGCGCCGGCCGTGGGATCGGGTGCAACTCGACGGCGATCACCCGGTGGTGCACCCCGCCACGGGCTCGCACGCGACGTACTACACGGCCGATCGGTGGTTCGGAAAGAGCGCGGCGTCGGGGTTCGGCTGCGACGACACACGCGCACCGAGTACCCGCATCGACCCTGCAGTGGTGATGCTGCCCGAACAGGCGAGCGGCGCCGACGACCCGTTCGCGTGGCTGCAGTTCGAGGGTCATTGGGGCGAGCAGCAACCGACCTTCAACAACGGCCCCACTGGCCCGATCACCAAGGACCAATGGGCGCACCCTGTGGTGTGGATGGAGGAGGAAGGCCGCACGTCGAGCATCAGCCTCCCGCCCACCGGCTCGAAGGTCACCGACTTCTTCTGCACGGCCAGCAGCCGGGGTTCACTGCTCTTCATCCGCTTCCTCGATCAACCGTGGCTGGTCGCCATCGTCGCCGTCATCGTGATCGGTCTCATCGTGTTCGGCATCCGCCGCACGCTCTGGTCACCGGACCACCCGCTGCCACTGGTGGAGCAACGGCATGCCGGCCAGATCCTCCGCGGCGCCGCCCGGCTCCTCTGGGAGCACCGGCGACGATTCGTCCCCATCAGCATGCTGGTGCTGGTCGGTGGCGCGGCCGCCGCGCTCGCGCAGGTGCTCGTGTTGGCCATCCCTTCGGTCGACGCGTTCGGCGACATCGTCGGCAAGGACAACACGCTCAGCGTCACCATCGCCCTGCTCGCCGGAGCGCTGGTGTCAGTGCCGGTCGCGCTCGTCACCGTGTCGGCGGCCATCACCCTCGCCGACGACATCGACCGAGGCAGCACCGAGGGGCACGTCGTTCGGCGCGGACTGCGAGGTCCCGCGCTGCGCGCCGCTGCCGCGCTGTTGGGCGCGACGCTGCTCGCAGCCCTCATCCCCATCGTCGGCCTGGTCCTGGTGGTGCTGTGGGCGGTCGCACCGCGAGCGGCGGACGTGGACCGTCAAGGCGTGCGCGCCGCGCTCCGTCGTTCGCGCCACCTCACGAAGGGCAAGCGCACGAAGACCACGCTGGTGGTGTTCGTCACCGCGGTGGTGGCGTTGTTGACCGGCCCGTTCGTGGGCACCATCGTGCTGTTGTTGTCGAGCGCGTCGTTCGGCATCGTCAACCTCGTCGCCGCGCTGTTCAGTTCGGTGCTGCTGCCGTGGCTGGCAGTCGTGCTCACCCTGTTGCACGGCGACCTGACGGCCGCTCGGCAATCGGCTGCGTGATCAGCCGAACGTCATCCGGATGGCGCACTCGGCGGGGTCGGGCTTCTTCACCAGACCGCGGAAGAACGCTCCCACGGCCATGAACTTCGTGAACACCGAGTGCTTGCGGCGGATGGCGTCGCGCACGGGCAGCGCGTCGGGGCCGATGAGCACCTCGGCCGTCGCGTCCACGATCTCGCTGCCCTCGCGGACGCGGCCGCGCATGTCGCACGGCTGCAGCGTGACCTTCGGGTTGTTGCGGATGCGCTTCACCTTGCCCGAGTCGGCTTCGGTGGTGAACCCTGCCGAGCCGTCGGGCAGCGCCACGATCCACACCGGCGTGCCCACCCCCTCACCGGACTTCCTGAACGTGGTGAGCAACACATAGGTCTCATCGGTGATCGCCATGGTTCGAACGCTAACGCCAGTAACGTCCAGCGGATGACGGAGACCACCGCTGCCGGCCCCGCCATCGATCCCACGGTGGGTCTCACCGCGGCCGAGGTGGCCGAGCGGGTGGCGAAGGGCCTCACCAACGACGTACCCAAGGCCCCCACCCGCACGGTCGGCCAGATCATCCGCGGCAACGTCATCACGCCCATCAACCTGGTGATGGCCATCCTCGCCGGGTTGGTCATCGCCGCCGGTTCGCCGAAGAACGCACTGTTCGGACTGGTCATCATCTACAACAGCGTCATCGGCGTGTACCAGGAGCTCCGCTCCAAGAGCACGCTCGACAAGCTCAGTGTCGTCAGCGCGCCCCGCGCGCACGCCGTGCGCGACGGCCAGGTGGTGGAACTGAAGGTGCACGAACTGGTGCAGGACGACGTCGTGGAGCTGCGTGCCGGCGCACAGGTGGTGGCCGATGGCGTGGTGTTGGTGCACGACAACCTCGAGATCGACGAGTCGCTGCTCACCGGCGAGGCCGATCCGGTGGTGAAGCAGACGGGCGACGACGTGCTCAGCGGCAGCGCGGTCGTCGCCGGCACGGGTCGGATGATGATCACCAAGGTCGGCGCTGCCAACTACGCCGCACAACTCGCCGAGGAAGCCCGCCGGTTCACCCTGGTGAACTCGCCCCTGCGCAACGACGTCAACCGCATCGTCAAGTGGGTCGGCTACCTGATGATCCCCATCGGCCTGCTGCTCGCGTCCAGTCAGTTCTGGCGTCGCGATGCGTCGTGGCAGGAAGCCATCATCAGCACGGTGGCGGGGTTGGTGGGCATGGTGCCAGAGGGCCTCGTGCTGCTCACCAGCGTCGCCTTCTTCGTGGGCGTGCAGCGCCTGGGCAAGCACCGCTGCCTGGTGCAGGAGTTGCCGGCCATCGAGGTGCTCGCTCGCGTCGACGTGCTGTGCGCCGACAAGACCGGCACCATCACCGAGGGCGCCCTGCAGGTGGCCGAGGTGCAGCCGGTGGGTGAAGGGAACCCTGAGGTGAACGCCGCGCTCACCGCACTCGCCCACCTCGACCCCGACCCCAACGCCACCTCGCAAGCGCTGAAAGCCCACTTCGCGGGGCCTTCCGACTGGCAGGTCACCGGTCGGGTGCCGTTCTCCTCGGCACGGAAGTGGAGCGCGATGAGCTTCCAGGAGCACGGCAACTGGGTGTTCGGCGCACCCGAGAACGTGCTCACCGCGCAGTACGAGGGAGCCATCCGCGAGCAGGTGGAGACCCAGGCGGCGCTCGGCCGGCGGGTACTCGTGCTCGCATCCACCCCCGCCGTCTTCACCGACGGTGAGGCCGAACTGCCGGCGGTGCAACCGGTGGCGCTGGTGCTGTTGGAGGACATCGTGCGCGCCGACGCGCCCGACACCCTTCGCTACTTCGCCGAGCAGAACGTCACCGTGAAGGTCATCAGCGGCGACAACAACGTCACCGTCGGCGCGGTCGCACATCGCGCCGGGCTGGAGGGCTGGCAGTCGAACGTGAACGCCACCACCCTGCCCGCCGACGACACGCCCGAGTTCGCGCAGGCCGTCGCCGACAACACGGTGTTCGGGCGCGTCACGCCGCACCAGAAGCGGGCGATGGTGCGGGCACTGCAGGCACAGGGCCACACGGTGGCGATGACCGGCGACGGCGTGAACGACGTGCTCGCCCTGAAGGACGCCGACTGCGGCATCGCGATGGCGTCGGGCAGCGAAGCCACCCGCGGTGTGGCCCAACTGGTGCTGCTCGACTCGAACTTCTCGGCACTCCCCAATGTCGTGGCCGAAGGCCGCCGCGTCATCAACAACATCGAGCGAGTGGCGAGCCTGTTCCTGGCCAAGACCGTCTACTCCATCGCCCTGTCGTTGCTCACCGGCGTGGTGGCGCTGGCGTATCCACTGCAGCCCATCCACCTCACCATCCTCAGCTGGCTCACCATCGGTACGCCTGCGTTCTTCCTGGCGCTCGAACCGAACGATCAACGAGTGCAGGAGGGTTTCCTTCGCCGCGTCCTCGGCCGGGCCATCCCGGCCGGTCTGGTGATCGCGGCTGCCACCATGGGAGTGTTCGCCATCGTGCAGGTCAGCGACGACGTGAGCGTGGAGGAGGCCAAGGGCATCGCCGTCCTCGTGGCGGGGTCGGTGGCGTTGATGAACCTGTATCGCACCGCTCAGCCGCTGAACCACCTGCGCCGCATCGTCGTGTTCACGATGATCGCGTTGTTCGCAGCAGCGTTCCTCACGCCGTGGACCCGCGAGGTGTTCGAACTGCCCATCACCGAGTGGTGGGCGTACGCCATCGGCGCCGTGTTCATCGTCGCGTCGTGGCCGCTGCTGTTGCTCGGCAGTGCCGTTGCCGAGCGGGTGCACGAGCGGCGCGCGCTAGCGTCGCCCGCATGAGCCACCTGTACGACCTCACCATGCGGTCCATCACGGGCGAGGAGGTACACCTGTCGGACTATCGCGGTCAGGTCGTCCTCATCGTCAACGTCGCGAGTCTTTGAGGCCTCACGCCTCAGTACGCAGGTCTGCGTACGCTCCACGACGAACTCCAACCGCAGGGCTTCAGTGTCCTCGCGTTTCCGTGCAACCAGTTCGGTGCACAGGAACCCGGCACCGATGAGGAGATCCTCGAGTTCGCGACATCGAAGTTCGGCGTCACGTTCCCGATGTTCTCCAAGATCGAAGTGAACGGCGACGGTGCCTGCGATCTCTACCAATGGCTGCGCGAGCAGACCGGCGGCGCCGACATCTCGTGGAACTTCGAGAAGTTCCTCATCGACCGCGACGGCAACGTGGCCGAACGGCTGAACCCGATGGTCACGCCGGAAGAGATCGCGCCGAAGGCAGCGGAACTGCTCTGACCCACCGATACTCTGCGGCCGCACGGCTTCCCCCGGATCTGCACCATCTGCGTCCGGAGGTCTCTCCATGCCGTCGTTGCCCCGTCTTCGACTTCCCCGTCGTCGTCCACCCGCGCTCCGTCTGCTGAGCGCCGACCGCTCCTGGTACCTGTTCGCGCCCGATCCCGACACCCCGATGGTGGTGGCCGGCTTCGGCGACGCGGCGCTGCTGGCCACCGAGTTGGTGTCGCTGCCGCTCCAGCACGAAGCACTCGTGCTGCTCGACGAGCAGCGGCAGGTCACCTCCATCCTGCTCGACCCGCCGGCCGAGGTGGGGCTGTTCGTCGGGCACTGCCCGCCACCGGGCGCGGAGGCACCGTTCTGCCAGACCCTGTCGGTGGTGCTGCAGGAGCGAGTGCCCACTGGCCCGCCGCTGGCCGCCGACCGCGAGGGCTACCTCGCGTTCCGCCGCATCCACATGGCGCAGGGCCTGTTGCTGCTCGATGTGTTGCTCACCGACGGCGACACGGTTCGCAGCCTGGCCATCGGCTGCGACCCCGATCCGATCTGGTTCGATGAGTTCCTGCCGGCGATGACGCCGCCCGACTGAGGAACCCTCGAGCAATTGTGACACGTGTCTCCACCACACTTGACACAGCTCGGGACCAAAGGCCCATCACGAACAGTGTCGGGCGGATCACACTGGGTAAAGGAATGTCGAGGACGAGCCCATGGGCTGGCGGGATCTCGACACGGTGGCGAGGAGATGGCCATGAGAGGTCGACGAATTGTCGCGGGCGCGCTCACGAAGCGGGCCATGGTGGCGGCACTCACGATGAGCTCGGTGTTCGTGGTGGTGGCACCGACCGCACCCACGGTGCAGGCGTACAACGGCGGTACCTCGTACGCGGCAGCCGCGGCCATGCCGTGCACGCCCGACTGCGAGTTCATCGGCGACAACACCGGCGGCGGCCTGACCTCGTTCCCCTATGGGGGTTACCAGAACTACCTCGCGACATGGTGGTCCTTCACCGCGCCGGCCACGAAGGACTACACCTTCAGCGCGGCGAGCATCTCGCCGGCAGAGTGGGACAACACCCTCACCCTCACCGCGGCCGACGGCACGGTGATCGCGCACAGCGACGACTTCTACGACCTCGACGCGATGCTGTCCGCACCACTCACCTCGGGCACGTCGTACCGGCTCGCGCTGGCCGGATTCCACGACACGGCCGCGGGAACGGCCACCATCACCATCAGCTCGAGCCCACCCGACGCACCGACCGACCTCGTCGGCGTCGAGGGTGATGGCCAGGTGTCGCTCACCTGGACCGCACCGTTCGATCACTACGCCGCGATCACGGACTACAAGGTGTACGTGGTGGACACCGCGATCGTGGAGACCATCAGCGGCACGCCGCCGGTCACCGAGCTCACCATCGGCGGGCTCACCAACGGCGTCGAGTACTCGTTCGAGGTCACCGCGGTGAACCTCAACGGTGAGAGCGAGCCGTCCATCGAGAGCGCGACCTACGTGCCCTACGGGAACACCACCACCTCCATCGCGTTCGACCCCGCGAACCCCACCTACGGTTCGTCGTTCGACGTCGTGGTCACGGTCGCCGGGTCATCGACGGTGAACAGCGGCACGGTCACGCTGTACCGCGGCGCCACCAACCTCGGCACCCACGACGTGGTGGGCGGCACGGCCACGTGGACCGAGTCCAACCGGCCCGCCGGCAGCCAGAACTACACAGCGCAGTACTCGGGCGCGGCGGCCTGGACATCGAGTTCAGCCAGCCCCACCGGGGTCACGGTGAGCAAGGCGGAACAGACGATCACGTTCGCCCAGCCGGCCGACGCGACGCACGCCACCGGCAGCGTCACGCTCGCCCCCAGCAGCACGTCGTTGCTGGCCGTCGCGCTCACCAGCGGCACCACGTCGGTGTGCACGGTGAGCGGGTTCGTCGTCACGCTCGTCACCGGTGGCACCTGCACGCTCACCGCGTCGCAGGCCGGCAACGGCAACTACCTCGCTGCCACCAGCGTGGAGCGCAGCTTCCAGGTGACCGAGGCCCCGCAGACCATCACGTTCGCCCAGCCCGCCGACCGGGCCTGGTCGGCCAGCACCTTCGCCGTCGCACCCACGTCCTCGAGCGGACTCACGGTCACGCTCACCAGCGGCACCCAGAGTGTCTGCACGGTCAGCGGCTTCACCGTCACCATGGTGCGCACCGGCACCTGCACCCTCACCGCGGCACACGCCGGCGACACCAACTTCGTCGCCGCCTCGCTGCCGCGCAGCTTCCAGATCACCGGCGCGACGCAGTCCGCGCTCACCACCATCGCCGACTCCTACGAACTGTTCGTGGGTGGCACCACCGACGTCGACACGAACGGCGGCTCCGGCACCGGCGCGGTGACGTACGCGGTGACCAGCGGCGCCGACCACTGCACGCTCGACGACACCGTGCTGACGGCCACCTCCGGCGGCACCTGCGTGGTCACCGGCACCAAGGCGGCCGACAACCACTACGCCTCGGCGAGCGACGCCACCAACGTCATCACCGTCACCAAGGAACAGCCCACCATCGCCATCGCCGGCACCGCGTCCGTGCACTCGGGCGACACCGCCACCGTCACCGTCACGGTGACCGACCTGGTGGACGGCTTCGCCCCGGGCGCCGTCAGCCTGCAGTTGTCGGGCGCCACCACCGGCGCGCTCGTCGATCCCTCCAGCGCGTCGCTGGTGGTGGCCGGCGACGGCATGTCCGGCACGGCCTCGTTCACGGTCACCGCGGGCGTGCAGGGCACGCTCGAGGTGAATGCCCGCATGGCCTCGACCCCGGCGTACGAGCAGGCCGACACTGCGAGTCCTGCAGTGCTCACCGTCACCGCAGCACCGGCACCGCCTGGGCCGCCGGCGGCGCTCATCCCGACCGTGCCGACTCGTATCATCGACACGCGACCGGGCTACCCCCACGTGCGCCCGGCACCCGACCGTGTGCTCGCCGCCGGTGAAGTGCTCGAGGTGCAGTTCACCGACCTGCCCGGCCTGGTGCCGGCCAGTGGCGTGAGCGCGGTGGCGCTCGACATCGGTGTGGTCGCCCCCGACGGCGACGGCTACATCACCGCCTACCCCTGTGGCGACCGGCCCACCGTGTCGAGCCTCAACTTCCGCAGCGCAGAGACGACCTCGAACGCGGCGATCGTTCCCGTCAACGACAGCACCGGCGCCGTCTGCTTCTCCGCCAGCCGGGCCACCCACCTCATCGTCGACATCACCGGGTGGTTCGCCACCGGCAACGGCTTCGTCGACGCAGCGCCGAGCCGGCTCGTCGACACCCGCCCCGGCCACGTCGCCCTCCGTCCGCTCACCGGTTCGTTCGGCACCGATCAGGTGCGTGAGGTCACGGTCACCGACATCCCCGGTCTGGTGCCCGCCCAGGGAGTGGCCGCGGTCTCGCTGAACCTCACCGTGGTGAACCCGACAGGTGCCGGCTACGTGTCGGCGTACGCCTGTGGCGAACGGCCGAACGCATCGAGCGTGAACTTCGGCACCGGTCGCACCGTGGCCAACCTGGCGATCGTTCCTGTGAGCGCCAGCGGCACGGTGTGCTTCTATGCCAGCCAGTCGCTGCACCTCGTCATCGACCTGACCGGCTGGTTCGAGGTCGGCCACGGGTTCGACGCCAGCGGGCCGGCCCGCGTGCTCGACACACGCCCCGGCTACTCGGGACTGCGCACCGTCACCAGTGAACGCATCGGTGGCGCCACGATGCTGACGGTGAAGGTCACCGACCTCGCCGGGCTCGTGCCGGCCGACGGCGTGGGTGCCGTGTCGCTGAACGTCACGGCCATCGATCCCGAGGGCGACGGCTTCCTCACCGTGTGGGCGTGCGGCACTCGCCCCGATGCCAGCAGCCTCAACTTCGCGGCGCACCGCACCACAGCCGGTGCCGTGATCGCACCGGTCGACGCGGCCACCGGCACCGTGTGCTTCTACAGCAGCCAGAACGTGCACCTCGCGGTCGACCTCAACGGCTGGTTCGTCGGCAACGTCACCTGACACGTCACAGGTCATGGGCTGCGGCCACCTACGATCGCAGCCCATGACCACCATCTCCGTCGTCACCGGCGCCAACAGCGGCATCGGCCGCGCCACCGCCATCCACCTCGCCGCACAGGGCCACACCGTCTACGGCACGGTGCGCAGCACCACGAAGGCCGCCAAGCTGCAGGCGATGGCCGAGACGGCCGGCGTCGAGGTGCAGCTGGTGGAGCTCGACGTGTCCGACGACGAGTCCGTGCGCCAGGGCTTCGCCGAGATCCTGGCGGCCACCGATGGCGTGGTCGACGTGCTGGTGAACAACGCCGGTGTCGGCGGCAACGCCACCGCGGAGGAAGCGTCGCCCGCGCTGCACCTCGAGGTGATGAACGTCAACCTGTGCGGTGCGGTGCGCTGTCTGCAGCAGGTGTTGCCCGGCATGCGTGCACGCGGCCGGGGCGCGGTGGTGAACGTCACCTCCGTCGTCGGCCGCATCGGTGCGCTGGCGCAGAGCCCGTACGTCACGTCGAAGTGGGCGTTCGAGGGATTCAGCGAGGAACTGGCCCAGGAGGTCGCACCGTTCGGCATCCGCGTGGCCATCGTCGAGCCGGGCGTCACCAAGAGCGCCATCTTCGCCAAGAACATCGACATGCCGAACCTCACCGGCGCGTACGACGCCCAGTACCGCCGCATGTTCCAGATGTACGCGGCCGGCATGGCGCATGCCACCGACCCGTTCGAGGTGGCGGCGGTCATCCACCACGCGGTCACCACCGACACGCCCGTGTTGCGCTACGCGGTGAGCTGGGCGGCGAAGGAGATCATCGACGGCCGCGCCGCCATCACCGACGAGGAGTGGGTGGCCCTCGGTTTGGGTTCTGACGACGACTACTACGACGGATTCCAGCGCGTGTTCGGGCTGGACCTGCGCGACGCCGGCTGACCGGTCAGCTGATCGCGGGGCGGTGCAGCACGGCCCACGTGGGGGCGACGGTGATGCCATCGTCGTGCACGGCTGCCGTGCCATCGACGATGAGGCTGTACTCGCCCGGTGTCGGCGACGGGAACACCATCGACACCTGGGGCCGGGCGACGGCGTTGGCGCGCGTGCCGGCTCCGGCGCTCATCTGCAGCGCGCCGTCGCGCCATTGCGTGGGCACCGCCAGCGACTGCGCCCGGAGATCGTCGCGCACGGTGAGCAGGTAGCCCCACGGGTACGCCGCCAGCGCATCCGGCAGTTCGGGCAGGGCGACCGGGATGCTCATGGCACCATCAGAACACGGTGCACGTGGGCGGGATGGTGATGAGCGGCAGCGGGTTCACCGCGGCACCTCCACCGGGATGGATCTCGAAGTGGAGGTGGTAGTTGCCGGGGCCAGGGTTGCCCGTGTCGCCGACGTAGCCGATGACCTGTCCACGGAACACCGACGAGCCGACCTGGAGGCCTGGGGCGAACGTGGAGAGGTGAGCGTAGATGTAGTACGTGCCGCTGCCGTCGGCGCTGGTGAGCTCCCACAGGTTGCCCGACAGCGACGTGCCCGACTTCCCGTCGCCCACCTGCAGTTGGTAGGTGAGCGTGCCATCGGTCATCGCGTACACCTCCTGGCCCAGTGTCGCCAGCATGTCGGACCCTGCGTGCGTCCGTCCTCCGCTGCGGCCGTCACCGAAGTTGTCGAGGATGTTGCACCGGGGCGTGGGCGCCATCGGGAAGTCCACCGGTGGCACCGTGCGCAGCCGTTCGGCAGGAGCGGTCGCCTGCACCGCCTCGGTGACGGTCTCGATGGTGACCCCTGCGGCGTGCACCGAAGCGGTGGGGAAAACCGGAAGGGCCAGCGCGAGCGCGAGCAGGGACAGGATGAGTGGGGAACGACGCATGGGTTTTCGACTTCTCCGGACCGGGAACAACGCTGACGGTCCGCCCGGCCCGGGAGCCTAACGGCGCCTCCCGGAAACGCCCCGTCAGGGTCCCTCTGCCAGGTCGGCCTCCACGATCTCGCGATCCTCCGGGTCGGCGATGGGCGTGTGCTTCGCCGCCTCCCACTCCACCATCGCCTCGTCCATGCGGCCCACGGCATGCAGGCCGCGGGCCACTGCCTCGTGCGCGTAGGCGAGGTCGAAGTCGTCGAGACCCAACTCGCGGGTGAGCGCCATGCACCGCTCGGCGTAGCGCAGCGACAGTTCAGGGTTCCCCACCAGCAGGTGCACCTTTGCCAGCATGTAGAGCCCCCGCTGCTCGTTCACCGGGGTCCGGCGAGCGGCTCGCTGCCAGTGATACGCCGACGCGTACGCCCGGCGCAGCAGTTCCTCGTCGCGCTCGGGGGACGCAGGCTCACCCACGAGGTCCCAGATGGAGTTGTTGCACTCCACACCCTGGGCACGATGCCACTCGCCCACCGGGTCGTCCACCGCGTCGGCCTCGGGCGCCGACGGGGGCGGCAACACGTCGCCGGTCTCGAGCACCGTCTTCAACCCGTCGAGGATCCACACCCACCCCATGCGCGTGTTCGCCCAGGTGAGCGGACTCTTCGCCAGGTCGCCGTGGCGCAGATCCACCTGGGTGAGACCGTCGCCGGCCTCCTGCAACGTCCACTCCACGCGCCCGGGGGACTCGGCCGCCATGGCCGCGTCGTAGAGCACGTGCCAGGTCATCACCAACCGGTGGGGTGGTTCCAGCACCTCGATGGTGCCATCGATCGCGGGCGCCCCGCCAGCCATCGACGTGCGATACGCCTCGCCCTGCACGGGTGGACGGTCGAACGAGGTGCCGTGGAAGTACCGGCGGGTGAACGCCGGGTCGATGATGGCGTTCCACACGTCGGCGATGGGCGACTTGATGTAGATGCGGTACTGGTGGGCGGTGATGGCCACGGGTCTCCTCAGGCGGTGCGGTGTTCGAGATCGGTCTGCAGGTCGACCAGAGCGCGGGTGAACGGCTGCGCGTACTTCCCGATCCACCGGTCGGCCACCTGCTGGATGGGGACCGGGTTCAGGAAGTGGAGCTTGGTGCGCCCCTCGCGGCGGGTGGTGACCAGGTTGGCGCCCTCGAGGATCTCGAGGTGCTTCATCACGCCGAACCGGGTCATCTCCGGCACGAGGGCACAGAGCGCCTGCACGCTCTGCCCGTCGCGGGCGAACAACGCGTCGAGCAACGCACGTCGAGTGGGGTCGGCGAGTGCTCGGAAGACGAGGTCCACGACGAGAGGATAAGTGACCATTTGGTCACATGTCAACCAGCAGTCCTAACCCCGACTGGAATAGTCGGGATTCGAGATAGGTTGTCGCCCTCATCTCATTCCGGCACCTCATCCGGATCCTCACAAGGAGCACGACCATGACCGTCCGACTCGGCGACGTCGCCCCCGATTTCACCGCTCCCACCACCCAGGGAGAGATCAGCTTCCACGAGTGGCTCGGCGACTCGTGGGGCGTGCTGTTCAGCCACCCCAAGGACTTCACCCCGGTGTGCACCACCGAGCTCGGCTACGTGGCCAAGATCAAGCCCGAGTTCGACAAGCGCAACGTGAAGGTCATCGGCCTGTCGGTCGACCCGGTGGACTCCCACGTGAAGTGGGAGGAGGACATCGCCGAGACCCAGGGCACGCCGGTGAACTTCCCCATGATCGGCGACCCCGATCGCAAGGTGGCCGACCTCTACGACATGATCCACCCGAACGCCAACGACACGCTCACCGTGCGATCGGTGTTCGTCATCGGCGCCGACAAGAAGGTGAAGCTCACGCTCACCTACCCCGCCAGCACCGGTCGCAACTTCGAGGAGATCCTGCGCGTCATCGACAGCCTGCAGCTCACCGCCAACTACAAGGTCGCCACGCCGGCCAACTGGGAAGACGGTGACGACGTCATCATCGGAGCCGCCGTCACCGACGACGAGGCCAAGCAGCTGTTCCCGCAGGGCTGGACCACGGTCAAGCCCTACCTGCGCGTGCTCCCCCAGCCCAACAAGTGAGTCCGACCCGCCAGAGCACGCGAACTTAAGTTCCGACGTCGGAACTTAAGTTCGCGTGTGGGGGTCAGCGCTTCCAGTGGGGGCGCTGATCCTTGCGGACCACGAAACGCAGGGCGCTCCAGGTGTCGTCGATGGCGCACACCTTGTTGTCCACCCAGCCGGTCTTCAACAGTTCGGCGCGCAGCACGTCCTCGGTGATGTCGGTGGCCACGCCGCTCGACTTCTTCGGCCAGGCGATCCACACCGCGCCCTCGGGTGCGGCCGGATCGCTGATGGACGGCCACTTGGCCACCAACCGCGCCCGATCGGTGAAGAAGGCCACCACCACGTCGATGGGCAGCATCAGGTTGCGCACGCGCACCGCCTCGCCCACGTCGCCGAGCAGCTCCTCGAAACCGGCAGGCGCGCCGATGAGGGTGTACACCACGTCGCCCGAGATGCCGAGCTTCTTCGGCAGCGGCGTACCGCTGTAACCGGCCGTCACTTCAATCCACCGTTGCACATCACGCGGTCCACCTCGATCTCGATCACCACTCGGTCCACCCGTTCCTTGGGCTGCCGATATCGATGAGCGTACGCAGCCACGGCGTCGGCCACGATCGATGGTTCGGAATGCAGCGTGACCGGCCCTTCGAGCGTGACCCAGCGACCACCGTCGAGCTGGGTGACGCTGGCGCGCCCGCCACGCGCCGCGTTGGCGGCCTTGACCGATGTGGAGAACGTGATGACGCGCGCGTTGGTGCCGTGCAGCGTGAACCCCACGGGCACCGCGTGCGGCGTGCCGTCGGCGCGCTGGGTGACGAGCGTGGCGAGGTGCCGTTCCGTGAGGAACTCGACGAGTGCGGGCGAGAACTGGATCATCCGTCGGCAGCGATCGCACGGAGGACGTTCAGACGGGTGGCCCGCCACGCCGGCACCACCGCGGCCGCGACGCCGGCGACGAAGGCCAGCGCCATGATCCACACGATGTCGGTGATCGGCACGGAGTACTCGGTGAGCCCCTGGTCGCGCAGGGCCACGATGACCACGTAGCCGAGCACCAACCCCATCACCACACCGACGAACGCGCCGTAGACGGAGGTGATGACGCTCTCCCACCGCACCGTCGTGCGGACTTGCGACCGGGTCATGCCGACGGCTCGCAGGAGCCCGATCTCTCGGCGTCGCTCGTACACCGCCAGCAACAGCGTGATGACGATGCCGAAGGCGGCGATCATGATGCTCAGCAGCAACAACCCGTAGATGAACGCCAGGCTGCGGTCCACGAGGTCGGCGCGGCTGTTGATGAACTCGTCCTTGTCCTGCAGTTCGCCGATGCCGTAGTCCTCGGCGGCAGGGCCCACCACCGCCCGGAACTGTGCGTCGGTGACGCCTGGTGCGCGAGTGAGCGACACGAACCCGGCGGGCGTGGTGATGCTCGTGTCGATGAACGTGTCGCGGTGATAGATGCGTGCGGTGCGGATGAGCTCGGTGGTGACGAACACGCCCTGCACCTGCAACGGCACTGCCTCGCCGTCGATGCGGAGCACGAGATCGTCGCCCACACCGATCTCTCGCCGCTTGGCTTCGCCCTCGCTGATGAGGATGCCCTCCGGCGTGAGCTCGGCCATCGACCCGTCGACGAACTCGACGTTCACAAGGTCCTTCACCGTCACCGGGTCGACGGCGGCCCCGAACGCCGGTTGGCCCTCGATGTCGGCGACACCGCGAGCGAACCCGAGACCGGTGGCCACGCCCACCTCGGGGATCTCGTTCAGTTGGTCGACGAAGTCCTGACCGAGGCTGACGGATCCGCCGCGGGTGGAGTTGATGACGTAGTCACCGACGAACGACTCGCCCACCGCCACTCGGATCTGCTCCTTGATGCTCGCCGCGAACACCGAGGCCCCGGTGACGAGGGCGACACCGATGAGCACCGGCGCTGCGGTGCGAGCCGTGCGGCGAGGGTTGCGCTGCACGTTGCCGCGGGCCATGGTGCCCGTCACCCCGCGCATCGCCTGCACCGGCGCGCCGATGAAGCGGGCGATGGGCTTGGCCATCACCGGCCCCAGCAACAGCACCGCGGCGAACAGGCCCACCACACCGACGGCGAGCAGCATCGCATCGCCTCCGGTCATCACCTTCACGATGGCCGCCACGCCGAGCACCGCGAACCCGATGGCGACGGCCACGCGGCCACGCGCGTTGCGCACCTTCTCGAGGACCGCATCGCTCATTGCTGCCACGGGCGGCACACGGCCGGCGCCGATGGCCGGGCCGAGTGCGGCGACGAGGCTGGCCACCAGTCCGGCGACGAGCGTGATGACGATGGTGGGTGTCTCCACGGCGAGGCCACGAGCAGGGATCTCGTAGTCGAGCGCACCCAGCAGGCTCTTGATGCCCGACGCGAGGCCCACGCCGCACACCAGGCCGAGCAGCGAACCGATGACGCCCACCACCGCGGCCTCGATGAGCATCGACCACGTGACCTGACGGCGACTGGCACCCAGGGCGCGCAGGAGCGCGTTCTCACGCTGGCGTTGCGCGGCCGTGATGGAGAAAACGTTGTAGATGACGAACATGCCCACGCCGAGCGCGATGAACGAGAAGATGGCGAGGAACACGGTGAGGAAGCTGAGGCTCTTCTGCACCTCGGTCTGCGCCTGCTGGGTGATCTCCGCCGACGTGAGGACCTCCGCCACATCGGGGTCGATCGCGGCGCTGATGTCGGCCACCAACGTGTCCGCCGGCACCGAGCCGTCGCCCTGCACGAGCACCGCGTCGATGAACCCCGCTTTGGCGATGAAGTCGCTCGCCGTGGGCGCGTCGAACAAGGCCCAGGTGGCGTTGCCCGGCGAGATGATGTCGTCGTACTCCATGATGCCGACGAGCGTGAACGCGCGCGCCCCGCTGTCGGCGTTCACCTTGACCTCGTCACCCAACACGAAACCACCGTCTGCCGCGGTGAGCGTGTCGAGGGCGATCTCGGTCGGCCCGGCCGGTCGACGGCCCTCCTTCACCCGCCACACCGACAGGTCGCCGTCGTTGACAGTGGCACCGAACGTGGGAGCGGTGGGGCGCTCGATGGGGGTGCCGTCCTTGGCGATGACCACGGCGTCGCCGCTCACCGATGCCTGCGCATCGGCGACGCCCGGCACCGCGCTCACGTCGTCGACGATGGTTGCGGGCAGACGGTCGCGCGTCTCGATGCCGAAGAAGTTCTCCACCGAGTTCGCGCTCTGCACGTACCCGTCGACCCGTTCGTACACGTTGGCGAACAACGCGTCGAAGGTGCGCTCGATGGTGTCGCGGAAGATGAACGTTCCAGAGAGGAACGCCGTGCTGGCCACGATGGCCAGCGAGGTGAGGACGAGTCGTCCCCACCTCGCAGCAACACTGCGAAGGGCCAGACGGAACATCAGGTGATCTTGCCCCGACGCGCCAGGCCCGTCCATTCAGGCGGGCAGGGAATCGTCACGTGGTCGCGATGGCTTCCAGCACGTCGGCCTTGGCCGCCCGGCGAGCCGGGTACACGGCTGCGCCCGCAGCGAACACGAGCGCCAACACCGCGGCCACGGCGATGGTGGACACCGGCAGCGAGAACACACTGAGACCCTCGTCCTCGAGCGCCTTCACGATGATCCATCCGAGCGTCACCCCGAGCACCGTGCCCGTGATGACGCCCACGACCGCCGTGATCATGCTCTCCCACAGCACGCTGCTGCGCACCTGGCGGCGGGTCATGCCCACCGCTCGCAACAGGCCGAGCTCTCGACGACGTTCGTAGACGGCGAGCATGAGCGTGATGACGATGCCGATGATGGCGATGAAGATGCTCATGCCGAGCAGCGCATAGATGAAGTTGAGGAAGCCGTCGATCTGCTCGCTCTGTTCGTCGATGTACTGGTCGCGACTCTGCAGCTTCGCCGTCGGGTAACCGTCGATCACCTTCTGCAACGCGGCCGTGTTGGCCTCGGTGACGCCACCCTCGGCCTTGATGAACACGCCGAGGTCGAACAGGGGCACCGGGCTGTCGTCGAACAACGCTCGATCGACGATGAGGTTGCCGAACACGTCGCTGTCGAAGATGCCCTCGACGGTGAGTTCGTGCTGCGCGCCATCGAGCATCTGCGTGGAGATGACATCGCCGACCTCCAACCCGTCGCGGCTGGCCTTGTCGGTGGCGACGAGGATGCCGTCGGGGGTGAGGGCGTCGAACCCGCCGGTGATGAAGGTGATGTCGAGCACCGCCTGCGCGTCGTCGGGGTTGAGCGCGACGACCTGCTTCGAGCGCAGCTCACCGTCCTCCTCCACGTTGATCGCGGTGGCGGCAAGACCGAGCACGTCGCCCACTTCGGCTGCCTTCAGGTCGTCGGCCACGGTGGCCGGGATGCCGATGCCGTTGTTGCCCTGCTTGGGTGACACCACGTAGTCGGACGAGAACGACCGACCGATGACATCCTTGGTCGTGGCCTTCGCCGACGCTCCGAGCGTGGCCACGCCGATGAGGAGCGACAAGCCCACCGCCAGTGCTCCGGCCGTGAGCGCGGTGCGCTTCGGGTTGCGGGCGGCGTTGCGGCCGGCCATGGTGCCGGATGCACCACGGAACTTGGTGAGCACCGGCGAGGCGAGGTTCGCCACCGGGGTCGCGACGAACGGGCCGAGGGCGATGAGCGCGAGGAACAGCCCCGCTGCGCCACCACCCAGTGCCAGCGTGTTGCCCGACAGCCCCATGGCCACGAGCACGACGGCACCCACCAGCGCCAGGCCGCCCACGATCTTCCGGGTGCGCGAGGCGTCGGCGTGATCGATGGCCACATCGCGCATCGCGGCCAGCGGCGGCACTCGACCGGACCGGATGGCAGGAGCGATCGCACAGACGACGGTGACGAGGATGCCGACCACCAGGGTGACGATGAAGCCCGTCGGGTTGAGGACCAGCGATGTGTCGCCCGGGCCGAAACCGACGGCCGAGAGCAACCCGAGGATGCCGGTGGCCAAGCCGATGCCGCCGATGCAGCCGAGCAGCGAGCCGCCGATGCCCACCACCATCGCTTCGATGAACATCGAGCGCGTGATCTGGCTGCGGCTGGCGCCGACCGCACGCAGCAGCGCGTTCTCACGCTGACGCTGCGCGGCACTGATGCTGAACACGTTGTAGATGATGAAGCTGCCGACGAACAGCGAGATCAGCGCGAACACCGAGAGGAAGATGGTGATGAAGCTCAAGCTGGTCTCGACCGCGCTCTGGTTCTCCTCGGTGATCTGCTGCCCGGTGAGCACTTCCACCTCGGGCTGATCCAGCGCCTCGGACACTCGGTCGGCGAGGACCTGCTGCTCCTCGGTGCCGTCGCCGACCACGATGACGTTGTCGACCTTCGACGTGTCGCCGATGACGAACTCCTGCGCCGTCGGAAGGGTGAACAGCGACCAGCTGGCGCCGCCGGACGAGTCGTTGCCGGCGAAGGTGGCGATGCCGACCACGGTGAAGTCACGCGGCTGGCTGATCGTCGTGATGGACACCGTGTCGCCCAACTCGATCTTCGCCGTCTTCGACGAAGCCCTGTCGATGACCACCTCGTTGTCAGCCGCAGGGGCGCGGCCCTCGGCGAGCGACCACGGCGAGTTCTCGCTGTCGATCCATGCGCCCGCGAACTTCGGCGGACCGTCCTGGCCCACCACCTTGTCCTCGAACGAGACCGTCGCAGTGCCGAACACGTCGCCGTACGCCTCGGTCACACCCGAGACGGCTCGCACCTCGTCGACCAGCGCGACATCGATGCGGTCGCGGGTCTCCTCGCCGAACTCACCCTCGATGACGTTGGACGAACGGACGAACGCGTCGGTGTTCGCATACGCGCTGGCGAACATCTCGTTGAAGCTGCCCTTGATGGTGTCGGTGAACACGAACACACCGCTGAGGAACGCGGTACCGGCGATCACCGCGATCGCGGTGAGGAGCAATCGTCCCTTCCGCGACCAGATGTTGCGAAGACTGAGCTTGAACATGGGTCATTCTCCGAAGTGCTTCATGCGGTCGAGCACGCGCTCGGCCGTGGGCTCGGCCATCTCGTCGACGATCTTGCCGTCGGCGAGGAAGATGACCCGGTCGGAGTAGCTGGCCGCCACCGGATCGTGGGTGACCATCACGATGGTCTGACCCAGCTCGCGCACAGCGCGACGCATGAAGTCGAGGATCTCGGCGCCGGTGCGGCTGTCGAGGTTGCCGGTGGGCTCGTCGGCGAAGATGATGGTGGGACGGCTCGCCAGCGCACGAGCGACGGCGACACGCTGCTGCTGACCACCCGAGAGCTCGCTCGGCCGGTGCTTCAGTCGGTCGCGCAGGCCCACGGTGTCGATGACCTTGTCGATCCACTCCTGATCGCCCTTCACACCGCCGAGCAGCAGCGGCAGGGTGATGTTCTCCTGTGCCGTGAGCGTGGGCACCAGGTTGTACGCCTGGAAGATGAAGCCCACGGCGGTGCGGCGCAGCTCGGTGAGCTGCTTGTCGTTCAGCGTCGCGAGGTAGGTCTCGCCGATGTACACCCCGCCGCTGGTGAGCGAGTCGAGGCCGGCCAGGCAGTGCATCAGCGTGCTCTTGCCCGATCCGGAGGGGCCCATGATGGCCGTGAACCTGCCGGCTTCGAAGCTCACCGAGACACCGTCGAGTGCCTTCACTTCGCTGTCGCCGCCGCCGTACGTCTTCACTGCGTCGATGGCGCCCGCTGCGGCCACCTTGGTGTTCGTGTCTGTCATGGGTCCGTTGTAACCGCGAAACGACGGATTTGTCGTCCCCTTTGCGGGTGACGTGTGTCAGCCGAGCGGTTGATCCGGGGCGCCCGGCGTCACGAGACCGCTCTCGTACGCGACCACCACGGCCTGTACGCGATCGCGGACGTCCAGCTTGGTGAGCACGCGCCCGACATGGGTCTTCACCGTCGCCTCGCCAAGGAACAGCAGGCCGGCGATCTCGCCGTTCGACAGACCGCGAGCCATCAGCTTGAGCACCTCGAGCTCACGTTCGGTGAGATCTGCCAGGCCCGGGGCCACCGACTCGGCGTCGACCGTGGGTCGCCGCGACACCTCGTCGATCAGCAGGCGGGTGACCGAAGGTGCCAGCAGCGCATCGCCATCGGCGATCACTCTCACCGCGTTGACCAGTTGTTCGGCCGGAGCGTCCTTCAAGAGGAACCCGCTGGCACCCGCCCGCAGCGCCGCGTACACGTAGTCGTCGAGATCGAAGGTGGTGAGCATGAGCACGCGTGCGTGGTCACCGCCCGCGACGATCTGCCGGGTGGCCTCGATGCCGTCCATGTGCGGCATGCGCACATCCATCAACACGACGTCGGGCCGGCTGCGCGCCACCAGCTCGATGGCCTCGCGACCGTCGCCCGCCTCGCCCACCACGGTGATGTCGGGCTCGGTCTCCAGGATCATGCGGAAGCCCGCACGCACCATTGCCTGATCGTCGACGAGCGCGACGCGGATCATGCCGACACCAACGGGAACGTCGCCCGCACTCGCCACCCGCCACCACCGCGCGGGCCCGCGCTGAGCTCGCCGTCGAAGGCGGCGACGCGTTCGCGCATGCCCACGATGCCGAAGCCGACACCGTTCGGGGTGACCGACGCACCGCGCCCGTCGTCGTTGACCTCGACCACCAGCGCGTCGGTCTTGCGCACGAGCGACACGTCGACGGCGTGCACCGTGCCCGCGTGCCGGCGCACATTGGTGAGCGCCTCCTGGACGATGCGGTACGCACTCAACTCCACGCCCGAGGGCAGCCCGGTGAGCGCTCCCTCGGCGTGCACGGTGACCGGCAGGTCGGGCGCGGATGCCGTCAGGTGGTCGAAATCGGCCAGCGACGGCTGTGGCTCCAGCTCCTGCACCTTCGACTCACCGCGCAGCACGCCGAGGATGCGGCGCATCTCGGTCATCGCCTCACGGCCGGTGAGCTCGACGGTGGCCAGCGCCTCATCAGCCCGCCGCGGGTCGACGGGCAGCTGTCGGCGTGCGGCCGCGGCCTGGATGACCATCAGGCTCACGCTGTGCGCCACCACGTCGTGCAACTCGCGAGCGATGCGGGTTCGTTCGTCCTGCAGCCGTTGATGCGCCAGCAGCTCACGCTCGCGCTCGGCCCGTTCGGCGCGCTCGGCCAGCTCGGCGATGTGTTCCCGGCGTCGGCGCATGTTGTCACCCAGCACCATGGCGCCACCGAACATGACCGGAGCGGAGATGATGGCCTGCCACGGCGCGTCACCGCGCACCCAACCCCAGGTGACGAACGCGAACAGCAACGGCATGAGCACGAGCACCACTCGCCAGGCCACTCTGCTGCCGAGCACCGACCCAGCCGTGTACGAGGCGACGAGCACGCCCGACCACCCCGCGCCCACGAATTTGAACCCTTCGGCCAGCATCTGGGCAGAGGTCACGACGACCAGCACCTGCAGCGGATGATGACGTCGCCACGCGATGGGCGCCGTGGCAGCGAGTGTGAGCAGCGCACCCCACACCGAGGGGTCGTGGTAGTCCTCGCCGCGTTCGGTGAGGTGGAACACCAGTGAGATCGTGGCGATCAAGGCTGCGAGCAGGGCGTCGGCCGCGCGAGGGTGGTCTCGCAGCCAGGACACGGGACGCGGACGGACCATCACGCGGAACGCTAACGGCCGGAGGAGGAATCGTCGTCCACCCTTGGTCGGATGTCCTCTACGCTCGCAGGGTGATGCTGTGTAGCTCGTGCGGTGCGACCATCCCGGTAGGTGCGCGCTTCTGCCCGTCGTGCGGCAACCGCGTCGCGGTCGGACAGACCCAGGCCGAGGAGCGGCGCATCGTCACCGTGCTGTTCGCCGACCTCGTCGGGTTCACCACCCTGGCCGAGCACATGGACCCTGAGCAGGTGAAGCGCCTCGTCGACACCTGTTTCGAACGGTTGGTGGGCGTGGTCGCCGAGTTCGGTGGACGGGTCGACAAGATCCTCGGCGACGGCATGCTCGTGCTGTTCGGCGCACCCGTGGCGCACGAGGACGACCCCGAGCGCGCGGTGCGCGCGGCGCTGCGCATGCAGGAGACCCTCGGGGCGCATGTCGCCGGCGCGGGGCTGGCGGGTGGCGACGACGTGCGCATGCGCGTGGGCATCAACACCGGTGAAGTGCTGGTGGGCACGCTGGCAGGCACCGACTACACCGCGATGGGCGACGTCGTGAACCTCGCGTCGCGCCTGCAGGCCGCAGCGCCTCCCGGCGGAGTCCTCGTCGGCGAGACCACGCACGGCCTCACCTCACACACGTTCCACTACGAACCCGCCGGCGAGCAGTTGGCACGCGGGCGCGAGCAGACCGTACGCGCGTGGCTTGCCGTCGCCGCCACCGCCCCTCCCGGTGCTCGTCGACGTCGCCGCCGCGACCAGTGCTTCATCGGTCGCCACCGCGAGCTCGCCATCGTCGACGGTGCCATCGATCTCGTCGAGCAGTACGGGCGAGCGCTGCTCCTGCACGTCAACGGCGAGAACGGTGTCGGCAAGAGCCGCCTCGTCGACGAGGTCATCCGCCGCATTCGCGACCGCGGTCCTGCAACGATCCTCGAGGGTGCCTGCGTGCCCTACGGCGAGTCCAACGTGTGGTGGCCGCTCGCCAACGCCCTCAGCACCTACCTCGATCTGGATCCGGGCCTCCCGCTCGACGACGTCCGCGCCGCCGCCCGCGCCAGGGCCGAGGTGATGTTCCCCACGCAACACGCCGCCGAACGCGAGCTCCTCGTCGACGTGTTCTCGCACCTGCTGGGCTTCCCCTCGTCCATCGACAAGCTCGATCCTGCGGGTGCTCGCAGCACCATCCACCACACGGTGGCCCAGGTCCTGGAAGCCAAGACCGAGAAGGGCCCGGTGGTGCTCAGCATCGATGACATCCATTGGGCCGATCCCGTCCTCATCGAGCTGCTCGACGCGCTCGTCGGTCTCCTCAGTCGCAGTCGGTTCATCCTCATCACCGCCATGCGGCCCGGTGCGGAGGTCAGCTGGCCCTCGCGATCCGATCGCAGCACGTTGGTGTCGGTCACGCTGCAGCCGTTGTCGCGCATGGAGAACGACGACCTCGCCCGCGAGCTCATCGGCGGCGACGAGGTCGACGAGGCTCGACTCACCGCGCTCTACGACCGCAGCGGCGGCAACCCGCTGTTCCTCATCGAACTCGTCGCGCTCACCGAGGCCGGCGGCGATCGCGAACTGCCCGACTCGCTGCGCACGCTCATCGCCGCGCGACTCGACCAGCTCACCATCCCGCAGCGCCAGGTGCTCGAGAACGCCGCCGTGCTGGGCACCGCCGGGCTCATCCTCGGGCTCGAGCAGTTCGCCGACGCGCTGGGGCAGCCGCCGCCCGACGACGTCATCGACGAACTCGACGAGCTCGGGCTGCTGGAGGTGCGCGGTCGTCGCTGGGAGTTCCGCAGCGAGTCCGTGCGCGACGCGGCATACCAGACGCTCACCAAGGCCGCACGCGCGCAACGGCACGCCGGTGTGGCGAAGGCGATGTACGGCACCGGCGGTGCACTCGACGACCTCGCCCACCACGCCGCCACAGCCGCCGAACTCGTCCAGGAGCTCGGCCCGGTCGACATGGTGCCGGCCGACCTGGCCGAACGTGCGGTGACGGCGCTCACCATCGCCGCCGACCGAGCACTCGACAGCGGCAGCCTGCGCATGGCGGTGCGACATGCCACTCGAGCGATCGACCTGTTGCACGGCAACGACGACGACCCTGCCGTCGTGCATCTGCGCATCGTGCGCGCTTCTGCCGAGATCGACCAGCGGCAGTTCGACGGCGCGGCGGCCGACATCGACGCGATACAGGCCAGCGGAGACCGGCTGGAGGACACCACCACGCAGGCGTCGGCACACCGTTTGCGCGGCATGCTCGCCAACGTGGCCGGACGGGTCGATGAGGCACGTCAGGAGCTGGGCCGCGCCATCGAGCTGCTGCGCGGGGTGGACCAGCCCGACCAATTGGCCGGCGCACTCCGGGTGCGTGGGTTCATCGAGATGTTCACCGGTTCGCTCGCCGACGCCGAATGGTTCTTCGGTGAGGCCGACGAGTTGTATCGCTCGCTCGACGACGCGCGCGGCATGGCCTACATCGAGCAGCACCGCGCATGGATCTCGTTCCTGTCCGGCGACCTGCATGAAGCCCGCGAGCGTCTCACCCACGCTGCCACCACGCTCACCGCCATCGGCGACCGCAACGGCGTCGGGTGGGCGTTCGGTCTGCTCGCGTTCGTCGAGTTCTTCGAGCGACACTTCGACGAGGCCGAGCATCTGGCCACTGCCGTGCAGCGAGAGGCAGAGATGCGCGGCGACGACTGGGCCGCCGGCATGATGGACACCTTGCTGGCCGACCTTCGCCTGTGGCAGGGCAAGCTCGACGATGCCAACCAGTTCGCCGAGCGGGCTCGCTCGCGGTTCAAGCGCCTCAAGGATCGGTTCGGGCTCATTCAGTCGCTCGCACCGCTCGTCCGCACGCAGGTCGCGCTCGGCCGATCGGCCGCGGCGCAGCGCAGCAGCGAGGAGCTCATGGCCCTGGCCGATGCCGGCCGTCAGGGTCCGTTCCCGCTCATGGCAGTCGCCGGCGCGGCCATGCACCGTGGCAACGGCTCAGTGGCCGCGGCCATGGCCGAGCGAGCGCTGGCCGAGATGCAGCTCACGGGCGGGCAGGCGTTCGAACCTGTGGTGGTGCTCGCCATGGCGCAGGTGCAACAGGGTCGCTCCGAGGAAGCCCTGGCCACCATCGAGTCCGTGCAGGCGCAGGGCGCCGGCCACCCGTTCACGCAAGCCGTGTCGGCATTGGTGCACACCGCCGCGCGACAGCCGGCGCAGGCCATCGTGCACGCCAACGCGGTGGCACACACCGAAGGGGCCACCTACCTCGACCAGGTGTTCGCGTACGTGGCAGCGGCCGGCGCCTACGCGCAGCAGGGCGACCTCACCCAGGCAGAACTCGCGGCCGAGGCCGCGGTGGCCCGGGCGATGGCGGTGGGCGACGTGGTGGCGACGGCACTGGCCACCTCTGCGTTCCACGCGGTCACCTCGCGCACCCACGTCGCGTACGACGACCGCACGGTGCTGGGCGAGGGCTGGGAACGAGTCATCCAGCAACTCACCATCCCGGCGAACTGACCGCCGGCACACGACTCAGGGTCGCTCAACCGGCGATGTCGCGTCGCCAGGGGAGTTCGCTGAGGTACTTGGCCGCCGCAGGGTGCGGGTCCATCTCCAAGCTCGGCGGCGTGATGTCGCGCTGCGGGGCCAACCGGGTTTGGCAACCCGGGCACCAGTACACCAACCGCGCATGCTCGCCCAAGCGCTTCACGTGCACGGTGTCGGTGCACCGCACACACCGCTGGCCGTTGCGGCTGTAGACCGCGAGGCCGCCGGGGATGTCGCGATTCGTGATGCGCGGACCGTGCGACAAGTTCGCCCTGAGCATGCGGGTGGCGGCGTTGATGATCTGCACGCAGTCGGAGGGCTCCAACGAACTGACGGGCGCGAACGGGCTGATCGCGCACGACCAGAGGATCTCGCTCCGGTACACGTTGCCGACACCGCACGCGACGTGCTGGTCGAGCAGGACATCGGCGATGACGGCATCGCGGTCGGGGTACTCGTAGATGCGACGAGCGCACAACTCGAGGTCGCGCACCGGCGCCGTACACAGATCGGGACCGAGCTTGCCGAAGCCTGGATGCCGATGGATGTCGAACTCGCGGTAGGTCTCGACGACCGGAGCGTTGAAGCACACCGCCACCCACTCGGGCACTTCGATGACCACACGCATCTGGTTGTCGGACTTCCGCCACCGCTCGCCCACGCGATAGAGGTGCCACGAACCCGACATGCGCATGTGGGTGTGCAACACGAGGCCGTCGTCCCACAGGATCTCGAGATGCTTGCCATGGCTCTCGACGTGCTCGATGACGCGCCCCGCTGTGGGCGTCGGCCCGTAGAGGCGAGGTGCGATGAAGCGCGTGACCGGACGTCCCACCAGTGCGGTCCGCAGCGCTGCGGCCGTGCGATGAATCGTGTCGCCTTCGGGCATTGGACACACAGAGTATTCGCCCTGGAACGCGCCCCGCGCGATACCCACCCCAGGCAGTCGGTAGCGTGCTGGTGTGCCGGACGACGACGCAGCCGAGACCATCGCTCCGGGCGACGAGCTCGACGAGATCGAGCCCATCTCCGACCCCGTCGGCACCGCGCGCCGCAAGCACGGAACTGCCGGCGCGATGCTCGCAGCGGGCATGTTCGGCGTCGACATCGCCCTCGGCCGCAAGCCGAAGGAGGAGATCCCCGTGGTGGTCGATGCCGCCGGCGAGCCCACGGATCTCGATGCCGACGGCATCCGCATCCCCATCGACGACGACACGCACGTGGTCACACCGGCGTTGCCGCGCACGCCGCCCGTGCAGGCGAAGCCTCGCCGCAAGCGCTGATCCGCCGCCGAACACCTCCGCGACCGGGCCACTAGCCTGGCCGGGTCCCCCCAGGAGGTCATCGTGAGGAAGCTGCGAGCCATGCTCGTCGTCGCGTGTGCCAGCGCGTCGCTGGTCACCGTGCAACCGTCCACCCCCTCCGCCCGGGCGGAGGGTGGTGCGCCGGCAGACTCGACCGACCCCGGTGCTGAGACCGTGACCGACCCACGGTTGCTCGACGAGATGGAGCAGTCGCTCGACGACGCTGCATCCGAGCCGCGCGGCGGCGTCGCCACCGTCCCCGTCGAGATCCTCACCACCGACGTGGTCGGCGTGGCCACGCGGGTGCGCGCAGCCGGGGGCACCATCACCGGCTCGGTGCCGGGTGCGCTCGTGCAGGCCACCGTGCCCGTCGCCGCCGTCGAGTCACTCGCCGAGTCCGCCCGCGTCAGCCAGGTCCAGTACCCGCGGCGTGCCGGTCATGCTCCGGTGGTCACGCCGGCGCGGACCGAAGCCATCGGCACCGGTCCCACCCTGGGCAGCGAAGTGGCCAGCACCGGCGCCGATCTGTGGCAGACCGCCGGCCACCTCGGCACCGGCGTGAAGGTGGGCATCGTCGACTTCTTCGACTTCACCGCGTGGGCGCCCGCCGAACACGGCGCACTGCCTGATGCAGCCCACCAGTTCTGCCGCGACACCACCGGCACCGTGCCCAACCTGTGCAACCCGAACGGCACCATCTCCAGCGCGGCGGTGCTGGGCACCGAGTCGGGGCACCACGGCGTGGCGGTCGCCGAGATCGTGCGCGACATGGCGCCCGGCGTGGAGCTGTTCGTCGCCTCGGTCGGCACGACGGCCGACCTGCAGGCCGCGGTCGACTTCTTCGGCGCCAACGGCGTCACCATCCTCACCCGCTCGTTGGGTTCGGCCTACGACGGCCCCGGCGACGGCACCGGGCCATTGGCCACCGTGGTCGACTCGGCCATCGGCAAGGGGATGACCTGGTTCAACTCCGCCGGCAACGACGCGTTCGATCTGTACATGCGACGAGCGGTTCCCACCAGCCTGGCCCGCGCCGGGTACGTGAACTTCAACGACGGCCTGCACGGCGCGCAATCGCCCATCAACGACACCTGGCTGCGGGTGGACTCCGGTCCGGGCGGCGGAGGGTGCTACGTGCTCGACGGCATCCGGTGGAGCAACGACTGGTATCTCGCACCGGCACAACGGTCCGACTACTCCATCGAGTTCTGGGAGCCGATCTCCAGCCCCGGCCCGGGCAACGACTGGGTGAACCCCACTGCCGTGCTGCCCGTGAACGTCGACGGGGCGGGCGGCAACGTCATCGACGCCAACCAGTTGGCCGGCGCAGATCCACTGGAAGCTGTCGATCGGGTGATCTGCCCGACCAACCGGTTCAGCGAGTACAACCTCGGCGAGTCCATCAGTTACATCCGCATCCGCCTGAACCCGAACACTCGGGTCGGCGCGGTGCCCGACACGCTGGAGATCGCGCTCGCCACCGGCATGTTGGAGAAGGCCTACTCCGACGCGACGGGGAGTGCCGCGAAGCCGGTCGTCGATTCGCGCAACCCCGGCCTCGTGGCCGTCGCCGCCTACGACCCGGCGCCCGGATGGATCCTTCCCGGTTCCGATGGCATCGGCTACTACTCGTCGCAGGGCCCCACCACCGATGGTCGCATCAAGCCCGACGTCACCGCTCCGTCCGGCTTCGCCAGCACGGTGTTCGTCACCTTCCACGGCACCTCGGCCGCAGCTCCCACTGCTGCGGGCGCTGCCGCGCTGCTGCAGGGTGCAGGACTCGCCACGCCAGGTGCGGGGCTCGCCGCGCTGGTGAAGCACTTCGTCACCGATCTCGGGCCCGCCGGTGCCGACAACGCGTACGGCGCCGGGCTCATCCATCTCCCGCCGCCCCCCGACCCCGCCGTGGCCGCAACACCCGGCAAGTTCGTGCCCATGGCGCTGCCGCAGCGTGTGCTGGACACCCGCCAGGGCGCCTTCCACGTCGGCCCGGCCGGCACCGTCGGCCCGTACACACCGCAGTCCATCTTCGACTTCAACGTGCGTGCGTGGAGCACCATCCCGGCCGGTGCGCAGGTGTCGGCGGTGGCCATCAACCTCACCGCCGTCGCCCCACCCTCGCTCGGGTTCGTCCAGTCGTACCCGTATCTGAAGGCCCGCAACGGCGGCACCAGCACGCTCAACGTCTCCACACCGAACGTCACCCGGCCGAACTTCGCCATCGTGCCGTTGGGGCAGAACGGCAACATCAGCGTGTACGTGCAGGCCGGCGGCAACGTCATCATCGATCTGCTCGGCTACTACCTGGCCGATCAGGTCACGCCCACCGATGGTCGGTTCGTGCCGCTCACCACCCCGGAGCGGTGGATGGACACTCGCGGCGGTGCGTCGTTGCCGGCATCGTTCGGGGGCACGCCCCGGCGGGTGAACGCGACCGAGGAGGTCACGGTGCCGTTGTTGGCGGGTACCCAGGTCCCCGACATCACTGCAGCGGGCTCGCAGGTGTCGGCGCTGGTCGTCAACGTGGCGGCGGTGAATGCAGAGGGTTCGGGCTTCCTGCGCGTGTACCCGGGCGGCGCGGTCAACCCACAGCACGCCAACGTCAACTACGTCCCGGGGTCGGCCTCGGCCAACACGGCCATCGTGCCCATCGGCCACGGAGGCGCCATCTCGCTCGCCGCATCGCAGACCATCGACATGATCGTCGACGTGGTCGGCTACATCACCTCGAGCACGGCCGCCGCGTCGCCGGTGGGCACCTTCGTGCCGCTCACCCCCACTCGCGCCTACGACACGCGTGCGCTCGGCCAACCGTTCACCGCCGGCGAGACGCGAGGCTTCTACGTCACGGGCGGCACCACGGGCGTGCCCGATGGCATCGGTGGCATCTCCGCCAACCTCACCGTCGTGGCACCAGGTGCCAATGGATTCCTGAAGGTCTACCCCGGCCTCACCCCGCCCCCGACGGCCAGTGTGAACTACGCGGCCGGCAAGACCGTGGCCAACGGAGCGCTGGTCGGAGTGAACCAGATCGGGGTATCCAACTCTGTCACTGCCGCCATGAGCCAATCTGGTCACCTGATCATCGACATCAACGGCTACTTCGTGGCGGCATCCTCATGAACGAATCACTCGACACCCGTACCGGTTGGCTCTCGCGCGACCAACTGGAGAACATCCGCGCCAACGTGCCACTCGTGTACGTCGACGCCGTTCCCGTGCGCGTCGACGACGTCGGCAGGGTCACCCACGTGGGCATGCTGTTGCGGCAAGCGGCCGACGGCACCATCAGTCGCATGGTGGTGAGTGGTCGTGTGCTGTACGGCGAGCGCATCCGCGATGCACTGCTGCGTCACCTCGAGAAGGACCTCGGCCCGGTGGCGCTGCCGCGCATTCCGGCGGAGGTGGCTCCGTTCACGGTGGTCGAGTACTTCCCCGACCCCACCATCAGCGGCTTCTACGACCCGCGCCATCACGCAGTGAGCCTCGCCTTCGTGGTGCCCGTGTCGGGCGACTGCCAGCCCACGCAGGAGGCGCTCGACCTCGCCTGGTACCCGCCCGAGCAAGCGGTGAGCGACGCCGTGCGTCGCGAGATGACCGGCGGCCACGACCGCCTCATCCGCCTGGCGTTGGCCCACGTCGGTCAGCTGCCGTAACGGTTCACCAACGCCTCGCCCAGGCGACGCAGTTCGATGCGGAGTTCGGCGGGCTCGAGCACGTCCATCGACGCACCGTAGCCACACAACTCGTTCGCCAGCTCGCGCACGTGGTGGCCGCGCACCTCGATGTCGACCCACTCGCCATCGGCTGCGCCCACACGGAGCCGCTCACCCAGTTGGAACGCCAACATCCGGAGCGCATCTCGGTGCACGCGAGCGGTGGCCACCACCGGCGTGCGCAGATCCTCCACCCGGTCGGCGATGAGCGACCAGGCCTGCGTCAGATCGAACCCGGGCGGCACCGTGCTGGGCCGGCCCGTGGGCCGCACACCGCCGATGCGGTCGACGCGGAACGTACGCAATCCGGCCGCCGTGTCGGCCACGAGGTACCAGGTGCCCGCCTTCGCGGCCAGCCCCAACGGCTCGACGGTGCGAGTGGTGGACTCGCCGGTGCGAGCGGTGTAGTCGAGTTCGAGCTGCCACCCCTGCACGACCGCCTCGCGCACGTCGTCGAGCAGGGTGGGGTCGCGTCGGGTGACGGAGCGCTGACCCCAGCGACGCTGGTCGATGACGGTCGTGGTGCCCGCTCGTTCGGCGGCCACCCGGAACGGTTCGGGGAGTGCGCGCACCAGCTTTCGCAGTGCAGCCTTCACCTCGGGCGTGGTGCTGGACTGCGGGCCGGCCACCATGAACAGCGCCTGCGCCTCGGCCTGCGACAACCCGCTGAGATCGGTGCGTCCGCCACCGGCGAGTCGCCAGCCCCCGTGGCGTCCGGAGAGCGAGTACACCGGGAGCCCGGCCATGCCCAGCGCCTCGAGGTCGCGCCGGGCCGTGCGGGGAGAGATCTCCAGCTCGGCAGCGACCTCCGCAGCGGTGACCTGTTGGCGCTGCTGCAGGAGCAACAGCACGCTCACGAGTCGATCGGCCCTCACGTCGACAGCTTGTCAGGAAACATGGCCAGGAGGTGGCCACTTTCGTCGCGACGATGACGACATGAACGACACCGTGAACATGAACGACAGCACCACCAACGACACGAACGCACTGTCCCCCACCGATCCCCGCTCTGCCTTCGCCCATGCCGTGGTCACGGCCCGGGCGGTCATCGACGGCGTGCAACCCCACCAGTTCGAACTGCCCACGCCCTGCACCGAGAAGAACGTGCGGTCATTGCTCGGGCACATGCTGATGGTGTTCGACCGCATCGCCGCACTCGGCAACGGCGACGACCCGATGGCGATGCCCGACGAGATCACCGGCGTCGCCGACGACGCGTGGCCGGCGATGTTCCTCGCGGCAGCCCACCGTGTGCAGGCGGCGTGGACGGATGACGCCAAGCTCGAGCAGATGATGGTCCTGCCCTGGGCCACCGCGCCGGGCTCGGCGATGTTGGCCATGTACACCTCCGAACTCACCGTGCACACCTGGGATCTCGCGGTGGCCACCGGCCAGCGCGTCGAGTGGCATCAGCCCACACTCGACGTGGCGCTGGCGTCGGCCCTGCAGGCGCTGCCCTCCGGCGACCGCGAGGCCTACTTCGCAGAGATGGCGAAGGACGCGCGCTTCCGTCCGGAACTGGCGATCAACCCGCCGTTCCGCAACGCCGTGGACCCCGGCGCCGATGCCTCCACACTCGATCGGCTGATCGGGTGGTACGGCCGTCAGCCGTTGCCCAACGTGGCGTAGCCCTGCTCCACGTCCCACACGTGGTGCACAGGATCGTGCACCATGTAGCGGGTGAAGCTGTCGATGGTGAACGCTGCGCCGTCGCTGCGGAAGCCGGTGCGGTCCCACTGGTCGGGCTGCACGGCGGCGAAGCGATCGGCCAGCGCCACCGCGGCGGTGACCAGTTCGTCGGCCACCACCGTGGGGTTCTGGTCGGCGTACCGGTCGTTGACGGCCGTGGCGTCCTGGTCCCAGTTCTCGAACTGCGGCCCGTCCTCGTTGAGCATCAGGTTCAGGCGCAGCAGGTACAACCGGAACACGTCGCGCACATGGCACCCGTACTCGAGCGCCGACCAGGTGTGCTCATTCGGGCGCTGCGTGGCCTGCGGGTGCAGCAGCAACCGGCGCCACTGCAGGGCGTTGGCCTCGATGGAGGCGGGTGCATCGGCGGGCGAATAGGTGCTTCCGTCGAAGCCGCACTCGGGGCAGGCGCGTTCGAGCACCCAGGTCCAGTTCTTGTCATCGGGGACGATCGGCATCCCCCGACCGTACGTCAAAACTGGGGTTTTCGTGCGACCGTCAGAGGGTGGCGACGATCTGGGCCATCAGGTCGCCGGCTTCGGTGGGGTTCAGGCCCACCTTCACGCCGGCGGCGCGCAGGGCGTCCATCTTGCCCTGGGCCGTGCCCTTGCCGCCGCTGGTGATGGCACCGGCGTGGCCCATCTTCTTGCCCTCGGGGGCGGTGACGCCCGCGATGTAGGCGCTCATCGGCTTGGTGACGTTGGCCTTGATGAACTCGGCGGCCTCTTCCTCGGCCGAGCCACCGATCTCGCCGATCATGATGATGGCGTGAGTCTCTGGGTCGTTCTGGAACTCGCGCAGGCAGTCGATGAAGTTGGTGCCGGGCACGGGGTCGCCACCGATACCGACGCACGTGGACACGCCGATGCCGCGCTGCTTCAGTTCGTACAGCGCCTGATAGGTGAGCGTGCCCGAACGGCTGACGATGCCGACGTTCGGACCCGAGGCGGTGGGCACCTGGGCGATCTCGCCGGCGGTGATGCCGATGTTGCACTTGCCGGGGCTGATGATGCCGGGGCAGTTCGGGCCGAGCAGACGGGTGTTCGGGTACTCGCGCAGGAGCGTGTTGAACACCTTCGCCTCGTCCTGTGCCGGGATGCCCTCGGTGATGCAGACGATGAACCCGATGCCCGCCGCGGCGGCCTCGAGGATGGCCGCGCTGGCGGCCTTCGGCGGCACGGCGATGAACGACGCAGTGGCGCCCGTGGCCGCCACGGCCTCGGCGACCGTGTTGAACACGGGAATACTGCCACCCTCGGGAATGGCGACATCGGTCCCGCCCTTGCCGGGTGTGACGCCGCCGACGACCTGGGTGCCGTACGCCTGGTTGCGCAGGCCGTGGTACTTGCCCTGACCGCCGGTGAGGCCCTGGACGATGACCTTGGTGTGTTCGTTGACGAAGATGGCCATGATCAGTTCGTTCCGTTCGCGATGGCGACCGCTGCGCGGGCCGCTTCCAGCATGGTGGGCTTCGAGATGAGCGTGCTCTCGGGAATGCCGGCGTTGGCCAGGATGGCCCGGCCCTCTTCGGCGTTGGTGCCGTCGAGGCGGATGACGATGGGAGCACGCAACTCCACACGGCCCAGTGCCTCGACGATGCCCTTCGCCACTTCCTCGCCGCGGGTGATGCCGCCGAAGATGTTGATGAAGATGCTCTTCACGTTCTCGTCGAAGTTGATCACTCCGAGGGCCGCCGCCATCATGTCGGCGTTGGCGCCGCCACCGATGTCGAGGAAGTTGGCGGCGCTGCCACCCACTTGGTTCACCACGTCGAGCGTGCTCATGGCCAGGCCGGCGCCGTTGGCGATGATGCCCACTGTGCCGTCGAGGCCGATGTACTGCAGGTCGTGGGTACGAGCCATCTGCTCGCGCTCGTCGAGTTCTTCGGTGGCGCGGAATTCGTCCCACTCGGGGTGACGGAACGCGGCGTTGTTGTCGAGGCTGACCTTCGCGTCGAGCGCGTGCACGCCACCGTCGGGACGAAGGATGAGCGGGTTGATCTCGGCCAGGTCGCAGTCGCCCTCGGTGAAGCAGCGGTACAGCTTGACGAGCATGTCGGCCACACCGTCGACGGCCTCGGCGTCGATCTTGGCGCGCACCGCGGCGTCGCGGGCGATCGCCAGCGGCAGGCCATCGACCGGGTCGATGTGCAGCATCACGATGGCGTCGGGGTCGGTCTCGGCGACCGCTTCGATCTCCACGCCGCCCTGGGCGCTGAGCATCAGGAGGTGCTTCTTCGCCGCACGATCGAGCGAGTACGACGCGTAGTACTCCTTCTCGATGTCGCTCGCGTGCTCCACCCACACCCGCTTGACCAGGTGCCCCTTGATGTCCATGCCGATGATGTTCCCGGCGTGCAGTCGCACCTCGTCGGCGTTGTCGGCGAGCTTGATGCCACCGGCCTTGCCGCGGCCGCCCACCTGCACCTGCGCCTTCACCACGACCGGGTAGCCGGCCGCCTCGGCAGCGGCCACGGCCTCGTCGACCGTGTATGCCACGTCGCCGGGGCTGACCGGAATGTCGAAGCGGGCGAAGTACTGCTTGCCCTGATACTCGAAAAGGTCCATCAGGCCTCGTCCTCTCTCTGATCCAACTGAGCTTCCAGCCAGGCGCTGATGCCCTTCAACGAACTTCCGGGGCCGAAGATCTCGGCCACGCCCTGCTCGCGCAACGCGCGTGCATCGGCATCGGGGATGACACCACCACCGAACACGAGCACGTCCCCGAGGTCGCGCTGGCGGAGCTCCTCCATCACACGGGGGAACAGGGTGAGGTGCGCGCCACTGAGCAGCGACAGGCCCACGGCATCGACGTCCTCCTGCAGCGCGGTCTCCGCGATCTGCTCGGGGGTCTGATGCAGACCGGTGTAGATGACTTCGAAACCGTGGTCGCGCAAGGCCCGGGTGATGGTCTTCGCGCCGCGATCATGACCATCGAGTCCGGGCTTTGCCACCACAACGCGATAGGGGCGCTTCACAAGAGGAGAACCCTACGACGACGGCGCGACGTGGGCCAACTTGGGGCGCGGTGCGTCCGCCGCGCGCATCGGGCACACTGGGGGCGATGCGCCGTCCGCAGTTCCAGTCCACCTTCGCCAGGGCCGTGGTTCCCGTGGCCGCGGGCATCGCGTTCTTCGCGCTCGCCGGCCTGCTGCTGTGGGGCGTGGCCGCCTTCATCGCCGGCAACAGCGACGAGACCAGCCAGAACCTCGCTCCCACCGTGCAGGAGCTCGGCAGTGCCACGCTGCTCGCCGACATCATCGCCAGCGATGGTCCCATCGTGCTCCAGGACCTCATCGGCAACGACTCCCACGTGGTGCTCCACCACTCCGGCGACGATGCGTTGCAGGGGTGGGGCGTGCACCTCGCTCACCCGGTGGATCGCACCTTCGAGTGCACCATCGAGGTGGTGAAGGGCACGCAGACGTTCACCGATTGCGAGGGCCGCACGCTGACCGTCGACGATCTCGCCACCGTGCCCGCCGACGTGCTCGGCCCCATCGTCAACACCGACGAGGGCACCATCACCCTCGACCTCACCCGCCGCTGAGTCAGGTCTCGGCGGGTTCGCCCGGAAGGGTGAACAGGGGGCGCCACGAGGAGTCCGGGCCCACCGGGAACAGCGTCGACGGGGCGTCGCTCTGGTTGGGCCAGCGCGCCTCGTACGGCAGACCGTCGAAGAGCACCTTGTCGCCCTTGTCGTAGAGCGTCTCGGGACTCCAATCGGGATACGTGCCGGCGGCCACGGTGGTGGGGGTGAACGGTTCGTCGTCTGGGCTGACGGGGCCGACCAGCGACCACGCCGACTCCCACGTGTTCGCGGTGACCCGAGCCGGATCGTCGCCCTGGGTGTACCACTTGGCCTCGTAGACCATGCCGTTGCGCACCACCTTGTAGGTGCCCGGGTACTGCGCGTCGGGTCGCCAGATCGGGTACGGGCTCGTCGCCGGATCGTCGATCACCTTCGGCGGATCGGTGACGGTGACCGCGCCGCCCGGCGGCAGCGACGGCGAGCGGCCGGGGAGACCGGTGAAGACATTGGCGAAGTCCAACGCCAGCTGCTCCTGGCTGCTGCACGTGTTGGAGATCACCGTGACGTCGGCGAACGACGCGGGGCACGGCGCATCGCGATTCAGCGACCACATCGACACGCGACCCAGTCCCTTGGCGACGGCGAACTCGGCCAGGCCACGCGCGTCGTCGAGGGTGAACACCTCACCGACGACATCGTTCTGGCCGATCATCGGGGTCGCACCCAGCAGGGTCCATGCCTCGGGTTCGGTGAGGGTCACCTGGCGAGCCGCGTAGATGCGGATCATCTGCTGCACGGAGGCCTCGAGGGCGCTCTTGGTGGCAGCGAGCATGTCGCCGGTCGGATGGTCGGCATCGCCGAAGTCCATCGTCATCAGGTTCACTCCGGCGAGCTCGACGCCGCCGTCGAGGGTGGCGCCGACCAGATCGAGCACTTCGGCGGTCATCCCGGAAGGGGCCACCGGCACCGTGAGCCACACGGTGAGCGGTGCGTCCTTGGCCGCACGCTCCTCCTGCACGGCCGCGATGGCCGCCGCACGCCGTTCGATCGAGGGGCCATCGGCGACCGCCGCGCCTTCGATGTCGAGGTCGATCGAGTCCACCGCGTACCGCTCGACCACCGAACGATAGGCAGCCGTGAGCAACCCGTCGTCCTCACACACAGTGGCGAGCTCCTGGTTGGCCTGACCACCGAACGACACGACGACATCACCGCCGGCATCCCTGAGTTGGCGGATGCGCCGGTCGAGTTCGAGGTCCTGTGCGGCGCTGTCGAGCGAGTAGGCACCGCCCCACGTCGGTGCGCAGGGCTCGTCCGGGTCGGCCACCACGAACGCGAGCGCCACGTCGCGCGCGGGGTTCGACTGCGGGTCCTGGAACTGGTACGTGGGCGTCAGTGTGACGTCGACGTAGGGGATGCTCCACGCCTCACCGGCTGCTGCCGGAGCAGGTTGCGCGAGGCGGATGGCCACGTACACGCCGCCGGCCACGAGCGCCACGATGAGCAGCAGGATGGCGAGACGCGCCTTCGACAGGCGCACGCGGGGCGCGTCGAGGTCGTCGCGCTCGTCGAGGTCGTCGGGGGCGGTGTCGGGAGAGGGGAGTTCAGTGGTGCTCATGTGTCCTGGCCCAGTGTCTTGCACGGAAGATCGCTCCGTTCTTCATCGGCCGCGATTCGTCCGACGTGAGGCGTTCTTGAGAATTCCCTCACGGAAGGCATCCGTTGTGCCGATGGATTCGGGACGATCACCGCGCCGGAACGCGCGGACAGAGCACGTTCTGACAGGACACCCGATGAAGCGGACGACCGAATCCACACCACGCCGACCCCGGCGCCAATGGGGCAGCGACCGACGCGAGGAGCCGATGCCCGTCGTGGCACCGCCGGTGTCGGACCGCCGCATCATGGTGGGCCGCATGGCCATCGTGTTGACGGTGTCGGCCTGGTTCACCTACCTGTTCCTCACCATCGTCCAGCAGTTCGTCGAGGGCGACGCGTCGAGCGCACGGTTGGTGATCGAGGCCATCGTCTACATGGTCGTCGTCACCGCGTTGACGGCCTCGTCGATGGCGTACCTCATCACCCGCATCGGCTTTTTCTACCGCAGCCGCTCGCATCGTCGGGCGCCGCGGGCGGCCATCGATCACTTCTTCACCCAGCAGGTGCCCACCGTGACCGTGCTGGTCCCCTCCTACCAGGAGGACGAGCGGGTCATCCGCACGACGCTGCTGTCGGCCGCTCTGCAGGAACATCCGCACATGCGCATCGTGCTGCTCATCGACGACCCGCCGAAGCCGTCCACTGCGCACGCACGACGCCTGTTGGAGTCCGCCCGCGCGCTGCCCCACACCATCGAGCAGGAACTGTCCGAACCGTTGCAGCGAGCGGTGCGCGCGGTGGAGGCCTTCGAGGACTCCCAGACCGGACAGCACGAGCCGGGCGCCGACGACATGCGGGTGCTGGCAGCGCACTACGACGATGCGGCGACGTGGCTGCGCGAGTTGGGGGCACGGCAGGAGATCAACGACCACTCCGACACGTTCTTCGTGGAGCACGTGCTCGGCGCGCTCGCCGGCGACTTCGAGACGATCGCCGCTGCACTGCGCGGTGGCGCCGATGCGGGCATGCACCTCGGCGTCGATCGACTGCACGATCTGTACCACCGGCTGGTGGCCACCTTCCGCGCCGAGCTCACCAGCTTCGAGCGCAAGCAGTACGTGTCGTCGTCGCACGAACCCAACAAGGCGATGAACCTCAACAGCTACATCGCCCTCATGGGCGGCAGCTACCAGGAGATCGCCACGCCGCTCGGCCGAGCGTTGGTGCCGTGCGCCGCCCGCCACGCCGACCTCACCGTGCCGAACCCCGACTACGTGCTCACGCTCGATGCCGACAGCGTGCTCCTGCCGGAGTACTGCGTTCGCCTGCTCTACCTCCTCGAGCAGCAGGCGTACGCCGATGTGGGCGTGGCCCAGACGCCGTACAGCTCGTACCCCGGCTCGGCCACGCGCATCGAACGCATCGCCGGTGCCACCACCGACATCCAGCACATCGTGCACCAGGGCATGACCCACTACGACGCCACGTTCTGGGTGGGCGCCAATGCGCTCCTGCGCAAGGCTGCGCTCGACGACATCGTGGAGATCGATCACCAGGGCAACTGGGAGATCCGTCGCTACATCCAGGACCGCACCGTCATCGAGGACACCGAGTCCACCATCGACCTCGGCATCCACGGCTGGTCGTTGTTCAACTACCCGGAGCGTCTCGCCTACAGCGCCACCCCGCCCGACTTCGGCTCGCTGTGCATCCAGCGGCAGCGCTGGGCGAACGGTGGTCTGCTCATCCTGTCGAAGCTGCGCGAGCAGTCGCGAGCACGCAAGGAACGCAACGAGCGGAACCGGTTCGGCGAGGTGTTCCTCCGCGTGAACTACATGGCGTCGATCTTCTGGTCGTCGCTGTGCCTCGTGGTGTTGCTGGTGTATCCGTTCAACGCCGGCCTGCTCAAGCCCGTGCTGCCACTGATCGCGCTGCCCTACTTCCTGATGATGGCGAGCGATCTCAAGTACTGCGGCTACAAGCGACTCGACGTCGTGCGCCTCTACGGCTTCAACCTCATCCTCCTCCCGGTGAACCTGTCGGGCACGTTCGCCTCGTTGCTGCAGCTGGTGACCGGCGAGAAGAGCTCGTTCAAGCGCACCCCCAAGGTACGCGACCGCACGTCCGCGCACGCCGCGTTCATCCTCGCCCCGTTCGCCCTCATCGCCTGGTCGGCGTACACCATCGTCGTCGACATCGACGCCCGGCATTGGGGTCATCTCTTCTTCGCCGCCCTCAACGCATCGCTCGCGCTGTACGCGATGGTCGCGTTCGTCGGGCTGGCCAACTCGGTGGCCGACCTGTGGGCGCAGCTGAAGGGCTGGCTGTACAAGCCGGTGCCCCCGAAGACCACCGCGCCCGCCACCACCGGAGCGCCGGCCACGCCGACGGGAGCGCTCGGCGACTGGGCCTCGGTGCTCCAACTCGGTTCGGCCGGCTCCGGCCTGCGCGTGCAGGCCCGACCCGCCGACCCGCCGATCGCCGATGCCACGGCTCCGTCACCCGCACTGCTGGGTCGACGTCGCCATGCGCCTGCCCGGTCGGACAGCTTCGAGGAGTACGCGTTCTTCACCGTGTTCCAGCCGATCGTCGACCTCAGCACCGGCGAGGTCGCGGGGTACGAGGCGCTCGCACGCTTCGCCGACGGACAGTCACCCCAGGCCAGCCTCGACGACGCCCACTCCACCGGCCGTGGAGTGGAGCTCGACGTCGCGCTCGCGCACGCCGCACTCGTGTCGGCACACGGACTCCCCGATGGGACGTGGCTGTCGGTCAACGTGTCGGAGGGCCTCGCCCAGCGAGGCGATCTCCTGCGCGGCATCGTCGAAGCGGCGCACTGCCCGCTCGTCATCGACGTCGGCAACGTGGAGGCACACATCGTGATCGACGGGCCGCTCGGCTCGCTCGCCGACGTGATGCTGGCCATCGACGACTCGGGAGCCACCTACGACAGCCTCGCTCGCATCGAGTCGGTGAAGCCGTCGTTCATGAAGCTCCATCGCGAGGCCGTCGACGGCATCGAGCACGACCGGGCACGTCAGACGTTCGTTCGCTCGCTCGTGCAGTTCGCCGACGACCACGGTTGTCGAATCATCGCCGAGGGCGTGGAGACCGAGGCCGAACGTGATGCGCTCGTCGCCGTTGGCGTGCAACTCGCACAGGGCTTCTTCGTCGGTCGACCGGTGCCCATCGATCGGGTGGCTGCCACCACCGATCGCTGACCGGCGCACCGCGTCAGGCGCGAGCCGGGGTGTTGGCCACCAGGCGGGCGGCGAACTCCTCGGAGTGCTCGTGCAGCTTGGAGCGGTGCAGCGCGAGACCACCGATGACCTCGGCGCCGAGGTGGCTGACCGCCGTGTCGAGCTTGTCGAGCGACTTGCCCGGGTTGAGGGCGAACGTGCAGTAGGTGGCGGCGAGCTTGCCGCGCATGGCCGGCAGGTGGGCGATGGCGCCCACGTTCCACGGCGCCTGACCGACCACGAACAGACCGTGCACCCACGTGCCCACGATGACCATGTCGGCTTCCTGGATGCCTGCCATCTCGAGCTCGTTCAGCGGCGACACCGTGGTGATGCCCCAGCCCTCCTGCTGCAGGTTGGCGGCGATGAGCTCGCCCGCCCTGCGCGTGTTCCCGGTGAGGCTGGTGTAGAGGATGGCGGCCTTCATGGCAACAATTCAAGCAGACGCGCCGCCTGCGCCTCCCGTTCACGGGGCGGGGGTGATGCCGTCGACCGTGGCTTCGGCGGCCGCCGCCTTCGCCGCGCGACCCGCGCGGATCTTGCGCACGACGCTGATGACCCCCACGCGGAGGGTGAGCGAGATGATGACGCACACGATGACGACGATGCGCGTGGGCAGCTCGCGAGTGCCGATGAAGATGTAGAGGTCGGGGATGATGAACGCCACCAGCGAGATGAGCGCCCACTTGGTGGCGCTCTTGTACTGGTCGTCGACGAAGGCGAGCACCATGCGCGGCGTGGTGACCGCATCGACGCAGGCCGACGCGACGTCGATCGCGAGGTAGATCCACGGGTTCAGGCCGTAGTCGCCCACCGCCGCCCACACGATGAGGGTGCGGATGACGGCCCATCCGATGACCAGCCCCGCCCACGTGCGAACGAGCACCTTGCGGCGCGCCAGCGTGGCCGGGTCGTGGTGATGCAGGGCCAGCGGCATCGGGTCATTCAATCAGCTGCGACTCCGCGGAGGGAGGGCCGAAGGTCAAGAAAGTCGCTTCAACGGAGCCCACGCGAGCGACAGGTGCTTCGTGCCCACGCCCCGAAATCGGATGGTGGCCTCGGCCTTGTCGCCCTGGCCGCGGATCTCGAGGATGACACCCTCGCCGAACGACGGATGTTCCACGTCGTCGCCCACTCGCAGCCCCAGTTCCTGGGAGTTCGCAGGTGCCGGCGTGTTGCGCCGGCCGGCGTTGATGGCGGCGTCGACCACGCGCTCGCGGTGCCAATCGACGTCGTCGTCGGGGTCGAAGCCGCTGACCGGGCTGCGGCTGCCACCTGACCCTCCGCTGCCCGATCCACCTCGCCGGTACGCAGGAACCGAGCCGTAGTCCTCGCGGTCGCGCCGGTCGCGATAGCTCTGGCGGCCGTAGCCGCTGCGTCCGCCGACGGCGCCCTGCTGGTCAACCAGGTCGGCGGGGATCTCGTCGAGGAACCGTGACGGTGGGTTGTAGTTGGTGGTGCCGAACAGCTGCCGCGACCACGCGTGGCTCAGGTGCAGTTGTTGCTGCGCGCGCGTGATTCCCACGTACGCGAGGCGGCGCTCTTCCTCCATCTCGGTGGGCTCGGTGAGCGCCCGGCTGTGCGGGAACACGCCCTCCTCCATGCCGAGCACGAACACCACCGGGTACTCGAGGCCCTTCGCACTGTGCAGGGTCATCAACACCACGCGGTCGTCGTCGTCGATCTCGTCGGTGTCGGCCACCAGTGCGACCTGTTCGAGGAACTCGTCGATACGCGTGAACTCGCGGGCCGAACCCACCAGCTCTCCGATGTTCTCCAGACGACCGGCCGCCTCCACGGTCTCCTCGGCCTCCAGCTCGGCCATGTAGCCGCTGTCGTCGAGCGCCTGGCGGAGCAGGTCGCCCGGGCCGGTGGACTCGTCGGCCGCGGTGTCGGCCAGCTCGTCGAGCAGGCGCACGAAGCTGGCCACGCCACGGGCGGCAGGGCCGGTGAGACCCGCCTCGTGTGCATGACGCATCGCCTCGACGAACGAGATGCCCTCGGCCAGCGCGTACGCGTCGAGCTTGGCCACGCTGCCGTCACCCACGCCTCGCTTGGGCACGTTGAGCACACGCTTCACCGCCACCTCGTCGGCCGGGTTCACCACGGCCTTCAGGTAGGCCATCGCGTCCTTGATCTCGCGCCGGTCGTAGAAGCGGGTGCCGCCCACCACCTTGTAGGGAATGCCGAACCGCATGAACGCCTCCTCGAGCACTCGGCTCTGCGCGTTGGTGCGGTAGAAGCAGGCCATGTCCTTCCAGATGGCACGGCGTTCCTGGTGGATGGATTGCACCGTGCGGGCCACCCACGTTGCCTCGTCGCCCTCGTCCTCGGCGTGATAGCGCACGATGCGCGAGCCCTGCCCCTTGTCGCTCCAGAGATGCTTCTCCTTGCGATCGGGGTTGTTGGCGATGACCGCGTTGGCCGCGTCGAGGATGGTCTGCGTACTGCGGTAGTTCTGGTCGAGCACGATGGTGGTGACGTCGTCGAACACGTCCTCGAACTGCGAGATGTTCCGCACATCCGCCCCGCGCCACCCGTACACGCTGTTGTGCACGAGGACGCCGTTCGCGATGTAGTGGTGTGTGGGATCGACCTCGAGGTCGTACACCGGCCCGTCGTACTGCTCGACTTCCACCGAGTCGATGGAACGGCGGGCCAGCACGCCATCGATCTCCACCAAGATCGTCATCCCGGCGTGGAGATGCGAGAGAGGCGTCGCGTCGTACGTCGTCCCGTCGATCATCACCCTGCGCCGAATGTTGAGTCCGCCGACCTCCGCCACACGGTGCGCCTCGCGCAGTGCTGCTGAGTACGACTTGAACACTGACTCGTACCGTCGTCCCTGCTTGCCGGCACGAAGCTTGACACCACCCTGCTCCATCCGCTCGATGAGGTCTGCCTGACTGCTCCCCCACTGCACTCGGTGATAGCCGACCCGTGCCCGACGGTCGGCGAACATCGTCAAGTTCAGCGTGCTCCTCAGGCGTCCGTTCTGCGGCCGGTGGTGCGGGAACTCCGGATGGAGCAACAACTCCTCCATCAACAGCTTCGCTCGCCATTCGGTGTCGATTCCGTCGTAGAGCCGCTTGAGCCAGATGTCATCCATCGCCAGTTCTCGACCGTTCGAATGGAAGCAGGCCGTGGGGATGCCGAAGTCCGCGGCAAGCCGCGCCTCCCAGTAGGCGGCCTCGGCCAGCGAGTCACACGCCTTCAGCACCCAGAGTGCGTCGCCGTGCTCCTGCACCGTCCGGACTCGGAAGCCGATGTCGAGATACCCGTTGCTGTTGGACCGCACGCTCTTGGTCCGACCAATCCGATAGCCACGATCGGACCGGTGCATCAGGTACACGAGGTGCTTACCGGCAGGAATGTCGAAGCTGGCTGGGACGACATGGTGCGGCGTGCCGACGATCGTCGCGCCACCGGCACGCACACGGACGACGGGCCCGCAGTAACGGCCCTCCTGAACGTGTCGCACGATGCCCGGGGCCGGATCGCACCGTCCACCCGTCCCCATCACCACGTCACCCACCGCGACGTCTTCGATGGGCTTGTCACCCTCGGGGGTGCGAATCATGGTGCCGGGGGGTAGGCATTGGTCGCCGTCGCCGACGATGGTGATCTGCTGGTGACCGGCGGCCAGCTGCAGGGCGATCTCGTTCTGGGCGGTGTTGGTGTCCTGGTACTCGTCGATCAGGACGTACTTGAAGCGCTGCTGGTAGTGCGCGAGCACCTCGGGATGGCGACGGAACAGCAGCACCGTGTTCATCAGCAGGTCGTCGAAGTCCATCGCGCCGGCCTTCAGCAGGCGGGCCTGGTAGTCGGTGTAGATGTCGGCGTGCTTGCGTTCGAAGATGTTGCTGGCCCGCTCGACCGCCATCTCGGGGGTGACGAGCTCGTTCTTCCACAGGCTGATCTGGCCGTGGGCGGCGCGGGGCGGGAAGCGCTTGGCATCGAGCCCGAGGTCGCGCACCACATAACCCGCCAGCCGCTGCGCATCGGCCTGGTCGTAGATGCTGAACGTGCGCGGATACCCGAGCGCCTCGGCGTTGGCACGCAGGATGCGCACGCAGGCGGAGTGGAAGGTGCACACCCACATCGCCTTCACCACCGGCCCCACCAGCGCGGCCACGCGATGCTTCATCTCGTCGGCGGCCTTGTTGGTGAAGGTGATGGCCAGGATGCCCGACGGCGGCACGCCTTCATGGATGAGGTGGGCGATGCGATGGGTGAGCACCCTGGTCTTGCCCGAACCCGCACCCGCCACCACCAGCAGCGGCCCGCCACGATGGACCACCGCGTCGAGCTGGTCGGGGTTGAGCGAGTCGAGATCCAGCGGGTCGAGATCGAACTGGAGGCGGCCGTCGTCGCTCATGGTGTGCCCATCCTACGGAGGGGGTGCCACACCGTCAGCCCCGAGGCGGGTCGGTAACCTGGCCGCGCATGTCACGAGTCCGGGTCTGGTTGTTCGCCGCCATCGGTGGTGCCCTGACCGGGCTCATCTCCTTCGCCTTCCTCCGCGGCCTCGACTGGGCCACTCGCACGCGCATCGCCCACGGCTGGCTGGTGTGGCTGCTCCCCGTGGCCGGCCTCGCCGTCGGTGGCGCCTATCACTACTGGGGCGGACGGGCGAAGGGCGGCACACCCGCCGTCATCGAGCAGTCGCACACGTTCACCCACGGCGTCACCTCGCGCATGGCCCCGCTCATCTTCGCCGGATCGTTGGTGGGCCACCTGTTCGGCGCGTCGGTGGGCCGCGAAGGCGCCGCGTTGCAGATGGCGGGCTCGGTCACCGACACCGCCTCACGCCTCGGCAAGCTCCGTCCGGACGAGCGGCGCACCCTGATCGCCGCGTCGCTCGCGGCCGGTTGGGGTGCCGTGTTCGCCGTGCCGATCACCGGCATCGTGTTCACACTCCAGGTCGCGAAGTCGCACCGTTGGCGCGCACTCGTGCCGGCCGTCATCGCCGCCTTCTCGGGCAAGTGGGTGGTCGACCTGCTCGGGTATCACATGGGCGATCGGCCGAAGCTGCCCCGCAGCGACTGGACCATCGGACTCCCCTTCAAGCTCGCGCTCGTCGGCATCGGCGTGGGTCTACTCGGTCGACTGTTCGTGACCCTCCTGAAGCGCACCAAGCGGCGCATGGCGCACGTCATGCACTGGCCACCCGGCCGCACGGTCATCGGCGGCGGGGCCACGGTCGCGCTCATGTTGCTCGTCGGTCGCGACTACCTCGGGCTGTCGACGGCGCTGTACTCCGACGCCATCGCCGGCGGCCACATCGACTGGTGGGACCCGCTGCTGAAGCTGGTCTTCACCGTCATCGCGCTGGGCACGGGGTTCGTCGGTGGCGAGGTGCTCCCGCTGTTCGTCATCGGCTCGACGTTCGGCGCCGCAGTTGCACCTGGCATGAACGTGAACGGTTCGCTGCTCGCCGCCACCGGCGCGCCCGCGGCCTTCGCCAGCGCCGCGAGCGTCATGCTGACGGGGTTCGTGCTCACCGTCGAGCAGTTCGGCTGGCGCACGCTGATCCCGGCCATCATCGTCGGACTGTTCGCCCGCCTCGCCGCCGGCCGCCCGGGCTTGTACATGGCCCACTAGTAGGTTCGGTCGCATGCAGACCCTGTCGGCCAACGACCTCGAGCGCCGAGCGGGCATGCGACGGATGAAGGCGCTCGCGCTCGGGCTGCTGGTGTTCGTCACCATCGTGTTCCTCGTTGCTCGCTGGCTGGAGGAAGACCACTCGTGGGTCGGCTACATCCGCGCCTTCGCCGAGGCAGCGATGATCGGTGCGCTCGCCGACTGGTTCGCCGTCACCGCCCTCTTCCGCCACCCGCTCGGGATCCCCATCCCCCACACCGCGATCATCCCCAACCGCAAGGACCAGATCGGCGAGTCGCTCGGCGAGTTCGTGCAGACCAACTTCCTCACCCAGGAGGTGCTGCACGAGCGACTCGACCAGGCACACATCGGTCGGCGTCTGGGCACGTGGCTCAGCGAGCCGACGAACGCATCGAAGGCCGGCAGCGCAGTCGCCGATGCGTTGCGCGGCAGCCTCGAGGTCATCGACGATCGTGATGTCGGCGCCGCGCTGCAGGGCATGATCGAGCGCAAGGTGCGCGACACCCCCATCGCCCCGCTCATCGGTCGCGCCATCGACGTCGGCATGGACGGCGGCCATCACCAGCGCTTGCTCGACGCCACACTCAGCGGGCTCGGCAACTTCCTCGACGACAACCGCAACACCTTCCGCGACCGTCTGCGCACCGAGTCGCCGTGGTGGGTGCCCGAAGGCATCGACGACCGCATCTTCGAGAAGATCTACACCGCTGTCCACAGCTTCATCGGTGACATCGGGCGCGATCCGAACCACCCGATGCGACGATCCATCGACGAGCGCATGCTCGCCTTCGCCGAACGGCTCAAGACCGATCCGGGACTGGTGGCCAAGCTCGAGGAGTTGAAGGGCGAACTGCTCGAACACCGCGACGTGCAGGCGTGGTTGCAGAGCCTGTGGGGCGAGGTGAAGCAGTCCACCCTCATCGCCACCGACGATCCCGACAGTGAGCTACGCCGCCGCATCGATCGCTCCCTCATGCGACTGGGATCTCGTTTGGTGGCCGAGCCCGAACTGCAGGCGAAGGTCGACGACTGGGTGCGCCGCGCCGCGGGCTACGTGGTGGACCACTACCGAGGCGAGGTGGCCGACATCATCTCGTCGACCGTGGCGAAGTGGGACGGCAAGGCCACCTCGGAACGGCTGGAGCTCCAGGTGGGACGCGACCTGCAGTTCATCCGCATCAACGGCACCATCGTCGGCGGCCTCGCCGGCCTGGCGATCTACTCCCTCACCCAACTCGCCTTCTGACCGCGCCACTCGCGTCGACCGCGTCAGCCGCAGTCACGGATCCACTCGCTCACCGAGTGGATCCGTGACTGCGCTACCAAGGGATCGTCAGGAGCGGCGGGGGGAGCCGGCCAGGAGGTGGAGTTCGTCGTGGGCGATGGTGGCGCCGGCGAGCGCGGTGATCTGGGCCGGGCCCTCGTAGTGCGGGGCCACCTCCACCAGGTCGGCGCCGACGATGTCGAGTCCGTGCAGACGGAACAGCACACCGCGCAGCTGAGCGGTCGTGAGACCACCGATGACCGGCGTGCCCGTGCCCGGAGCGAACGCGGGGTCGAGCGCATCGATGTCGACGGTGAGGTAGATGGGCATGCCCTGCGTGTGCTCGCGGATGAGGTCGGCGATCTGCGCCACCGACAGGTCGACCACCTTGTTCATGTCGTAGACGTTGAACCCCTTGGTGTCGTTCGGTGTGCGCATGCCGATCTGCACCGACGAGGCCGGCTCGATGATCCCCTCACGAGCGGCCTTCAGGAACATCATCCCGTGGTGCAGGGGATCGTCCTCGCGGTACTCCCACGTGTCGCTGTGCGCATCGAAGTGCACCAAGGCCATCTGCCCGTAGTGCACGGCGTGCGCACGGAGCAGCGGAAGGCTGACGAGGTGGTCGCCGCCGAGCGAGACCACACCGAGTCCCGCGGCGATGAGCGCGCTGGTGCGGCCCTGCACTGCCGACATCATGATGTCGGTGGTGCCAGGCGGGAACGGCACGTCACCCGCGTCGACACATGCGCGATCACGCAGTGCACCGAACGGCCATGGCCACAACGTGTGCTCGAACTCGCCCGACAGGCTGCTCTGTTCGCGGATGGCCCGCGGCCCGAACCGCGACCCCGGACGATTGGTGACACCCAGGTCGTAGGCCACGCCCTGGACGGCGAACTCGGCCGGCATGCCCGGCTGCCACCGCGGCAGTCGGGCGAACGTGGTGTCGCCCGCCCAGGTCATGCCCACCGCGGCAGGTGTGGGCTCGTCGGTCAGGTCGTACGCGTCAGCCATGGCCGGGCACGGTAGTCCGCCCAGATCGACGAGGCGGCTCAGCGCGCCAGCGCAGCGAGCGCGTCGACGGCGTCGTCGCTCATCAGGTCCACGACACCGGCCACCGGCTTCTTCGGCCCGGTCACCGCCTGCAGCGCGCGTCCACCTGCCGACGCGGCCGGCAGCCCGACCGTGAGCACCGCGAAGCGCGCCTTCGGCTCGGCCTCGTGCACCACCGAGCCCTTGGCGATGGCACGCCACAGCAATTCGATGCGCTGCGCGCCGGGACGATTGGTGGTGCGGCCACCGACCACCTCGAAGTACCAGCGACGACCCTTGCGGTCCAACGCCGAGAGGGTGGGCACGACACCGGTGACCACCTTCGCATCATCGACCACCTCGGTGTACCCCGCGTCCGCCAGCAGCGCGGCCGCAAGGTCCTTGGTGGCCCACCCACCATCGACCGGATCCGTGCCTCGCGACTCGCTCGCACCCACCCGCACCTGCGGCAGCAACTGTTCGCCGGCCACCCGCTCCATGGCCGCGGCCGCGTAGCCCGCGTCGGTGTCGTACCCGATGAAGTGCCGACCGGTACGCACGGCAGCGACCGCAGTGGTGCCCGAGCCCATGAACGGATCCAGCACCACCTCGCCCTCGTAGGTGTTCATGTGGATCAACCGCTCGGGCAACGCCACCGGGAACGGTGCCGGATGCCCCACTCGAGACGCGCTCTCGGGCGGGATCTCCCACACGTCGACCGTGGCTTCCATGAACTCGTCGCGGCTCATCGTGCTCACGGACGGCAGCCCGAGCTTGGCGCGCTGCTTGGCATCGAGCGCCCGGTCGAACCGTCCCTTCGAGGCGATGATCACGCGCTCGGTCAGGTCTCGCAGCACCGGGTTGCCGGGCCGCTGGAAGCTCCCCCATGCGCAGTTGCCCGCAGCGCCTCGCTGCTTCACCCACACCACTTCGCCGCGCAGCAACAGGCGCAGGTCGTCCTGCAGGATGGTGGTGACGTCGGCGGCCAGCGAGCGATACGGGCGGCGACCCAGGTTGGCCACGTTGACGGCCATGCGCCCACCGGGCTGCAGGACCCGCGCGCACTCGCTGAACACGTCGCGCAACATCTCGAGGTACTCGACGTAGTTGGCGGGAATGTGCCCCTCGCCGAGCGCCTCCTCGTACGCCTTGCCGGCGAAGTACGGGGGTGACGTGACCACGAGCGCCACCGAGTTGTCGGCCACCTGACCCATGTCGCGCGCATCACCGACGATGATGCGATCCACCACGCCGGGCTCGGCGATGGTGTCGTCGTTGCTCACCTCGGGCGCGTGGAAGCGCTCGTAGAAGGCCGACGAGTCGTGGCCTTCCCGTTTGCCCACGCCGAACGCCGACGTCTTCGTCCCGCCCTTGCGGCGGCGTGGTTCCTGCACGCGGGGAACGATACGCGACCCCGCGCGCGCCCCGCGCGATACCTACCCAGGTAGCGTGGGCGCCTGAAGGGGAGTATCCCTCCGTCATTGCGTCGTCAACACGGCCTCCGGGCCCGGCGCGATGGGTCCGCCCCGGCGGACGGGAAAGACCTTCGACCAGAACCATCCGTTCCCGTCGAAAGGTCCCCTCATGTCCTCCGGACTTCACTCACCGATGCAGTGGTTGCGCTGGATCGGCCGCAACACGAAGCGGCTCGCCGTGTTCGTGCTGGGCGCCACCGTCCTCGGCGCCGGCATCGCGATGCTCGCCCTACCCGGGCCGGGCCTCATCGTCATCATCCTCGGCCTGGCCATCCTGGCCAGCGAGTTCGCCTGGGCCGAACGTGCGCTCGACCGCACCACCTCCACGGCCGCATCGGCCGCGACGAAGGTGTCGGGCAACACCAGCGGCCGCGTGGCGCTCGCCCTCTCGGGTCTCGGCATGGTGGTGGGCGGCGCCATCGTGGCAGCGTTCCAGGACGACCTGCGCGTGGTGGGTGCCACCGTCGCCCTCGCCGGCGTGATCGCCCTGTGCACGCTGCTCCCCCAGGTGCAGCGCTGGCTGGAGGCCAAGTCGGCACCTCGGCCGACCAGGACGGGTCCCTGATCGGTTCGGTAGGGTTGCCTCGTTATGGCCTACCGGTACCTGTGGACCCCGCTGCAACTCGGACCGGTCACCACTCGTAACCGCATCGTCTTCAGTGCGCACCTCACCAACTACGCGCTCGACGGCAAGCCCACCGAGCAGCACGCGGCGTACTACGCGGCCCGTGCGGCGGGCGGTGCTGGACTGATCATCACCGAAGAGCACAGCACGCACCCCACCGACTGGCCGTACGAGAAGCTCATCCACGGCTTCCACCGCGACGTCATTCCGGGCTACCGGGCCATCACCGATGCGGTGCACCGTCATCGGGTGCCCATCTTCGCCCAGATCAACCACAACGGCGGCCAGGCCAGCAGCATGTACTCGCGCCTGCCGGTGTGGGCCCCGTCACCGGTGGCCGACCCGCTGTTCCGCGAGGTGCCCAAGGCCGTCACCGAGGCCGAGATCGACGAGATCATCGCTGGCTACGCGGTGGTGGCCGAGCACTGCGCCGAGGGAGGTTTCGACGGCATCGAACTGCAGTGCAGCCACAGCTCCATCGTGCGCGGCTTCCTGTCTCCCGCCACCAACCACCGCACCGACGAATACGGCGGCAGCATCGAGAACCGGGCCCGCCTGCTGGTGCGCATCGTCGGTGCGGTTCGCAAGGTCATCGGAAACCGGCTTGCGCTCGGTGTGCGCATCTGCGGCGACGAGCTCATCGAGGGTGGCACCACCATCCACGACGCCGTCCGCATCGCCGAGATCGCCGAAGCCACCGGCCAGGTCGACTACATCAACACCTCCATCGGTGTCGCCACGGCGAGCCTGTTCATGATCGAGGCGAGCATGCACATCCCGCCGGGCTACGCGCTGTTCATCCCTTCCGCGTTCCGCAAGGCGGTCGACCTTCCCGTGGTGGGCGTCGGCCGGTTCAAGGACCCGTTGCAGGCCGAGCGGGCCATCGCCGAGGGCCACTGCGACCTCGTCGGCGTGGTGCGCGGCCAGATCGCCGACCCCGACTTCGCCATCAAGGCGCGCGCCGGCGACACCGACGACATCCGCCTCTGTCTCAGCTGCAACCAGGAGTGCGTGGGCCGCATGGGCCTGAACCGCTGGCTCGGCTGCATCGAGAACCCGCGCACCGGCCGCGAATCGCAGGGTGTCGGCTCGGTGCACCTCACCCCGAAGCCGAAGCAGGTGATGGTGGTGGGTGCGGGCCCAGCCGGCCTCCAAGCAGCCATCGCCGCAGCGCGCAACGGACACCAGGTCAGCGTCCTGGAGAAGACCGATCAGCCGGGCGGGCAGGTGCGCATCGCCGCCAGCGTGCCCAACCGCGCGGAGTTCGGCGACATGATCCGTAACCAGATCAACGAGTGCGAGCGCCTCGGCGTGAAGATCGAGTACGGCGTGGGCGTGTGGCCCGGCCTGGTGGAGGAACGACGGCCCGATCACGTCATCGTGGCGATGGGTGCCGAACCCGCCCACCCGTGGTGGGCGCCGGCCGAGGCCACCAACGTGGTCGACGTGCGCGAGGTCATCGAGGGCACCGCACCCGACGGTGGCCCGCGGCCCGGCCAGTCGGTGGTCGTGGTCGACGAGATCGGCTTCCACCACGCCACCTCCACCGCCGAGCTGTTGGCCGATCGCGGGTGCGTCGTCGAGATCGTCACCAACGGCATGGTGGGGGGCCAGGACCTGGGCATCACGCTCGACATGGAGAACTGGTGGATGCGCGCCGGCAGCAAGGGCATCGTGCAGAGCACCGACCTGGTGCCCATGGGCATGGCCGACGGCGAGCTCACACTGCTCCACCACCCCACCGGCGTGAACCAGACCCGTCGACCCGACTGGGTAGTACTCGCCGTGCCGCCGAACCCCGTGGAGTGGCTGTACCACGACCTCAAGGCGGCCGGTGTCAGCGTGGAACGGGTGGGCGACTGCCTGGCGCCGCGCCGGGCTCACGCGGCCGTCATCGACGGCGAGCGCGTGGGCGCCGCGGTCTGACGCGCCAGACTGTGGAGGTGAGCACACCTCTGGTCGCCGTGGTGATGGGGTCAGCCAGCGA
>JACQZZ010000005.1 GCA_016213625.1 Actinomycetota bacterium
AGACACTCCCATCGCGCAGGCCGCGCGGCGAGCGGTCGAGGTGATGGACCTCAGCGAGGAAGGCGCCTTCCCTCGCCCCGCGGTCACCCGGGTAATCACCGTCGCCAACCAAAAGGGCGGCGTCGGCAAGACCACCACGACCATCAACCTGGGTGCGTGCTTGGCCGAGCTCGGGTTTCGCACCCTGATCATCGACCTGGATCCACAAGGGAACGCCTCCACCGGGTTGGGGATCGACAACCGCAATGTCGAGACCTCGATGTACCACGTGATCATGCACGAGGCGCCGCTGGAGAACTGCATCGAACCCGCCGCCGTCAAGAACCTGTTCGTGGCGCCGGCCAGTCTGGACCTGGCCGGGACGGAGATCGAGCTGGTGCCCGCGTTCAGTCGGGAGAACCGCCTCAAACGTGCGATCGAAGCGGTGCAGGACGACTACGACTACGTCCTCATCGATTGCCCGCCGTCACTCGGGCTGCTTACGGTGAACGGCTTGACGGCAGCCACCGAAGTCCTGGTCCCGATCCAGTGCGAGTACTACGCCTTGGAGGGCTTGGGGCAGCTGCTGCGCAACGTCGATCTCGTCCGCCGCAACCTCAACCCGTCGCTGGCCGTGAGCACGATCGTCTGCGTGATGTACGACGCCCGGACCAAGCTGGCCGACCAGGTGGTCAAAGAGGTGCGTGAGCACTTCGGGGACAAGGTGGTCCGCACCGTCGTGCCCCGCACGGTGCGATTGTCCGAGGCACCATCGTTCGGGCAGCCGATCATCACCTTCGACTCCGCCTCGCGTGGAGCCGTTGCTTATCGCATGGTTGCCAAGGAGGTGAGCATCCATGGCACGCCTCGGGGGACTCGGTAAAGGACTCGGCGCTCTGATCCCATCGGATCTCGACACGCCCGTCTCATCATCGACGGCGGCAGCCGGCTCGACGCCGACGCCGGGTACCGTCGATGCAGTCGGAGTGCCCGTGGCGGGCAAGCCGGGGGACGACGACCGTGCCCGGTTGGTGGAGCTGCCCATCGATGCGTTGTCGCCCAACCCCAACCAACCGCGGGTGCACTTCGACGAGGAATCGCTGGAGGAGCTCGCCGCGTCGATCCGTGAGATCGGTGTGCTGCAGCCGGTACTGGCGCGCGACATGGGCAACGGTGCCTATCAGTTGGTGGCGGGGGAGCGGCGCTGGCGCGCGGCTCGCCGGGCCGGGTTGGCCACGATTCCCGCGGTGGTCCGGCGCACCGACGATTTGAGCTCGGTCGAGCAGGCCCTCGTCGAGAACCTGCACCGCCAGGACCTCACCCCGCTGGAGGAAGCGGCCGCCTACCAGCAGCTGATCGAAGACTTCGGTCTCACCCACGAGCAGGTGTCGGGCCGGGTGGGCAAGAGCCGCTCGGCCGTCACCAACACGTTGCGTCTGATGAGCCTGCCGCCATCCATCCAACACCTCCTCGCCGACGGGCGGCTGTCGGCCGGCCACGCGCGGGCACTGCTGGGCAGCCCCGACCGGGCCTTCCAGGAGCATCTCGCCAAGCGAGCCGTGACGGACGGGATGTCCGTGCGGGCGGTGGAGGACGCGATCCGCGATCGTCAAGCGGGTGGCGGCGATCCGACCTCCGGGGATGTGACGGTTGGCACACCACACGACGGTGCCGGTCTCACCCCGATCACGCGCCTGCGTCCCCCCGGCCTGCTGGAGTTGGAGCACCTGCTGGCCGAGCATCTCGACACCAAGGTGTCGGTCACGATGGGTGCCAAGCGGGGCAAGGTCAGCATCGAGTTCGCCGATCTGGAGGATCTCGAGCGGATCTACCGGCAGATGGTGGAGGGTCCCGGCGACTCCATCGCCTGATCCGACCCTGGCGTGTGGGGGAGCGAGCCTCGACTCGCGCGTGAGCCCATCGCCGCCTGCCATCACCGTCTACCTCAGCGTCGCGCGCAACACGCGCGTGAGGGTTACGCACACAGTGTGGACGAAGCTGTGGATAAACCTTCGACATCCACCGCGAGGTTGTCACGTGATCCACATCGTCCCAGCTCAGAGCCCGTGGACAAGCGGTGGAGAGCGGTCGTTCAGTCGACGGCGAGGGGCTTGCCCGCCCAGGCTTCGAGCGCGTTGCGGACGATGAGCGTCACGTCCGCCGACACGTCGATGATCCGGCGCACGGCACCGATCGACACCAGCACGGCCGGCATCCGCGTCTCGCGCAACACCTGCAGGCGCAGGCCCTCGGGGCACGGATCGATGCCGCTGGCTTCGGCGAGTCCGGCGGCGAGTCGTGTGGCCAGGGAACGTCCACCGGCGGACTCGAACGCGGGCACCGCGTAGTAGGCGATGCGGCTCGGTTCGTCCGGGCGGCTCTCGAAACCGAGGTACACGTGCGCGCCGAAGTTGTTCGCGGCCGCGGCCTGGGTGCGGGCATCGGGTTCGTCGACGGAGATCACGACGGCGCCGCACAGGCGGAGATCGCGGGTGATGGCGCGCGTGAGTGTGCCCAGCCCGCCGAAGTGACCGATCACGACGCGCAGACCGCGCAGCGACGACGAGGTCGAACGCAGACGGTCCTTCTCCCGCACCGTGGCCACGCCGGGACCGGTGCCGGTCTGGCGGCTCACCCGTTCGATCGCGCGGAGCGTGACCGGCCCACACGTTCCGTCCACGACGAGCCCACAGTTGCTCTGGAAGTCGTGCAGCGCCCGGGCGGTGATCGGTCCGAGGATGCCGTCCACCTTGCCGCAGTCGAAACCGATGCGGCCGAGGCGGGTCTGCAGCTCGGCGACGTCGTCACCGCGCAGGTTGGGCGCGGTGAGGAACAGCAGCCGGTCGCCGAGACGCCACGAGGCCTCGACCAGGCCGGCCCATGTGTCCGCGTCGCAGCGGCCGTCCACGCGCAGACCACGGGACTGCTGGAAGGCCCGCACCGATGCTTCGGTGCCAGCACAGAAGACGCCCGCCTCGGCGCCCGGGGTGGGTGGGAACCCGGCGGCACCGAGGCGGCGTTGCAGATCGCGAATGGCCTCCCCGCGCTGACCA
>JACQZZ010000057.1 GCA_016213625.1 Actinomycetota bacterium
GGCGCCCGCCTGCGGACCGGTGGGCACCACCGTCATGCCCAGTTCCTTGCGCAGGTCGGCGAACCACTGGAACAACTCGGGCGGTTCCAGCGCCTCGACCACCACGGTGAGCCGGTAGCCCTGGTCGGTCATCCACCGGCCGGCCCATTCCCACCCGCCCAGGTGTGGCAGGGCGAAGATGCAGCCGTTGCCCAGTTCGAGGGCGTCGGTGATGTGGTGGAACCCGTCGACGCTGAACGCCCGATCCACCGTGCGCTTGCTGAGCGACGGCAGGCGGAAGCTCTCGACGTAGTAGCGGGCGTAGCTGTCGAATGCCTGCTGCACTGCCACGCGCACGGACGCACCGCGCAGGTTCGGGTTCACTCGACGGATGTGCCGCTCGATCATCTCGCGCCGTTCGGCGTTGGCGAAGCTCGCGCCGAAGCCCAACGACGTGGCCGCCATCGCCGCCACCGGGCCGGGCATCAAGCGCGCCGCGAGCGAGCCCATGCGGTATGCACTGACCGTCGCTGCGTCGGTGGCCCGGTCGCGTGCGGAGCGCTCAGTCACGGGGTGAGGTGCGGCTGGCGCGCGCGATGCGGGTGTGACGCCGCTCGGTGCGCACCACTCGCCGGGTCTGCCGGCGGCTGCGGCGCATTTCGATCTTGGCTGCCGTGACCGGCGCGACCGCTGCCTGCTTCCACACCTTGACGAATCGCTGCACGGCCGTGACGGCGGTGAGCGCCAACATGATCCACAGGATGGGGATGAGCAGCACGGGGAAGAGCAGGCCCAGGCACAGGGCGATGATGCGCTCGGCGCGCTCCATCAGGCCACCCTTGGCGTCGAGGCCCAGCGACTCGGCCTTGGCCCGCATGTAGCTGATGACGGAGCTGAGCGCCATCACGGCGAACGGCAACACGGCCAGGTGCGGGTCCTCGGTGCTGGCGAAATGCCAGGCCACGCCACCGAACAGCAACGCGTCGGCGAAGCGGTCGATGGTGGAGTCGAAGAACGCACCACGCTGACTGCTGGTGTTCGACGCCTTGGCGAGCGCACCGTCGAGCAGGTCGGGCAGTGCCGCGAGGATGACGAGCAGCAGGCCCAGTCGCAGGTAGCCCATGCCGATGGCCACCGCCGCACCCATTGCCACCACCAGACCCATCACCGTGAGGTGGTCGGGGGTGAGACCGGTTCGACGCAGCCCGTTGCCCAGCGGCTTCACGGCCTTGTCGACCGGAGTGCGGAACTTGCCGTCGAACATCGGACACCAGGCTACCCCGGCACCAATGGCAACATGGTCGCATGAGCAGTTCCTCACCCGACGACCTCGCGATCGCCTTCCGTTCGGTGAACCGCCGACTCCGCGAGGCCACCGGCGACAGCCACCCAGAGGTCACCGCCGCGGCCCACGCCGAACTCCGCGGTCTCCTGGAACAGGCAGGACGATTGCTCGGCACCGCGGGCGACCCGACGGCGATCGCCGATGCGATCAGCGCGACCCGACCCGATCACTGGGACACGGCGGTCCTCGACGAACTGCGCCGCATCGCTCTGGAGACCGGCCGCCTGCTGCGTCACATCGCGACGCTGGCGGGCAGCGACTGACTCAGATGTCCCATTCCTCGATGGGGTTCTCCTGCACCAGGTGCTCCTTGACGCTGCCGTCGATGGCGTCCACCAACACCAGGCCACGGCGGCGAGGCGGATCCTCCGCGGAGTAGACCAGCACACGCCACGTGGGACGGCTGCGCAGCCCGCGCCACACCTGCTGTGCCGAGGCATGCCCCACGGGGAATCCCACGGCACCCTGTGCCGACACGAGCGCCTGACGCTCGTCGACCTTCATCCGCCAGCCGGACGTGAACGAGAACACGGCGACCAGACCCAGCAGGATGGCTGCCCACAGGTACCCGTCGTTCACGAGCGGCGACGAATCGCGCTGCCACAGCCACAGCAGCAACACCGTGAGCGCGACGAGCATGTACAGGATGGCGGGCTTGCGCCGACGGCTGTTGTCGGGGAACTCGTACGGCCCGGCGGCCCCGGCCACGTCGAGATCGTGTGGCAGTTCGTCGCGGACTTCGTCGTCGGGGAGGGGCGCTTCGCTCATGGCACCGACAAGGCTACGGCCACGGGTGGCGGTGTGTCACGATGACCGCATGACGACGTTGCGAACCGATCGGGTGCAGTGCGGCGATGCCGGTGCGATGGACATGCACCTCTGGGTGCCCGACTCGGCTCCCACGGCCGCTGTGCTGCTCATCCAGGAGATCTTCGGTGTGGGTCCGTACATCCGCGCGGTCGCCGAGCGCCTGGCGGACGCCGGGTATCTGGTTGGTGCGCCCGACGTGTTCTGGCGCTTCGCTCCCAACTGGGAGGCCGGCCACGACGAGCAGGGCCTCACCGGCAGCCTGGAGAAGGTGCAGCAACTCGACTTCCCGCAGGCCGTCGGCGACTGCTGTGCCGCGCTCGCCCACCTTGGCACGCAACCGGGCATCGAGAAGGCACCGGCCGTCCTCGGGTACTGCCTGGGCGGCACACTGGCCTGGGCAGTGGCCGCCAACGCCTCGCCCAGCGTGTGCGTCAGCTACTACGGATCTGGCGTGCCGTCGATGCTCGGCATGATCGATCAGGTCGCCTGCCCCACGCTCTTCCACTTCGGCAACGCCGACGCCTACATCCCCAACGACGGCGTCGACGCGGTGGGCGCCGCCATCGCGGGCCGCGAGGGGTTCGTGCTCAACGTCGAGAACGCCGGCCACGCGTTCGACAATCACGAGGCCGAGATGTTCTGGAACGAGTCGGCCGCCAAGGCCGCATGGGCCAAGACGATGGCGTTCCTGGGTCTGTACCTGCCCGCCTGATCGCATCCGGACGGCATCCGTGGCGACGAACGCCCAGACCAAGCCCTGATCCTGCCTGCGGGTCGTGCTCCGCATCGTGTCTGTGAATTCACAGACGCAGACGTCCTCCTCTGTGAATTCACAGACCACTTCTTCGGCGTGGCGCGAGCACCGTGCCAGGCGACCAACTCAGACATGCCGCGGATCGTCGTCCTGGGCCACGCTCACCGTGCAGGTCGAGGCGGACGGTGCTGGGTCGTCAGCGTCGAAGCGTCCGGCCACCCGCCTTCGATGTAGCTCTCCAGCCGGGCTCGATGCGGTGAGTAGAGATGGTCGGGAAGTTGGTCGAGGGCGAACCACTCGACCGCATCAGTTTCGGCCATGCACGGCCGAGGGGTGCCGACGGCGCTGCACAGGAAGTCGAAGATGATCTCGTTCACCTCGGGCTGCCACGCGACGCCCAACAACCGCACGACCGTCGCGACGAGGCCCGCCTCCTCAGAGGTTTCGCGGATCGCCGCATCCCAGGGTGACTCTCCTGGCTCGACAGCACCACCCGGAAACACCCAGAGGTCGGCGTCCATGCGGTGTGTGAGGAGCACCGCAGAGTCGCGAACGATCACCGCGTCTGCGCCAAGGCCAACCGTCATGGAGCGTTCCTATCAGCTCCAGCATCCGCCTCCCCTCGAGGATTCCGCCCCCGCTTGGGCCTGTACCTGCCGGCCTGAGTCAGTCGAACAGGCCGGGCGACCGATCGGGCGCTGGTGGGTTCATGCCGATGTGTTCGTACGCCACGGGCATGGCCACGCGCCCACGTGGCGTGCGCGCGATCATGCCCTGCTGGATGAGGAACGGCTCGTACATGTCTTCCACCGTCTCGGGTTGCTCGCCCACGCTGATGGCGAGCGTGCTGAGGCCCACCGGGCCACCGGCGAACTGCTTGCAGATGGCGGACAGGATCGCGCGGTCGACCTTGTCGAGGCCGCGTTCGTCGACCCCGAACACGCGCAGGCCTTCGCGAGCCGTGGCTTCGGTGACCGTGCCGTCGCCGCGCACCTCGGCGAAGTCGCGCACGCGACGCAACAGGCGGTTGGCGATGCGCGGCGTACCGCGTGAGCGACGGGCGATCTCCCACGCTCCCTCGCCGGAGATCTGCACCTTCAGGATGCCGGCGGCGCGACGCACGATGGACTCGAGTTCGTCGTCGGCGTAGTAGTCGAGACGGGCGACGAGACCGAACCGGTCGCGCAGCGGACCGGTGATCATGCCCGTGCGGGTTGTGGCGCCGACGAGCGTGAATCGTGGGAGCGGAAGCCGGATGCTCGACGCCGCGGGGCCCTTGCCGACCACGATGTCGAGCTGGAAGTCCTCCATCGCGGGATACAGGATCTCTTCGACGGCACGCGACAGTCGGTGGATCTCGTCGATGAACAGCACATCGCCGTCCTCGAGCTTGGTGAGGATGGCAGCGAGGTCGCCGGCACGCTCGAGCGCCGGACCGGACGTGATGTGCAGGTGCACACCCATCTCGACGGCGACGATGCCCGCCATGCTGGTCTTGCCCAGGCCGGGCGGGCCGGCGAGCAGCAGGTGATCGGCCGCCTGGCCGCGCATCTTCGCTGCCTCGAGCACGATGCTCAGGTGTTCCTTCAGCTCGCGTTGGCCGACGAACTCGCTGAGCCGCTTGGGACGCAGCCCGACTTCGTCGGCCTCCTCGTGCTCGGTGACGGGCGCAGGGTCGAGGAATTCGTCACGCACGCTTGACTCCCAGCAGCTTCAGTGCATCGCGCAGCAACGTGGCCGCGTCGGCGTTGGCCGGCAGCTCGCGGAGTGCGTCGCGGATCTCCTCCGGTGCGTAGCCCAGACCGGCCAGCGCCTCGCGCACGTCGCCCACCACGGTGGAGCCGTTGCCACCGCCCACCGGCAGCGGGTCCAGCATCGGCAGGTTCAGACGATTGCGGAGTTCGACCAACAGCCGCTCGGCGGTCTTCTTGCCCACCCCGGGAACCAGCGTGAGCGCACCGAGATCGCTGGTGGCCACGATGTCGACCAGAGCCGATGGTGAATGCGTGCCCAGGATGGCGAGCGCCAACGCGGGGCCGATGCCATGGGTGTTGATGAGCACCTGGAACGTGGCGCGCTCGTCGCGCGACAGGAAACCGAACAGGGTCTGCGCGTCTTCGCGGATGTGGTGGTGCACGTACAGGAAGGCCGGAGAGCCAGGCTCGAGCTCGGCCAGGGTGCGCGGGGTGACCGACACCAGATACCCGACGCCGCCCACTTCGACCAGCGCGGTGGACTCGTCGGTTCGTTCGAGGATGGTGCCCCGCAGCGAGCCGATCATTGGGTGGCCGCCTGCACGCGACGACGCATGGGCGCGGCCGACAGGTAGCACAGGGCCAGCGCCGCGGCATCGGCGGCGTCGGCGGGCTTGGGCGGAGCGGACAGCCCCAGTCGCGCTTGCACCATGCGTTGCACCTGCGCTTTGTCGGCGCCACCCCAGCCGGCCACGGTGTCCTTCACCTGGTTCGGGGTGAACTGCATCACGTCGCACCCGGCGGCGGCAGCCTCCGCGAGCGCCAACCCGCTGGCCTGACCGACGCTCATCGCGGTGCGCACGTTGTTCTGGAAGAAGACCTGTTCGACGGCCACCGCGTGCGGCTGGAACTCCTTCAGCAACAGCACCAGCTCGCGCTGCAGCTCGGCGAGCCGTTGGGGCAATGGCGACGACGGTGGCGTACGGATGACACCGAGCGCAAGCGGCCGCGTGGACGTGCCCACCGCGTGCAGCACGGCATAGCCGCAGCGGGTGAGACCGGGGTCGATCCCCAGTACGACGGTTCCTTCACGCACGAACACGCATACGAGCGTAGCGGATGTGATCCGTCGCGGTGTGGATCGCTGTGGCAGCGTAGGACGATGCGCCGTCGGGTCCTGTCCTCGCTCCTCATCACCGCTGCGATCGTCACCGGCTGCACCGACTCGTCCGACGACTCCGCGGGATCTGCGGCGCCCAGCACCATCCCCGCCACCAGCACCACCGCTCCGGAGGACGCCGTGCTCGAGGAGTCGCTGCAGTGCGATCCGCTCGACGAGCGTGCCTGCCTGCTCCCCTGGCCCAACGATGCCTTCACCGTTCCCGACGACGCCACCGCCACCGGACGCCGTCTCGACATCCACCCCGACGCGACCCCGCTGAACGCCGACGGGACAGCCATCGACGTGACCGATCAGAACCGGGCCGACGGCTTCTCCCCCGGCTCGGCGATCCTCACGCTCGTGCCCGAGCTCGACGTCGAGCGCTCTGGCATCGCCCCGAGCACCGACATCGGCGCGTCGTTGTCGCCCGACGCACCGATCGTCCTGCTCGACACCACCACCGGCGAGCGACTCGCGCATTGGGCCGAGCTCGACGCGCCGGCTCCCGAGGGCGACCAGCTCTTGATGATCCATCCTGCGGTCAGCCTTCCCGAAGGCCATCACGTGGCGGTCGCCCTGCGCGACCTGGTCGCCATCGACGGCTCGCCCATCGAACCCACCACCGCGTTCACGGCCGCTGTCGAAGGCACGCCCGAGCCGCTCGAACGCGCCCGCCACTTCCGCGAACTGCTCGCGGTGTTGCAGACCGACGGCATCGAGGCCGACACGCTGTTCCTGGCCTGGGACTTCACCGTGGCGAGCGCCGAGAGCCTCAGCGGCCGTGCGTTGCGCATGCGCGAGCTCGCCTACGCCACGCTCGGCGACGGTGCACCGCCGTTCACCGTCACCAGCCAGACCGACAGCGGCAACATCCGCACCATCGAGGGCACGTTCGACGTCCCGAACTTCCTCAGCGGCACCGGCGCACCTGGCAGCAACCTGTTGCTCGATGCGACCGGCCTGCCCGTGCAGAACACTGACGAGCCGGCCTTCCACGCGCCCTTCACCTGCCTGATGCCGTTGACGGCCGCCGCCGACCATCCGACGATCGTCTTCGGTCACGGGCTGCTCGGAACCCGCTCACAGGTGAACGGGCTGTCGTTCGCGCCCGAGGCCAACCTGGCGGGCGTGTGCGGTACCGACGAGATCGGGATGAGTACCGAGGACCTTCCCACACTCGCGACGATCCTCGCCGACCTTTCCGGCTTCTCGCAGCAGGCCGACCGGATGGTGCAGGGTCTGCTCAACCAGCAACTCCTCGGTCGCCTGCTCAACTCATCCGACGGCTTCGCGTCGTCGCCGGCCTTTCAGGACTCCGCCGGCGCCCCGCTGCTCGCGGTGGGCAACACGACGTTCGTCGGCAACAGCCAGGGTGGTGTGCTGGGCGGAGCGATGAGCGCGTTGAGCAGCGAGTGGAGTCGCGTGGTGCTCGGCGTGCCCGGCATCGACTACTCGCTGTTGCTCCCCCGCAGCAGCGATTGGCCCGAGTTCCAGACGATCTTCGACGTCGCCTACACCGATCCTGTCGATCGCGTGATCGCCCTGCAGCTCATCCAGCTGCTGTGGGATCGTGGCGAGAACGACGGCTACGCCCAGCATCTCGTCAGCGATCCGTACCCGGGCATCGAACCCAAGCAGGTCCTGATGGTGCAGGCGTTCGGCGACCACCAGGTGGCCAACGTGAGCACCGAGGTCTTGGCACGCACCCTCGGGGCCGCCGTCCACGAGCCGTCACTCGCCGATGGTCGCAGCGCGGATACGGACCCGCAGTGGGGCATCGACGCGTTCGATCCCGCCGACCCGAGCGACGCCATCCTGGTGGTGTGGGACTTCGGCACCCCGGCGCCGCCCACGGTGAACCTGCCGCCCACCGAGCCCGAGTACGGGCAGGACCCTCACGGGGCCGGCTCGGACGAGCCACGCGTGTTGCAGCAGGCGTTCACGTTCCTGCTGACCGGCGAGTTCGACACCACGTTGTGCGGCGCCGCCCTGCCCTGCGTCAGCGATGTCCTCAGTGCGGGAGGGTGAGCAGCACGTCGATGAGTTCGCCCACGGGGCGGAACGTGAGTCCGGCGATGGCGCGATGCGCATACCGGATGACGCCGTGCGAGTCGATGATGAACACGCTGCGCCGCGGGAAGCCGATGGGGCCCAACGTGCCGTAGGCCGCGGCGACCGTCTTGTCGGTGTCGGCGAGCAGCGGGAACTTGAACCCGTGCTTCCCGGCGAACTTCTCGTGGCTGTCGATGTTCTGCGCCGAGATGGCCAGCACCTGGGCGTCGAGTGCGTCGAACTGGGCCAGGTCGTCGTTGTAGCTGTTGAGCTGCTTCGTGCACACCGGCGTGTCGTCACCAGGGTAGAACACCAGCACCACGGGGCGGCCGAGGAACTCCGACAGCGACACCGGGTTGCCCCCGGTGGACGGCAACGTGAACGACGGCGCCTGGTCGCCGACGCCGACGCTCACGCGCTGACCTCTTCCATCAGCTCGTCGCTGATGTCGAAGTTGCTGTACACGTCCTGCACGTCGTCGAGCTCTTCCAGCGCGTCCATGATGCGCAGGATCTTACGTGCATCGTCGGCGTCGGTCACCTCGACGGTGAGGCTGGAGACCATGGTGCTCTCGGCCGACCCGACGTCGAGGCCTGCGGCCTGCAACGCGTCGCGTACGTCGTAGACGATGGAAGGATCGCAGGTGACCCGCCACACGGCGTCGCCGTCGGCCGACACGTCGTCGGCACCGGCTTCGAGCGCGGCCATCATCACGGTGTCCTCGTCGCTGCCGTTGACGCTGAGCACGCCGCGGCGGCTGAACTGCCAGCCCACCGCACCGGGCTCGGCCATCGAGCCACCGAGCTTGGAGAACGTGGATCGCACGTCGGCACCCGAGCGGTTGCGGTTGTCGGTGAGCACGTCGATGAGCAAGGCCACCCCACCGGGCGCATAGCCCTCGTAGGTGATGGCCTCGTAGGTGCCGCCGTCGCTGAGCCCGGCGCCGCGCTTCACGGCGCGGTCGATGGCGTCGTTGGTCATCTGCGCGGCCTTGGCCTTCAGGATGACCGTGCGCAGCGACGCGTTGGAGGTGGCGTCGGCGCCGCCCTCACGGGCCGCCACTTCGAGCTGGCGGGCGATCTTGTTGAACACCTTGGCGCGTGCCTTGTCGGCAGCGCCCTTCTTGTGCTTGATGGTTGCCCATTTGGAATGGCCGGACATGCGCTAACCCCTCCTGAGGTGGTGGTGCAGAAATCGGTGGTGCAGCCGGGCGTCGCCGGCCAGTTCCGGGTGGAACGAGGCGACCATGACGGCGCCCTGACAGGCCAGCACGGGAACGTCCTCGTGCACAGCGAGCACCTCCACGGCGGGTCCGACGGACACCACCTTGGGGGCACGGATGAACACCGCGTGGAACGGGACGTCCTCGCCCTCGACGTGGATGTCGGTCTCGAAGCTGTCGACCTGACGGCCGTAGCCGTTGCGCTGCACGGCGATGTCGATGGCGCCGAAGCTGCGCTGATCGGGTCGGCCGTCGCGCACGTCGGTGGCCAGCAGGATCATGCCGGCACAGGTGCCGAAGACGGGCATGCCCTCGGAGAGGCGGGCCTTGATCTCGTCGAACAGGCCGGAGGTCTCCAGCAGCTTCGACATCGTGGTGCTCTCGCCGCCCGGCATGACCAGCGCATCGACCCTCGCGAGGTCGGCGGGAGTGCGCACCTGCGTGGGGCGCGCACCTGCCTCAGCGAGTGCGAGTTCGTGTGCCGCGAACGCACCCTGCAGCGCGAGTACGCCGACGACCGGCTGCGCGACCTGCACCTGGGGGCTCCGGACTGACGAACCGCAAGGTCACCAGCCTCGCTCGGCGTAGCGCTGGTTGATCTCGTCCATGCCGATGCCGGTCATCGGCGCTCCGAGGCCACGGCTCACCTTGGCGAGGATGTCGGCATCGCGGAAGTGGGTGGTGGCTTCGACGATGGCCTTGGCCCGCGGCGAGGGATCGTCGCTCTTGAAGATGCCCGAGCCGACGAACACGGCCTCGGCACCCAACTGCATGGCGAGCGCGGCGTCGGCCGGGGTGGCGATGCCGCCGGCGCAGAACAGGGGCACCTGCAGCCAACCGGTCTCGGCGATCTCCTGCACGAGCGGCAGCGGAGCCTGCAGCTGCTTGGCCCACTGGAACAGCTCGGCCTGATCGGCCTGCGTGATCTTGCGGATGTCGCCGATGATGTTGCGCAGGTGGCGATCTGCCTCGACGATGTTGCCGGTGCCGGCCTCGCCCTTGCTGCGGATCATGCAGGCGCCCTCGCTGATGCGACGGAGCGCCTCGCCGAGGTTGGTGGCGCCGCACACGAACGGCACGGTGAACGCGAACTTGTCGATGTGGTGCGTCTCGTCGGCAGGCGTGAGCACTTCGCTCTCGTCGACGTAGTCCACGCCGAGCGCCTGCAGGATCTGCGCCTCCACGAAGTGGCCGATGCGTGCCTTGGCCATGACGGGGATGGTGACCGCGGCCTTGATGCCCTCGATCATCTCGGGATCGCTCATGCGGGCGACGCCACCGTCGCGACGGATGTCGGCGGGGACGCGCTCGAGCGCCATGACGGCGCAGGCACCGGCGTCTTCGGCGATCTTCGCCTGCTCGGCGTTGACGACGTCCATGATGACGCCGCCCTTCAACATCTCGGCGAGACCACGCTTCACCTGGACGGTGCCGGTGGCGCGCGGGGCTGACGGCTGCTCACTCATGACTGCCAGCGTATCGCTCCGGGGTGCGACGCTCCTCAGCGAATTCCGATCGGCACGCGGCGAGCCGGTCCGGGTGGATCAGAGTTCTCGGAGCAGTGCGATGCGTTCCTCGAGCGGCGGGTGCGTGTCGAACATGCGGTTCCACACACCCATCTTCCCCTTGTCGCCCACGCCCGACATCGGCTGCTCGATCCACATGTGCGCCGTAGCGGTGCTCGCCGCATGCGTGACCGTGACGTCGTCGCGCAGCTTTTCGAGCGCCGAGATGAGCCCAGGCGGGTAGCGAGTGAGCTGACAGGCCGACACGTCGGCGAGTGTCTCACGCTGGCGGCTCACCGATGCCTGCATCGCCTTGGCGATGAGGGGAGCGATGATGATGAACACGAACCCGACCAGCGCCAGCGGGTTGCCGCCACCGTCGCGATCGCCGCTGCGCGCGACCCGGCCGCCGTTCCACCACATCGCCCGGACGGCGAAGTTCGACAACAGTGCCACGCTGCCCACCAGGGTGACGGCAAGCGTGCTGACCAGGATGTCGTAGTTGCGGATGTGCGAGAGCTCGTGGGCCACCACACCCTCGAGTTCCACCCGGTTCAACTTCTGGAGCAGTCCGGTGGTGACCGCGATGGCCGCGTGCTTCGGGTCGCGCCCGGTGGCGAACGCATTCGGTGCCGGATCCTCCACGATGTACACGCGCGGCTTGGGCAGGCCACTGGCGATGCACAGGCCTTCCACCAGGTTGTGCAACCGCTGGTACTGCTGCGGATCCGCGGGCTTCGCACGGCTCACCGACAACGCGATGGCATCGGACTTCCAGTACGAGGCGAACGCCAGACCGGCGGAGATGACGAGGGCGACGACGGTGCCCTGCAGCCCGTAGCCGAGCAGCACACCGACGGCGGCGCCCACCAGGCTGAGCACCAGCACGAACGCACCGATGAGCGCGATGCTGCGCCGCTTGTTGGATCGGATCAGTTCGAACATGATGAGGTCAGAACTGCACCTTCGGCACTTCGCGCGACGCAGCGTCGGTCTCGAAGTACTCACGCTGCGCGAACTTGAACATGCCGGCGATGATGACCGTGGGGAACGACTGCAGCTTGTTGTTGTAGCTCAGCACGCTGTCGTTGTAGAACTGCCGCGCGTAGGCCACACGGCCTTCCGTGGCGGTGAGCTCTTCCTGCAGGGCGAGGAAGTTCGTGTTGGCCTTGAGGTCGGGGTAGGCCTCACCGAGGGCGAACAACTGCCGCAGCGCACCGGTCATCAGGTTGTCGGCGGCGGCCTGACCTGCAGGGGTGGCCGGTGCGGCGATGGCGGCATTGCGGGCGTTGATGACGGCTTCCAGCGTCGACTTCTCGTGCGCCGCGTAGGCCTTGACGGTCTCGACCAGGTTGGGGATGAGGTCGATACGACGCTTGAGCTGCACGTCGATCTGCGACCAGGCGTTGTCGACCTGGTTGCGAGCACGGACGAGACCGTTGTACGCAGCGATGAGGTACAGCACGAGGACCGCGACGACGGCCAGAACGATGATCCACCACATATGAGGGAACTCCGAGCGATTCGGGGCGCCGGGGGGCGCCTGCTCAGGCCATCATACGTGTGCGACGCCGCAGCCGGGGCGACAGCGGCCAGGGCGACATGGGCCGCAGGGCCTCGGCCGGACGCGCCACCTCGTGGTAGATCTCCGCGTAGCGGCAGGCCAGCGCGCGCATCGAGAAGTCGTTGGCCCGGCGCGCTCCCGCTGCCACCAGGCGGCCCGCGAGCTCGGGCTCGGTGAGCGCCTTCTGCAATGCCACCGCCAGCGCGCCCGCGTCGCCGGGCTCCACCAGCAGAGCGTCGACGTCGTCGGTGGCCACGTTGCGGTACCCATCGAGCGCACTGGCCACGATGCACGTGCCGGCCGCCATCGCCTCGATGAGCACCACGCCGAACGACTCGCCGCGCAACGACGGAGCGCAGAACACGTCGGCGCCTCGCAGCCGCGACATCTTCTCCTCGTCGGTCAGCCGGCCCAGCCAGTGGATGCGCGCGTCGCCCCGGGTCTGGGCGGTGAGGCGCTCGGTGTCGGGACCGTTGCTGGCCACCCACAGCTGCACCTCGGGTGCGAGGTGCTCCATCGCCTGGATGAGCACGTCGAGGCCCTTGCGTTCCTCGTGCCGACCGCAGAAGAAGATGGTGGGACCATCGGTCGGCCACGGCGGCGATGCGCGGTACAGGTCGAGCTCGACACCGTTGTACAGCACCTCGTACTCGCCACCGATGCTCTCCTCGACCAACGCCTGCGCGTCCTTGGACACGGCCACACGGTGGGCGAGGTTCTTGGCCGATGCCTTGATGGGTGCCGACAGGTACTTGTAGCTGGCGCTCTCGCCCGCAGCGTGGAACGTACCGACGACCGGTGCGGGGTGCAGCAGCATCGCGGTCATCGTGGGGCCGGGAGCGAACGGCTCGTGCAGGTGCAGCACGTCGAACTGCTCTTCGAACAGCACCCTCATGGTGCGCAGCGCCGCAGCAGGGTCGGGCGCGAGTGGCGCCACCGAACCGTTGGCGGCAGTCGGAAGGCTGTTGCCCAACGGTGTGACGAAGGTGGCCGGAGGCGGACCGTCGCACGGCCCGAGCACCCGCGCCTCGATGCCCATCGCCCGCAACTCACGTACCAAGCCCATGGCCTGGGCCTGCACGCCACCGGGGATCGACAGGCTGTAGGGACTGAACATGCCGACACGCAGGAGACGGTCATCGTTCGGCATCGAACGGCACGCTAGCCGGTCCGTCCGAGCGGCCGACTCACGACTAGGTTCGCCCGCATGCGCACCGCCTTCGAGCCCACCGGTCTGCCCGCCGTCAGCGTCATCGGTACCGCCGGCAAGCGCGGCACCATCCTGGAGTTGGCCGCCGAGGCGGATCGCCGCGGTTTCGCCGGTCTGGCCAGTCCGGGCGTGCACGGCAACCTCGCGCTCTGCGGATCGTTGGCCCACGTCACCCAGCGCATCCCGTTCTGGACCAGCATCCAGCCGATCTACCACTCGCACGCCACCGAGGTGGCCATCACCGCGGCCCATCTGTACGAGGTGAGCGGCGGCCGATTCCGGCTGGGACTGGGTGTCAGCCACGCCCCCGCGATGGAGCGGCTGGGCATCGACACGGGCCGGCCGCTGGCCGACATGCGGCGCTACGTGGAACAGGTCCGATCGTCCGAGCGAGCGTCCGGTGCGTTGCCGCCGGTGTACCTGGCCACGCTGCGGAACAAGATGCTCGATCTCGCCCTGGCAGTCGCCGACGGTGCCATCTGGGCCAACGCCTCGTTGCGCCACATGCCCCACCAAGTGGCACGCATCCCCGCTGATCGACGCGGCGACTGGTTCCTCGCCAACATGGTGCCCACCGTGATCGATGCCGACAAGGACGCGGCGAGAGCCATTCACCGGCGCACGCTCGGGGGCTACATCATGCTGCCCAACTACCGGAACTACTGGAAGCAGGCGGGCTACGCCGACGAGATGACGGCCATCGAGGACGCCATCGCCGCTGGCGACCGCGAGCGCCTCCCGTCGCTGATGACCGACGAGTGGCTCGACGACTGCACCACCAGCGGTTCGGCGGGCGAGGTGCGCGAACGGTTCCAGGCATGGCGCGACACGGGGGTGCTGCCCATCGCCGTCATGTCCAGCACCACTGGCGGCCAGGCCAAGGCCATCGGCGAACTGTTCTCGTTGTTCGAGTGAGGCGAGCCGGTCAGCCGGCCCATCGGCGCACGCGTGCCACTGGCGTGTCGTCACCCAGCACGTCCACCAGTGCTGCCACCTTCGCCACGTCGGCGCCCGGCCACGCGAGCTGATCGAGCGAATGGTGCACCGGCAGATCGGTGCGCAGGCGCGACAGATTCCGGCACAGCAAGGCTTCGTCGTACATCCCGCGCAGCGCTGCGGCGAGCGAGGCCGCGCCTCGCACCTGTACGTCCCACTGCGTGTGATCGAGCGGTATCGCTTCGAGTACGTCGTAGCGCCGCAGCAGCGCCGAAGCGCTCTTGGCACCCCAGCCCGGCACTCCCGGCAGCCCATCGCTGCGGTCGCCCACGAGCGCGAACAGATCCGGAATCTGTTGCGGGGAGATGCCGTACCGTTCGCGCACCACGGCTTCGTCGGTGACCACCGATCGGATGCGGTCGAGCACCACCACGCGCTCGCCTCGCACGCACTGGTTGAAGTCGTTGTCGGTGGCGCAGATCACCACCTGTTGCACGCGCTCGTCGGCCGAGTACTTCGCTGCGCCGGTGCTGAGCAGTTCGTCGGCCTGGTAGCGGCCACTCGGCCAGACCACCACGTTCAGGGCACGGCAGACCGCGGCCGCCAGGGGCGCCTGGGCGGCGATGAGTGCCTCCGCTCCCCCACCCTTCGTGGGCGGCGGCGCGATCACCGAGTCGAACGCCACGGCGAGATGGGTGACCTCCATGTCGCGCAACAGTGACACGAGTGTGGCGAACCATCCACGTGCCGCACCGACTTCGCGGCCGTCGTGCTGGGCGCGCGGGGCGCCGTGGAAGCAGCGGAACAGTTCGAAGGTGCCGTCGACCAGATGCACCTTCACGAGCGCGGTGTGCTCAGAAGAGCCGAGCGGTGAGCTTCTTGCGATACGCGGGGGTACGCGGATCGTCGGGGCCCATGAGTTCGAGGATGTCGAGGAACTGCTGGCGTGCCGCCTCATCGGCCTTCACCGTGTCGAGCAACGCGGTGAGCGTCGCATCGTGATCGTCATCGGGCGCGAGGTGGACTCGTGCCTTCGCCGCCACGTGGCGCGTGCGATCGGTCTCGGGGATGCGGGCCAGGTACTGGAGCGCCTGGTCGTTCTCACCGCGAGCCACCAGCAGCTCGGCGAGCCCGACGATGGCGTCCTCGTTGCCGGGGTCGAGCTCCAGCGCGGCGCGGAATGATCCTTCGGTGCCCTCGGCAATGAGCGATGCGAGCGTCACCTCGCCCTCGGTGGGCAACAGCGCGTCGACGAACTGTTGCACCACGTGCTCGGGGTAGGCGCCCATGAACCCGTCGACGACCTGGCCGTCCTTCAGGGCGTACACGGCAGGGATGGACTGCACCTGGAACGCCTGGGAGATGCCCGGGTTCTCGTCGGTGTTCACCTTGGCGAGCACCACCTGGCCGCCGGTGGCGTCGATGACCTTCTCGATGATGGGGCCGAGCGTCTGGCACGGACCGCACCACGGCGCCCACAGGTCGACGACCACCGGGGTCATGTACGACCGCTCGATGACATCGTTCTGGAAGGTGCTGTCGGTGACGTCCACGTAGGCCATGGCCGCACGATACCCGTCGGGGCGGCGTCGCACGCTCGGGGCCGATACCGTACGGTGCTCATGACCGACGTGCCCGGCATCAACGTCCCCGCAGTCACCGAATGGCTGCACACGCACGTGCCCGGATCACGCGGGCCGTTCACATTCGATGCCATCGCGGGCGGGCACTCGAACCTCACGTACCGCGTCACCGACGCCGTCGGCGCCCGCACCGTCCTGCGTCGCCCACCGCTCGGCCACGTGCTCGCGAGCGCGCACGACATGGGTCGGGAGCACCGCATCATCAGCGGGCTGCAGTCCAGCACCGTGCCGGTCGCCCCCGCGCTCGGCTTCTGCGACGACCCGGCCGTCAACGACGCCCCGTTCTACGTGATGGGCTTCGTCGACGGTCATGTGTTGCGCGACCGGGGTACCGCCGAAGCCGTGCTCACGCCTGCGGCGCGCCGCACGGCCAGCGAGTCCATCGTCGACACGATGGCTGCCATCCACGCGGTCGACCTCGAGGCGGCCGGCCTCAGCACACTGGGCAAGCACGAGGGCTACATCGCCCGCCAGTTGAAGCGTTGGTACGGGCAGTGGAACCAGCAGAAGACCCGCGAGCTCCCGGCCATCGACCAGGTCCATGATGCGTTGCTGCAGCGCATTCCCGAGCAGGGTCCGGCCACCATCGTCCATGGGGACTACCGGCTCGACAACTGCATGGTCGGCGTCGACGGTCACGTGATGGCAGTGCTCGACTGGGAGATCTGCACGCTCGGCGATCCGCTCGCCGACCTCGGGTTGCTGCAGGTGTACTGGACCGGCCCCGACGACGACGCGTCCGCATGGAACGGCTCGGCGTGCAGCGCACCCGGCTTCATGAACCGTGCAGATCTGGCCACTCGCTACGCCGAGGTCAGCGGACGCGACCTCGCCCAGCTGCCGTTCTACGTGTCCTTCGCCTACTGGAAGCTCGCGTGCATCCTCGAAGGTGTGTACGCCCGCTATGTGGGCGGTGCGCTCGGAGTGCGCGACGCTGCCGAGCTCGAGCCGTTCAAGATGCAGGTCGACGGTGCGGCCGCCATGGCGCTGGCGCAGCTCGAGGCACTGCCGTGACCGCGCGCTACACGCTGCACGGCGAACTGCCTGCCTTGGATCGACCGGTGCTGGTCGTCATGCTCACGGGCTGGATCGACGCCAGCGGTGCGGCGGCAGCAGCGATGGCGTCGTTGCAGGAGCAGTGCGACACGAAGGCCCTGGCCACGTTCGACGGCGACATGTTCATCGACTATCGCGCTCGCCGCCCGGTGATGGAGCTCCGCGAGGGCGTGAACACCCGATTGCAGTGGAGCGACATCGAACTGCGCCACGGCACCGATGCCGCGGGGCACCCTGTCCTCACCCTCACGGGGCCCGAACCCGACATGCAATGGCGCGCGTTCGCATCCGCGGTCGCCCAACTGACGCTGCAACTCGGCGTGTACCAGATGGTGTGCCTTGGCGCGTATCCGTTCGCCACGCCGCACAGCCGAGGGTCGCGGTTGTCGTGCTCCTCGCCGTCGGCAGACGTCGTGGCCAACGTGCCCTACCTCAAGAACTCCGTCGACGTCCCGGCCGGCATGAGCGCCGTCCTCGAGCACGCGCTCACCGAGGCCGGCATCGCCTCGCTGGGCATCTGGGTGCAGGTGCCGCACTACGTCAGCGCGATGAGCTACCCCGCCGCGTCGGTGGCACTGCTCGACGGGCTGCGCGAAGTCACGGGCATCACCGTGGCCACCACGGCACTCGGTCGCGAGGCCGAGATCCAACGCGCTCGCATCGACCAGTTGGTGTCGGGCAACGACGAGCACGGCGCGATGGTGCAGCAACTGGAGGCGGTCTACGACCAACTCACCGAGACCACGCTGTCGCTGGGCTCCAGCGAGATCCCCAGCGGCGACGAACTGGCCGCCGAGTTCGAGCGCTTCCTGCGCGACCAGGACGACTGAGTCAGGACGGTTGCCTCAGGACACGGGCAGCACCAGTTCGGGGAGCTGCAGTCCCTGACACCCCGCCTGCGCGAGTTCGATGAACCGATCGGCGGCCGGAATGAGGGTGCGGCCCCGACGCCGAGCGAGCACCACGATGCGCGGCGGGAGCGGCGGGTCGAGATGGGTGACCAGCACGCCAGGGTCGTTCCGGTCGACGGCGAGATTGGGCATGATGGCGCACCCCATCCCGGCGCGCACCATCGCCTGCACCGCGCTGTTGTCGTTCGAGCGGAAGACGTAGTCGGGCTCGACGCCGAAGCGGCGCAGCGCGTCGTCGATGGACAGCTGGCACGCACACGCCGGCTGCCCGATCATCGCCACGTCATTCAGGTCGGCGGGATCTTCGATCGGTTGGCAACCGGCGCGACTGACGAGGACGAACGGGTCGACCAACACCGGCACCGCCTCGATGCCCTCGTGGTCGGGCATGCCGACGAGGAACGACAGGTCGAGTTCGTCGGCCAGGAGGTGTGCCACCAGTTCGTCGTTCTCGTCGTTCTCGATGGCCCGCACCGCGAGTCCCGGCCGTTCGCCGCGCAGGCGACCGATGACTTCGGGCAGCACGTTCACGGAGATGCTCTGGAAGGATCCGACGAGCAGCCGGCCGACCTCGCCGGCACGCAGCGACCGCAGGTTGTCCTCTGCGGTACGCAGTTGCTCGAGCACCATGCCGGCGTGTTCGAGCAGCACCGTGCCGGTGGGAGTGAGTTCGGCTCGCCGGGGACCGCCCTGACGATCGAACACCTTCGCGCCCACGGCGCGCTCGAGGCCGGCGATCTGTTGGCTGATGGCCGACTGGGTGAACCCCAACCGCTCAGCCGCACGACCGAACGAACCCTCTTCCGCCACGGCTTGCAGCGCCCGCAGCTGGCGAATCTCGACGTCTCGGAGCATGAGGTCATCATAAGCCTGAGTGATGTACATGACAAGGGATCATCGCTTTACGGAATGATCGTCTCGGCGCACACTGAACACATGACCCCCGATGTGCACTACCGACTCGCCCTCCAGATCGCCGAGCACGGCATCCGGGCCCACCACGACGAAGTGACCCACTACGTGGCCGCACTCCGTCGCCACGGACACCGGAGCTCGCTCCTCGACCTCACCCTCGACCCCACCCAGCCCGACGTGGCCCGCGAACGGGCCTTCGGGCGCCTGCCCAGCTCACTCGACGCCATCACCACGCCGGTCGTTGGGCGAGCCGCCTGATCAGTCCTCGAGCTGCGGTGCCTCCGGACTCGCCGGAGGGGCCGCGGCCGGCAGCGTCGTACACCCGGCCACCACCGCCGTCGCCCGTTCGCTCGTGCCCGGGAGCACCGGCACGCTGGGGTCGTGGCTGCTGAAGTCGAGTGCCGCCGTCAGGTCTGCGCAGGTCGACCGACGCCACTCGGAGATGTTCGGCACCTCCACCCCGAAGCGCTGTTCCAGGAACAGCAGGGTCGAGGTGTGGTCGAACACCTCGCTGCACACCCTGCCACCGCGGCTCCACGGCGAGATCACGGTGGTGGGAACTCGGAACCCGAGGCCGATGGGCTCGTCGCCCACGTACTCCCCCGCCGTGCCCTTCGGCGCGACCGGCGGCGGCACGTGGTCGTAGAAGCCCCCGTTCTCGTCGTAGCTGAGGATGAACACCGTCTTCTTCCACAGCTCGGTGTTGCCCATGAGCGCGGCCAGGATCGTCGCCGTGAGGTCCTCGCCCACCGCGGGAGGAAACGACGGGTGCTCGCTCTTGGCGGTCGGCGCCACGATCCAACTCACCTGTGGCAGGTTGCCCGCGGCAGCGTCCGTCATGAACGCGTCAGCCGAGCGATTGGCGATGGCCGCGTCGTACAGCGGGTCGGTCGCCGACAGACCCTGGAAGTTGGCGAAGAACTTCAGCGGGTTGTCGTCGTAGTCGTCGAGCTCGTGGTACACCCGCCACGACACGCCCGCCGCCTGGAGCCGCTCGGGGTAGGTGGTCCATGTGAACGGGCCCGTGAGGTTCTCGATGACCGGTCCACCCCCGAGGCCGTCAGGGTCGATGGTGGCGCTCATCGAGTACAGCCGATTCGGTGTGGTGGGCCCGATGACCGAGCAGAAGTACTGATCGCACAACGTGAACTCGTCGGCGAGCGCCCAGTAGTACGGAAGGTCGGAACGACGGAAATAGCCCAGCGCGGCCGGGCCCATGCGGTCACCGAAGCCGGAGTTGGTGCCGTTCGCCCATGCGAGATGCTGGCCCGCCCAGCCGTGGTCGGGGTCGGGCCCGCACGCACCAGATGTGGTGGCCGTGTCCATCCAGTAGGGCGTCATGGTTCCCGCTTGCGGCTCGCCGAAACCGCGCACGCCTCTGCGAGTGCCGAAGTAGTGGTCGAAGGAGCGGTTCTCCTGGAAGAAGATCACGACGTGCTCCACATCGGCGATCGACCCGCCGGCGATCGTCGTGTTCGTGATCGTCGTGTTCGTGCTCGTCGTGTTCGTGCTGCTCGAAGCGACCGTGGTGGATGACGGCGGTCCTGCGGTCGACGATGCTGCCTCGTCGTCATCGGCACAGCCGACCAGACCGGCCGCGAGGAGCCCCGCCGTGCCACCGAGGAACTGTCGACGAGACCAAGCGACCATCGGACCATCGTGACACGGGGCGCGTGCCGCACGCGCGATGCGCTCGTATGCCGCAGCGAGCGGCGAGTACGTTGCGTCTCACTACGAAAGGGGAACGGCATGAAGGTCGACGGAGGAATCGGCACCAACCTGCATCAGGCGGGCGCACAGGCGAAGGAGCTGGAGGCCACTGGTTACAGCGGCGCCTGGACGGCCGAGACGAGTCACGATCCGTTCTTCCCGCTGCTCCTCGCCGCGGAGCACACACAGACGCTCGAACTCGGCACCTCCATCGCCGTCGCATTCGCTCGCAACCCGATGACCCTGGCCAACATCGGCTGGGATCTCCAGGCGTTCTCGAAGGGCCGCTTCAACCTCGGACTCGGCAGCCAGATCAAGCCCCACATCACCAAGCGATTCAGCATGGAGTGGAGCCACCCGGCGCCGCGCATGCGCGAGATGATCCTCGCCATTCGCGCCATCTGGGACACGTGGGAGAACGGCACGCCGCTGAACTTCCGCGGCGACTTCTACACACACACGCTCATGACCCCGTTCTTCACCCCCGAGCGCGCCGACCTCGCGGGGTTCGGCGTGCCGAAGATCTTCCTCGCCGGCGTCGGTGAGATGATGACCGAGGTCGCTGGCGAGGTGTGCGACGGCTTCCTGTGTCACGGCTTCACCACTGAGAAGTACCTCCGCGAGGTCACCATCCCCGCGCTCGCTCGCGGCCGCGCCAAGGCCGGCAAGACGATGGAGGGCTTCGAGATCGTCGGCCCGTCGTTCGTCGTCACCGGTAACACCGAGGACGAGATGAAGGCGGCAGCCGCCGGCACGCGTCAACAGATCGCCTTCTACGGCAGCACCCCGGCCTACCGCGGCGTGCTGGAGGTGCACGGGTGGGGCGAGCTGCAGGACGAACTGAACCGGCTGAGCAAGCAGGGGCCGTGGGTGGAGATGGGCAACCTCGTCACCGACGAGATCCTCGAGACGTTCGCCGTGGTCGGCCAGCCCGAGCACGTCGCCCCCGAGCTGCACCGCCGCTACGGCGATGTGATCGAGCGGATCAGCTTCTATGCCCCCTACAAGAGCGATCCCGAGCGCTGGACCAAGGTGCTCGACGCCCTCAAGGCCGCCTGAGGTCGCTCAGACCCAGACTGCACGCACCGATGTCGGGCTGATTCGTCTCGGAAGCCGAGACGAATCAGACCGAGCAGCAGATTTGGGACGATTCAGCCCCAGAAGCCGGCGTGGACCTTCGCGGCGTCGTCTTCGCAGCGCGGGCCTTCCACCGTCAACGCGGGCGTCGCCCGGGCACCGAGTTCGGTGGCGGTGATCTGGAAGCCGACCTCGTCGGCACCCGGCCGGCGCGTGAGTTCGTTCAGGCGCGCTGCCGACAGGCCGAACACCACGTGACGCGCTCCCGCCCAGAACATGGCGCCGACGCACATCGGGCACGGCTCGGTGGAGGCCACCACGATGCCGTCCGCCAACTCGGCGAGCCGACCGGACTGCTCGAGTCGGCGCACCAGCATCGCCTCGGCGTGCGCGGTGAGATCGCCATCGGAGTTCACTCGATTCACGGCCTCGGCCACCACCTCGCCGTTCAGCAGGAGGAGCGCACCGAACGGATGGTCACCCGCGGCGCGAGCCTCAGCCGCCAGTTCGATGGCCCGGTGGACGGCCGCGTCGAGATCAGCGGGCACGCATTCCGCCGTCGATGGGGATGGCTGCTCCGCTGAGGAACGCGGCGTCCTCACTGCACAGGAACGCCATCAGCGCGGCGATGTCGCTGGGCTCGCCGTACCGACCGAGCGGGATGGACATCGCCATCATCGCGTGCACGGCCTCGGGGTCCTCCGGGTTCATCCCCGCCTCGAGCGCGCGCATCATGCGCGTCTCGACCGGCGACGGGCACACTGCGTTCACGCGGATCTTCATGGGCGCGAACTCCATCGCCGCGGTCTTGGTCATGCCGATGACCGCGTGCTTCGAGGCGCCGTAGGCCACGATGCCCGGCGTGCCGCCGAGGCCCGCCACCGATGACACGTTGACGATGGCCCCACCGCCTCGCGCGGCGATGGCCGGTGCCGCGTGCTTCATACCGAGAAACACCCCACGCACGTTCACCGCGAGCACGCGGTCGAACCCCGCCACGTCGGTGTCGGTGAGCGCCGTCACCGGCCCTTCGACGCCCGCGTTGTTGAGCAGCGCGTCGATGCCGCCGAACTCGGCGACGGCACGAGCGACGTACTCACGCACCTGTGCCTCGTCGGTGACATCGGCAGCTGCGGCGATGCAACGACCCCCGGCGGCAGTGACCAGTTGCACCGTCTCGTCCAGCATCGGGCCCGGCAGATCGACCGCGACCACCGCGGCGCCTTCCTGGGCGAATCGCAGCGCGGACTCGCGGCCGATGCCGCCCGCAGCACCCGTGATGATGGTGACCTTGCCGTTCAGACGTCCCTCGCTCATGGGCCGGACCGTACACCTCCACCGACACGACTCACGTGCCGCGCGGGTCCAATAGGGTGCACGTCATGTGCCGCAACATCACCACCCTCCGCGGGCTCGACCCCGGCGCCACGGCCGAGGAGATCGAGGCCGCAGCCCGCCAGTACGTGCGCAAGGTGAGCGGCGTGCAGTCGCTCTCGGCCGCCACCGCCGAGCCCTTCGAGCACGCCGTGAACGTCATCGCCGCGGCCACCACGGAACTGTTGGCAACACTGCCGCCGCGCAAGCAGCCACCGCCCACGCTGCCGCCGCTGCGCCGCATCAAGGCCACCAAACCCAACCCCACCGGCACGGTTTCCGCGGGAACATCTGTTCGATAAGGTGGCCGCCATGGCCGCCACCCGCCGACCCTCCATCGCCTGCGTGTACTGCGGCGGTGCGCATGCGTCGGCCGCCGAGGTACGCGACTGCTGGGAGCGGCACGAGCAGGGGCAGGCCGCACTCCCCCTCGAACCCTTCTCACCCGAACCCGCACCCGGCGACACCTTCACGGTCGAGTACGACGACACCGATCCGTCCAGCGAGCCGTTCGCTGCCATGACGGCTCATCCGGTCGGCCGTGGTCCCGTGTCGTTGGGTCGCAACGTGCTCGTCGCTCCGGGCCAGGCGGCGCCGGCCGAGTGGGCCGACGCGCCACGAGTTGCGGTGGCGCTCACGCCCCAGGTGATCGCCGAGTTGCAGTCGCTCGCCCACCGGCGAACGGGCGCGGTGCTCGAGGTCTCGGCCGATGTGGCGCCGGAATCCCTGCAGCCTGGTCGAGCCACGCAGCCGCTTCACCAACTCGGTCCTCGGTTCACCTTTGCCGCCGACACGCTGTGCCATCTGCTCGTGTCGAACAGCGTCGACGCACGCCACGGCTGCACCTGGCCGGTGTTGCAGCGCGCCGTCGCGCTCGGAGCCAACCAGGCCGTCGACGGTCGCGGCGACGTGGTCTTGCGCGATGGCGCGCCGGCGTGGCTCGACGGTGGGCCAGTGCGCTTCACGGAACCCATCGACGGTGTCCCCGTGCTGCACCGCGTCGCCGTCGAGCACGGCTCGCTCCGTGTCCCCCTCGGCAACCACTCCACCGCCGATCTGGCGGCCGACCAACTCGCGGCCGTCACCCACGCCGAAGGCGCCGCACGCATCATCGCCCCTGCGGGTTCCGGCAAGACGCGAGTGCTCACCGAGCGAGCGCGCCACCTCCTGCGTCAGTGGAACCTTCCCACCTCCGCGGTCTGCCTCGTGGCCTTCAACAAGCGTGCGCAGGAAGAGATGGTGGAGCGCACGCCCGACCTGCGCGGGTTGCAGGTTCGCACCTTGAACGCCATCGCGTTGGCCATCGTCAACGGCACAGCACCGTTCCACCCGCAGCCCAAGCGCGTGGCCACCATCGACGAGCCCGAGGTGCGGAGGCTCATCGGCAAGCTGGTGGCGTTCCCTCGCAAGCGCAATGCCGATCCCGTGGCCACGTGGCTGGAAGCGCTGTCACTGGCACGGCTGGGGCTGCGCGACCCCGAGGAAGTGGAGAAGGTGTACGACGGCGATGTCGACGGGTTCGCGGCGGTGTTCACCAGGTTCCGACAGGATCTCGCCCGCGCCAACACGGTGGACTACGACGAACAGATCTATCGCGCCATCGAGCTCCTCCTCACCGATCCGGCGGCCCGGGCCACGGCCCAGCACGCGTGCAGGGTGCTGCTGGTCGATGAGTTCCAGGACCTCACCCCCGCCCACCTGCTGCTCGTGCGCCTGCTCGCCGGGCCCGACGCCGCGGTGTTCGGCGTGGGCGACGACGACCAGACCATCTACGGCTACAACGGCGCCGACCCGGGGTGGCTCATCGACTTCGCATCGCTGTTCCCCGGCGCCGGCGAGCATCCGCTGGAGGTGAACTACCGCTGCCCGGGCGGCATCGTGCGCGCTGCCGACACGCTGTTGCGCCACAACCGCCGGCGCGTCCCCAAGCGCATCCGCGCCCAGCACCACGAGCTCGACGGGTTCATGGTCGCACCAGCCGACGGCGACTCGGTCGACACCACGGTGCAGGGTGTCACCACCGCCATCGCTGCCGGCTCGGCTCCGTCCGACATCGCCGTGCTCACTCGGGTGAACTCGCTGCTGGTGCCGGTGCAGGTGGCGCTGCACATGGCCGGAGTGCCCACCACCGGGGGTGTGGGTCGTGAGTTCGCCGAACGCACTGCGGTCCGAGCGGCACTCGCCTGGCTGCGGCTGGCCACCGCATCTGGGCCTCTCTCGGCCGACGACGTGGGCGAGGCACTTCGCAGGCCGTCGCGCTCGATGCACCCTCGCGTCGCCGCATGGGCCGCCGAGCAGACCTCGGTGGCGGGAATCCGCCGCCTCGCCGAGCGCATCACCACCGAACGCGACGCGAAGAGCGTGCTCGAGTTCGCCGCCGACATCGAGGTGCTCCAGCGGCGAGCGAGCACCCGGGGCACCACCTCCGAACTCCTCGCCGCGGTTCGAGATCAGATGGGTCTGGCCAAGAGCATCGCCACCCTCGATCTCCACCGGCAGGGCATGAACCGCGCCGCGCAGAACGACGATCTCACCGCGCTGGCCCAACTCGCTTCGCTGCAGCCGGATCCGGCGAAGTTCGAAGGGTGGCTGCGACGAGCGCTCGACACCGGGTGGCAACAGGGTGGCGTCACGCTCGCCACCGTGCACCGGGTGAAGGGCCTCGAGTGGCCGTTCGTCGTGGTGCACCACGCCGACGCCGACCAGTTCCCCCACCGGCTCGCCACCGACCACGAGGAGGAACGCCGGCTGTTCCACGTGGCCATCACCCGCGCCTCTCGCGATGTGCTGGTGGTGCCGTCAGATCGCCCGTCGCCGTTCATCGTCGACTGCAGCACCGAGCCCAGCGCTCGGCGGTCCGAGCCGGTGGCCGCCACGCCCACGCCCAAGCGGTCGGCGCCCATCGCCAAGCCCGGCGACGCACTCACCGGTGATGCCCAGCAACGATTCCAGGCACTGCGCGAATGGCGGCGTCACGCTGCCGCGGGGAAGCCGGCCTACACCGTGTTCGCCGACTCCACGCTCGATGCCATCGCCCAAGCGAACCCTTCGTCGCTCGACGGGCTCGCGCGCATCAAGGGCGTCGGCCCGTCCAAGCTCGAACAGTACGGCGACGGGGTGTTGCGCGTGCTGGCCGATCTCTAGGCGCCGAGGCCCACCAACCAGGCCTGCACGTTGGCGCCGAGCGCGTTCACGTCGTAGCCGCCCTCCTGCAACACCACGGTGGGCAGGCCCAGCTGGCGCACCACCTCACCACAGCGGCGCATGCCCTCGGTGGTGACGGCCAGGTCGCTGATGGGGTCGGTGATGTAGGTGTCGAGCCCCAGCGACACGATGAGCACCGACGGGACGAACGCAGCGATCTCCTGACACGCGTCTGCCAGGGAGTCGACGTACCGGTCGTCGTCGGCACGCAACGGCATGGGGTAGTTCACGTTGTAGCCAAGGCCACGACCGGAGCCGGTCTCGTCGGCGAAGCCCACCGAGTACGGGTAGGCACGTGCTGGGTCGCCGTGGAGCGAGACGTACTGCACGTCGTCGCGGTCGTAGAAGATCTGCTGTGTGCCGTTGCCGTGGTGATAGTCGACATCGAGGATGGTGACCTTCGAACCCGTGGTGGAGGCGATGTGATGCGCGGCGATGGCTGCGTTGTTGAAGAAGCAGTAGCCGCCGTACAGATCCGCCGTGGCGTGGTGCCCAGGAGGGCGGCACAGGCCGTACGCCGACGACGCGCCATCGAGCACCAGCTGGGTGGTGGTGAGGGCGGTGTCGACCGCTCCCCTGGCGGCGACGTACGTGCCCTCGGTGAGCGGCGTGGTGGTCTCGAAGCACCAGTACCCCACGCGTCCGAAGATGGCGGTGGGCTCGCGGCCTTCGCTCATCTTGTCGCGGAGTGCGGGGCGGTAGAACACGTCGGGCACCACCTCGCGCACACCCGGGACCTTCTCGTTGTACAGCGCCCAACCCTCGGAGAGGAACCGCACCAGCCCGGGATTGTGCACGGCCTCGATGGGCGCAGTGCCCCACTCGGTGGGAGCCATGAACGAGAACCGATCGTCGGCCTCGAGGGTCTCGCGGATGGCCTCGGCGCGGCCGATGTGCTCCCACGGGCTGTGCGTGGTGGACGTCTCCATCTCGACGTGCGGATCGTGCTGCAGGTGCGCAGGCGTGTAGACGACTTTCACGACGGGACCTCCACCAGTTCGAGTTCGTCGGCCATGTACAGCTCGCGACACTTGGCGCGTTGCAGCTTGCCGGACGAGGTCTTGGGCAGCGTGCCCGGCTTCACCAGCATCACGTCGCGCGGCGGCAGGCCACACACGTCGAGCGCACGGTGATGGATCTCGTGACGCACCGTGTCGGCGTCGTCGGTGCGCACCTCGGCCACCACCACGACGCTCTCCTTCCCCTTGTAGCCCTCGACGCCGAACGCGATGACGTTGCCGGCGCGTACACCTTCGAGCACGCCGACCGCGCGCTCGATGTCCTCCGGGAAGACGTTGCGACCGCCGACGATGATGACGTCCTTGATGCGACCGCACAGCACGAGCTCGCCGTCGACGAGGTAGGCCAGGTCACCCGTGCACAACCAGTCGTCGCGGAACAAGGCCGCCGTGGCATCGGGACGCTTGTAGTAGCCCGGCGTCACCGACGTGCCGCGCAGGAGCAGTTCACCGACGTGCCGTTCGGGCACTTCCTCGTACGTGTCGGGATGCACGACCTTCATCTCCAACCCGGGCACCGCGGTGCCGAGCAACGGCAGACGACGAACGTCGATCTCCTCCTCGGCATCGACCAGGTCGAGTGGCTTGGCCACGCGATCGCGCTCGAGCACGATGCGATCGACCGAGTCGCAGCGCATGCCGCGGTGGCGGGGTGGGAAGGCGCCGCCAATGGCGACCTCCGCCATCCCGAACGCCGGGAACACACTGCCCGCCGAGAAGCCGAATCGCTCCGCCGCCGTCACGAACGCCTCGACAGCATTCGGGTCGACCGGCTCGGCCCCGCTGAGCGCGAGGGTGAGCGTGGACAGATCGACACCTTCCATGCGACCCAGCGCACGGGTGGCGAGCACCCACGCGAAGTTGGGACCAGCGGTGGCGGTGCCGCCGAAGTCGCTGATCCACTGCATCCAATTGCCGGGCTTGGCCAGGAAGTCCTGCGGCGCGGCCTGCACCAACTGCACACCGTTGGTCATGGGGATGGACAAGAAACCCACCAGGCCCATGTCGTGGTACAGCGGCAGCCAGCTCACCATCACTTCGTCGAGGTTGAGTTCGGCGGCCTCGCACGACGCGTCGATGTTGGCCCGTAGCACGCGGTCGGGGATCATCACGCCTTTCGGCTCGCTGGTGGAGCCGCTCGTGTACTGCAGGATCACCAGCCGCTCGGGGTCGTCATCGGGGCGCACCCACTGATCCGCGGACGGCGCGTCGGGCGCGCCGGCGAGCACTGCGGCCATCGGCTCGAGCGGCGGATCGCCGGGAGCGCTGTCGTAGAACCCGGCGAGCATGTCGTCGATCAGCACGAGCTTGGCGTCGCCATGACGGATGCGCGCACGAGTGCTCTCGACGAACGCGTCGAGCGACCCCATGCGCATCGGCAGCGGCAGCACCATCGAGGCGATGCCCGCCAACCAGCACCCCTGGATGATGGTGATGAGCGGGCGAGAGGTGGGGCCGAGGATGGCCACGTGGTCGCCCGGCACCAGGCCACGGGCCTGCAACGAGGCGGCCACGACCTTCGCGTCATGGTGGATGTCCGACCACGGCACGAACGAGTCACCCTCCGCCGGCATGACGCTGGGGCCCACGAATCGCACACCGGTGGGCCGCTCGGCAGCGGCGATGAGTCGGGCGACGATGGAGTCGGGGTCGGCGTGCTGCGGACGGGGCATGGTCCTCCACCGTAGTGCCCTGGTCGTTCACGAATTGGAAGCCGATCCCGACACCGCACCGACAGACTGGTCGCATGACCCGGCACATCGACCTCAGCCACGTCGTCCACGACGGCATGCAGACCTACCCGGGGCTGCCCGCTCCCACGGTGTTCGAGCACCTCGGACGCGAGGCCGCCGAGCAGTTCTACGGACCAGGAGTGACGTTCCAGATCGGGATGATCACGATGTGCAGCAACACGGGGACGTACATCGACGTGCCGTTCCATCGGTTCGCCGACGGGCACGACCTGGTGGGACTCCCCCTCGAGCGGGTGTCACACGTGCCTGGCGTGTGCATCGACTGCCGCGGCGTGCAGGTCATCGGCCCCGAGGTGCTCGACGGCGTCTCCGTGGAGGAGCGCGCCGTGCTGTTCTTCACTGGACACGGCGATTCGTTCGGCACCCCCGAGTACTTCGTCGACCATCCGCACCTCGCCGCCGACACCGCCGCGCTGCTGGTGGAGCGCGGCGCAGCCGTGGTGGGCATCGACTCGTTGAACATCGACGCGACCGATGGCTCCGCCGGTGATGGCCGGCCGGTGCACACCACGCTGTTGCGGGCGGGTGTGCCGATCGTGGAGCACCTCACCGGACTCGCCGAGTTGCCCGCCGACGGGTTCACCTTCACCGCGGTGCCACCGAAGGTGGAGGGCATGGGCACGTTCACCGTGCGCGCTCACGCCGTGCTCAGCTGAGCGTCCGGGGTTCAGCTGACGGTGTCGGGGCGGTCCAGCAGTGGGGCGATCTTTCCCACGGCGGTGAACAGGGGGTCCAGCGTGCGCACCACGCCGTCCACGTCACGCGCCTGCGCCGGCCCGGTGAGCCACTCGCACAGTGCCGCCACGTGGTCGAGTCGGGCACCGTCGATGGTGGCGCCCGCCTCGGCGGCCACCTCGGACAGCGAACCAGCCTCCTGTGCACACCGCTCCGGTCCGGAGCCCAGCAGTCGCACGTCGTTGCCCTCGACCGCGGAGAGGATCTGATCGATCGCCACTTCCAGCCGTACGAGCGCCGACTCGTGGTCGTCGGTCCAGCCGCCCACCACCGCCGAGCCATCGGTGCCGGCCTCCGGATCCCGCTCGGCACACGAGACGCCGAGCGTCGCCAGGCCCATCGTGGCGACCACCATCACCCGGGCGAAACCGGGGGAATGGCGATGCTCGCGGGGGGACGCTCCCATCGTCACCCCCGAATCCTGCGCTGCGGCAGTACGCATTGCAAGCATTCGGGCGAGAACGGAAGATGAATGAACAGCGGCGGCCGACGGCCCGACTCGTAGAATCGACCCGCTATGAGTGACACCGGAACGCCCACCCCTGCCAGCGACACGCCTGCCCACCGGTACACGGGTGTCCTCGCGCAGGACATCGAGGCCCGGTGGCAGGACCGCTGGGAGACCGAGCGCACCTTCGAGGCACCGAACCCCGCCGGCCCGCTGGCCGACCCCGAAGGCGTGGCCGGGCGTCCGAAGAAGTTCATCCTCGACATGTTCCCGTACCCCAGTGGCGCCGGCCTGCACATGGGTCATCCTCTGGGCTTCACCGCCACCGACATGTACGCCAGGTACCAGCGCGCCACCGGCTACAACGTGCTGTACAGCATGGGGTTCGATGCGTTCGGCCTGCCGGCCGAGCAATACGCGGTGCAGACCGGCACGCACCCGAGGGTCACCACCGAGGCCAACGTGGCCAACATCCGCCGGCAGCTGCGTCGGCTGGGCCTCAGCCACGACACCCGGCGCAGCATCGACACCACCGACCCCGGCTACTACCGCTGGACCCAGTGGATCTTCCTGCAGATCTTCAACGCCTGGTTCGACCCGGAACAGAAGAAGGCTCGCCGCATCCACGAGTTGATCGCCGAGTTCGACGCCGGCACCCGCACGGCGAAGTCGGGCGACTGGGCAACGATGACTCCGTCACAGCGTCGCCAGGAGCTGGACGAATGGCGTCTGGCCTACGTGAGCGACGCTCCGGTCAACTGGTGCCCCGGCCTGGGCACCGTGGTCGCCAACGAAGAGGTCACCGCCGACGGCCGCAGCGACCGCGGCAACTTCCCCGTGTTCAAGCGCAACATGCGCCAGTGGATGATGCGCATCACCACCTATGCCGACCGCTTGATCGACGACCTGGAGCTACTCGACTGGACCGATGCGCTGAAGTCGATGCAGCGCAACTGGATCGGCCGCAGCGAGGGCGCCACCGTGCACTTCGACTCCCCCGCCGGGCAGATCACGGTGTTCACCACGCGGCCCGACACGCTGTTCGGCGCGACGTTCATGGTGCTGGCCCCCGAGCATCCGCTGGTCGACACGCTCACCACGCCCGAGCAGGCCGACGCCGTGTCCGCGTACCGCGCGAAGGCCGCCGCGGAGGACGACTTCCAGCGCACCAACGACGCCCGCGAGAAGACCGGCGTGTTCACCGGGGCGTATGCCACCAACCCGATGAACGGCGCGCAGATCCCGGTGTGGATCGCCGACTACGTGCTCATGGGCTACGGCACCGGCGCCATCATGGCCGTGCCCTGCGGCGACCAGCGCGACTTCGACTTCGCCCGCGCCTTCGGGCTGCCCATCGTCGCCATCCAGGACCCCTCCGACGGGCGTGGCACCGACACGTCCACCTGGGCCGAGGCGTTCGTGGGCGACGCACCGTACGTGAACAGCGCCAACGGCAGCCTCGATCTGAACGGTCTGGCATCGGTCGCCGAGGCCAAGGCACGCACGAACCAGTGGCTGACCGAGCACGGGCACGGCGAGGCCACCGTCACCTACAAGCTGCGCGACTGGCTGTTCAGCCGCCAGCGTTACTGGGGCGAGCCGTTCCCCATCGTCTACGACGAGGACGGCAGTCCGTACTCGCTGCCCGACGACAACCTGCCGGTGCTGCTGCCCGACACCGACCAGTTCTCGCCGCGCACGGTCGACCCCGACGATGCGCAGAGCAACCCGGAGAGCCCGCTCGATCGCCTGAGCGACTGGGTGTGGGTCGAGGCCGACCTGGGTGACGGGCCGAAGCGCTACCGCCGCGACACCAACGTGATGCCGCAGTGGGCCGGGAGCTGCTGGTACGAGCTGCGCTACACGGATCCCACCAACGAGCGGCAGTTCGTCGACCCCGCGGTGGAGTCCTACTGGATGGGGCCGCAGGGCGAGGGCCACTCCGGCGGCGTCGACCTGTACATCGGTGGCGTCGAGCACGCGGTCCTGCACCTGCTGTACTCGCGGTTCTGGCACAAGGTGCTGTTCGACCTGGGGCACGTCAGTTCCGTCGAGCCGTTCCATCGTCTGTTCAACCAGGGCTACATCCTGGCGGCCGCCTACCAGGACGAGCGTGGCATCTACGTCGACGCGTTCGAGGTGCAGGAGCAGGACGGCACATACACCTTCGAGGGCAAGCCGGTCACCCGCGAGTACGGGAAGATGGGCAAGAGCCTGAAGAACGCCATCGCACCCGACGAGGTCTGCGCCGAGTACGGCGCCGACACGCTGCGTCTGTACCTGATGAGCATGGGCCCGCTCGACGCGTCGCGGCCGTGGGAGAGCAAGGACGTCGTCGGCGTCTACCGCTTCCTGCAGCGCATCTGGCGCAATCTGGTCGACGAGGACACGGGTGCCACTCGCCTGCTCCCCGAGCCGGCATCAGCCGACACGGTCCGCCTGTTGCATCGCACCATCGCCGGCGTGCGCGACGATCTCGACAACCTGCGGTTCAACACGGCCATCGCCAAGCTGATCGAATTGAACAACCACCTCACCAAGCTGGGCGGTTGCCCGGCCGACATCGCCGAGCCCCTGGTGGTGATGCTGGCCCCGATGGCGCCGCACGTGGCCGAAGAGCTGTGGGCGCGTCTCGGCCACTCCACCTCGGTCACGTTCGCCGAGTTCCCGGTCGCCGATCCGGCGATGCTGGTGGCCGACGAAGTGGAGTACCCCGTGCAGGTGAACGGCAAGGTGCGCGGTCGCGTCACGGTGCCCACCAACGCCACGGCCGACGACGTCCAGGCGGCGGCGCTCGCCGACGACAAGGTGCAGGCCGCACTCGGCGGTCAGGCCCCGAAGAAGGTCATCGTGGTGCCCGGCCGAATGGTCAACATCGTCGCCTGACACGCGTCGGAACTGAAGTTCGCGCGTCGGGGGTGGTGGGGTCAGGCGAGCTTCAGGAACAGCTTCTCGACCTCTTCGGGGTCGAAGCCGGCCTCGGCAGCCTTGTCGGGGTCGGCCAGGCACGTGGCCATACCTGCGGCCAGGAGCTTGAAGCCGACCTGGTCGAGCGCCTTGCCGGCTGCGGAGATCTGAGCGACGATCTCGCGACATTCGCGGCTGTCGCGCAGCATGGCCTGCACGCCTCGGACCTGGCCCTCGATACGGGCGAGTCGGCGAAGAAGGTCGGCAGTGGTGGGCTCCGGCAGTTCCATACCGAGAGCATACCCCCTGGGGTGTTGTCGCGCGACCATGCCGCGCACCCTCCCCGGCGATCAGCGCAGGAGGTGCTTCTGCACCTTTCCCATCGCATTCCGAGGCAGCTCGGCGACCACGTGGATGTCGCGCGGACGCTTGTGCACCGACAGGTTCGTGGCCACGTGGTCGATCAGCAGCGCGGCATCCACCTCTTCGCCCACCACGCCATCCAGCACGACAAAGGCCACGATCCGCTGGCCGAGATCGTCATCGGGGAACCCCACCACCGCGACCTCGCGCACGGAAGGATGCCCGAGAAGGCAGCTCTCCACCTCACCGGCACCGACCTTGAATCCGCCCGACTTGATGATGTCCATCGATTGCCTGCCGACGATGCGGTGGAATCCCGAGGCATCGATGACGGCGGCATCCCCCGTACGGAACCAGTCGCCGGCGAACGAGTCGGCGGTGGCCTCCGGTCGGTTGAGGTAGCGGTCGAACATCGTCGCTCCCTGCACCTGCAACTCTCCGATGGTCTCACCGTCGTGGGGTGCCACGGTGTCGTGGTCGTCGACCAGTCGGGTGTCGACTCCGGCGATCGGCACGCCCACCCACCCAGGCCGACGCTCACCGTCGAAGCGAGTGCTCAAGGTGATGAGGGTCTCGGTCATGCCGTAGCGCTCCACCGGCGCGTGGCCCGTCAGCCGCTGCAGCTCGTCGAACACCGGCACCGGCAACGGGGCGCTGCCACTGACCAGCAGCCGAGCACCCGTCAGCGCGCTCGCCGCCGCCGGGTCGGCACACACGCGACCCCACACGGTGGGCACGCCGAAGTAGAGCGAACCACCCGCCGCCGCGTACCCGGCAGGCGTGGGTCGTCCGGTGTGCACCAGGCGCGCACCCGTTCGCAGCGCACCCAACACGCCGAGCACCAGGCCGTGCACGTGGAACAAGGGCAGGCCGTGCACGAGCACGTCGTCGGCCGTCCACTGCCAGGCATCGGCCAGCCCGTCGAGACCGGCGGCGATGGCCCTGCCCGACATCACCACGCCCTTCGGCGCACCGGTGGTGCCGGACGTGTACATCACCAGTGCCGGCACTTCGGGTGACGGCGTCGGCAACGCACGTTCCACTCCGGCCGCCGCGGGTAGCGGCAGCGCCCCCGAATCGCGAAGGATGTGTTCACGCTCCAGCGGACCGGCATCGGGAGGCACCGGCACCACGGGCACCCCCGCCAACAGACCGGCCACGACGGCGACCACCGTCTGCAGCGTGGGCTCCGCCTCGACGGCGACTGCGGGCATGCCCACCATCGCCGACGCCAGCCGTCCGGACGCCGCGCGCAGGTCGGCCCAACTCGTGGCCACACCCGCGATGGACACGGCCTCCGGTTGATCGCCGAACGAGCCGTCGAGCGCGGTGAGCAACGTCATGACGATCTCAGGACTGGCTGGACGTCGCCACGGTGCCGAGACGGTCGAGGAACTCGGCGAACACCTTGTTCAGGCGCTTGCGATCGCCGGTGGCCAACAGGTCCATCACCAGGCCGCTGAACGTCGCCTTCGCCAGGCTGGCCTCGAGTGCAGCGCGTTCGTGCGACAGACCCTCGCGCTCGAGCCATCGCTCCATGTTGTGTCGCCACACGCCGATCTGATCGGCACGGACCTCGCCGGCCAGGCCGGTGACCTTCGTGTCGAGCGCGGCCGCCTCGTAGTTCAGCCGCACCGCCGCGAGGTTCGCCGGCGACTCGTTCATCCACCGCCACCACTTGCGATACAGCTCGACGATGGTGAGGCGCGGGTTGCGCGCCAACCAACCGTCCTGCACCGCGATCTGCTGCTCGATGGCCCGCTGCAATGCGGTGGCGAGCAGCTCCTCCTTCGAGCCGAAGTGGTGCACGAGGCGGTTGATGCTGACATCGAGCGAGGCCGCCATGGGTCGCAGTGTCGCCTGGGCCAACCCGTTGTCGGCCAGGTAGACCACGATGCGATCGAGCAGCTCCTGACGGCGCTCAAGGTCGGGGGTACGTGCCACGGACGGGCACCCTAGTGGCTGTGACGGATCCTCGTTCGGCTCACAGCGACGACAGCTTCACCGCCGCCAACGACACCACGGCGACGAGCGCCCAGCTGGCGAGGCCGAGCACCAGCGGCGTGCCGCCGACCGCACGCAGTTTGCGCAGATCGACGTTGCTGCCGAGGCCCACGAGGCCCATGCCCAGAAGGATGGTCTCGGCGTCCTTGATGTGCGGTAGCCACGCGTCGGGCAGCACCCCGGTGGTGCGCACGACGACGGCCGCGAGGAACAGCACGATGAACAACGGCAGGATCGGGGGTCGCGCCGCGCCATCGGTGGCGTGCTCGCCCTTGCGGCGCCGAGTCGACACGGCCACGAACGCGAGCAGGGGGGCCAGCATGGCCACCCTGGTGAGCTTGACGATCACGGCGACCGACAGCGCCGCCGCGCCGTGAGTCGATGCCGCCGCCACCACTTGGCCAACGTCGTGCACCGACGCGCCGACCCACCCGCCGAACTCGCCGTCGGGAAGCCCGAGCAGCGCGCCGAGCGCAGGGAGCACGACGATTGCCAGCGTGCCGCACAGTGTGACGAGCGCGATCGCGTAGGCCACTTCCTCCTCGTCGGCGTCGGCGAACGGCTCCACCGCAGCGATCGCGGAAGCGCCGCAGATGCTGTAGCCAGTGGCCATCAACAGACCGAGCGATCGGCTCAGGCCGAGGCGCTTCGCCAACCATTGCGTGCCGAAGAACGTGGCGACCACCACCACGACGACAGCGACGAGTGAACGCGGCCCCAGTTCGGACAACTCCCCCAGCGACAGCCGGAAGCCCAGCAGGACGATGCCCGCCCGCAGCACGCGCTTCGCCGAGAAGCGGAGACCGGGCCGGAAGACGTCCTCCACACGGCCGAAGGTGGCGCCCAACATGCCGAACGCCACCGACACCACGTGTGGCGAGATGACGTCCACCCGTTCGTGCACCACGAAGGCCACCACGGACACCACGAGAGCGACCGCGAGTCCAGGAAGCAGCTGACGGAACCGACTCACACGCCGCGCTCGACGACCCGGTGGATCAACGGCACGCCGGGGCGGTACACGAGGTGCGTGTACGACGGGGCGTCCAGCACGCACAGGTCGGCCCGCATCCCCTGCGCGATTGCCCCCACATCGTCGCGGCGAAGCGCGCGAGCCCCGCCGAGCGTGGCCGCCAGGATGGCTTCGTCGGGAGTCATGTGCATGTCGCGCACCGCGAGTGCGATGCAGAACGACATCGAGGTGGTGTAGCTGCTGCCCGGGTTGCAGTTCGTGGCCAAAGCGACCGCAGCGCCGGCGTCGATGACCCGGCGGGCATCGGGGTACGGCTGACGCGTGCTGAAGTCGGTGGCCGGCAGGAACGTCGCGACAGTGTCGCTCGCGGCAAGCGCAGCGATGTCGTCATCGGACAGGTAGGTGCAATGGTCCGCCGACGCGCACCCCATCTCCACGGCCAGCTGCACCCCGGGCCCGTGCCCGAGCTGGTTCGCGTGCAGGCGAGCCCCGAGCCCCGCGGCGAGGCCGGCGGCGAGCACGGCCCGCGACTGATCGACGTCGAACGCCCCGACTTCGCAGAACGCGTCGATCCATCGTGCGTGCGGCCGCGCCTCCTGCAGCATGTCGGTGCACACGTGGTGCACGTAGTCGTCGGCCCGGCCCTCGAACTCGGGCGGCACGACGTGCGCACCCAGGAACGTGGTGTCCTCGGTGAACCGACGCCCCACCTCCAGGCACCGCGCCTCGTGGTACGACTGCAGGCCGTAGCCGGACTTGATCTCCACGGTCGTGATGCCTGCACGACGTGCCTCGGCACGACGCAACTCGGTGAGGCGGGAGAGTTCGACATCGGACGCAGCGCGCGTGGCGTCGACCGAGACCCGAATGCCACCAGCGGCATACGGCTGGCCGGCCATGCGCGCCGCGAACTCGTCGCTGCGGTCACCGGCGAACACCAGATGGGTGTGACTGTCGACGAAGCCGGGGATGACACAGCGCCCCTCGGCATCGACGCGCCGGTCGGCCACGAGGCCGGCGTCGCCGACGGCGATGATGAACTCGCCCTCGAACACGACCGCGGCATCTCGTCGGAGCCCCAACGGACCATCGCCGAGGCGCGGATCGTTGGTGACCAACAACCCGATGTTGTCGACGACGGTGGTGGTCATGGCCGACCCGCCACCAGCGCGATGGTTCGGGTGAGCTCTGAGGCCACGTCGATGGATCGGTGCGCTCCGTCGCGAACGATCACCTTCCCGTCGACCACGAGGTGGTGGACATCGGCCGCCGATGCTGCGAACACCGCGGACTCCAGGGCGGTGCCCTCCGAGGCGCCGGCCGTACGCACCGTGTCGAGCCGAACCGACACGAAGTCGGCGACCTTGCCGACCTCGAGCGTGCCCGCCTGGCCCCATCCGAGGCTTCGGTGACCGTTCACCGTTGCCGCCTGCAACAGCGACGTCGCATCGTGATGGCCGCGCGTGTTCGTGGCGAGCCGCTCGTTCAACTCCACCGCTCGCGCCTCCTCGAACAGGTCGATCACCGCGTGTGAGTCGGTCCCCAGGCTGAGCTCGGCGCCGGCCTGTCGAAGGCTGCGTGCGGGCCCGATGCCATCGGCGAGATCCCGCTCGGTGGTGGGGCACATGCAGATGGTGCAGCCGTTCGCGCCATACAGCCCGATGTCGACGCCGCTGAGATGCGTCGCGTGCACCGAGGTGAACCGTTCGCTGAGCACCCCGTGCTCGTGCAGCAACAGCGTGGGGGTCATGCCGTACATGTCGATGCACTGTTGGTTCTCGGCGCTCTGCTCGCTGACATGGGCGTGCAGAGGTACGTCGTGCTGGGCAGCCCATTCGGCGACGATTCCCGTCGAGCGAGGGTCGACGGCCCGCACGGAGTGCAGCGCCGCACCGACCCGCGCCGTGCGGCCGTCCACATGGAACGACGACACCCGGGACGCCCATGCCTCACCGTCGCCGTCGCTGAACCGCTGCTGCACTTCGTTCGGCGGCTGGCCGAAGCCGCCGTGCAGGTAGCACGTGTCGAGCAGCGTGATGCGAATGCCGACCTCGCGAGCAGCGGCCACGAGCGCCTCGCTCATCGCGTTGGGGTGGGCGTACGGCGTGCCGTTCACGTCGTGGTGGAGGTAGTGGAACTCACCCACGACGGTGATGCCGGCCAACGCCATCTCGCCGTACACCGCACGAGCGAGCTCGAAGTAGGTGTCGGGTTGCAGCGTCGCGGCGAGCGCGTACATCTGTTCGCGCCAGGTCCAGAACGAACCGGTACCCACCTGGGTTCGGCCGCGAAGCGCTCGGTGGAAGGCGTGGCTGTGGCCGTTCGCCAAGCCGGGCAGGGTGAGGCCCGACAGGCGAGTCGCGTCGGGTGAGCACGGGACACCGCGCTGCACGTCGGTGATCAGCCCACCGGCCTCGCGAATGAGCACTGCGCTGATGGCCGACGCGCCGCCGAGCCACGCGAGTTCACACCAGTAGTCGCCCACTACGAGCCCACCCGTTCCACGAACGCGGTGATGCGCTCGATGAACTCGGCGCGGTGGAACCGCTCGAACTGCTCCCAGGTGGTGAGCGATCGGGTGTCATGCACCCGGTCGAGGAAGAGCAGCCCGTCGAGGTGGTCGAGCTCGTGTTGGAACGTGCCGGCGGTGAGCCCCCGCTTGATCTCCTCGTGCGGGTGACCGTGACGATCCGCGTAGGACACGCGGATGTTCACGTGGCGCATCACGTTGCCGCGCATGTTCGGCACCGAGAGGCACCCCTCGTTGACCTCCACCAGTTCGTCGTCGAGGAACTCGACCACAGGGTTCACCACCACCGTCAAAGGGATCGGCGGCTTGTACGGGTACCTCGGGTTGTGGGTGACCTCGATGGTGGCGATGCGCACCAGTTCGCCCACCTGCGGCGCGGCGATGCCCGCACCGTTCGCGGCATGCATCGTGTCGATCAGGTCGTCGATGAGCTGCTGCATCTGGGGCGACGCCAGCTCGGCGTGGCTCACCTCGCGCGAACGCTCCCGCAGCAGGGGGTTCCCCACGTGCAGGATCTCGCGCACGGTCATGCGGACTCCCAGAGCACCGGGAACAGGGGGTGGTCGAGCGGCGCACCGTCGGCCAGCTCGTCGGCCAGACCGGGGAAGGGCGGCGAGGTGACCCACGGCCGCACCACGTGCACCATGTCGTCACCGAGGAATCGCACCGACAGCACGCGTCGCCGGTGGGCGCCGCTCACTCCCCCGGCCGAGTGCAACGTGAGCATGTGGAAGAACACCGCGTCACCGGGTTCGAGCTCCCACCCCAGCACCTCGAAGTCGGGGTTGCCGTCGATCTGTGGCAACTCTGCGAGGGCGCCGTCGGGGAACCACTTCGCCTGCCCGTCGAGGAAGGTGCGCGGCATGAACCACGGCCCGAGGTGCGACCCGCGCACGAACTCGAGCGTGCTCGCCCGCGTCACGGGGTCCACGGGACACCACATGCTGATGTTCATCCGGCCATCGACGTTGTAGTACGGCTGGTCCTGGTGCCACGGCGTGCGCTGGCGGGTGCCGGGCTCCTTCACCAACACGTGGTCGTGGTACAGCCGCACGGTCTGTGCGCCCATCAGCTCGCCGGCGATGCGGCCCGCGCCCGACTCGCGGATGAACCGCTCGAGCGCGGGAATGCGTTGCCAGCTGCAGAAGTCCTCCACGAAGGCTCCGTCGTCGGCATCGCTGGCACGCTTCGCGAGCGATGACAAATCGGCCAGGTTGGCGTCGATGGCCTCCTGCGCGAGGGCGACGTGCTCGGGCGAGAACGCGCCGCGCACGCACACGACGCCATCGCGCCAGAAGTCGCCTTCCACCTGCATCACAAGCCCTCTTGCATCGGGATGCGGACACCGCGCTCGGCCGCCACGTCGAGTGCGCGCTCATAGCCCGCGTCGGCATGGCGGATGACGCCCATTCCCGGGTCGGTGAGCAACACGCGGGACAGCTTCTCGGCGGCCAGGTCGGTGCCGTCGGCGAGGCAGACCATGCCGGCATGGATGCTGCGCCCGATGCCCACACCGCCGCCGTGGTGGATGCTCACCCAGGTGGCACCCGACGACGTGTTGACGAGCGCGTTCAGCAGGGGCCAGTCGGCGATGGCGTCAGAGCCGTCGAGCATGGCCTCCGTCTCGCGATACGGCGACGCGACAGAGCCCGAATCGAGGTGATCGCGACCGATGACGATGGGCGCCGACACCTCTCCGCGCCGCACCATGTCGTTGAACCGGAGGCCGAGCCGGTGACGCTCGCCGTACCCGAGCCAGCAGATTCGCGCGGGCAGGCCCTGATACGCGACGCGCTCGCTCGCCATCGTGATCCAGCGGTGCAGGTGTTCGTCATCGGGGAACTCCTCCAGCACCGCCCGATCGGTGGCCGCGATGTCGGCGGGATCGCCACTGAGCGCGACCCAGCGGAACGGCCCCTTGCCCTCGCAGAACAACGGGCGGATGTACGCCGGCAGGAAGCCGGGATAGTCGAATGCGCGCTCGAATCCACCGAGTTTGGCCTCGGTGCGCAGGCTGTTGCCGTAGTCGAACACCTCGCTGCCCTTGTCGAGGAAGCCGACCATCGCGCGGCAGTGCGTGGCCATGCTCTCGCGGCTGCGGCGGATGAGTTCCCGGGGGTTGGTGCGCGCCATCTCGGCGGTGGCCTCGGGGCTGAGGTCGACGGGGACGTAGCTCAGCGGGTCGTGTGCGCTGGTCTGGTCGGTGACGATGTCGGCGGGAAAGTCCATCTCCAGCAGCTTCGGCAACACCTCGGCGGCGTTGCCCACCAGACCGACCGACAGCGCCCGTCCCTCGTCGCGGGCGCGGATGCAGCGGGCCACGGCATCGTCGAGCGAATCGGCGATCTCGTCGAGGTACCGGTGCTCATGTCGCCGCTCGACACGCCACGCCTCCACGTCGATGCACAATGCCACGCCGTCGTTCATCGTGACGGCGAGCGGCTGCGCGCCGCCCATGCCACCCAGCCCGGCGGTGAGCGTGATGGTGCCCCGGAGCGTGCCGTCACCCTGGCCGCGGGCGGCTCGACGGCGGCCGATCTCGGCGAAGCACTCGTAGGTGCCCTGCAGGATGCCCTGCGTACCGATGTAGATCCACGAGCCCGCCGTCATCTGCCCGTACATGGTGAGGCCCATCGCCTCCAGCCGGCGGAATTCGTCCCACGTGCCCCACTCGGGCACGAGGTTGCTGTTGGCCAGCAGCACGCGTGGCGCCCACTCGTGCGTGCGGAACACGCCCACCGGCTTGCCCGACTGCACGAGCATGGTCTCGTCACCCTTCAGGGTGCGCAGCGTGCGAGCCATCGCGTCGAAGGCGTCCCAGCTGCGCGCGGCACGACCGGTGCCGCCGTACACCACCAGGTCGTCGGGACGCTCGGCCACCTCGGGGTCGAGGTTGTTGTGCATCATTCGGTAGGCGGCCTCCTGCGGCCAACCCAACGTGTTGAGCGTGGCACCACGAGGTGCGCGCACCGGACGGGGACCAGACATCAGAGAACCTCCAGCGTTCCGAGGACGGATTCGACGGCACCGAGCACGGTGCCGTCGGCGAGCAGTTGTTCCGCGGCGCGCAGATCGGGCGACAGCCACCGGTCGGGACCGGGGCCGGCCACCCGTTCGCGCAGCACGGCGAGTGCCGCGCCTGTGCCGGCTGCGGGGACGAGCGGTGCGCGGAGATCGATGGCCGCCGCGGCGCAGACCAGCTCGACGGCGAGCACGCGGCGCAGGTTGTCCACTGCCCGACGGAGCTTGCGGGCCGCGGCCCAACCGTTCGACACGTGGTCCTCCTGCATCGCGCTGGTGGGCAGCGACTCCACCGACGCCGGAACAGCGAAGCGCTTGGCCTCCATGGCCATGGCCGCCTGTGTGTAGTGGGCGATCATCAACCCACTGTTCACCCCGGCGTCGGGAGCGAGGAACGGCGGCAGACCATGGCTGCGTGCTCGGTCGAGCATGCGGTCGGTACGTCGTTCGGCGATGGAGCACAGTTCGGCAGCGGCGATGGCGAGGAAGTCGCAGACGAAGCCGACCGGCGCACCGTGGAAGTTGCCGCAGCTCTCCACACGTCCGTCGTGCAGGATCATCGGATTGTCGATGGCCGCGTCGAGTTCGCGCTCGGCAATGGTGCGAGCGTGCGCGATGGTGTCGAGCGCGGCGCCGTGCACCTGCGGCGTGCAGCGCAACGAGTAGGCGTCCTGCACACGAGTATCGCCTTCGCGATGGCTGGCCACGATGGGTGAGCCGTCCAGCAGGCGGGTGAGGTTGCGTGCGCTCACGGCCTGGCCCACCTGGGGCCGCAGTGCTTGCAGGTCGGCAGCGAAGGCGCGATCGGTGCCGAGCAGACCTTCCACGGTCATCGCCGCGGTCAGGTCGGCGAGGCGGCCGAGCTGCGACAGATCGTGCAGCGCCAGGCAGAGCATGCCCAGGATTCCATCGGTGCCGTTGATGAGCGCGAGGCCTTCCTTGGCGCGCAGCGTCACCGGTTGTAGGCCGTTGCGGGCCAGCGCGGCGCCGGTGGGCTCGACACCACCGTCGGAGGTGAACACCTCGCCTTCACCGATGAGCGAGAGGGCGCAGTGGCTGAGTGGAGCGAGGTCGCCGCTGGCGCCGAGTGAGCCGTGCTCGCGGACCACCGGCGTGATGCCGTTGTTCAGCAATGCCAGTTGCAGTTCGACCAACGCGGGGCGGGCGCCCGAGTAGCCCATCGACAGGCTGCGCGCACGCAGCAGGAGCAGTGCCCGCACCACTTCCGGCTCGACCGTCGCGCCCATGCCGGTGGCGTGCGAACGGACCAGTGCGACCTGCAGCTCAGCGGTACGGTCGGCGGGGATGACGGTGGTCGCGAGCGATCCGAACCCGGTGGTCACGCCGTACACCGGGGTGTCGCTGGCCACGTAGCCGTCGATCAGCGCGGCGCTGCGCTCCATGGCGGCACGAGCCTGGTCGCCAAGGATGACGCTCGAGCCGTGCCGGGCCACGGCGACGACATCGGCGACCGACAGGCCGCGCCCGTCGACGAGCACGGTGAGGGGATCGACGGCAGACTGCATGTGTTTCATCGTACGCAAGATCATGTCATACTGCGCAACATGAAGGCGACGACCAACGGACAGCCGAGGGCGACGGATCGCGGCCTCGCACTCGTGCGCGTCGTAGCCGATCACCCGAGCGGCATCGCCCTGGCCGATGCCGCACGCGCCGTGGATCTGACACCCAGCACCACCTTGCGCCAGCTCCGGTCGCTCGAGGCCGCAGGCTTCGCCGAACGCGACGACGATGGCCGCTTCGTGCCCGGCGCAGAGTTGTTGCGCATCGCTCGTTCGCTCGCGAGTTCCGCGGCGCTCCCCCGCCTCGCAGAACCCGTGCTCGCCGCGCTGGCTGCGCTCACCGGCGAGTCGGCCTACCTGGCCGAGCCCGCCGACGGCCGCCACGCCATCTATGCGGCGATGGAGTCGGGCACACACGCGGTGCGTCACGTCAGCTGGCTCGGCCAACGTGTGCCGCTGAAGGGCACCGCGGTCGGCGCCGCCCTGATCGGCGACGTCGAAGCCGATGGCACCGCCGTGCGCACCGACGCCGTCGAGGAGGGCGTCACCGCCGTCTCGGCGCCGGTGTTCGGGCCGAACGCGCACGTGATCGGGGCGATCAGTGTGGTGGGTCCGTCGTACCGGCTCGTCGGCCCACGCCTTCGCTCCGCCCGCGCTGCGGTGGCCGAACAAGCCACCGCTCTCAGTGCGCTGGCGGGGGGACCAGCGAGCGCACCGTCTGGTAGTCGGCGTCGTCGAACGGCACGAACCCCCGGATCCTGAGACGCGCACACGCCTCGGCCGCTCGCGGGTCGGCCAGGGTGGCCTCGATGGCCGCGCGGAAGTCGTCGACATGCGCCACGGAGCGGTGCGCGGCCAGTGGCAGCGACGGCACCAGTGGCCCATGGTCGATGATGTTGAGGTGGCCCACCGTGGCCGGCTCGCTCTCGGCCAGGAACTCGAAGGAGAGCGCGTCGATCGAGGCCACCTGGGCTTCACCGGCGGCGACCGCCCGCATGCTGGCCACGTGACCGCCGGTGGTGACCACTCGGTCAGGCGTCCCACGCCAGGCCCATTGCAGGCTGATCCAGCCCGACAGGCTGTCGGGTCCGTTCCTCGCCACCACGGCAGCGGGATCGGCCTTCCAGTGCTCGATGCCGAGCGGCTTCGACGCCACCAGCACCGACCGGTACCGGCCGCCGGCGGCGAAGGGCGCCACCACGTCGAACGAGCCGATGGCGGTGAGATGCGCCTGTCGTGTCACCAGCGGCCACGCACACGTCTGCCCCATCGCCAGTGCCGGGGACGACAACGCTGTGTCCAGATCCACGTCCCAGGCCAACGAGTCCGGTGGGTCGACCGACGCGGGAAGGTGCGAGCGGAGCACGGACCAGAACGTGTCGTACGCGTCGCGTAGATGCGCGAACGGGTACATGGAGAGCGACGCGATCACCCTCGGATCATGTCAGACCACGGCTGCCGTACGGCCGGGCCCCCGGCGAACCGGGGTGGTCCGGCTGGCAGAACGGGGTGAAGAAGTATGTGCGCAGCACCTCGAAGTAGCTGCGGTACAGACCCGCGCCCTCTGCAGCGATCTGATCGGAGCCCATCGCGCGATGCAGCGCCGGGATGCCGTACCACGCGACGTCGGGGTCGGCGTGATGCGTGTGGTGCAGGTTGATGTTCAAGAACAGCAGCGACAGCACCGGGCCGGCCTTCACCACCGCCGAGCGAGTTCCCTCGGGCACGGCGCAGTGCTCGACGAACGACCGCAACGAACTGATGGCCGCGCCGCCGAACACGAACCCGAACAGGTACACCCATGGGTTGAATCCGACCACCCAGAACAGCCACCACGCGAAGGGCACGACGAGTGCGAGGTGGACGAGCCACGGTGTACGCACGGAGGCACTGCCCATCTTCCGCACGTCCCTGGCCCAGAAGCGCAGCACCATGCGGGGCACGCCGACGGTGAAGCGGCCGGGGGTGGTGCGCAGGAACAGCATGTAGCGCCGATGCATCGGCGACGCGGCCTGCCACGCCTCGGGAGTGAAGTACGTGGACTCGGGGTCGTCGAACGGGTCGGTGAGGTTCGAGCGATGGTGCTGCACGTGCGACTGCCGATAGCGCCCGAACGGGATCCACAGACTCAGCGGCACGTACCCGATGGCCGTGTTGACCGAGTTCCACTTGGTGGGATGACCGTGCAGCAGCTCGTGACCGATGGAGAGGGACAGTCCTCCGAGGTACACCAACACCACCACCTGCGCGGGCCACGGAATGTGGTCGTGGCCCAGTACGACGCCGAGCCAGGCTGCGTAGAAACCGACGATCACCACGACAGTCGGCCACTCGATGGTTGTGCGGGTCCGCCCTTCGGACAACCCTCCCCCTTCCGGTTCGATGGATGTGCCGGAAGATTACTGGAACAGTTGTCCCGGCGTAGGGTCATACGTCCCGAGTTGCCGTCACTGGAACGTGGCCCGTTCGCTGGCGGTGCGGGCGAGCATCTGCTCGTCGAGCCGCGCACCGAGGCCCGGCTCGCTCCCGAGCTCGATCCAACCGCCGACGGCGTGCAGCGGCGAGGTGAGCGCATAGTCACGACGGTCGAGCCCCCACTCGGGCGGGTCGTACGGCCATTCCACCCACAGCGACCCCTCATGACCCACCGTGCCGGCCGCGAGGTGCAGGTTGGCCATCACGCCGATGCCGTTGCCCCACGTGTGCGGCGTGAAGACCATTCCCGCCGCCGACACGTCACGAGCGAGGGGTGCGAGCCCACTGATGCCTCCGGTGCACACACAGTCGGGTTGGAACACGTCGAGGCACCCGCGCTGGAGCAACTCGCGGAACTCGTAGGGCTCGCGGGTCATCTCGCCGCCCGCGATGCGCATCGAACCGATGGTCGCCACTCGTCGACGGAGTTCGGCCATCCCCGCGTAGTCGCCTCGGTGCAGCGGTTCCTCCATCCAGAACACGGCCTCGGCGCTCAGCCGCTGCGCCACGACCCACGCTCGCTCCACGTCCCACGGCTGGGCCGTGTCCCAGGGCATTCGCCACCCCTGGTTGCAGTCGACCATCAGGGTCAGCGCATCACCCAACTCGTCACGGATCGCCGCGACGACGGCCAGGTCGTCGTCGATGGAGGGCCGGCCGAAACGTACCTTGAAGGCGCCGAAGCCCTCGTCGAGCATCTGCCGGACGACCGTCACCATCTGCGCCACAGGGCGGTGAACGGCGCTGGACGCATACAGGCGCAGGCGCGGGTCGGTGCCGCCGAGCATCTGCCACACGGGACGGCCCTGGATCTTCCCCGCCAGGTCCCAGAGCGCGATGTCGAGTGGCCACGGTCGACCGGCATGGAACTCGATGTTCGCCAGCCGAGCCGCGTGCGACGACAGGTCGAGCGGATCCGTGCCGATGAACCACTTCGCGTAGTCCTGGAACCCGTACATCACATCGCCCGACCCGACGCCCTCGCGACCCTCGGAGTCGCGCACACGCACCACCGTGACCGGGAATCGAGTGCGCGGCTGCGGGTCCCAGGACGCCGGAAACGGGGGCTCCAGCGGCAGCTGGTGGTGGGTGATGTCGATCGCGACGATCTCGCTCATGTCTCCCCCGATTCTTGAGACAACCGTACAAGGAATGGCATCCCCGGCGTGTAGTGTCGCACGCCGTGAGCGAGATCGCAGGGGACCTCAACACCGGCCGCCGTCGAGGGGGCCGCGAGCGCAGCGCAGAGAGTCGCGGACCACGGCTTCCGGAGCAGATCCCCTACCGCCAGCCGTACATGCGGCTGCAGCACACCGAGGTCGTCTCGGCCGACGAACTCGAGTCCATCCACGAGGCATCGCTGCAGATCCTCGAGCGCGTCGGCATGGAGTTCAACGACCCCGAGTCGCGCAGCATCATCCGCGAGGCGGGCGCCGACGTCGACGAGACCACGATGCGAGTGCGGTTCCCTCGCGAGCTGGTCGAGCAGAAGGTGGCGCTCGCGCCGTCGGAGTTCACGCTGCACAGCTGGAACCCCGCCCGGAACGTGCGCATCGGCGGCCGCTGGATGGCGTTCGCCACCGTGGCGAGCACGCCTCACTACGTCGATCGCAACGGCGTTCGCAAGGCCGGCGATCGTGAAGGATTCCGCGACCTGCTCAAGCTCGCCCAACAGCTCGACATCATCCACTACATCGGCGGCTATCCGGTCGAGCCCATCGATCTCCACGCATCGGTTCGTCACCTCGAGGCCTCGTACGACATCCTCACCATGACCGACAAGGGGCTGCACTGCTACAGCCTCGGACGCCAGCGCAATCGCGACTGCCTCGAGATGGTGCGCATCGCCCGCGGCATCGACGCGGCCACGCTCGACCGCGAGCCGTCGGTCATCACCGTCGTCAACACCAACTCACCGTTGAAGCTCGACATCCCGATGGCGCAGGGCATGATCGAGTTCGCCCAGCACAACCAGCCGGTGGTGGTCACCCCGTTCACGCTGGCGGGAGCGATGGCGCCCATCACGCTGGCCGGTGCGCTCGCCCAACAGAACGCCGAGGCCCTCGCCGGTATCACGCTCATCCAGTGCATCAACCCCGGCGCACCGGCCATGTACGGCGGGTTCACCTCGAACGTCGACATGCAGTCGGGGTCGCCGGCGTTCGGTACGCCCGAGTACGTGCGCACGGCGATGGTGGGTGGCCAGTTGGCACGCCGATACGGCATCCCGTTCCGCAGCTCCAACGTGTGCGCGGCCAACGCGCTAGACGCACAGGCTGCCTACGAGAGCGTGTTCTCGCTCTGGGGCGCCATCATGGGCGGCGTCAACTTCCTGATGCACGGTGCCGGCTGGATGGAGGGCGGTCTGCACGCCAGCCTCGAGAAGATGCTGCTCGACGCCGACCTGCTGCAGATGGTGGCGAAGATGCTCGAGCCGGTGGTCGTCGACGCCGACACCTTGGCCGTCAGCACCGTCGAGGAAGTCGGTCCCGGCGGTCACTTCTTCGGCACGCAGCACACGCAGGACCGGTTCCGCGACGCCTTCTATCGACCCATCCTCAGCGATTGGCGCAACTACGAGAGCTGGGACGAAGCCGGGCGGCCGACCGCCGACCAGAAGGCGCACCGCCTCGTCGAGCAGTACCTCGCCGCCTACCAGGAACCGGCCATGGATCCGGCCGTGAAGGCCGAGCTCCGCGCGTTCGTCGATCGACGCATCGGCGAGGGCGGCGTACCCACCGATTTCTGAATCAGCAATTCGCACGTCAACAAGGGGACAGCAATGAAGTCATCGGCACAGGTCGTCGTCATCGGTGGCGGCGTGGTCGGAGCGAGCGTGCTCTACCACCTCACCAGGGAGGGGTGGACCGACGTCGTGCTCGTCGAGAAGGCCACGCTCACGTCGGGCAGCACGTGGCACGCCGCCGGTGGCATGCACACGCTGAACGGTGATCCCAACGTGGCTCGCCTGCAGCAGTACACGGTGAACCTCTACAAGGAGATCGAGAAGGAGTCCGGCCAGGCCTGTGGCATCCATCTCCCCGGTGGCCTCATGGTGGCCGACACCCCCGAGCGCCTCGACTGGCTGCGCATGGCGCAGGCACGCGGCCGATACCTGGGCATGAACCTCGAGATCATCTCGATGAAGGAGGCGAAGGAGCTCAACCCGCTGATGGAGGAGGAGTTCTTCGTCGGCGCACTATGGGACGAACACGAAGGCAGCGTGGACCCCACCGGTGTCACCCACGCGTACACCATCTGCGCTCGCAACC
>JACQZZ010000062.1 GCA_016213625.1 Actinomycetota bacterium
CGTCGATGAGATCGACCCGCTGGTCGACCGTCAGCGGCGTCTCGGACTGCAGGCCGTCGCGCGCACCCACCTCGCGGATGAGGATGTGGTCGGGCAACTGGCTCATGCCTCGACGCTACTCAGCGCGTCGTCGTCCCCCGAGGCCATCGTGCACCGTTGAACCTCAAGGTCGTTCACACCGATGCCGATGACTGAGAGGTGCCGGACGCAGTCATTCCCCCGCCTCCGTTCCCGCAGGTGCCGCAGGTGCCGCAGCTGCCGCAGTTGCCGCAGTTGCCTCGGCCGGAACACCAGCCGCTCCCTTCGCTCGCCGTCTCGCCTCGCACGCAGCGTGCTCCCCAGCCGCCTCGGACACCGCAACCACGATCCGTACCAGCGGCAGCGACAGGATTGTGGTCGGGCGGCAGAACGCCCTCTGGCTGTGATGTCTGCGGGCGTCACCCTGCGAGCGCGCAGTACATCCGCATCCAAGTCGGCTTGGTGGTGCTGCGCACGGTGACCGAGCACACAGCCATGCTGTGTCGAGAGCACGGGGAGAAGATGGCGCGTTCCTCGCTTCTCAAGACCGCCCTCTTCGGCTGGTGGGGTGTGATCTCATTCTTCACCAACTTCGGCGCGATCTCCGCCAATCGCAACGCGTTGCGCGCGTACCAGCGCCTCGCCGAACCGAACGGTGAGATGCAACTGCGCGGCCCATCAGCTGCCCAGGTTCAGCATCAATCCGCGATGTGGAAGTTCCTCGGGCTGCTCGTGATGCTCCTCGTGTTGCTCATCGTCGTCGGCGTGGCTGTGACAATGCTGACGTCCTGACGAGAGCGCTGCGGGTACCGTGCGGGCATGGAACTCGGACTGAGTGGACGAAGGGCGCTGGTCACCGGCGCATCGAGTGGGTTGGGCCTCGGCGCCGCGCGGGCACTCGCGGCCGAAGGTGCCGAAGTGGTGCTGGTGGCACGCTCGGCCGAGAAGCTCGCGGCCGCAGCGGCCACCGTGCCCGGCGCGCGCACGCTCGTGGCCGACGTCAGCGAGACCGACCACGTGGCCGAAATGGTGGCCGCGGCCACCGAGTTACTGGGCGGTGTCGACATCCTCGTCGCCAATGCAGGCGGGCCCCCGGCCGGCAACTTCGCCAGCACCGATCTCGAGGCGTACCTCCCCGCGCTCCAGCTCAACCTGCTCTCCACCGTGGCCATGTGCAAGGCCGCTGTGCCGGCGATGTGCGAGCGCGGCTGGGGCCGCGTGGTGGCCATCACGTCGGTGTCCGTGCGCCAACCCATCCCCCACCTCATCCTCTCCAACACCGCACGGGCCGGGCTCACCGGGTTCCTCAAGACACTGGCGCTGGAGGTGGCGGCGAACGGGGTGACGGTGAACTCGTTGCAACCGGGCCTGCATCGCACCGATCGCCTGGTGGGCCTCTACGCCGACCCCGATGCGGTGGCACAGGGCATTCCGGCGAAGCAGTTGGGTGATCCCGACGACTTCGGGCGCATCACCGCATTTCTGTGCAGCGATTCGGCGAGGTTCATCACCGGCTCGGCCATTGCGGTCGACGGAGGGGCGTACGCCGGCCTTCAGTGACCGGTGCCCACCGCGTGCAACGCGGCGAGTGCCATCGAAGTGAGCATCGGCGCCAACGTGCGACGACTCACCCTGCCGACGTAGGGCGTGGAGTTGATCAGTCCGATGGCCGCCTGCACCGCGGCCACCAACCGAGGACGATCGGCCTTCGGGTACTGCCGCTGCATCACCTCGACCCACACGTCGACGTACTGGCGCTGGAGCAGCCGCACGCGGTGCGCCTGTTCGGTGTCGAGATGGCGCAGCTCGCGAGCGTGCACCACGATGAGGTCGGGGTGGTCGAGTGCGAAGGTCACCTGCTCGCGCACCAACGCGGCGAGCGCAGCCTCGTCGTCACCCGCCTCGTCGACCGCGGCGCGGCCACCTTCGAGCAGCCGTTCGCTCACGTCGATCAGCATCGCCGCCAGCAGCGCCTGCTTGCCCTTGAAGTGCCAGTAGATGGCGGGGCCGCTCACCCCGACGGCGGCGCCGATGTCGTCGATGCCGGTGGCGCCGTAGCCGCGCTCGGCGAACAGCTGCGCCGCGGCCTGGAGGATCTGGTCGGAGCGGCTGGCCATCGGCCGCACACCCTAACGAACGTTCAGCTCACCAGCTGCCGGAACTGCCGCCACCACCGCCACCACCCGAGAACCCTCCGGAGAAGCCGCCACCGGAGCCACCGCTGCCGCTGCTGGACGGCGGCGTGTACGTGCTGTGCCACATCGAGGAGTGCGTGTACATCAACAGCGGCAGCGTGTTGGTGGACACGTCCTGCGGTGGCACGGCGCTCTTGGCGATGGCTCGGCCCCACGCATCGGCGGCACCGAGCGCGACCGCCCATGCGCTGTACTCACGCAGCAGGCCGTGCTTCCACGCCCAGTCGACGTGCTGGCCCTCGCTCTTCTCCAGGAAGTTGCGGAACGACTCTGCCTTCAACGCCGCCGCGCTGCCCGAGGCACTGCGGCGCGGCAAGAGCGCCGCGTAGGAGATGAGCGCGGCCAGCGCCGGACCGAAGAACGACACGAAGACGGTGACGATGACCGACTGGCGCAGCCCTGCCCAGAACGCCATGAAGAGCACGCCCGCCATGAGGACCATCACCGCGAACAGCGCCGGCGGGAACGTGTTCGACCCAGGCGATCCGCGCTTCCACCATCCCGACTCCTTGGCGGCCACCTTCTGCTCCTCGGTGATCTCCGTCCACAGATCGGTGAGGGACTTGCGGTACGAGCCGAGCGTGATGACGTCGTCGGTGCCGAGCAGCTTTGCGACGCGCTGCTGGGTGACGGGTGGCGCCTGGTTCAGCTTGGCCCCCGGTGTGATGCGATCACCGTCGGGACTGAGCTCGATGACCTCCTGCGCGATCTGGTCGGAGAACCAGGCCGAGACGGTGCTGGCGGAGACTCGTTCCTCCAACAGCAATGCGCCGTGCCAGGGTCGCAACCCTCGCGGGGCCTCGAACTCGGTGGTGGCCAGCGCCTCGAGCTCCTTGTCGGTCACCAGACGCACGGGACCGTCGTTGTCGCTGCCGAACGCCGCATCGGCAGCGGAGTCGCCACCGACCTCGTTGCGACCCATGCGCCGCGCCAACAGGTAGCCCCCCAGTCCGGCGGTGAGACCCAGCGCTGCGGTCACGAGCGCGAGCACGAGTTGGTGCGAGGTACGCCTCGTGGGCAGCTCGGGAATCGGTACGTCGGCGGGTTCGACGATGCCGGCGATGTCGCCGCCGATGGTCACTCCCTGCCCGGGCAGGAGCGGCTCGAACACCGTGCGATACAGCGGGCCGTCGCTGGTGAGCTCGCAGCCGCCCGACGTGCCGAACGAGCCGACGTTGCAGGTGGTGCCGGCGAACTCGAAACCGCTGACGACCACTTCGAAGCGTCCCGTCTCGAACTCCTCCTGATCGCCGATGATGTCGAGCGCGAGCGATCCGGACGACAGGCGCGCTTCGGGCAGCGTGTACTCGAGGATGTATCGATGTTGACCGGTGATGGTGGTGTCCGGATCGCCGATGCGCACGCGGGTGACGAAGTCGTTGCGGCTCACGTCGAACTCCTGCTGCACGCCGACGTCGGCGGGCGCGTCGGGCGACGAGGCGACGATGTCGATGGGGTCACCGAAGTCGTTCGGGATGAACCGTTCGTACCCGTGCCGTTCGGTGTTGCCGAAGTCCTGGTCCACCACTTCACGGATGCGCACGCCGTCGCCCACGGGGGTGACTAATACCTGCTTGGCATCGAACCGTTCGGGGTACATGCCCCGACCGGCGAACCCGAGGAGGACCAGCACCGGCGTGATCGCCACGGCCGCCGCCACCAGGACGTGATGCCACTTCTTCACCGGGTTGAGCACGGGGCCACCGTACCGCAGGCGAGCGAGCGAACACCCTCTAACGATCGTTCAGGAGTCATGCTAGGTTAACGACCGTTCAAGCACCTGAGGGGGTGGGCATGACCGAGTTCAGCGACGAGCACGACACATTCCGAGCGGTCGTGCGCGACTTCGCCCGTCGCGGTCTCGCACCGCACCTGGAGCGATGGGAGGCGGCGCACGAGCTGCCCCTCGAGGCGGTGGAGGCCATGGCCGGCCTCGGGCTGTTCGGCATCGTGTTCCCCGAGGAATGGGGTGGCAGCGGTGGCGACTTCACCTCGCTGTGCATCGCCATCGAGGAGATCGGTCAGGTCAGCCAGAGCATCGGCATCACCCTGTCGGCCGCGGTGGGGTTGGGCGCCAACCCCATCCACTCCTTCGGCACCGACGACCAGAAGGCGCAATGGCTGCCGGATCTGGTGAGCGGCATGCGGCTGGGTGCGTTCGGACTCACCGAGCCCGATGCGGGCAGCGACGCCGGCGGCACCCGCACCCGAGCCCACCACTACGAGTCCACCGACGAGTGGGTGCTCGACGGCACGAAGGCGTTCATCACCAACTCGGGCACGCCCATCACGTCCGTCGTCACCGTCACCGCCCTCACCGACGACGGCGAGATCTCGTCGTTCATCGTGCCGGCCGGAACACCCGGCCTCATCGTCGAGCCGGCCTACCGCAAGCTCGGCTGGCACGCGAGCGACACGCACGGCATCACGCTCGACGGGTGCCGCGTGCCGGGCGCCAACATGCTCGGGGCGCGGGGCACCGGGCTGCGCAACTTCCTCACCATCCTCGACGACGGGCGCATCGCCATCAGTGCGCTCGCGGTGGGGTGCGCGCAGGCGTGCCTCGACCTCGCCGTCGACTACGCACGCGAGCGGCAGGCGTTCGGTGGCCCCATCGGTCGCTTCCAGGGGCTCGCCTTCCAGCTGGCCGACCTGGCGGTGGCGGTGGAGAACAGCCGCAACCTCACGTACAAGGCGGCGCGTCTGAAGGACACCGGTCGGCCGTTCCGCCAGGCCGCGGCGATGGCCAAGCTGTACAGCACCGAGACCGCGGTGACCGCCACTCGCGTCGCCACGCAGGTGTTCGGCGGCATGGGGTTCATGGAGGAGTCACCGGTCGCCCGCTTCTACCGCGACGCAAAGATCCTGGAGATCGGCGAGGGCACCAGCGAGATCCAGCGCCTCGTCATCTCGCGCAGCCTCGGCCTCCCGGTGGGATGATGCACCGGTGAACGAGCACGAGGATCTGGAGCGGCGGTCCGAACGGGCGCGGGCGGGGAACCTGCACAAGGAGGGCGAGAAGCTCGCCCGGCAGGGAAAGCTGTTCGTGCGCGACCGGCTGGCCTTGCTGTTCGACGAGGGAACGTTCGTGGAGGACGGGTTGCTGTCCAACACGATGGCGGCCGACCTGCCGGCCGATGGCGTGGTGACCGGGCAGGGACGCGTCGACGGTCGGCCGGCGCTGGTGGTGGCCAACGACCCCACGGTGAAGGCCGGTTCGTGGGGCGCTCGCACGGTGGAGAAGATCGTGCGCGTCACCGAGTACGCGCTGCGCCACGAGTTGCCCATCTTCTGGTTCATCGACTCGGCCGGCGCGCGCATCACCGACCAGGTCGACCTGTTCCCCGGCCGGCGCGGCGCGGGCCGCATCTTCAGCAACCAGGTGAAGCTCAGCGGCAAGGTGCCGCAGATCTGCTGTCTGTTCGGGCCGTCGGCTGCTGGCGGCGCGTACATCCCGGCGTTCTGCGACGTGGTCATCATGGTGGAGGGCAACGCCTCCATGTACCTCGGTTCCCCGCGCATGGCCGAAGAAGTGATCGGCGAGCGAGTGACGCTGGAGGAGATGGGTGGTGCGCGCATGCACGCCACCGTCAGCGGCTGCGGTGACAACCTGGCCCACGACGACGCCGATGCCATCGACCAGGCGCGGCACCTGTTCAGCTACCTCCCCGAGCGGTGGCGCGAGCGGCCGCCCATCACCGAGGCCGACGAGCCCGTTCGGCCGCTCACCCGCGCTGAACTCCCCGCCACGGAAGCCGCCGGGTACGACATGCATCGCGTCATCGATTGCCTCATCGACGTCGACTCGTGGTTCGAGCTGAAGCCACTGTTCGCGCCTGAACTCACCACCGGCTTCGGCCGACTCGACGGGCATGTCGTGGGCTTCGTGGCCAACAACCCGATGCACAAGGGCGGCGTGCTGTTCGGCGACTCGGCCGACAAGGCGGCGCGGTTCATCTTCATGTGCGACGCGTACAACATCCCCATCGTGTTCCTGGCCGACGTGCCCGGGTTCATGATCGGTACGCAGGTCGAGCGGGCGGGCATCATCCGCCATGGAGCGAAGATGATCACCGCTGTCACCGAGGCCACGGTGCCGAAGATCTGCGTGGTGGTGCGCAAGGCGTACGGCGCCGGCTTGTATGCGATGGCCGGCCCCGCCTTCGACCCACTTGCCACACTGGCGCTGCCGACCGCGAAGATCGCCGTGATGGGCCCGGAAGCGGCGGTCAACGCCGTGTACGCCAACAAGATCCAGGCCATCGAGGATCCCGTCGAGCGGGCGGCGTACGTCGACGAGCGACGAGCCGAGTACGAAGAGGACGTCGACCTCTACCGACTCGCCAGCGAGATGGTGGTGGACGCGGTGGTGCCCTTCGCCGACCTGCGTCGCGAGCTGATCACCCGCTTCGCCACCGCCGACCCCACCGACCGCCAGAGCGTCGCCAAGCACCACACCGTCTACATGGGATGACCGGAGCGGTTCAGAATCCCGACAGCACCAAGCCGTCGCGATCGACGACGTCTGCCGATGACACGTGTTCCCCAGGCGGCAGCATCACGACTGCCACACGTACCTGCGGATGATTCGGCATCTCGATCAGGTCGACCAAATAGCGAACGCCGTTGGTCGCGGTGACCCGCAAAGTGACTGGTAGATCGCTTCCGGTCGTCGCGACGGCGCCAGTGCTCAGGAGGTCCTGGCCCAGGTGCGAGGTGTCGATCGGTTGCACATCGATCGCCTCGCTGATCGACCCTCCGAAGCCTCCTCCATCGGCGAACCGGACTCCGAACGACTCGTCGATCACCTTCACCGACGCACCCTCGATCACCTCGTCGCCGATCAACACTCCGAAGCTCACATCGTCGGGGGTGTTGGCCGTGACGACCATCTCCATTCGTTGGTCGATCACCTCCACCTCAGGGTCGAGCGTGGGCATCGGTGCCGTGTCGACCGGTGCCGAGTCGGCAGTCGCCGTCGTGACGACCCCTTGGTCCGACTGCAGGACCTCACCACGCTGAGATGCAGCGGCCCATTCGGTGTCGGTCGCACGACGGACAGAGTTGGCCAGCGACATCGCCGCGCTGTGATCACCGGTGATGTTCAGGAAGAAGGTGTGGCCATCGCGATTCCACAGGATCGAACGGCTCGAGGGCTCGGGGCCCTGCACCGCGTTGAACCCGGGGTCATTGCCGACCCGGAGGGCACTCCAGGGTTGCTGCAAGGCCGACTCGGCGAGGTCGTGATCCTCGGCCCGACCCACGACGAGGAACGCAGTCGTGCCGTCCGACGATTGATACTCCACCGAAGCGACCTCCGCTGAGTCGGGATTCATGACCGCCGGCGAAAGCCACTCAGGTCCCGAATACACAATGGCGAGCCCCGGCGGCAACGCCTCGGATGAGATCGTCGGGTGTCCGACGACGAACTCCAAACCCGCCAACGCATCGCGCACTTGCTGCAGGCTGAGATGCTTCGCCACCGCCTGCACCATTCCCTGATCGGTCTGGACGTAGCACAGGTAGCTGCCCTCAGAAGTGGTGCCGCAGGCCGCCCGTCGACCCGCAGCATCGAACTCCTCGACGTCGTCGGTGAACAGCAGGTTGGAGAACTTCACGGGGGGATACTCCTCGCCCTCTGGCGTCGCAGGATCCGCCCACCACAGCGCGATTGCTCGAGCCGAGGGGTCACCCGGGATCGCGAACAGGACCGCATATCTCCCCATCGCGGGCACTTCGCCGGTCTGAACTCCTGCATCTTTCACCGACCGGATCGACCAGCCGTCGGGCAGGTCGTCGATGACGTAGCGGAGGTTCTTGGGGTCGCGCTCGTCCACCGGTGCCGCGTCGCGGCCGGCGAGGGACACGAGACCCGCCACCAACGCGATCGCCACCGCGGCCATCAACGCGGGGCGAACCCATCCGTGGCGCTTCGGCGTCGGCAGGTCGGGCACAGCCCGGAATGACGTCGTGCTGCGCAGTGCGGCGCCGGCCGCGCGGCCACGCGCGTCGATGAGTGCGAACTGATCGCTCATGACTCGTCCTCCATCTGCAGCTCGCAGGCGAGCGTGCCTCGGGCTCGCGACAGGTGCGTCTTCACGGTGCCGTCGGAGCACCCCAACGTGCGGGCGATCTGCTCCACCGACAGATCGTCCACGTAGAACAGCGCGACCACCCGAGCCTGCTGGGCCGGCAGTCGTCGAACGGCAGCCCAGAACTCGGGGTCCACCGGGTCGGTGGTATCCACCTGCTCGTCGGTGCGGGCGCCCAACCGCACCACGGCCAGCGCCTCACGCTGCAACCGCCGCCAGCGGGACACCGAGCGGTTGAGCACCAGTCGTCGCACCCACGCCGAGGGGTCGTCGTAGGTGCTCAGTTGGGGCCACTTCTTCGCGGCCGCCGTGTACGCGTCCTGCACGAGATCCTCGGCGTCACCCCAGTTGCCGGTGAGCGCGTGGGCGAGCGAGAGCGTGCGGCGCGCCGTGGACGCGTAGAAGTCGTCGAAGCTGCTCGCCACGGACGACGTCGTCAACCCGGCCTCCCCGTCGATGGTCACACTTCCTACTCGCCGCAGCGACACGTCAGGTTGACATCCATCGGGAAGTTCAGCCGTGCAGACCTGCCAGGTGGCCGGCGGCACGCCCGAGCACACTGGTTTCGTCGGAACCCCGCCGCTCCTCCCACCAATCGGCGATGCGGAACAGGCGGTACATGGAGTGCACGCCCACCCAGCGGATCGGCTCGGGTTCCCACAACCGCGACCGGTAGTCCACCCACGGCAACCGCGTGGAGGGCGTGTCGAGCCCCAGCGTGAGGTGGGCGAGCGAGCGCGCCGCCACATAGGCGCTGGTGACACCATGCCCGGCGTAGCCCATGGTGTGGCCGATGCCGGTGGCCCGGTCGAAGTACACCGAGGTGCACCAGTCGCGCGTGACGCCCAGCACGCCCGACCACGCGTGCTCGATGTCGAACGACACGTCGGGGAAGTACTCGCGGAGGCGCGCGGTCAGCAGCTCGACGGTGGACTCCGGGGTCTGGCCGTCGCCGCCCGTGCCCGAGCGGAATCGATATGGCGAACCGCGTCCGCCGATGGCGATGCGTCCGTCGGCGGTGCGTTGGGCGTAGATGAACGTGTGCGCCGCGTCGCTCAGACAGTCGTGGTCGCTCCAACCGATGTGTGCCCACTCGTCGTCGGTGAGCACGCGGGTGGCGATCATCGAACTGTTCACCGGGATGATGCGCCGAGCTCCGACGATCGGCCCGCCGTACCCCTCGGCGGCGAGGAGGATGTGCGGCGCGCTGACGGTGCCGGCGGCGGTGACCGCTCGCCCGGACTCGACCCCAGTGACCCGAGTGCCTTCGTGGATGACCACCCCGCGCGCCTCCAGCAGGGTGGCCAAACCACGAACGAGCTTCGCCGGGTTGATGCGGGTGACGTCGGGGTAGTGCAGTCCACCGGTCGCGCCACGCACGTCGATGCGACGCGCCACTTCCGCGGGCGACAGCGTGTGGACGCGATCCACAGGGAGGCCGTGGTGCACATCGGCCGCGCGGCGCGCCTGCAGGCGAGTCAGGCCGGCCTTCGTGGTGGCCACCACCAGGTTGCCGCCGCGGTGCGCATCGATGTCGAAGCCGTGGCGCTCCGCCACGCCGACCACCGCGGTGATGCCCTCGAGCATCGCCTGCTGCAAGCGGGCGACGCCGTCGGTGCCCATCGGGCCGGCCGCGTACTTCGCTCGGTTGCCGGGGATCAGCTGCGAGAGCCATCCGCCGTTGCGCCCCGATGCGCCATATCCCACGTGTTCGGCCTCGAGCACCACGATGCGCAGGTCGGGTCGCACCTCGGTGAGGTGGTACGCCGCCCACAGGCCGGAGTAGCCCGCACCCACGACGGCCACGTCGGCATCGCGGTCGGCGGTGAGTGCCGGGCGCCGTGGTTCACCGGGGAGGTGCGTCAGCCAGAACGACACACCACCGTTCACGCCACCGGGCATCAGAGTCATGGACGGATCCTGGCATGTCGATCGGCCGGAAATGACCTTGGACCTCTTGCGGGAATATACCTAGGGGGGTATAAGTTGTACATGTCCGCACGGGCCGCGAGGGTCCGCTGCGAACGAAGGAGAATCCGATGTCCCTGTTGCACGCCGACGATGCAGCCACCTTCAAGAAGGAAGTGCTGGAGTCCACCGTTCCCGTGGTGGTCGACTTCTGGGCCGCCTGGTGCGGTCCGTGCCGCATGGTGGCGCCCGAGGTGGAGGCGCTCGCCAAGGAGTACGGCGCCAACATCAAGGTCGTGAAAGTCGACGTCGACGCCAACCCGGCCGTCGCCGCCCACTACGGCATCCGTGGCATCCCCACCATCGGCCTGTTCGAGGCCGGCGATCTGACGAAGCAGGTCGTTGGTGCTCGTCCCCGTCACGCCATCGAAGAGGAGTTGGGTCTCACCCGCTTCTCGAAGGCAACGGTCTGACGTGCAGGCCATCGAGGTCACCACGTCGCTCTCGATGAGCGAAGCCGAGGCCGCTGTGCGAACCTCCCTCCTTGCACAGGGCTTCGGCGTGCTCACCGAGATCGACGTGGCGGCCACGTTGAAGGCGAAGATCGGTGTCGATCGGGCGCCGCTCAAGATCTTGGGCGCGTGCAATCCCGAGTTCGCCCACCGCGCCCTCGAGATGGACGAGTCGGTCAGCCTCTTGCTGCCCTGCAACGTCGTCCTCATCGGCACGGGCAGCGGCACGAAGGTGAGCGCGGTCGACCCGCGTGCGCTGATGGAGCGCGGCGAGTTCGCCGCCCTGGCCGAGGAGGCCGCCCAGAAGCTCACCAACGCGCTGCAGGCGCTCGTCTGAACCCCGCGAGTTCTCGCGACGCTCGCCTGCGCGTTACCTGACGTTCACCGTACGGTCCGACTCGTTTCCTAGCTTCCGCCGGATGCCGCATGTCCGCGGCCCGATGGAGGACACGATGAAGCATTGGATCTTGACGGGAGCGCTGCTCAGCGGTGCCGTCGTCGTACCGCTCGGCGCCACCGCCGTTGCCACTCCCGCCACCGCGGCCGCCTGCTCGGCCACTCCGGTCGGCGCGTTCGACTTCGCCGCCGTGGGCCGCTACGCGACCGCGTTCGCCGACACCCCTGAGACCCGCGGCGAGAACGTGGTGTACGAGAAGAACACCATGTACGTGATGAACGTCGGCAAGATCGACGTCGTCGACATCAGCGATCCCGCCAATCCCGCGCCCACCGGAACCCTCCTGGTGCCGGGCGAACCCACCAGCGTCGCCGTGAAGAACGGCCTCGTGGCCGTCAGCGTTCCCGCCACGCCGAAGACGTCCGCCGGCGTCGTGGTGTTGTTCCGCGGCAGCACGAAGGTGGGCACCGTCACCGTCGGCGCCAACCCCGACATGGTGACGTTCACCCACGATGGTGCGCTGTTGCTGGTGGCCAACGAAGGTGAGCCGAACAGCTATGGCCTCGCCGACTCCGTCGACCCCGAGGGTTCGGTGAGCGTCATCGTCACCCAGCCGTTCCGAACCCGCGGTGCGCTGAAGGGCAACGTCGTGGTCACGCCCTCCACCATCGCCTTCACCGACTTCAACGTGGGCGGCAGTCGCCACGCCTCGCTGCCGGCCGACGTGCGCATCTACGGCCCCGGCGCCACGGTCGCTCAGGACCTCGAGCCCGAGTACATCACGGTCGCCGAGGACAACCGCACCGCATGGGTCACCCTGCAGGAGAACAACGCCGTCGCCAAGCTCGACCTCCGCGCCCGCCGCGTCACCTCGATCGTGGCACTCGGCTACGCCGACCACTCGGTGGCCGGCCACGGCATCGATGCCAGCGATCAGAACAACCTCGCCGTGAACATCGCCACCTGGCCGGTGAAGGGCATCTACAGCCCGGACGGCATCGCCAACTACGAGTCGAAGGGCAAGCGGTACATCGTCACGGCCAACGAGGGCGACGCCCGCGACTGGCCCGGCATCAACGCCGCCGGCGCGGAGTACAACCGTGCGAGGTCGGTGGCCGACCTCACCCTGTTCCCCTCGGCGAACGTGAACAACGACCTCGGTCGCCTGAACGTCACGCAGTTCTTCCCCGCCACCAAGAACGACGCGGGCAAGCTGACGTCGCTGTACTCGGCGGGCAGCCGCTCGTTCTCCATCCGTACGGCGGACGGTGCCATGGTGTGGGACAGCGGCGACGTGATCGAGTGCATCACGGCCGATCTCGTGCCCGAGTTCTTCAACGCCAGCAACAGCAACAACACCAAGAAGAACCGCAGCGACGACAAGGGCCCTGAGCCCGAGATCGTCGTCGTCGGCGAAGTGGAGCGCTACGTGAACGGTCGAGAAGTCGAGCGCGATCTCGCGTTCGTCGGCCTCGAGCGCATCGGCGGCGTCATGGTCTTCGACATCACCGATCCCACCGCACCCGTGTTCCAGCAGTACCTGCGCACTCGTGACTTCACGGCGCTCCCGACGGCCACCGACAGCGGCCCGGAGGGCATGACGTTCATCGAGGCCGACGACAGCCCGTCCGGCAAGGCGATGCTGCTCGTGGGCAACGAGGTGAGCGGCACGGTGAACATCTTCGAACTCACGAACTGACCGCGGCAACCCCTCGGCCGCGTCAGGCACGATCACCCGGTGTGTAGCGCAGTCGCTCCGAGTTGCCCTGCAACTCGAGGCGGCGGCGCAACACCGGGTTGTCGGCCGACTGACTGGCATGGCAGGCGATGGCCGCGCGCTGGCGAGTGCGGTCCACCGTCAGGTCCACACACCCGTCGCCGTCGACCTCGCTGAACGGGAGATCGAACTCGGCGCGCAGCACCGACGCCACCTCGGGTGACATCCCCCACTCCAGCACCGCGAGACCGCGTCGCTGCGCCGCGAGCATCGCGGCTGCCGTGGCGGCCTGGTGGTCGGGGTGACCGGTGATGCCACCTCGTTCGAACACCACCAGCTCCGAGGCGCCGTCGAGCATGGCCTCCACGTAGTTGGCCAACTCCTCCTGCGCGATGTCGGCGAGGTGACCATCGGGATACGGCAACTGGTTGAGTCGATGGATGCCCAACGTGGTGCACGCCGCCCGGAGTTCCACCGAGCGCCGCTCGGCGAGATCGGGTGCGGCGCCCAAGGTGCTGGCCTCGCCGCGGGTGAAGCACAGCTGGTCGACGTGTACGCCGTTCGACGTGAGCACGTCGACCAAGGCTCCGAGGCCGAACGACTCGTCGTCGGGATGCGCCACCACCACCAGCGCACGCCGATGGCGTAGATGCACGTGATCCTCCTCCAGCACGGCGCCAGCCTGACACGACCGGAATCGGCACGCTCGGACTACGATCCTTGAGGTGACAAGGAATGCGGACGGGAACTTCGCTCCACCCACGGTCATCCAGCGCGGACCCGACGACGCACCCCTCGTGGTGCTGCTCCACGGCCGCGGTTCCGATGCCCACGAGATCATCGACCTGGCCGATCAACTGCCCGCTCGATTGAGCTACGCGGCCGTGCGCGCACCCATTGCCGAGGGTGGCGGGTTCGCGTGGTTCGTGAACCGAGGCATCGGCCGACCGGTGGCCGAGTCGCTCACCGAGACCATGGCCTGGTTCCGCGGATGGCTCGACATCGAAGCCGAACCCGGACGCGACGTGTTCCTGGTCGGCTTCAGCGGCGGGGCCGCCTTCGCCGGAGGTCTCATACTCGCCGACCCGGCGCGCTACGCCGGCGCAGCCATCCTCAACGGCACCATGCCGTTCGACGCTGGCGTGCCCACCACCGCCGGCCGTCTGGCCGGCGTGCCGATGTTCCTGTCGCACGGGCTGGCCGACACCGTGATTCCGCTCGATCTGCAGGTGCGCACGTGGGAGTACCTCGCCAACGACGCCGGCTCGGTCACCACCGCTCGTCGAGACCCGGCCGGCCACCAACTGACGGCCGACGGTGTCGCGGAACTGTCGACATGGTTGGAGGCCCACACATGACGTCCTCCTGGTCGGGCGCTCGGATGCCCGCCGTCTTCGTCGGCCACGGCAGTCCGATGAACACGCTCGAGCACAACCGCTACACCCAGGCGTGGCACGACTTCGGGCGCTCGGTGCCGACGCCGCAGGCCATCGTGGCCATCTCGGCGCACTGGTACGTCAACGCCGCAGTCGTCACCGCCATGCCGTGGCCGAAGACCATCCACGACTTCTACGGCTTCCCCGACGAGCTGTTCGCGTTCCAGTACCCCGCTTCGGGAGCGCCCGAGTTGGCCGCCGAGATCGTCGAGTTGGTGAAACCCATCTGGATCGGCCAGGACACCGACAGCTGGGGCATCGATCACGGCACCTGGTCGGTGCTCGCCCACATGTTCCCCGACGCCGACGTGCCGGTCGTGCAGTTGTCCGTGGATGCGACGAAGACCTGGGACGAACACATGGAGCTCGGTGCCGCGCTCGCACCCCTGCGCGACAAGGGCGTGCTGTTCATGATGAGCGGCAACGTGGTGCACAACCTGCGCCGCATCCGCTGGGACTCACCCGAGGGTGCGTTCGACTGGGCGCACAAGTTCGATCAGGACACGCGCACGGTCATGACCGAGCGCCCGGGCGACATCACCAAGCTGGAGCACCACGAGCAATACCCGCTCGCCTCCCCCACGCCCGACCACTTCCTGCCGCTGCTGTACCTGGCCGGCATGGCGGGCGCGGCCGACACCACCGCCGAGGTGCTGGTGGGCGGCTACGCCTACGGCTCCCTGTCGATGACGTCGTTCACCGTCGCCTGACCGACTTGGGTGCTTCCGTGCCACCCCGGGGGTGTACGGATGCACCCAGAACGTCAGTTGGCGGAGGTGACGGCGCGGTCGGCTTGCAGACGCGCGGTCCCGCCGGCGGTGCCTTGACCCTGCGCGGCCCAGATCCTTCGATGTGGGCGCTCAGAGGCCGAGCGACTTGGCGATGATGGTCTTCATCACTTCGGTGGTGCCGCCGTAGATGCTAGTGACGCGGGCGTCTGCGTAGGCGCGGGCGATGGGGTACTCGAGCATGTAGCCGTAGCCGCCGAACAGCTGCAGACACTGGTCGATGGCCTTCTGCTGCAGTTCGGTGCACCAGTACTTGGCCTGTGCGGCGTCGGCAGCCGACAGCTCGCCGGCGTTCAGCTGCACCACGCACTGGTCGACGTAGGCCTGCGCCACGTCGACACTGGTCTTCACCTCGGCCAGCGTGAACTTCGAGTTCTGGAACACGCTGATGGACTGGCCGAACGCCGTCCGCTCCTTCACGTAGTCCACCGTCCAGCCGAGCGCGGCGCGAGCCGTGGCCACACCGCTGACAGCGATGGACAGGCGCTCCTGGGCGAGGTTGGCAGTGAGGTAGTTGAAGGCCTTGCCCTCGTCGCCCAGCAGGTTGGCCACGGGCACGCGCACGTCGTTGAAGAACAGCTCGGCGGTGTCCTGACTGTGCATGCCGATCTTCTCGAGGTTGCGCCCACGCTCGAAACCGGCCATGCCGCGCTCGACCACCAGCAGGGACATGCCGCTGTGCCGTTGGGTGGGGTCGGTCTTGGCGACGACGATGACGAGGTCGCTGTTGATGCCGTTGGTGATGAACGTCTTCGACCCGTTCAGGACGTACTCGTCGCCGTCGAGCACCGCGGTGGTGGCGATGCTCGCGAGATCGGATCCCGTGCCCGGCTCGGTCATCGCGATGGCGGTGACGAGTTCGCCCGAGGCGATGCCCGGCAGCCAGCGTGCCGCCTGCTCGGCGTTGCAGTACTCGATGAAGTACGGCGTGGTGATGTCGTTGTGCAGGGTGAGGCCCAGGCCCGCGCCGCCGATGCCGGCTGAGGCGAGTTCCTCGGCGAGCACCATGTTGAAGCGGAAGTCCTTCGTCCCTCCCCCGCCGTACTGCTCGGGCACGGCCATGCCGAGGAAGCCGTACTGGCCAGCGGCGGCGAACAGGTCGTGCGGCGCGATGCCGTCCTTCTCCCACTGCAGGTAGTGCGGAGCGATCTCCTTGGCGACGAACGCCGCGAAGGACTCGCGGAAGGCCTGATGGTCATCGGTGAAGAGAGCACGCACGAGTGCGAGCGTACTTGCGCGGCCTCGAGCACCCCCAAGGGGGTGGCCGTTGCACCCGCCTTGCTGCGGGTATCCCTTGACATCGCCTCCCGGGGTGAGCAGATTCGGGTCATGGATCCCGACGACGTCCACGCTGAGGGTCCCGCGCCGCTCCGGCTGCGCATCCCCGAACCGGTGCGCGCGGCCAGCCCGAAGGACCGGTACACGCGCCACCTCAGCCCCGCGGGCGAGATGCGCAAGCCCGCGCTCGACGAGAAGGTGGAGCGCGTCGCGTTGATGCGCAAGCAGCTCGTCCGAGTGCTCGACGACGACGGCATCGCCGTGGGCGAGTGGGTGCCCGACCTCACACCAGGGCAGCTTCGGGATGGATTGCGCAACATGATGACGGTGCGCAGCTACGACGCTCGCCTGCTGCGTGCGCATCGCCAGGGGAAGATCTCGTTCTACATGCAGTGCCTGGGCGAGGAGGCCATCGCCTGCGCACAGCAGCGTGCGTTGCTGCCGGGCGACATGCACTTCCCCACCTACCGGCAGCAGGGCCTGCTCATCTCCGCCGGTTACCCGATGCTGACGATGATGCATCAGGTGCTCTCGAACGAGCTCGACCCGTTGAAGGGCCGCCAGCTGCCGGTGATGTACTCGTCGAAGGAGCACGGGTTCTTCTCCATCTCCGGCAACCTCGCCACGCAGTACGTGCAGGCGGTGGGGTGGGCGATGGCCTCCGCGCTGCGCGGCGGCACGGCCATCGCATCGGCGTGGATCGGCGAGGGCGCGTCGGCCGAGTCCGACTTCCACGCCGCGCTGCTGTTCGCCTCCACCTACCAGGCGCCGGTCATCCTCAACATCGTCAACAACCACTGGGCCATCTCCACCCCGGAGGACTTCGCCCGGGGCGCATCGGCAACGTTCGCCGACCGCGGCTTCGGGTTCAGCATCCCGGCACTCCGGGTCGATGGCAACGACTACCTCGCCGTGTACGCCGCGTCGCAGTGGGCGGCCGAGCGAGCCAGAGCGAACCTCGGGCCGACGCTCATCGAGTGGGTCACGCTGCGGGTGGGCGCCCACTCCACGTCCGACGACCCGTCGGCGTATCGACCATCGGACCACGAGGACTTCCCACTCGGCGACCCGATCGACCGGCTGCATGGCCACCTGGTGGCCATCGGGGAATGGGACGACGATCGCCACGCCGCGTTGTCGGCCGAGGTGGACGCACAGGTGTCCGCGGCGTTCGATGAGGCCGACTCGCACGGCTCGGTGAAGAGCGGCCACATCAGCGACCCGCGCACCATGTTCGACGACGTGTACGCGGTGCTGCCGCGGCATCTGCTGGAGCAGCGCGAACAGGCGGCGGGCTGACATGCCGTCGATGACGATGATCGAGGCCATCCGCGATGCCCACCTGGTGGCGATGGAGCGCGACAACCGGGTGGTCGTGTTCGGCGAGGACGTGGGCTACTTCGGTGGCGTCTTCCGCTGCACGCAGGGGTTGCAAGCGCGCTTCGGTTCGCACCGGTGCTTCGACACACCCATCAGCGAGGCCGGCATCGTCGGGGTGGCCGTGGGCATGGCCGCGTACGGGCTGCGGCCGTGCGTGGAGATCCAGTTCGCCGACTACGTGTACCCCGCGTACGACCAGATCGTGTCCGAGGCCGCGCGCCTGCGGCACCGGTCGGCCGGCGACTTCACCGCGCCGCTCGTGGTGCGCATGCCCACCGGTGGCGGCATCTACGGCGGACAGACCCACTCGCAGAGCCCCGAGGCGTTGTTCACCCACGTGGCCGGATTGAAGACGGTCGTGGTGTCGAACCCGTACGACGCGAAGGGCCTGCTGCTCGCGGCCATCGAGGACGACGACCCGGTGATCTTCCTCGAGCCCAAGCGCGTCTACAACGGGCCGTTCGACGGTCACCACGATCGGCCCATCGTGCCGTGGTCGAAGCATCCGCTCGGCGAGGTGCCCGAGGGTCACTACACCATCGAGCTCGGCAAGGCTCGGGTGCATCGCGAAGGGTCGGAGGTCACGGTGCTCGCCTACGGCACGCTGGTGCACGTCGCCCAGGCTGCGGCCGAGGAGCAGGGCATCGACGCCGAGATCATCGACCTTCGCACCCTGCTGCCGCTCGACGTGGACACCATCGTCGAGTCAGTGGTGAAAACCGGGCGCTGCCTGGTGGTGCACGAGGCCACGCTCACGTCGGGCTTCGGGGCGGAGTTGAGCGCCACCGTGCAGGAGCGCTGCTTCCACCACCTGGAGGCGCCCATCACGCGGGTGTGCGGCTACGACACGCCCTACCCGCATGCGCACGAATGGTCGTACTTCCCCGGGCCCGACCGTGTGGGGCGAGCGATGCGCGAGGTGGTGCAGGCATGAGCGTGTTCGGCGTGAAGTTGCCCGACGTGGGCGAAGGCGTGGCCGAGGCAGAGCTGATCTCGTGGCACGTGCAGGTGGGCGACCGCGTGACCGCCGAGTCGGTGCTGGCCGAGGTGATGACCGACAAGGCCACCGTAGAGATCTCGTCGCCCGTGGCCGGCGTGGTGACCGCGTTGCACGGCGAGCCCGGCGACACCCTGGCCGTGGGCGCGGCCTTCGTCAGCGTCGAGCTCGAGGGGAGCGCCCCCGCACCCGCACCCGCACCCGAGTCCCCGCCCGCAGCCGAAGCTGTCGAACCTGTCGCGGCCCCATCACGGACACCCGAGTCGGAGGCGCGACCAGTTCGGACGAGTGGGCCGAGGGCGACGGCAGCGCCGGCGGTCAGGGCACGGGCGCGGCGCCTGGGGATCGACCTGGCGACGGTGAGCGGCAGCGGTCCCGACGGGCGGGTGACGCACGCCGACCTGGATCGACAGCTGGCGGGCGGCGTGGCGCATACCCCGATGGCGGCGGCCGACGACGCACCACACATGGAGAAGGTCATCGGGTTGCGCCGACGCATCGCCGAGCGACTGACGTCGTCGTGGACCGAGATCCCGCACATCACCTACGTCGAGTCGGTCGACGCGGTGGAGCTGGAGAAGCTGCGCTCGGAACTGAACGGGCGCGGCCATCCGTCAGGCGCGCGGTTGACGATCCTGCCGTTCCTGGTGCGGGCGCTCGTGGTGGCGTGTGAGGAACAGCCGCGACTGAACGCGCACTACGACGGCGCCGCACAGGAGCTGTCGGTGTTCCCGTCGGTGCACGTGGGCATTGCCACGCAGACACCCGACGGGTTGATGGTGCCGGTGGTGCACCACGCCGAGGCGCGCGGCCTGTGGGACATCGCCGCCGAGATCGCCCGCGTCTCCACCGCCGCCCGCGAGGGGCGAGCGACGGTGAAGGAACTCACCGGCTCCACCATCACCATCACGTCGCTCGGCGCGCTGGGCGGGGTGGCCACCACGCCGATCATCAATCAGCCCGAGGTGGCGATCGTCGGCGTGAACAAGATGGAGACGCGGCCGGTGTGGCGCAATGGTGCGTGGGAAGCTCGACCACAGTTCAACCTGTCGTCGAGCTTCGACCACCGCATCGTCGACGGCTGGGACGCCGCCACCTTCATCCAGCGCGTGAAGGCACTCCTGGAAATGCCCGCGCTGTTGTTCCTGGACGAGTGACGTCACACGCGAACTTAAGTTCCGACGTCGGAACTTAAGTTCGCGTGCACGGTCGGTCAGAGGCGTTCGATGATGATCGCCGGGGCCATGCCGCCGGCGGCGCACATGGTGACGAGGCCGTAGCGGCCGCCAGTGCGCTCGAGCTCGTCGAGGGCGGTGCCGATGAGCATCGCACCCGTCGCGCCGATGGGGTGGCCGAGGGCCATCGCGCCACCGTTGACGTTCACCTTGTCGCGATCGAGTTCGAGGTCGCGGATGAACTTCTCGGCGACCACAGCGAACGCCTCGTTGATCTCCCAGATGTCGATGTCGTCGACCGTGAGACCGGCCTTGGCCAGCGCCTTGCGGGCCGCCGGCACCGGAGCGTTGAGCATCAGCGTGGGATCGTCGCCCACGTTCGACATGGCCACGAGGCGGGCGCGGGGCTTCCACCCGCGAGCCTTGGCGGCCTCGGGGCTGGCCCAGAGCACAGCGGCAGCGCCGTCGACCACACCCGAGCTGTTGCCCGCGTGGTGCACGTGGACCACTTCGAGGTCGGGGAACTTCTGCTGCACGAGGCTCTTGAACGAGGTGCCCTCTTCGGTGAGCGGGTAGGCGTACATGCCCTCGAACGACGGAGCCAACGACTGCAGGCTCTCGAGCGTGGTCTGCGGGCGAGGGAACTCTTCACGGTCGAGGATGACGGTGCCGTCGTCGGCGATGACCGGGATGAGGCTGCGGTCGAAGCGACCCTCGGCGATTGCGCGGGCGGCACGCTGCTGCGACGACAGGGCCAGCTCGTCGAGCGCCAGACGCGGGATGCCTTCCAGCGTGGCGATGACGTCGGCGCACACACCCTGGTGGGGCTGCGGGTGGATGGCGCGCAGGTGCTCGTTGCCGGCGTCGAGGAACGGCGCCGAGTTCGGGTGACGGTTGGGGCCGTACGTCGACATCATGTCGGTGCCACCGGCGACGATGACGTCTTCCAGGCCCGACAGGATCATGCCTGCGGCGAGGTTCGACGACGTGATGCCGCCGCCGCAGAAGCGGTCGAGGGTGACGCCGCTGGCGCGCACGTCGTAGCCGGCGTCGAGGGCGGCCATGCGGCCGAGGTCGCTGCCCTGCGTGTTCGACTGGTTGCTGGTGCTCCAGATGATGTCGTCGACGGTGGAGGTGTCGAGTTCGTTGCGCTCGGCGATGGCCTTGAGCACGGTGGCACCCACGCGCTGCGGGTGCATGTGGGCGAGTGCGCCCTTGCCGACCTTGCCGATGCCACGCGGGGTGCGGCAGGCGTCGATGATCCAGGCCTCAGACATGGGGGGAACCTTTCGAGATTGCGGAGAGCAGCAACTCTCACACGCACGACCCCCGCCAGCCGAACCGAGACCCTCTGGGTCATGGTCGGCCTTCATCGAACCTTCATCGCGGGAGTCGTACGACCTCCACGACGGAGGGTCATCCTGAAGGTGCAAGCAGAAGCGCCAGAAAGGTGCCGAAGAGATCCACATCCGAGGCACAGGTCTGGCACACGACCTCGAGAGGAGGATCATGAAGAAGATGCTGATGACACTCGGAGTGGTCGGCGCTCTCGCCGTGCCCGGCGGGGTGGCTCTCGCCCAGCACAACAGCACGGATCCGAGCGTGCCGGTCATCACCGTGGAGCAGGAACGCGTGCGAGATCAGCTCCAGCTGACGACGCAGACGCGGGACCAAACACGGGCACGCGTCGACCAGGGCATCTGTGACGAGGACTGCGCAGGCGATCAGACCCGCGAGCGTGCTCGTGACCAGGTCCAGCTCGACGACGGCGCCGGCACGGCGACCCGCAGTCGGGCGTACGACAACAGCAACGGCTGACCCGCACTCGGCGCCGAGCAACGCCAACACCGCTCCAACACGGCGACAACCGCCACCCCACACGGGATGGCGGTTGTCGCGCGGCAAACGGCCGGTCGAGATCTACCGATCACGTCCCCGGCGGGAAGTACCCGGTGATGTCGACGAGCAGATGGGCGGCCTGGTGCGTGTACAGACACACCTTGCCATCGGTACCGATCTGAGCGATCGTGCTGTTCGCAACCGCACCACTCGCGTAGTTCACGTTCGACACATCCGGCCGAGTGGACCCA
>JACQZZ010000060.1 GCA_016213625.1 Actinomycetota bacterium
CCTTGGTGTTCACGCAACAGCTCATGTCTCGGGTGGACGAGTACCTCGAGCCGTTCGGTCTGACGAGCCGACAGTGGTTGTTGCTCGCCATGCTCGACAAGCAGTTCGCGGGGGCTGCGCCGACCATCTCGGAAGCGACGGCTGTGTTCGGCACGTCGCGTCAGAACGTGAAGCAGGTTGCACTGCAGCTGGAGCGTCGGGGCTGGCTACGAGTCGAACCCGATCCGCTTGATCGGCGGATGCTGCGTCTCGTGCTGACCGACCAACGTGCGGTCTTCGACGACCAGGCTGTCCAGGCGAACCAGGCGGCCTTCATGATGTCGGTGTTCGGGAGGCTCACTCCGGGCGAGCGCCGCACCTTGCTGGACATGATCACCGCGTGCATCGCCGGCCTCTCGTCGAGCGCCAACCAGCAACCCACATCGTCCAGAGGAGGGACCTCATGAGAGCACTGATTCGTTGGACCGTCGGACTGATCGTGATCATCCACGGCCTCATCCACCTGATGGGTGTGGCGAAGGGGTTCGGGTGGGGCGACGTGTCCCAACTCACCGAGCCGATCAGCACCTCGCTGGGTGTCGCCTGGCTGGTCGCTGCGGTCGTGGTGATCGCCGCCGGTGTGATGATCCTCGCCGGAGTCCCGGTGTGGTGGTGGGCGGTGGCCGCTGTCGCGGCGGTGGCCTCGCAGACCGTCATCCTCACCTCGTGGACCGACGCGAAGGCGGGCACCGTTGCCAACGTCGTGTTGGCGCTCGCTGCGGTGTACGGGTTCCGCTCGAACGGTCCGACCAGCTTCCGGGCCAGATCACGGCGCCTCGCCGATGAAGCGGTCCGGTCCGCGCGCTCGGCCGTCGGGCCATCCGGCTCGCTGGTGATCGACTCCGATCTGGCCCATCTGCCGCTTCCCGTGGTCGGCTACGTGCGGGCCGCCGGGGCGGTCGGGCGGCCCCACGTGGTCGGGTTCCGCGCCGCCATCAGCGGTCGGATCCGTGCAGCTGAGGACGCGCCGTGGATGCGGTGGACCGGGGAGCAGACCAACACGTTCGGCCACTCGCCGAGCCGGGTGTTCTTCATGGACGCGACCATGAAGGGCCTCCCCACCGACGTCCTCCACGCCTACGTCGGGCCGACGGCGACCATGCAGGTCAGAGTCGCATCGCTGAAGACCGTCATCGATGCCCGCGGCCCGGAGATGGACCAGGCCGAGACGGTGACACTGCTCAACGACCTGTGCGTGCTCGCCCCCGCCGCACTCGTCGACGCGCCGATCGAGTGGACACCCATCGACGACCACCACGCGCAGGCCACCTTCGCCAACGCCGGTCACACGGTAAGCGCCGTGCTCACGTTCAATGACGACCACGAGCTCGTCGACTTCGTCTCCGACGACCGGCTCGCCTCATCGGCCGACGGCCGCACCTTCACCCCGCAGCGGTGGTCGACACCGATCACCGACTACCGCAACTTCGACGGCCGTCGCCTCGGCGCCCTCGGGCACGGCCGGTGGCATCCCGCCGACGAGCCCAGCTTCGACTACCTCGAGTTCCACGTGGACCGCATCAGCTACCTCGAGCCCGGCGACCCGGGTCGCAGCGGGCTCGAGGCTCGGGAAGTCGCGGGGTCGAGATGAGCGCGCACACTCAATGGTTGCGGTTGCGTCAGGTCGGCGAGGTGCTGGTCGACCTGCCGGTGTTCCTGACCTCGCCGATCTACCGACGGTGGCACCTGCACTGGGGTGCCACGCCGGACGAGGCTCGGGCTCCCATGCCCGGCGACGATCGATTCCCGACGGCACAGTTCCGTGCGACTCGCGCGATCACGATCGCGGCGCCGCCGGAACTGGTGTGGCCATGGTTGGTGCAACTGGGTTGCCTGCGTGCCGGGTGGTACAGCCATGACCTGCTCGACAACCTCGGCCGCCCGAGCGCCACCACGATCGAACCAGCCTTGCAGGACCTCCAAGTAGGGCAGTGGGTGCCGATGTCGCCGAAGCCGCCACCGACCGAGCGGACCGCGTTCCGTGTCGACTCGTTCGAGGTCGATCGCTGGCTGCTCTGGACCAAGCCCGACTCCACGTGGTCGTGGCAATTGACCCCCACCAGCGACGGCAGCACACGACTCGTCAACCGCATCCATGCCGTCTACGACTGGCGACATCGCCTCGACGCCTCACAGGCCGTGGTGCTGATGGAGTTCGGCGACTTCGCGATGAACCGCCGGATGATGCGCGGCATCAAGACCCGAGCGGAGTCCCTCGACCGCAACTCAAAGGGGTGACGAGATGACCGAACCGGCTCTCCGCGCGCCAGCGCGCCGGCCATGGTTGGCCGGCTTCGCGGCGTTCAACGCGTTGGCGGCATGGGCCGGTGCCGTCGGACTGGTCACCGGGGGCATGGACTTCGGTGAGTCGATCAACGATCGTCTGCCGTTCGACAGCCTGGTCCTCGCCGGACTCGCGCTCGGCATCATCGTGGGCATCCCCCTCACGGTGCTCGCGTGGTCGGACTGGAACGGTGGGCCGAGGACCGACAACTTGGCGCTCGCCGTCGGACTCATGCTGATCGTGTGGATCGTTGTCCAAGTCGCCGTGATCCGGACGTTCTCCGTGTTCCAGCCCACATACCTGGCCGTCGGTTCCGCCTTCGTTGCCGCCTCGCGGCGCGTCACGATGAGCCCTCACCGACAAAGGACTGGCTGCAGCGAATCATCGAGTTGCTCGACGAAAGTCTGAGGTGAAAGAAGGGAGTCTCGCATGTTGAGGAAATGGCGCTGGGCCACCGGCGCACTCGGTGCCGTAGCGCTGGGCGAAGCTGCACTGATCCATCTCGGACGGACCTACGGGTCCACCGAGGAGGAGCGAGCCAAGGCGTTACCCGGCGATGCCATCGTCAGCGATCCGAAGGTGGCGACCGATCATGCGATCACGATCGATGCCCCACCATCGGACGTGTGGCCGTGGCTGGTGCAGATGGGTTGGGGACGCGCCGGCTGGTACACGGCGCGGTGGGTGGACCGACTGTTGTTCCCGGCCAACGGCCCGAGTGCCGATCGGATCATCACCGAGCTCCAAGACATCGACCTCGGCACCTTCATCCCCGATGGCCCGCCGCACACCGAGTGCGGCCTCATCGTCGAAGAGATCGACCGCGAACGGGCACTGGTCATGCACTCCACCAGCCACCTGCCCATGAGCTGGCGGGCGCATGCAACACTCGACTGGTCCTGGGCCTTCGTGCTGACACCGCTCGCCGACGGTCGCCACACCCGATTCCACTTCCGTTCGCGATGGACGACCAGCCCGTGGTGGCTGACCCTCGGGGGCTGGGTAGGGATCGTTCCCGCCGACTTCATCATGTCGCGGGACATGCTCCGAGGAGTGAAGACGCGCGCTGAGCGTGCTTCGCTCAAGTCGTTGCCCGAGCGTTGATCGACGGACGGTGAACGCGGTGAGAGAAGGGCCCCGCCATCTGGTGAACTCTGCGTGTCACCGGTCGTGCTGCCACGGGCTCAGGGAAGCGGCCGAATCGGCCGCCTACCAGAACCCTTGCGCTCGCCGCGTGGGAGTTCGAGGACAGGGGCCGTCATCTCCGAGCAATGATTTCGCTCGCGCACTTCGAAGTCCGCAGCGTCCACCGATCCAGGTTTCCGGGATTCGTTCGTGCGCATCGGTCCGGTCCGGCCAACGAGTGGTTCCGCGCAGCGTTGTATGCTTCCCGACACGTGACAATCGGATGGGAGAAATCTGATGTCGACCCGAGCGAAGTTGACGTACCTCGCGGCTGTGTGCCTGTTCCTGACCGCGATCATCGCCCCGCCGGTTGATGCAGCGCCGGCGTCGCATCGCCCGAAGACGATCTCCATCGCCGAGGCCCGCCGACTTCCCCTCGGCACGACGGTCACCGTCGAGGGGACAGTCATCACCCCGTCGGGCGACTTCGTGTCCAGCTACTTCGACGAGGGCTTCGCCATCCAGGACCGCACTGCTGGCATCTTCGTGAGCATGCAGACCGACATCGGCGTCGATCCGCCACGCCGGGTCCGCGTCACGGGCGTGCTGACCGACAGTTCCGGCTTGCTCGTGGTCGTGCCGGCGGGTCCGAGCGACGTGAATCAGCGTGGCGGCGGCAAGCCGGTCCAACCCCTGTGGGTCCGGACCGGGTCGGTCGACGAAGCCACTGAGGGATTGCTGGTCCAAGTTGTCGGGGTGATCACGCAGGGACCGATCGACGACATGCCGTTCGGCCACAAGTTTTTCATCGACGACGGCTCCGGCGCGGTGACGGTCTACGTCAACGTCCCGACCGGCATCGACCTCACCGGCTTCGCCGCCGGCCAGTTGGTCAGCGTCGTCGGCTTCAGCAGTCAGTTCACGGACCACTATGAAGTCGACGTGCGGAGCCAGGCCGATCTGCGGCGGCCAGCACCATGACCAGACGGGGCATGATCGCTCGGCACGAGCGACCACGGCGGACGGACCACACGAGATGGTCAGGTCATGGCGCCCCCGGCATGGTTCGAACATGCGACCTACGCCTGTAGGAATGACACGATATGGCTCCGCGGCTGACACATCATCGGCCAGCGACGCCAGCTGCCGAACGTGTTGACCCACTCGCTTGGCATCAACGCCCTCGCGCTGCACATCGATCTTCCGTCAGGTCAGTCCTAGATGGACGAGTTCGATTGAGTCGATCACATCGAGGCCTATCTTGCGGATGTCGATCGGACCACCGGCCCGGACCGAGGGCGCCTGATGGACGCTCGTCGAGCGCTGCGGGCGCTCCGGTGCGGCGTCTACCGCGATGCCGGCACTAGGCCCCAACGCTGGCCGCAACGTCGGCACATCGGGATGTCGCCGTCAGCGGGGACGACGACGGCGGGCGATCACCATGGCGGCACCACCGATCAGTACTACCAACGCGGCGAGCGCCGAGCTCCCACCGGGCCCAGTGCCGCCGGTGCGCGGCAGCGTGAACGGCGGCGGGAAGAACGGCGTGGTCGGCACGAACACAGGGGAGGACGTGGCAGGGGCGATTGACGTCTTGCCCACGCCGCCGATCAGCGTCGTGGTCGGTGCGAGTGTCGTCGGCGCCAGCGTGGTCGTCGGTGCAACCGTCGTCGTCGTCGTCGGCGCAGTGACCTCGGTGGTGGGCACGCAACTGGGCTGCGTGAAGGTGTCGTTGTCGAGCGTGACGGCACCGTTGCGGGCAAGGGCCCGGCCGTGGACGGTGACGGCGCTGCCGACGGTGATCGAGGTGAGGGCGAGGATGTTGCCCACGAACGTGGAGCCAGTGCCCAAGGTGGCGGAGCTGCCGACCTGCCAGAAGATGTTGCACTCGGAAGCACCGTTGATCAGCACGATCGAGCTCGCAGAACTGGTGATCAAGGTCGAGTCCGTTTGGAAGATGAACACCGCGTCGGAGTTGTTCTGGCCGTCGAGCACGAGTTGACCCGACAGTGACAGGGGCGCCTTGGCGGTCGCCGCGTAGACGCCGGGGATCAGCGTTTGGCCGACGAGGTCGGGGTTGGTCTGGGTGAACTCGACGCTGCGGCCGGCGGCATCGACGTAGGCGATCGTGAGGTCGTCCTGGGCGGTGAGCGTCTCCGGGCCGGTGGCGGCGATGGTGCCGGGCGCGTTCACGATCCCCGGCGGGAAGCCGACGATGGAGGTGCCCGGCGCGAGGCCGACGCTCTGGTCGAGCACGCTCGGGTTCGTGTTGCTGACGGTGGTCGCTGCCAGGACCGAGTAGTTACCGGCGGTAGCCAGCTGCACCGTGGGCACGATGCCGGCGTGCACCGAGGTGCTGCCGACGACGGTGCCGATGAACGTGAGCACGGTGCCCACGAGCGCGGCCGCGACCAGGCGGCGGGGGCGCAGCGCCGGCGTTGACGAGATGGGCAGAGCAGTGGTCACGGGGGACTCCTGACGGTTGGAAGGGGTCCGGCGGCCATTTCGCATTGCTGCGGTGTAGGCCCGTGACAAGAGCGGCTGCTCGCGCAGGTCGACCGTGAGAGCGGCAGGAAAGGGTTTCCCCGATGTGCCCGACCGGTGGACGCCGTTGACCGGCGCACTTCGGTTCACAATGCTCATCGGCATATCCGACGCAAGACCTGAGCTAAGACCTAGATTCTCTTCGGGCGACGCACAAGTCCGCGGCGTACATGGTCAACGAGACACGCAAGTCCCCGAGAAGGGACGCCAGGTTGAGGCCGACGCACGATGCAGTGGTGACGTCGAACCCGACCCACATCCGCACGATCGCCGACGGTGCACGTGCACGGTTGACCATCGGGACCGTCTGACAGCACGCAGATTCTCGCGTGCGGCTTGTCAAGGGTCCTTCGGCACTTGCGGAAACCGTGCTATGGCCCAAGATCAATGGGTGGACACGATGCGCGGCACGGTGGAACTCGAGCCGCCAGGGGTATCACTTGTGATCGATTCGGTGCCGGTGTCGAGTATCGCTGCCGGTGTGGTGGTCCAGGACCACCAGGGTCGCATCGTCGGGTTCAACCAAGCAGCGCTGGACCTTCTCGGCCTGACCGGATCCGAGATCACTGGGTTGACGTCGCTCGACCCGCGTTGGCGGGCAGTGCGGCCAGACGGGACACCGTTTCAGGGTGAGTTCCATCCTGCCCAGGTGACGCTACGCACCGGCAAGGAGCTCGACGGCGTCGTCATGGGCGTACGCAAGGCCAACGGGAGTCTGGTGTGGATGACCGTCGCGTCCCGCCGGCTCGGGCCTGTGCCGACGCACAGTGTGGTGGTCACGTTCGTGGAGATCACCGCCCAACAGGCCACCCAGAAGGCTCTCGAGTTGTCCCGTGCCATCGACCGAGTTTTGGTCCGCTCCAGCACGGAACAAGAGCTACTCGGTCAGATGTGCTTGGCCGCGGCAGCCGACACGATCGGCTCCCTGGCCTGGGTGGCGATCGGCGAGGACGATGACGCCCGAACGATCTCGGTTCGAGCTGCTGCGGGAGCGACCGACTACCTCGATGGCCTTGAACTCTCTTGGTCGGTGGATGACGAGCGGGGCCGGGGACCGGCCGGCACGGCGATCCGTGAACGCGAGTTCGTCGTGATCGAAGATCTGGAAACCGATGTCCGGTTTGCTCCGTGGCGGGCACGTGCGCACTCGTTCGGCTTCGAGTGTGTGCTCGCCGTGCCGTTCCGAATCGGCGATCGGGATGCCGCCTTCATTGTCTATTACCCGACTGCCTTGATGCTCGACGGCGAGTCGATGCGGGTGTTGTCCGGCCTCAGCGCCGATCTCGAGTACGGAATCAACAACTTGCGGCGCGCTCAGTCGATTGTCGAGTCGCTCGAGTCGACCGTACGGGCGCTCGCGGCTGTCAGCGAGCTGCGCGATCCTTACACGTTCGGCCATCAGCAGCGGGTCGCCCGGTTGGCGGCGTCGATTGCCAGGACCCTCGACCTCGACGACGAATCGGTCGAAACGGTCCGGTTGGGCGGGATGTTGCATGACATCGGGAAAATGGCCGTGCCGGCAGAGTTGCTCGCCAAACCAGGTCCCCTGGACCGAGTCGAGTTCGAGCTCGTCAAGCGTCACTGCCTGGTCGGGGCGCACATCCTGCGCCAGAGCCAGTTGCAATCGCCCGTACCCGAGATCGCGGCGCAACATCACGAGCGCCTCGACGGATCCGGCTACCCCCTCGGCCTGTCCGGCGGAGAGATCCATCTCTTCGCAAGGATCGTGGCCGTCGCCGACGTGTACGAGGCAATCGTCCACCACCGCCCGTACCGCCCGGCACTGGGCAGCGCCGCTGCCCTCAGAATCCTTGCCGACGCTGCCGGCACCAAGTTCGATCCTCGAGTCGTACAAGCTTGCCAGCAGACCATGAATCAAGGTTTCGACTTCAACGACGATTGACGCTTTCGTCGCCGCCTCGACGGCCATCGCAACGCGCAGCGCCGGAGGATGCTCAGCCGTCCCACGCCGTGCAGACGCCGTTCCGACCGTCTCGCTTCGCGCGGTAGAGCCCGCGGTCGGCATCACCGATCGCCTCACCGACCGGTTGGCCTCGATGATGTATCGCGGCGCCAACCGACACCGTCACGCCGTCGAGGCCTTCAACCCCGTCGAAGGCGAGGTGCGCCACCAGCAGGCGCACACGTTCGGCGGCTGCGCTGGTGTGTGCCCTGTCGGAATTCATCAGCAATGCCAAGAACTCCTCGCCCCCGTAGCGGAACACGAGGTCAGTGCTTCGCAGCGCGTTCCGACAGGCAGCCGCGACGTCGCGCAAAATGCGGTCGCCAGTGGGGTGGCCGAACTGGTCGTTCACTCGCTTGAAGTGATCGATGTCGATCATCAACACGCCGAAGCGTGCATCGACCCGAATCGTTTCCTGCAGAGCGTGACGGTTCAACAGACCCGTCAGCGCATCGTGATTGGCGCTCTCGCGAAGCTCGAGCTGCTCGCGCTCGAGCTGACGCTGATCGAGATGTCGATTGAGTGCCACTCGGAGCGCTGGCTCGAGACGGACAAACATCTCCGACATCTCCTGCGAGATCTCGGTCGAGTGTCTGAGTACCAGATGCACGACGGCCGACGGTCCTTCACCTCCGACGGGGAGCAGCAGCGAAGTGGGGGACGCATCGGGCATCCGAGCCGGGCTGCCCGAGAAGTCGTCATCGGCTGCAAACCTCAAAAGCCCCTCGTGGGGAGTATCTGTGAAGAACTCCAGGGACTGCACGGGGAGGAGGTCCGGCAGGACTCGATGTGCGACTGCAGCAAGCTCGGGGAGATCGTGGGCCATGCCGAGTGCATCCGTCATGCGCCGCACAGCCGTCGCGACACGAAGCAGTCGAGCCACGTCGAGGTGCCACGCCACGCATCTGGATCGGTCAGCGAAATGGTGGCCGAGCAACGCCAGTGATCACCTACGTCGACACGTCCACGCTCATCAAGTTGCTCATCGACGAGCTCGGCACAGCGGAGGCCGCGGCGATCTGGGACGAGGCGGACACGCTCGTCACCGTCAGGGTCGCTCACGTCGAGGCCCGCGCCGCACTCGCTGCGGCCCGGCGACAACGTCGTATCACCGCCACCGTGCTGCGCAGTACAATCGCAGGCCTGGAGGTGTTGTGGTCGCAGTTGTCCGTGGTCGAGGTCGACGAGGATCTGATGCGACTGGCCGGCGATCTGGCCGAGGCACACGGCTTACCCGGCTACGACGCCGTGCATCTCGCCGCGGCGCACCTCGTGGGTGCCGGAGTGTTCAGCAGCGCCGATCGCCGCCTGTGCGAAGCAGCGAATACGACGGGTTTCCACGTCGCGAATCCAATCGACACGGCGTCACCGCAGATCGTCACGGGGTCAGCCGTCACGATGAGCGATGATCCGACGCCCGGCTACGGTGCCCGATCGTGACTCAGACGATCGATGGGTACACGCTCATCGCGTTCCTGCCGTTCCTCGTTGTGGCGCCGATCCTCGGGTTGGTGTTGGCGCGCAAGTCTGCCCGTCCCTGGCTGCTTGTCGCTTTGACGATCGCGTCGATCGGGGCCATCGTCGCAGTCACCATCGGCGGACGAATGCTGAAGCTGACGAGCTGGGGACGAGGAGACTTCGTGATCAGCTGGCTCTTTGACGGTGCCAGTTGGGCGCACGTTCTCTATCTCGACCGTACCTGGGCCCTGAACGCAGTGCTGTTCGCGCCGGCCGGGTGCCTCCTCACGCTGACCACTCGTCGGCCGTGGATCAACGTGGTGGTGCTCTCGATCTTCTCGGTCGGGATCGAGGTGGTCCAGAGATGGACGCGTTTGGGTGTTGCCGATGTGAGCGACCTCGTCGCCAACATCGTCGGCGCCGCAGCGGGAATCACTATCGGTGTCGTGATGGTGCACCACGCGGCGGACCCACGCAGCGCACATGTAACCGACACTGCGGATCAGACGGACAATGCGCACGCGTGAGCGAGTGGCGCGGAGTTGCCGGAGGGTGCGTTCGACACGATCGGACCAGCATCAGTCGCCATGGGGTCGTCCGATTCCCGCCACTCGAAAACGGTCTGTGCAGGAATCGTGCAGCCGTCAGCCGACATCGACCGCCCAAAACCGGGCAGTTCAGGCGCTGACCTGGCTCTTTCTTGTGCCCGGGACGAGATTCGAACTCGTACGTACGTTCGTACAGAGAGGTTTAAGACTTCGCCTCAGCGTCCGTTGCGTCCGGTTGGGTCCGCCTGACCTGGTCACGTCCACCGCCGTTGTCCGCCCGTGTCCGTCTGATCCGCCCAGGTCCGACAGGTAAGGCCGGGTCCTGTGCAGGATTCGTGCAGGATTTCACCGTTGCGTTGTCCTACCGCCTGTCCTACCATTTCGTCATGGCCCAACGTCAGAAGCGATCGATCTCACTTCCATCGGACCTCGCCGATGCCATCGACCAGGCCGCCACGGCGGAAGGCACCACCGTCAGCGCGTGGATCGCCGAGACCGCCGCCCACCGCCTGCGGATCGATGCCGGCCGCAAGGGGGTCGCCGAGTGGGAACGTCAGCACGGTGCCCTCACGCCCGATGAGATCGCCGATGGGCTCGCCCGAGCGAGGGCGATGCTGCGCCGCCAGTCGTCACGCAAGAGCGCCTGAATGGACGGCGTTACCTACGACACGGGTGCGTTGATCGCGGCCGATCGGAACGACCGACACATGTGGGCACTGCACGCCGGCTTCCTCGCGCTCGAGGTCTCCCCCACCGTGCCGACCCCGGTGCTCGCCGAGGCGTGGCGCGGCGGACCCCGTCAGGCTTCGCTGGCCCGCTTCCTCGCCCTGTGCACCACCGACGCGCTCACCGAGGAGCAGGCCAAGGCTGTGGGAGCGCTCGCCACGCGCGCCGATCACGATGACATCGTCGACGTCACGGTCGTCGAAGGAGCGGTTCGCCGCCACGATGCCGTAGTGACGTCGAACCCGACCCACATCCGCAAGATCGCCGACGCAATCCGCGTACGCCTCACGATCGAGACCGTCTGAGCCTTCCGCTGCGTCGCGCTGTCCCAGTTCCGACGCGCCCATAGCCGTCGCGGGTCGTGGCGACCGCTCGTTCGGCAACTGGCCGCTCGTCAGAATCAGAGCCGGTGGGTACGGCCGGGTCCTGTGCAGGAAACGTGCAGCCACACCCGTCAATGATCCGACGACTCGCTCGCGCGTACTGCGATGGAATCGAGGACCAGCTGCAGTCCGCTTTCGAACTCGACCGCGTAGTCGGAGGCGGCCAATCGACCGGCGAGTCGGGCCACGTGAGGTGTATCAGTCGGTTCCTCACCCGACAGCTCGAACGGGAAGGGTTGTTCGACGCCGACGACAGCGGCGGTCTCGGCCAACAGAGCCCCGGTGAGGTAGGCGACCAGCGCCCAGAACGCGTGCATCAGGTTGTCGTCGTCGAGTCCGGCGGCCGACAACGCGCCGAGCAACGCTTCGACCGGCGCCATCGACACCGACGACGCCGGCAACTGCACGGCCACGAGCGGGAAGAGATGCGGATGGGCCAGTGCCAGACGACGGACCTCGCCCGCCACCGCCCGCAGTCGATCGTCCCACCGGTCGCTCGTGTCCGGAGCGCGAAAGTCGGCCATCACTTCATCGATCACCATCGTCAGCAGCGTCGCCTTGTCGGCGACGTGCTTGTACAGCGACATCGCCTCACAGCCCAGTACCCCTGCCAGGCGGCGCATCGTGAGCCCGTCGAGTCCCTCTGCGTCGATCAGCTCGAGCGCTGCGCCGACGATGAGCGGTGGTGTGAGGGTGCCGCGAGGCAGTGGGCGACGGGACGGCACGGCGACTCGATTCTCGGACCGGGGTTGACGGGGTACAGCGTACCCCATAGAGTCTCCCAGCGATGGCTTACACCGTACCCCAATCGGCGAGCACGCCCGCCGCCCTCCCCTTCCAACCGCTCGGCGGCCAGCCGGCGTTCACACCCGACGACCTCGAGGCGTTCGTCAGCGGACGCCGCGTCGCAGTGCTCGCCTATGTGCGACACGACGGTCGACCACATCAATCGCCCATCTGGTACACCCACCGCGACGGCGTCTTCTTCATGACCACGGTCACCGGTTCTCCCAAGCACCGAGCGCTCCGCCGCGACAGCCGCGTGAGCCTCACCATCCAGGACGAACGCCCGCCCTATCGGGCCGTCATCCTCGAAGGCACCGTTGACCTCACACCGCTCGATGCGAAGAACGACCCCACCGCAGGGATGGCGATCCGCTACTTCGGCCGCGTCGGAGCCGCCGAATACGACCGATTGACTCCCGAGACCTACGAATCGAACGGTCTGACCCTCATCACCATGCGGACGACCGCCGTGCGCGGCTTCGACAACACCCACGCACTGAGCCGAACAGCACTTGCGTTCGTTCGCTTGCGCGAGCATCTCCCGCTCCCCCGCCGATGGCTGTGAGCCCCGAATGAGCCCTCGACTGATGCAACCCGACGACGCCCCGGCAACAGCACACAACCTCGCCCAGGCGTTCATGACCGATCCGATGATGCACCACCTCGCCCCCGACGACGGCCGACGGGCGCGAATGCTCCCGGTGTACTTCCGGGCGGTGCTGCGCCAGACCGAGTCGCACGGCGTGCGCCATGTCGCGCTCGACGACGAGTCCAACGTCTGCGGCGCGGCGATCGCGATGCCACCCGGCACCTACCCACTCCCGCTCCTGCCGCAACTCGCCGAGTGGCGCACCATGGCCGCTTCCGGATGGAGCGCGACACTGCGACACTTCCGCGAGATCCCACCGATCGAAGCGAAGCGACCCTCGGAGCCGTTCTGGTACCTGATGTACATCGGCGTGGCGCCCGTCGAGCAGGGCCGCGGACACGGCGACGCACTTCTCCGCGACGTCGTCGCCGACGCAGACCGCGACGGGCTGTCCACCTACCTCGTCACGATGAAGGCAGCGAACGTCTCCTACTACCAGCGCTTCGGTTTTGAGCCCCGATCAGAACTCCGCATGGGCCGACACGGACCAGCCACCTGGACCATGCTCCGCCCCGCCAGATGAAGGGCCGCGTCCGACCATCGCTCGCTGCCTCAGGTGACGGTTGTCCACCGCTCACAGTCGGCGATGATGTCGTCTCGACTGCGACCAGCCTGTTGCAGCGCAACCGCAACGAGGGTTGCCATTTGCAGCAGGCCGGCGACCAGTCGCGGAGTTTCCGGGTTGGCGCGAATGGTGTCGGGAAGCTCGAAGGAGACGCCCCCGGCGTTGGACGCGGAGAGGATGAGGAAGCTCTCGCGCTCGTGGCTCGTCAGTGTTCGCACGTTGGACTGCTCGAGCGTCTGCTGCCACCACTCCAATGAGCGACTCCCGATGTGCAGGCGAAACTGGGCCAGGAGACCGGGGAGCACTCGGCAGCCCGTTCGCAGTGCTTCCACCGGATCGGTGACGTGGCTCAGCAGATCGACAGCGTCGTCGAGCGACATCCCAGCGAGCATTCCTGCGAGGGCGTCGATGAACGCCGACGGCGATGTGGCGAGTGGGTCGCGAGAGGCGCTCACGTCAGCGCTCTTCGGTCGACGTGATCGCCGCGCGGAGGTCGTGGCAGGTCTCGACGAAGTCGGCGTCGGCTCGCAGGTCGATGTTGGTGCGCCCAGACTGCGAGAAGCCGAGCGGTCGGTCGACGACGACACTGCCGGGGCGGGGGCTCATCACCACCACTCGGCTGGCGAGGAGGGCTGCTTCTTCGATGCTGTGGGTGACGAAGATGATGGTGCGCGCCGTCGATTGCCAGATCTGACGGAGCTCTCCTTGGAGGCTCTCGCGTGTCAACGCGTCGAGCGCGCCGAAGGGTTCGTCGAGAAGAAGGACGTCGGGGTCGGCGGCGAGTGCGCGGGCGATCTGGCAGCGCTGTTGCATGCCACCGGACAACTCGTACACGCGGTGGTCGGCGAACTCGGTGAGGCCGACGCGTTGCAGTTCTTCGTCTGCACGGGTTCGCCGTTCAGCGCGTGGCACCCGTTGGAGCTTCATGCCGAGTTCGATGTTGCCGCGCACGGTCAGCCAGGGGTAGAGCGACGACGATTGTTGGAACACGACGCCTCGTCGCCGCGAGGGCCCGATGATGGTGCGGTCGCCGAGAGTGACGGTGCCGGTGGTCGGTTGTCGCAGGCCTGCGAGCAGTTCGAGCAGTGTCGACTTGCCGCAGCCGGAGGGCCCGACGATGCACAGGAACTCGCCGGCGACGATGTGGAGGTCGAGCCGTGCCAGTGCTTTCACGGCGCCGTTCGGGGTGGGGTACTCGTGCTCGACGGCACGGACGTGCAGGTCCCGATCGGCGTTGCGGGCGCCGATCGGGACACTGCCCACGTTGGCCGATGAGGTCACTTCACCGCTGCAGCGAAGGTGGTGACGACGGCAGCCTGATAGTCGGCCTCTTCCTTGATGCTCTCGATCTTGCCGAGCTCCAGGTTGAACTGCGCGGCCGCAAAGAGGTTCGCTGCGAGTCCGCCACCGAGGTAGTCCGGTCCGATCTGCTCGCTCGCTTCGAGGAAGATCAGTTCCGAGAGTTGCTGCTTGGCTTCCTCGGGGGTGATGTTCAGCTCGGCGGCCACCGACTCCGCTGCAGCGTCGGGGTCGGTCTTGATCTTCTGAACGGCGGCGTTCTGTTGTTCGATCCAGGTCTGCACGGCGCCCGGGTACTTGGAGGCGAAGTCGTTGGTGACGATGGCGAGGTCGTAGGTGGTCTTGCCCTTCTTGGCGAGGTCCTCGCTGGTGATCAGGACCTTGCCGCCGTCGTCGACGAGCTTGGCGAGGTTGGGGTTCCACACGTAGGCGCCGTCGATGTCGCCCTGCTGCCAGGCCGCGTAAATCGCGTCGGGTTCGGCGTCGATGATGTTGACGTCGGACTCGGCGATTCCGGCGTCGTCGAGCGCGGCGAGGAGGCTGTAGTGGCTGGTCGATGCGAAGGGGGTGGCGATGGTCTTGCCCTTCAGGTCGGCGAGTGACGTGATGCCGCTGTCGCCCTTCACGACGAGCGCTTCGGCCTTGCCGATGACGTCGAAGATCCACGGGATCTGGTACTCGATGCCCGTCGAGATGCCACGCGAGGCGGGGCTGGAGCCGACGAGGCCGATGTCGACGGCACCGGCAACGACGGCCTCGTTCACGGAGCCGCCGGAGTCGAACAGCTTCCATTCGACCTTGACCGAGTCGCCGAACGCGGTCTCCAGCAGCTTGTCGTGCTTGACGACGAGGTCGCCGTTGGGCACGTTCTGGTAGCCGATGGTGATCGTGTCCGGCAGGTCGGCGCTCGCGGTCGTGTCGGGCACGGTGGTGTCGCCCGCGGTGGTCTCCGGTGTGTTGCTCTGGGCGGTGGTGGTGTCGGAGGGCTTCTCGGTCGCCGGACTCGACGAGCTGTCGCTGCCGCAGGCCGCAGCGACGAGTGCGAAGCCGGCGATGGTGAGAGAGACGAGGCGCAGACGCGCCCGGTGGTGCTGCATGGGAACTGGTACTCCTGGATTGGTGGTGGTTGGTTGATGGGGGTGAGAACAGGCGATGGGGTGAACGTGATGTGGTCGTGCGGTCAGGCACGTCCCTTCCATGGCACGAGGCGGCGCTCGGCGAGTCGGAGCACGGTGTCGAGCAGCACCGCGGTGATGCCGATGACGATCACGCAGAGGATCGCGATGTCGCTGCGAAGTTCCTTCTTGGTCGACCAGGCCAGCCCGCCGATGCCGGGGATGCCATTCGAGGTCTCGGAGGCGACGATCGTGGTCCACGCGAACCCGACCGCGACTCGCAGGCCGGTGATGAGGTCGGGCAGCACGGACGGCAGCACCGTGTGCCGCAGGAGCTGCCACCGGGTGGCGCCGAGCACGAGCGCGGCGTTGATCCGCTCGGTTCGTACGGTGGCGACGCCGGCGGCGACTGCGAGTGTGATCGGCGGGAACGCGGCGAGGAACAGCAACCACACCTTCGAGGTGTCGTCGATGCCGAACCAGATGATCAACAGGCTGAAGTAGGCCAACGGCGGCAGGCTGCGCAGGAAGCTGATCATCGGCTCGGCGACGAGTTCGAACGGACGCCAGGTGCCCAGCGCGAGACCGATCGGGGCGCCGATCACGAACGCCCAGAACACACCGCGCAGAATGCGCCACAGGCTCGCCCAGAGGTGTTCCCACAGGTAGTAGTTGCTGATGCCACGCCGGCCGTCATGAATGGTGACCGATTGAATGAACGCGTGCCACACCTTCGCCGGTGTCGGCAGGATGATCTCGCTCCATGCACCGGAGGCGGCGAGCACCCACCACAGCGCCAGCACGATCAGCGCTGCGGCCGCGGCAGAGCCCGCACGTACGGCGCCCGAGACTCGGTGCGTGCCATCGTTGCGACGCGCCGCCCATGCCACGCGCCGGCCCTCGGTGGGAGCAGTGCGGTCGGCTCGGTCGACTGTTGTGTCGACTGCGGTCGTCATTCGGTCGCGTTCCACTCGCCGGGGTCGTGTCGCGTCACGAGCAGCGCGCCGTCGTCGGCCTGGTCGTAGAAGTCCATGAACTCGAGCGGGGGCGAGTACACGTGCACGCTGGTCGCCGGGCGGTGGCCGCGGTTGGCGACGGCGTGCACGTACGCCGGCCCGAAGCTGGCCGTGGCGCCCCTCTCCAACCGGCGAACCACGATGTCGCCGTCGACCACCGTTGTCTCGTCGAGGTGACCGGCGACGACGCTGAAGGCGCCCGACGAGTTGCCGTGGTCGTGCAGTTCGAGTTCGGTCCCTGCGGGCCAACAGATCACCCACGCCTCGTGCGTGGCCGTGCGGAGAATTCGCTCGTAGCAGCGTTCTGTCGGCACCTCACCCGTGCGGGTCTCCCACGCCGTCTGCTGTACCGCCAACTGCGCGGCGATGTCGCCGAGTACATCACTGTCGAGCATTGCGCCGACACTCGCCATCTGACCTCCCCGATTCCCCACAGCCGAATCCCGACTGGGCGAGTCAGGTTTTAGCAGCCGGATGTTCCACAGACAACATGATTTGTGGAAATACTGACTGATTTGGTCATCTTTCTCGGCGGCGGCGGGAATCTGCGACCTGACCGGGCGCTGTGAGAGAATCCCGGGATGCCGGTTCCGGGTGACAGCGAGGCGGGCGGGCCACGGGCGGGCACGCAGGCGGTCGAGCGCGCCATTGCGATCCTCTTCTGTTTCAGCCCGGATCGTCCGGCGCTGGGCATCTCCGAGATCGCGCGATCCGTCGGTCTGAACGTGAGTACCGCGCACCGCTTGGTGAAGGCGCTCGTCGGTGCTGGTCTCGTGGAACACGACCCCACGTCGGAGCGGTATCGGCTCGGCATCGGCGTCGCGGTGCTCGGCCACCGAGCGCTCGAACAAACGGGGTTCCATCTGGCCAAGCCGATCCTCGCCGAGCTCGCCGCGGCGACGGGCGAGTCGGCGAGTCTCGGCATCCGGCGCGGTCACGAGGTCGTGGTCATCGAGCGGGCCGCGTCGGTGCAACCGTTGCGTTTCGATCACCCCACCGGCGCGGAGATACCGATGCATGCGTCCGCGATGGGCAAGGTGCTGTTGGCGTTTTCAGGGGTGCCGATGACCGAGGCTGCTGCGTCGCTGGAGGAACTGCCTCGATACACGGCGCGGACCATCGATTCGCACCAGGCACTCGTCACTGAACTGGAAGCAATTCGTACCCGCGGCGTGGCGATCAACCGAGAGGAGCGATACCACGGTGCGAGTGGGATTGCGGCGCCGGTGTTGAGCCCAGGGGGAATCGCCCGTGCTGCGGTGGGCGTTCAGGGACCGAGTCTTCGGCTGACCGCCGCTCGGCTGAAGGAGCTCGCTCCCCTGCTGCGCCGAGCTGCCGACGAGGTCAGCGCTCGGGTGTTCTGGGAGTAGTGGTCCCGGCGTCAGGCGCTGCGAACGGTCGCCTCCGCTCCCGCCATCGGGCGAGGAACGACGACCGATTCGGAGGACCGTCGTCGCCGCGCAGTGCGGCGCGTTTTGCTTCCTCCTCGACTGCGACCGTCCACATCGCGTGCCACGTGGCGCCTTCCCATTCGCTCATCACGCTGAAGCCCTACTGAGCTCGCGCCACCGGGTGGCCGGCGGCAGGCCGAGGTGACCGCGCAGCGTCGACGTGGTGTACTCCGTCCGCAGCACCCCGCGTTCCTGCAGCAGCGGCACCACCTGGTCCACGAATTCGTCGAGCCCTGTGGGTGTGAGGTGCGGGGCGAGCACGAATCCGTCGGAGCCGTCGGTCTGCACGAAGTCGTCGATGGCCTGGGCCACGTGTGCCGGTGTGCCGATGAACGTCTGTCGGCCCGTGCGTTCGATGATCAACTCGCGGATGCTGAGTCCCTTCGCCTCGGCAACGGCTCGCCACTCGGCGGCGGTCTTCAGCGGGTCGGGAAACATCGGTGCACGACCGTTGATGATCGAGGCGGCCGACGGATCCGGGTCGATGTCGGGCAACGGGCCGTCGGCGTCGTAGCCCGAGAGATCGCGGTTCCACAGTTGCTCGAGCAGCAGGATCGCCGTCTGCGGGCTGACCTGTTGGCGGCGGATCACGTGAGCCCGTTCGGTGGCGTCGGCGGCGGTGACGCCGAGGACGAAGGAGACACCGGGGAGCACCTTCAGTTCATCACGCGATCTGCCGTACTTCGCGAGGCGGTTCTTCACGTCGGTGTAGAAGGCCTGCGCAGCGCTGAGCTCGGAGTGTCGGCTAAAGATGATGTCGGCCGACGAAGCGGCGAACTCTCGGCCGTCGTTGCTGTCGCCGGCCTGGAGCACCACCGGATGGCCTTGCGGGCTGCGGGGGACGTTGAAGTTGCCTGCGATGTCGAATTGGCTGCCGCGGTGTTCGAACCAGCCGGGTGAGTCGGATCGGACGAACTGCCCGCGTTCGGGATCGGCGATCACCTCGTCGTCGGACCACGCGTCCCAGAGTTCACGAGCGGTGGCGACGAACTCGGCGGCGCGTCGATAGCGGTCGGCGTGTGCCAGGTAGCCGCCGCGGCGGAAGTTCTCGCCGGTGAACGCATCGGACGAGGTGACGACGTTCCACGCCGCGCGTCCGTCGGACAGGTGGTCCAAGGTGGCCAGTTGGCGGGCGAGTTCGTAGGGCTCTCGGAAGGTGGCGTTCAGCGTTCCGGCGACACCCAGGTGCGTCGTGACCGATGCGATCGCGGCGAGCACGGTGAGTGTGTCGGGTCGTCCGACGACGTCGAGGTCGTGGATCTGTCCTCGTTGCTCGCGCAGTCGCAGACCTTCTGCGAGGAAGAAGAAGTCGAGCTTGCCTCGCTCGGCGGTTTGGGCGAGGTGAACGAACGAGTCGAACTCGATCTGGCTCTTCGATCGCGGGTCGGTCCACACCGTGGTGTTGTTGACCCCTGGGAAGTACGCCGCCAGGATCACCTGCTTCTTCGGTCGTTCGGTCATGACGCATCCTCCAGCGCTGTGGCGTAACGGCTCGCAGGTCGAGCGAGACCGAGGCGTTCTCGCAAGGTCTCGTCTCCGTATTCGGTGCGGAAGGTTCCGCGACGCTGCAACGCCGGGACGAGTCGGTCGACGATCTGTTCCAGATCGTGGGGCAGCACGCCGGGGCGGAGGCGGAACCCGTCGATGCCGTAGGACTGCCATGCGTTGAGTTGCGCGGCCAGCGCTTCGGGTGTTCCGACGAACACGGAGGCATCGGTACGCAACTCGTCACCGTCGAGTTCGTCGAGTCGGTGCTTTCGGTCGGCGGCCGCGGTCTCGGATTCATCGAGGAAGACGACCAGGTCGGCGAGGATCTTGAGCGGGGCCCCGGCCCGGCCGACGGATCGTTCGGCGTCGCGGACCTGGCCGACCCAGTTCGGCACGTCGCCAGCCCCTGACGGGGTGACGAAGACGACGTCCGCGGATCGCGCGGCGAACTCGAGAGGAATTCGGGAGTGAGCGAGCGCGGCGACGAGCGGGTTTCCCTGTGGCGGTCGCGGCACGATCGATGGTCCCTTGACGGAGAAGAACCGGCCTTCGAAGTCGACGTAGTGCAGTCGGTCGCGGTCGACGTAGCGGCCGGTCGCTTCGTCCTTGATGATCGCATCGTCCTCCCAGCTGTCCCACAGGCGGCGGACGACCTCGACCGAGTCGGCGGCCTCGTCGAACAGATCGGTGACGAGCGTCCTCGCGGCCGGGTCGTCGGATGTCGGTGAGATGTCAGGGAGCTGACGTCGGCCGACGTGCTGTGCCTCGCTGACACGCCACGACACCTGGGGCCGCCAGCCGGCGCGTCCTTTGCTGACGTAGTCGAGGGTGGCGATCGCTGAGGCGATGTGGAAGGGCTCGGTGTGGGTGGTGACGGCGGTGGGCACGAGTCCGATGTGCCGGGTCAGCGGCGCGAGACGGGCGGCGAGGACGGTGGCGTCGAGCCGTCCGCGCACGTGATCGGTGCGCCCGTCGGGCCCGGCGAGCTGTGACGACTGGAGCCCGAACGAGTCTTCGATGGTGAGGAAGTCGATGCGTCCTCGTTCTGCAGTGGCGGCGAGTTCGGCCCAGTAGCCGGCGGTGAAGATCGCATCGGGGCTCGCCGACGGGTGCCGCCATGCGGCGGGGTGGAAGCCTGCGCCGTCGAGCGCGACCGCCAGATGCACGTGCTCGGTGGTCATCAGGCGACCTCGTCGGCCTGGTCGCCCCGGTTCGGCGGCGTGCGCCACGCGGCAAGGGTCCCGTAGGTGGTGAAGTCGGTGGTGTCCTTGAACTCGGGGATGGAGTAGATGTCGCGTGCGTACGCCCAGAGGTGCGGGAACGCGTCGAGCCCGGTGTTGATCGCCCGACCGGCGTTGGCGCCGAGGTCGTAGCGAACGAGCGCGACGTAGAGCCGGATGTCGGCTTCGGTGAGGCGATCGCCGAGGAGGTACCGCTGTCGGGCAAGGCGCCGGTCGACGAGTGCGAACGTGTCGAGGAGATGCCGGCGTTGCTCGGGTGCATCCGGTCCGTTGCCGGCCGCGGCGGCGATCCCTTGAGTCACTGCGGTCCCGATCCAGCGGTCGAGGTCTTCGATGGCGTCGGCGAGGTCGTCGGGGTAGGTGTCGACCGCTGGCTCGGCGAAGGCTCGGAACTGGGTCGCGAAGTCGATGCCGATGCCTCGGAAGTCGTTGCTCACCACGGTGTTGGTGACCCGGTCCCAGAGTGTGGGTACCGACACATGGCCGTCGAAGCCGGGCTCGGTGGCCTCATAGGCGTCACGCAAGAGCGTGAAGCCGTTCACTGGGTCGGGGCCGTAGGTCTCGCGGAATGCCCAGCCGCGAGCGTCGCGGGTGCCGTCCACGTACGACACGGAGACGATGTCGTCGAGACCGGCCAGCTTCAATGCGATGACCGCTCGCTGGGCGTATGGGCAGAACCAGCCGGCGTACAGGTGGTAGCGCCCCTTGTCGGCACGAAACCCGCTGGAACCGTCGGCGGTGATCCGGCCATTGAAGCGATAGAGGGGCCGGTCGTCGCCGGGTTCGCGTGTGATCCGATACTCGCCGTATCTGTCGACATCGGTGGGACTCGCGAACGAGGCGGAGACGGTCCGCGGAGTGTGTTGGTCGAGCTGTGTCATCGCGTGAGTTGCCTTTCGTCGAAGGATCGAGTCGTGTCGGAAGGGTTGTGGTGCCACAGCCGGTCGGGAAGTTCGCGTCGCAGGACGGGCAGCACGTCGGATGCGAGGAGTTCGAGGCTCGTACGCGTCGACGGATCGTTGATGCTGCCGATGCCGGAGGTGTGCTGGACCTCGTGGCCGAGCGCGTCGTGGTAGCGGTGGATCTGGTCGACGACCTGCTGCGGACTCCCGACGAAGTAGGAGCCCCGAGCGATGGCGTCCTCGAGGGTGTCGAACTGCGGTGTCGCTCCGAGCAGTCGCGCCG
>JACQZZ010000061.1 GCA_016213625.1 Actinomycetota bacterium
CCAACCGCTATCCCGTCGTGCGCAGCCTGCCCGAGCACGGCCGCGATCGTGCGGAGATCCTCGCCGAACTGCGCGAGATGGCCACCGCCGAGGACTCGTTCTGGCAGACGGGCAAGGCCAGCGGCTCGTTCTACTGCGGCGACATGGATCACTACGCGTTCATGTCGGAGGCCTTCGGGCTCTACGGGCACATGAACGCCCTGCAGCGTGACGTGTGCCCCAGCGCCACCAAGTTCGAGGGTGAGATCATCGCCATGGGCCTGGACCTGTTCCATGGTGACGCCGCAACCGCGGCGGGAGGCGACCCGGTGGGCATGATCACGAGCGGCGGCAGCGGCAGCATCCTCCACGCGGTGATGTCCTACCGCGAACAGGCGGCGCACGTCCGCGGCATCCGTCAGCCCAACTTCGTCAAGCCGGAGACCGGCCACCCCGCGTTCGACAAGGCGTGCCACCTGCTCGGCGTCGAGTTGCGCGTCGCCCCGATCGATCCCGTCACGGCAACGGTCGACGTGGCTGCAGTGGCGAGCCTGATCGACCAGAACACGATCGCGATCCTCGGTTCGGCCAGCAACTACGGGTACGGCACGATCGATGACATCGCCGCGCTCGGTCAGCTCGCCCTGGAGCGCGGCGTCGGGCTGCACGTGGACGGGTGCCTCGGCGGGTTCATCCTGCCGTTCGGCGAGCAGCTCGGCCACCCCATCCCGGCGTTCGACTTCCGCGTCCCCGGGGTGACCACCATCTCGGCCGACACGCACAAGTACGGCTACGGCCTGAAGGGCACGTCGCTGCTGCTGTTCCGCGATCGCGCCCTGCGCAACGGCCAGTACTTCTTCCAGACCGCGTGGACCGGTGGTAAGTACTGCTCGCCGGGCATCGACGGTTCACGCAGCAGCGGCCTGCTCGCGGCGACGTGGGCCGGCATGGTGGCCACGGGTCGCGAGGGTTACCTCGGGTACGCCAAGGACATCTTCGCCACGTCGTACGCGATGCAGGACGCGGTGCGCAGCCATCCCGAGCTGCGCCTGATCGGCGAGCCGAGCTTCCTGTTCGCGTTCACGTCGGACGACTTCGACATCTACCACGTCAACGACGCCCTGCGCAGCCGCGGCTGGCGGATGAATGGCCTGCAGTACCCCAACGCGATCCACATGGCCGTGACCCGCCCGCAGACCCAGCCCGGTGTGCTGGATGCGTGGACCACCGACCTCGCCGCAGCGGTGCAGCACGCGCTCGCCAACCGTGACACCACGCCGAAGAGCAGCGCCATCTACGGCGGCGTCGCCGGTGGCTGGAACGAGGGCGCCGACGAGTTCATCCGCGCCGTGATGACCGACATGATGGACAAGCACCAGTCCCTCCCGCGCTGACCCCCACCCGGGTTCCGCGCAGGTGTTTGCCCTGCAGAGCGCGCATTTTCCTGCACACTGTTGCAAGCGCGCCCGGGCCGGACGAGTGCTTGCAATTGTGAGCGGTCGACAGTGCCCCAGAGGGGGCAAACCCCTGCGCGGAACCTGGGTGGGTCAGGGGTGGTCGGGGAGGTCGGGGGCCCAGTGGGCGCCGTTGATGTGGCTGCCGCCGTCGACGAAGAGGGTGTTGCCGGTGAGGTAGTGCGCGTCGTCGCTGGCGAGGAACAGCGCAACCGGGGCGATGTCGCGTTCGGGATCGCCGAGGTATCCCATCGGGTTGGCGGCATCGGCACCGGCCACGAGCTCGGGGTTGCGCTCCATCACCGCCCGGAACGCGGCGCTCTTGGCCGCCGGGCAGATCACGTTGATGACGATGCCGTGCGGCGCCCACTCGCGGGCCGCGGTGCGCGACAGCGATCGCAGCGCCTCCTTGGCACTGTTGTACTCGGCGGTGCCCATGTGCGCGTTCACGCCGTTCAGCGAGCACATGTTGATGATGTTGCCACGACCCTGCGCCTTCATGAGCGGGAACGCTGCCTGCATCGCCCAGAAGGGACCGTAGAAGCCGACGCCGAAGCCGCGCTCGAAGGCACTGTCCTGCTTGTACTCGACGCGGCCGAGCCCGCCCCCGCCCCAGGCGTTGTTGACGAGCACGTCCACGGTGCCCCAGCGCTGCTGGGCCGCGGCGATCATCGCCAGCACCTGCTCCTTGTCGGAGACGTCGGTGCGCTGGGCGACGGCGTCCACGCCGAAGGTGTCGCGCAGCTCGGCGGCCACCCGTTCGCCCGCATCTGCGTTGAGTTCGGCGACGAGCACCTTGGCGCCCTCGGCCGCGAACCTCCGCGCGATCCCGTGCCCGATGCCGTCGCCGGCGCCGGTGATGACTGCAACTCTGTCCTGAAGGCGTCCCATGCCGCCGATGTTATGCAGGGGTGATGCGCTCGATCATCAGCAGACCGGCGACAGCGAACACCGGCAGCACGGCCGTCGCCCAGCCGAGGCCGACGACATCGGAGAACGTGCCGAGCAGCAGCGGACCGAACGTGACGCCGATGCCGGATGCGATCGCGGCTGCCCGACCGAGCGCTGCCGTGTCCGTGTGCAGCTCGAACATCCTCGAGATCGACAGCGGATAGATGGCCGACAGCGTGAGGCCGAGCAGCGTCAGGCCCACGACCCGACCGGGCAGGCCGGGACCGAGCAGGAACGGCACGAGCGCCACGAGCACGCCGATGAACGACATCGTCAGGACCCGCTCGCCGCTGTGGCGGCGCAGCACACCGGCGAGGGCGATGCGCCCGACGCCCATGCCGAGGAAGAACCCGATCGTGAGCATCGCCGCCGTGCCCTTCGAGGCGCCGCCGAGCTTGGCCATGATCGACGCCGCCCAGATGCCGGTGCCGATCTCGACGAGCACGCCGCACGCCAGCGCGGCCCATCGCCGTGCGAACAGCGGCACGCGGAACAACGCGCGCAGGTCGATCGGCTCGGCGTGCAGTGGGGCCGGCACCGCCGCACGTCCGGCGGTGAACACCACCGCAGCGCCGATGAGCACCAGCGGGGCGAGGTAGGCCGCTCGCCAGGTGAGCTCCATCGCGATCGCCAGGCCCACCACCAACGGCAGCAACACGGCCGACATCATCGGGAAGGTGTTCAGCACGGCCATGGTCTGCGTGGCGGCATCGGGCTGATGGGCGAAGACCACCGCAGGCACCACGATCACCAGGCAGGCCGAGCCCGCGCCGGCGATCGCTGCGCCGAGCAGGGTCATGGGGGCCGATGTCCCGGTGCCGAACAGCAGGCCGCCGCCGAACATGCCGGCCACGCTGAACACGAGCATCGAACGGTTGGAAGCGCGGGCGAGCGCGCGCCTGCCGACGGTGGCGAACACCAGCAGGCAGATGCCGAACAGCGAGCCGTGGGCGGCCGCGACGGATGCCGAGAGGTGGAGATCATCGCGGAGTTCGGGCAGCACCGCGCCGTAGCCCATGCTCCAAGCAAGCAGTGCGTACGACAGCCCGATGCCCAGTGTCAGACGGTCCCAACGCACTGGTCCGACGCTACGAGCAGTTGGGGTCCGTTCCATTCGCGGATTTCCCCGCTAGCGTCACGGACGGCATCGTTGCTACCCCCAGCGACGATGCGGTCGAGTGCAGCGCCCCAGGGCGCACGATTTCGTTCCATCGAGCGGACAGCCATTGCATCAACGGCCAACCGAATTCTGGAAGGAATCCACATGACCACCACCTCCCCCTCTGCCGGCGCGTCGCGTCGCAACCCGCGTCGTCGCCGCCCCTCCGGCGGATCGACGAACGGTGCCGGCAACGGCCAGCAGACCCAGCAGCGCGCGGACGGCGCCGAGTCGGCGTCGGCCGTCGATCTCGTGCCGACGTCAGCACCGGTGGCCGCGGCCGCCGACTTCACCGTCTTGAACGTGCCCGCCCCGATCGTCAGCGCGCTGAGCCGCGGCGGCATCGACGCCCCGTTCCCGATCCAGACCGCCACCCTGCCCGATTCACTGGCCGGACGTGACGTCCTCGGCCGCGGCAAGACGGGCAGCGGCAAGACGATCGCGTTCGCGATCCCGACGGTCGTGCGCCTCGCCGAGTCCGGCGTCAAGCGCGAGACCAAGAAGCCTCGTGCCCTCATCCTCGTGCCCACCCGTGAGCTCGCCAACCAGGTCGCGGAGACGCTGACCCCGATCGCCGCGGCGATGAACCAGAAGGTCGCCGTCGTGTTCGGTGGCGTCGGCCAGGGCCCGCAGGTCACCGCCCTCCGCCTCGGCGTCGACATCCTCGTCGCCTGCCCCGGCCGGCTCGAGGACCTCATCAACCAGCGCCACTGCCGTCTCGACGCAGTCGAGGTGACGGTGCTCGACGAGGCCGACCACATGGCCGACCTCGGTTTCCTTCCCGCCGTCAAGCGACTGCTCGACCAGACGCCGCAGCACGGGCAGCGGCTGCTCTTCTCGGCCACGCTCGACAACGGCATCGACGTGCTCGTCAAGCGCTACCTCACCAACCCGATCGTGCACTCGGTCGACCCCGCCGTCGCCCCGGTCTCGACCATGACGCACCACGTGTTCGCGGTCTCCCAGGCGGACAAGCCGACGGTCATCAAGGAACTGGCCCAGGGCATGGACCGCTCGCTGCTGTTCACCCGCACCAAGCACGGCGCGAAGAAGCTCGCCAAGCAGCTGTCGCTCGCCGGCATCCCCGCCGTGGAGATGCACGGCAACCTCTCCCAGAACGCACGCGAGCGCAACCTCGAGTCGTTCTCCGAGGGCACCACCCGCGTGTTGGTCGCCACGGACATCGCCGCCCGTGGCATCCACGTCGACGACATCGCCCTCGTGATCCACGTCGACCCGCCGGCCGAGCACAAGGCCTACCTCCACCGGTCGGGTCGCACGGCCCGCGCCGGTGCCGAGGGCATCGTCGTCACGCTGATGACGCCGGAGCAGGTCGGTGACGTGCGCACGCTCGCCCGCGCCGCGCGCATCGAGCCCACCATCACCCGCGTCGCCCCCGGCCACTCGATGGTGGCCCAGCTCGCCGGACCGGCTGCGCCGCTCGTGCGCTACACCGCCCCGGTGGAGACACCGCAGGGCCCCGGCCGCGGTGGGCGCTCCGCAGGTCGCCCGGCTGCCGCCCGACCCGGCGCACCGCGTCGCTCGTCCGGCCAGTCCTCGGGCCGTCGCAGTGGCACGGGCAACCGCGGCCGCTGAGTACCGCGCTCAGCTCACCGTGAACGGCGAGCGCAGACCCATCTGGTAGTGCAACGCAAGGTTGCAGACCAGCACGTAGGAGCCCGCTTGCATGTCCGCGATCGTGAACGTGCGAGTCGTGCCCTTGGCGAGGTCCGGATCACCGGTCTCGCCCACGTTGCCGTCCTCGAGGATCTTGTTCGCGCCCGAGGCGACGACGGCCGGTGGGTCGCCGGCAGCATTGACCGGGATCGAGTCGTACGGCGTGTCCGTGCGCAGCACGACGAGCTCATGATCGATGTTGCCGTCATTGGTGACGACGAACGTGACGTCACCCGCTGGAACCGATGTCCGATCGATCGTGAAGGACATCGGCTTGTCCACGGCCGTGTGATCGGTGATCGAGATGTGCACCACCGTGCCCCGGGGTTCGCCCGAGGAGCTCGTCGAGCTCGAGCTCGAACTCGAGCACCCGGTGGCCAGTAGTGCGCCGATCGCGAGCACGAGGATGGTTCCGACAGCTCGGTGGGTGCGGTTGGTTCGTTCCTGCATCAGGACTCCTTCGGTCGAGCCCTCGTGTGTCCCGATGGAAGGCGTCGATCCACCTTGCGCCCGCAAGGACCGCGCCAACAGGGCCATTTGACCGCGCGTCGGCCCCACCCGTCGCGGCCTAGTGTCGGGGCCATGTCCACCGCACCGAAGAGCCTCGGTCTCGACGCCGATCTCCACGCCTACCTCGTCGCCCACGGCACACCGCCCGACCCCGTGTTGGAGCGCCTCGCCGTGGACACGCTCGCAATGGGCGCGATCTCACGCATGCAGATCGCACCCGAGCAGGGCAGCTTCCTCACGATGCTCGCGAGGTTGCTCGGCGCGCGGTTGATCGTGGAGTTGGGCACGTTCACCGGCTACTCCTCGGTGTGCCTGGCGCGCGGTCTGGCCGAGGGCGGCCGAATGATCTGCTGTGACGTGAGCGAGGCGTACACCAACCGCGCCGTGCAGGCGTGGGAGGAAGCCGGGCTGCGCGACCGCATCGATCTGCGCATCGCCCCCGGTGCGGACACCCTGCGTGCGCTGCCGTTCGACCCGCCGATCGACCTCGCGTTCATCGACGCCGACAAGACCGGCTACGCCACGTACTACGAGGAGATCCTCCAGCGGATGCGCCCGGGCGGTGTCATCGCTGTCGACAACGTGCTGTGGGGCGGCGCGATCATCGATGACTCGGACACGAGCGCCGACACGTTGGCGCTGCGCGCGTTCAACGACATGGTGCTCGCCGACGATCGTGTCGAGTCCGTGATGCTGCCGATCGCGGACGGTCTCACGCTGTGCCGCAAACGATGACCATGAGCACCGACGTGATCAACACGGTCCGCATCGACGACCTGGAACTGCCGGCGCTGTGGCTGCGCGATGCGTGCCCGTGCGCGGCGTGCCGCCATGCCGGCTCCGGACAACGGCTGCACAGCGTGCTTGCCCTCGATCCGGGCACAACGGTGGCCGCCGTCCACATCGACGGTGACGTTGTGGACGTCACGTTCGTGCCCGATCACACGGCACGGTTCTCCCTCGCCTGGCTCCGCGCCCATGCGCCCGGGTGCGCCCCGGTCTTCGACGATCGCAGCGAACGCGCCCGGCGGCCGTGGGTCGCCGCCGATCTCCCGAACGGCGTGCCCACGGTCGCGTGGTCGGACCTGCGCGGCGACGGTCGTGACCCCGGTGGGCGGCTCGGCGCGCTGCGCGATCTGACCGATCTCGGTGTGCTGCTCGTGCGAGACGTGCCGGTGGTGCCCGGTTCGGTCCTCGACGTCGCTCGCACCATCGGCTTCGTGCGCACCACGAACTACGGCGACCTGTTCGACGTCCGCGTCGAGCCCCAGCCGATCAACCTGGCCTACACGGGTCGGGCCATCGCCCCGCACACCGACAACCCGTACCGCGAGCCCATTCCCGGCGTGCAGTTGCTGCACTGCCTGTCGTCGTCGGCCAACGGCGGCGAGAACGTGCTGCTCGACGGGTTCAGCGTCGCTGCGGTGCTCCGTCGCGAGGACCCGGCCGCGTTCGCCACGTTGACCACCACCCGCCTCACGTTCCGCTACGACGACGACCGCACGGCGCTGCGGGCGAGCGGCCCGGCCATCGAGCTGAACGCCGATGGCGACGTGCGGGGCATCCGCTGGAACGACCGGTCGATCGAGCCTCCGCAGGTTCCCGTGCACGAGGTGGGCGAGGTCTACCGCGCCCTGCGCGCCTTTGCCGCCGTGCTGGCCCGGCCCGAGCTGCACCTGCACCTCACGCTCGCCCCCGGTGACTGCATCGTGTTCGACAACACACGCATCCTCCACGCCCGTACCGCGTTCGCCGATGGCGCCGGCGCCCGCCACCTGCAGGGCTGCTACGCAGACCTCGACGGGTTGGCTTCGGCTCGGGCGGTCCTGGAGAGAACGGGCCGGTGATGGGCGACGTGGACGTGGAGCACGTGCTCGCCGCGCTGGATGCCGCGTTCGCGTCGAGCGAGGGCATGGCCTACCTCGGTGAGGACGTCACGATGATCGAGCACCAGCTGCAGGCCGGTGCGCTGGCCGCGGCGAGTGGTGCCGATGACGCGCTCGTGGTGGCGTCGCTGCTGCACGACGTCGGCCACATGGTGGGCCAGCTCGTGGGCGAACGCGATGCTGCCGGAGCCCTGGCCGCGGAGACCGACGCCCATCACGACGTCAGCGGCGCACGGTGGCTCGCGCAGTGGTTCGGCCCCGACGTCACCGAGCCGGTGCGCCTGCACGTGGCTGCGAAGCGCTACCTGGTGGCCACCGAGGCGGACTATGCCGCGCGCCTCTCACCCGCGTCCGTGCACACGCTGCGGCTGCAGGGCGGGCCGATGTCGGCCGCGGAGATCGCTGCGTTCGAGGCCAACCCGCACAGCGCCCACGCGGTGGCCCTGCGGCGCTTCGACGAAGCCGCCAAGGACGCATCGGTCGAGGCGCCGCCGCTGGCCGCGCACCGCGAGCGCATCCGCGGTCTGCTGCAGCGCGCCTGATCGGTGCGCGCCGCTCAGCGGCGCGAGCGGTGGAACGCGCGGATGGATGCGGCGCTCCAGTTGTCGTGGTCCTCGCCGAAGGCGACGGCGCCGTCGAGCGACCACTCCATCAACGAGTTGATCGTGTAGAGGTTGGGGTTGATGTTCCACCCCAGACCGTTGCGGGCGCGGCCGTCGGCGGTGAAGGTGCGTCCGGCCGCATCGGTGCCGACGACCACCACGCGGGTCGGATAGCCGGTGTCGGCAGCACGCTCCAGCACCTGATGGGTGCCGGACGCGATCGGTGACATCTCGCCGTTGCGGCGGAGGAAGCCGTGCACGTTCTGGGCACCGTTGCCGAAGTCGCCGCACATCGAGAAGAAGCCGTCGTCGTCAGCGGTGGTACCCCAGCTGTAGGACGCATAGTCGGCCGGGCCCATCACGTGCGATCCGAACTGGCTGCGCACACCCCAGGACCGGTCGCGGAAGCCGACGCAGTCGACGGCGAACGTCTCGCCGTCGAGGGTGATGGTGCCCGTCGCTCGCGTGGGCTGATCGAAGTGGGTGTGCAGGAAGAACGGTGCGTCCAGGCAGCGCACCCGGAGCTCGATGCGCAGGTCGCCACCGTCCGGGTCGGCGTAGGCGAGCTCGTAGCCCTGCAGCGACTCCGTGCATCGGATGGTCATGCCGTTGTCGAGGCGGAGGTCGGTGAGCGGCGTCGCCGGCATCGGGAGGTGCCAGAAGTTCTTGGCGTAGCGACACGTCGACATCTGTTCGTCGTGGCCGTCCCACACGTACACGCCGCCCGCGACCACGCCGAGGTTGGCGCGGAAGTACGGGTAGAACTGCACGGACAGGTTGCGCTCGGGAATCGAGAACGTGAACCAGCACGTCTCGGTCCACTCTGGGTGGTCGGCGGTGGGGACGTGGAACTCGTCGTCTGGGTGGCCGGAGCCGAGGGGTGCCGGTGGAAATGGTGGTGTCATGCGCCTCCCACACTGGTGAGCGCGAGCGGCACGAGTCAACGCAGACGCGATGCGCTCAGTGAGCGCTGGCCGCGGCCAGCGCCTGGTTCACCGGTGGGGCCAGCCGGATCAAGCGCGACGACAGCAGCGTCACGAGCACGCCGCAGGCGGCGAGCAGGCCCCACACCCGGTGGAAGCCGTCGAGCGCGCTCGCAGCCGTGAGATCGGTGGTGAACGCGATCACCATCGCCACGCCCAACGTCGAGCCGAGGTTGCGCACGGCCTGGCCGACGGCCGAGCCGGCGCCGAACTGGTCGGCGGGCAGACCTTGCACCGCGGCCGAGGACAGCTGCGGCAGGCACAGCGCCACCCCGAGGCCGGTGAGCGCAACGGTGGGCAGGTACGTGCCGAGGTAGTCCGGGGTGGTGGTGGCGCGAGCGATGAGCAGGATGCCGCCGCTCGCCCACAGCAGGCCGCCGGGCACCAGCAGGCGACGCTGGCCGATGCGCCCGGCGAGCTTGCCGAAGCTCGGTGCGGTCGCAGCGACCACGAGCGGGCCGACGGAGATGCCCAACCCGGCGCGCAGGATCGAGTAGCCCCAGACCCGGGTGAGGAACAGCACGTTGCCGAGGAACATCGCGTTGAACCCGATCGCGAAGACCACCATCGCCGCGTTCGCCCACCGGAAGTTGTTGGCCCGGAACAGGGAGAGGTGGATGACCGGGTTGTCGACGCGGCTGCAGCGCACGACGAACATGGCCAGCACCGCCGCCGCGGTCACGAGCGTGCCGATGAAACGGGCGCTCGCCCAGCCCCATGTGTTGGTCTGGACGATGGCGTAGGTGACGAGCGCGATGCCGCCGGCGAGGGTGGCCACACCGACCGGGTCGGGGAGCCGGCCGGGGTTGGCCTCACGACCCTCGGGCAGCACCCGCCGTCCGAGGACGAAGCTGAACAGGCCCACGGGCAGGTTGATGTAGAAGGCCCAGCGCCAACTGAGGTTGTCCACCACGAGTGCGCCCAGCGTGGGTCCGGCGGCGCCGGCCACGGCACCGATCGCGCCCCAGATGGCGACCGCCACAGGGATCTTCTCGCGCGGGAACGTCTGCAGCACCAGCGCCAGCGACGACGGCACGAGGATCGCTGCGCCCACCGCTTCGAGCATCTCGGCGACGATCAGGAACTGCACGTTGGGAGCGAGGCCGCAGAGCATCGAGCCGGTGGTGAACGCCACCACCCCGATCAGGAACATCTTGCGGCGGCCGACGCGGTCGGCCA
>JACQZZ010000064.1 GCA_016213625.1 Actinomycetota bacterium
CGACACGAGTGCCTCCGGTGAACGGGCTCACTGGAAGCCCTCGGGCAGCTTGGGGTGCACGCGGGGGAAGGGCAGTTCGCTGCGGTCGGTGTTGTTCGGTCGGCGCTGACCACGCAGCGGCCAGTCGCCGCCCATCGCGGTGCTCAGCACCTCTTCGGTCTCGGTGGGCTGCGCGCCCACTTCGTCGCTCACCGGCACCGGACCCTCGACGATGTGGTTGGTGAGCGAGCCGAGGCCCTCCACCTCCACCGTGACCACGTCGCCCGGTTGCACGCTGCGGCTGATGGCAGGGGTGCCGGAGAGGATGACGTCGCCCGGCACGAGGGTGATGAGCCGCGCGATGTCGGCCACCAGATAGTGCATGTCCCACGCCATCTCGTCGGTGCTGCCGTCCTGGCGCACCACGCCGTTCACCAGCGTGCGAATGCGCTTGCCGTGGAAGTCCCAGTCGGTGATGAGGCCCGGGCCCAACGGGCACAGCGTGTCGGCGCCCTTCACGCGCAGCATGCTGCCGCTGTCGGTGTCGCGGAAGTCGTGCAGGCCGTAGTCGTTGGCCACCGTGTAACCGGCGATGTAGTCGCCCGCCTCGGCGTGGCTGACGTTGCGACATGTGCGGCCGATGACGATGGCCACCTCGCCCTCGTAGTTCAACCACTTGCAGTTCGACGGGCGCACCACCGCGGCACGGTGCGCGTTGAGTGCGCTGACCGGCTTGTGGAAGTACGTCGGCGCCGGCGGCAGCGACACGCCGAACTCCTGCACGCGGCTGATGTGGTTCAGGTGGCAGCAGATGATCTTCGTCGGCTCCACTGGCGACAGGTGCACCGCGTCGTCGACCGCGACCGTGCGGCCGTCGCGGGCGACCAACGTGTCGTGCTCGCGCACCATCGCCGTGGGGTACCCGTCGAGCAGGATCCTTCGAATGTCGGCCACAACGGGTCCTTTCGGGGGCGTTCGGAGGTCGTTCGGGTCCAAACTATAGTGACCGTCCATGACTGCCATGAACGGGTTCATCTTCCCCCGCACCGCTCTGGGCGGGGCGTCCATGCTGCCCGACATGCCCTGGCACTACAGCGGCGATCTGTTGACGGTGGAGTTCCGCACCGACCCCTCGCGTGTGGCCGAACTGTTGCCCGAACCGCTCACGTTGGTGCCCGACGACCAGGACCCCGGTGCGGTGGCGATGATCTTCGCCGACTGGCAGAGCTGCGGCAACGACTTCTCCGAACTGATGGACCCCGTGCGGTCGCAGTACAAGGAGGCGTTCGTGGTGGTGCGCTGCATGTACCGCGGCGCCATCTACAGCCGGTGCGTGTACATCTGGGTCGACAAGGACTTCGCCCTCGTGCGCGGCCACTTCCAGGGCTACCCGAAGAAGCTCGGCAGCATCTGGCAGACCCGCCCCGTCACCATCGGCAAGGCCGGGCCGCGCATCGCCGCGGGCGGTCGCTTCGCCGGCACGGTGGCGTATCACGACCGCCGCATCGTCAACGCCTACGTCACCTTGCGCCACGAGAGCCCGAACAACGGCTTCGTCAACGGCCACCCGATGATCCACTCGCGCTACATGCCGCGCATCGAAGGCGATGGCACCGACAGCTACTCGGAACTGGTCACCATGAGCGGCCGCGACGTGGAGCTGAGCCAGGCGTGGAAGGGCGACGCCGAGATCGAACTGCTGCCCAGTCCGGTGGAGGAGGTCGCTCGCCTCGAGGTGCGCGAGGTCATCGGCGGTTACTTCCGAAGTGTCGGCACCACCTTCGCCGGCGGCACCACCCTGGAGGGACAGTGAGTTCAGGACCCACTCCCGGTCGCGGCCTCGGGCGCGACGATCTCGACATCGTCGACCCCGACAGCTACGCCGACGGATTCCCGCACGCCACGTTCCAGCGCCTGCGCGACGAAGCGCCGGTGAGCTGGTGGCCCGAACACGACGGCGGCAAGGGATTCTGGGCGGTCACCCGCTACGAGGACCTGCTGTACGTCAGCCAGCACGTGGAGCTGTTCTCCAGCGCGCAGGGCATCACGCTGGAGGAGATCGAGGGCGAGGACTTCCACCTCCGGCGCAACATGCTCGAGTACGACCCGCCCGAGCACACCCGCTACCGCCGACTGGTGAGCAAGCCGTTCAGCCGTCGCGAGGTGTACGGCTACGAGGATGGCATTCGTCAGCTCGCCCGCGACGTGGTGATCGATGCGCAGGGCCTCGGCGACCGGTTCGACTACGTCGACCGGGTGGCCAAGCAGCTCCCGATGAAGATGCTCGGCCGGCTGTTGGGTGTGCCCGACAGCGACGGCGACTGGTTGGTCGAGCAGGGCGACGCGCTGCTGGGCAACCTCGACCCGGAGATGACCAAGCACCCGGTGGGGCTCACCGACACCGACGAGTTCAAGCACATCCCGTTCCGTTCGCCCGCCGCGCTCGAGCTGTACCGCTACGCCGAGCACCAGGCCGAGCTGCGCCGCGGCTGCCCGATGGACGACGTGATCACCAAGCTGCTGTCGCCCACCATCGACGGCGAGTGCCTCACCGAGCTGCAGTTCAAGAACCTGTTCGTACTGATGGTGAGCGCCGGCAACGACACCACCCGCTACACGATGGCCGGTGGCATCAAGGCCCTGGCCGAGCACCCCGAGCAATTCGCCGAGGTGCGCCAGGCGTGCATCGACGGCGACGCGCAGGTGGTGGAGCGCGCGGTGGAGGAAGTGCTGCGGTGGACCTCGGTCACCATGCACTTCCGTCGCACCGCGACGCAGGACGTCGAGCTGAACGGCCAGCAGATCAAGCAGGGCGACAAGGTCGTCGTGTGGTTCAGTTCGGCCGACTACGACGATCGGCAGTTCGCCGACCCGTACACCTTCGACATCCACCGCTGGCCCAACGACCACGTCGCGTTCAACCTGCGCAGCCCGCACCTGTGTCTCGGCGCGCAGTTGGCTCGCATGGAGCTGAAGGTGTTGTTCGAGGAACTGCTGCCGCGCATCACCTCGGTCGAGATCGATGGGCCGATCGAACGGTTGCGCAGCAACTTCATCTGCGGCATGAAGCGACTGCCGGTGCGAGTCACGTGGGCATGAGCCTGCCGCTCATCGGGCTCTCCGGTCGCCGGTGGCCCACCGAACAGATCCCCGCGTTCGACTACATCGCCCTGCACGGCGAGGAGGTCGACGTGCACCTCAGCGAGTATCCGAAGGTCATCGAGCGCGCCGGTGGGCTGCCCGTGCAGCTCACCCGCAACACCGACCCGGTGCAGATCGTGCAGCGGCTCGACGGGTTGGTGATGACGGGCGGCGCCGACCCCGACCCTGCGCTGTACGGCGAGGAACCGCACCCCGAGCTCGGCGCGGTCGAGCGTGGACGCGACGACTGGGAGCTGGCGCTCATCCGCGCCGCGCTCGACGCTCGCATCCCGATGTTGTGCGTGTGCCGTGGCGCCCAGCTGCTGAACATCGCCCTCGGCGGCACGCTCGTGCAGCACCTGGATTCGCCCGAACACGCCGGCTGGGATCGCCCCCGCATCGACCGTTGCCACACCGTGCGCGTCACGCCCGGCAGTCGCGCCGAGGAGTTGTACGGCGCCGAGACCCCCACGAACAGCCTGCACCACCAGGCGGTGGGCCGCATCGGTGAGGGCGTGGTCGTCACCGGCACCACCGACGACGGCGTGGTGGAGGCCTTCGAGGTGCAGGGCCGCCCCGAGGTGTTCGCCGTGCAGTGGCACCCCGAGATGCTCAGCGACCAGATCGACCCCGCCTTCCTCTGGCTGGTCCAAGCAAGCAAGGGAACGTGAGTTCCGACGTTCGAACCTAAGTTCGAACGTCGGGGGTCAGAGGTCGATGGCGTCGACGGTGCGGAGGATGACGCGCAGGTTGCGTGCCAGGTCGTCGAGCTCGTCGTCGGTGAGCGCCTGGGTGACCAACCGTTCGTGACGGTTGAACGCCGGCATCACCTCGTCGACGATCGTGCGACCCTTGGCGGTGACCGACACCACCACGCGGCGGCCGTCGGTGGAATCGCTGCGACGCTTCAGCAGCTGGCGCCCCTCGAGGGTCTTCATCACGCCGGTGAGCGTGGCGGCGGTGACGCCGGCTTCGGCCGCGAGTGACCGGGCGTCCATCTCGCCCCACACGCGCAACACGAACAGCGTGGTGAAGGCGCTCCAGGACAGGTCGTGCTCCTCGAGGATGTCGTGCTCCATGTGATTGCGTACGGCGGTGGCCACCCGGAAGATGTTGCTGACGGCTGCCAGCGCCCGCAGGTCGAGATCCAATCCCGTGAAGGCTTCGCGTACGTCGCGCTCGGCACGCACCAGGTCGCGGTCGTCGTGGCTGGCGAACAGTCGCGGCACGGCCATCAGCTCCTCATCGCTTCGAGTTCGCGCAGCACGATCTCTCTGACCCGATCGCGCAACGCGGGCACGTCGTCCTTGGTGAGGCCCTCGGTGGAGATGGGTTCGAGCACTCGCACCTCGGCGTCGGTGACGTTCATCTTCCAACTGCCGGCCTGCAGGGCCTCGCGAGTGCCGTTGACCACCAACGGCAGGATGGGTGCCTGGTGCTCGATGGCGATGCGGAACGCGCCGTCCTTGAACTCGCCGAGCGACCCGTCGCGGGTGCGCGTGCCCTCGGGGAACAGCATCACGCTGACCCGCTTGCCGAGGCGGTCGTTGCACCCGCGCATGGCCGACACGATGCTCTTCTTGTCGCCGCGGATGAGGCGGATGTCGCCCGCCATGGTCATCAGCCAACCCACCAGCGGGATCTTGAAGATGCTCTCCTTGGAGAGCCACTTCATCTCCCAGGGAAGGTGCGAGATGAGCAGCATGTCGACGAAGCTCTCGTGGTTGCTGATGACCACGTAGGGCCGGCGCGGATCGTCGATGGTGATGCCGCTCGTGCGGAAGCGCCACAGCGGGTTGAACCAGTTGTGCACGACGCACAACCTGCGGAACAGCCAGCCGGGCCAATAGCGGCCCTTGTCGAAGGGCAACGTGACGGCCAGCACGATGGCGACCATCGGCACCCAGATGATGACGATGATGCCGATGACGAACCAGGCCCACACGGACAGCAGGGTGCGGGCGACATTGTTGCCGAGCAGTCGTCGGCGCATCGGGGACACGGCCATGCGCACCATGGTGACACGCGGAGCGTCCCCACCCACACCTAGGGTGCCCTCGTGCGTTGGGGACCTGCACTGTGCGGCGCAGCCGCGGTCGCGTCGCTGGTCGGCGCGTGTGGAGACGACCCCACCGAGGTGACGAGTTCCGCGTTCACGGCCGTGGTGGAGGCGGCCGAGCCGGGCCAGTGGCGCAGCACGGGCGACGACGTGGTGGAGGTCTGGGTGTGTCGTGTGCACCCGTACACTCCCGCCCCGCTCTACGGCGGCCTCCCGCTTCGGGCGCCCATTGCCGCCGCCACACTCACCTCGACGTTCCAGCAGTCGGTCGCCCTCTACTTCCACCGCATCTCCCACGGTGCGTACCAACCGGTGTTCGTGGCCGGAGGCGACATCACGCTCGGCATCGCCGACGACGAGCAGGACTGCGTCGACAAGGCCATCGACGCCGCGTCCGACGCCGCGCAGGCGGTGCTCGCCGTGGCGGACGCCGAGCACGCTCCTGGCCGGCCGGGTGGAATGGGCAGTGGCGGAGATCCTGCCGCGCCCGAGGGCGCGGTGGCCGCCACCCGCCGGTACGCGTACGTGGGCGCCGCCGACTTCAACCGCGTCACCTGGGGCGACTCGCCGCCGATGGACCTGGTGGAACACGAACTCGGTCACACGCTCGGCTGGGTACACAGCGGACTGTCGGCCGATGGCGCCTACCTCAGCGGTGTCGACCTGATGAGCAACAGCGCCGCGCCGCGCGACGTGGACTCGACCCGCCGAGACGGACCCGATGTGCTCGCGATCCACCGCGTGATGGCCGGTTGGCTGCCGATGAAGGACGTGAAGGTGGCAGGCGATTCCGGGGTCGGTGCCACGCTCGTGCCCTCCACCGACTCGACCGGCACCCGGTTGATCGTGCTGCCGGTCGATGGCACGACGTTCCTGACCGTCGAGTGGCGCGACGACGCCGGCTACGACGATCACCTGCCCGCCGCGGGTGTCGCAGTGCACCGGGTGGTGCAACGAGCCGGTGTCGTCCAGTCGATCGACCCCGTGTACGGCGCGGCGCCGTTCACCGACCTCGTGCAACCGGGCGACGCGCTCACCGTCGACGGGTGGGCCATCGCCGTGGCCGCCGACGGCCGCGTGGATGTGCAGCCCGCCCCCTAGTGTCCGCAGCATGACCCCGGCACAGCAGGAACTGTTCGACGCGGCGATGGCCGCGATGGCCAACGCACACGCGCCGTACTCGCACTATCCGGTCGGTGCGGCGGTGCGTGCGTCGTCGGGCACGGTGTACTCGGGCTGCAACGTGGAGAACGCCGCCTACCCGCAGGGCTGGTGTGCCGAAGCCAGCGCCATCGCCGCCATGGTGACCGCGGGTGAACGAGAGATCGTCGAGGTCCTCACCGTGTGCCAGGGCGACCTGGTGGGAACGTGTTGCGGTGGGTGCCGCCAGAAGCTGCGCGAGTTCGCCGCGCTCGACGTGCCGGTGTTCGCCTGTGGGCCCGACGGCATCCGAGCCACCTTCACCCTGGGCCAACTGCTGCCGCACTCGTTCGGGCCCGAACATCTCGCTCCGTGAACGTTTCGCGCGTTCGTGGCGACGCGGCCTCGCATTCCGCCTACAGTGCGCCGAACGAACTCTGGGAGGTCTTCATGCGTGGTGTCCGAGTCCTCGGTTGGTCGATGGCGATCGTCGGCCTGATCGGCCTGTCCGCCTGTGGCGGCGGTGGCGGGGGAACGAGCGATGATGCGTCGTCGGATGCCGGCGCCGACACCACTGCGGAGGCGCCGAACACCACGGCTGCCTCGGGTGCCGTCACCACGCTGCCCGCAGCCGACCCCGACGCCGCGCTGAAGGTGTTCAACTACACGTTCACCGTCAAGGGGGCCGTGGCAGCCGGCACGCCGGTCACCATCACCAACAGCGACAAGGTCGACCACACGTTCACGAATCCCGATGGCGCGTTCGACGTGTCGGTGCCGGCAGGCGGCAGCGCCGAACTCACCGTGGCCACTGCGGGCACCTACAAGGTGATCTGCTCCATCCACAGCTCGATGGGCGCCCAGGTCGTGGTGGTCTGAGCCCGGTCAGGCCGGTGCCGGTCACGTCGCGGCCGGTGTCTCGACGGGCACGAAGCCGGCGTCCCGGCGACGTCGCGCCCGGTCGCCGGTGAGCACCGCGAACACCAACACCACCGCGATCCCCACTGCGTCGATCGCCAGGCACGTGACCACGTACCAGCCCGCGTAGGCGACGGCGCGCAGCCCGTCGGTGTCCAGCGACCGGATCAGCGCGAACGTGGTGAACCCACCGAGGGCGAGCACGGCCATCACCAGCAGCGTGCGTGACGGCGGGCGGTCCTGTTCGCCCGCGATGCCGTACCGGTACGGGTGGGCGTGATCGCTCCACAGCAGCACCGCGTGTCCGGCAGCGAACCACATCAGCGCCACGCCATGGGCGCCGAAGGTGTCGCTGGGCCGGTGCCAGCCGGTGGCCAACACCGCCGTACCGAAGGCCGTGGCCAGCAGCGCCGCGGCCAAGGTGGCCACCTTCCGCCAACGGGTGGTGCTCACCATCACGAGGCCGAGTGACAGCACCATGCCGATGGTGGCATGGCCGCTCGGGTAGCTGTTGTTGGCGATGCCCTGCACGTCGTCGAACGTCGGCCGGGTGAGGAGGTGCAGCTTCAACACCTCGGTGGTCAGCACGGCGGCCGACATGCAGGTGCCCACCACGAACACGAGCCGGAGCCGTCGCTGCGCGAGCGCGATGAACACGATGGCGCCGCCCAGCAGGAACAGCGAACTCTCGGTGACCGTGTTCAGCATGCGGTTCAGCCGCTGTGTGGCCTGCGGTGACACCGCGGCGCGACCCTCGAACGCGAGGTCGTCCACCTCCTGACCCCACTTCGTGCGTACGAAGACGAGGTACACGACGATCACGGCGATGCCCGCGATGGCGGAGAGGGCGAGCGAGATGCGGATGGGGCGTCGCACGTCGCTCGGCGCCGGCATCAGTTGGCCCGGCTCGAGCTGGCCGGCCTCGAGTTGGCGGTTCTCATCGTGTCCCACGCGGCGAGGGAGCCTACGCTGGCACCCGTGCCGTCGTCACGAACGCCTCACCTCACCGCCAAGCTGCAGGGCTTCGGCACCACGATCTTCGCCGAGATGTCGGCGCTCGCGACGGCCACGGGCAGCGTGAACCTCGGCCAGGGATTCCCCGACTCGGATGGCCCGCGAGAGGTGCTCGACGCCGCCATCGCCGCCATCAACGGTGGGCTGAACCAGTACCCGCCCGGGCCCGGCATGCCGGTCCTGCGGCAGGCCATCGTTGCCCACCAGCAGCGCTTCTACGGCCTGCAGTACGACCCCGACTCGGAGGTGCTGGTCACCGCGGGCGCCACCGAGGCACTCGCCGGCGCGCTGCTGGGTCTGCTCGACACGGGCGACGAGGTCGTGGTGCTCGAGCCGATGTTCGACAGCTACGCACCCTGCATCGCGATGGCCGGTGCCGTCGCCAAGCCCGTCACCATTCGTCCGCCGAGCTACACCTTCGACCCCGACGAGTTGCGCGCCGCCATCACCCCGAAGACGAAGCTCATCCTGTTCAACTCGCCGCACAACCCCACGGGCCGGGTGTTCAGCCGCGACGAAGTGCAGTGCATCGCCGATCTGGCGATCGAGCACGATCTGCTCGTGCTCACCGACGAGGTGTACGAACACCTCGTGTTCGATGGCCTCGAGCACGTGGCGCTCGCCGCGCTGCCGGGCATGCGCGAACGCACGCTGGTCATCTCCAGCGGTGGCAAGACGTTCAGCACCACCGGTTGGAAGATCGGCTGGTTGTGTGGCCCGGCGCCGCTCGTCACCGCGGTGCGCACCGCCAAGCAGTTCCTCACCTACGTGAACGGGGGACCGTTCCAGCCCGCGGTGGCGTTGGGGCTGGGTCTGTCCGACGAGTTCTTCTCCGGCCTCGCCGCCGACCTGCAGGCCAAGCGCGATCGGCTGATGCCGGGCCTCATCGAGGCCGGCTTCACGGTGTTCCCCACGCAGTCCACCTACTTCGTCACCGTCGACATCCGACCACTGCAACCCGATGGCGATGGCATGGACTTCTGTCGCCATCTGCCCCACCGGTGCGGCGTGGTGGCCATCCCCACCGAGGTGCTGTACATGAACAAGCACGAAGGCCGCCACATCGTGCGGTTCGCGTTCTGCAAGCAGCTCGACGTGCTCGACGAAGCCGTCCGCCGCCTCAAGACCCTCGGCTGAACGACTCGGGGCTGAACGACTCGAGGCTGATCAAGGGTGGGTCAGCGGCGGTCGGGGAGGAAGCGGAACCGATCGCGCACCGCGGCCACGTGAGCGGGCTCGATGTCGGCGAACAGGATGGTCTCGCCCTGTGAGCCCGTGGCGAGCAACTCGCCGAGCGGATCGACGATGCGACTGTCGCCGACGTACTTCAAGCCGCCGCCTTCGCCCACCCGATTGCAGCCCGCCACGTACGCCTGGTTCTCGATGGCGCGCGCCTGGAGCAACGCCATCCAGTGCGACCGCCGCGGTTCGGGCCAGTTGGCCGGCACGAGGTAGAGGTCGGTGGTGGTGGCCAGACCCCAGAACTCGTCGGCGAAGCGAAGGTCGTAACAGACGAACGGGGTGACGCGCACGTCGTCGATGGTGACCTGCACGAGCCGCGACCCGGCGCGGAAGTGCGCGTCCTCTCCGCCGAAGGTGAACGGGTGGATCTTGTGATAGCGGTGCACGGTGCCGTCGGGGCCCGCCAGCACGAAGCTGTTGGCCGGACGATGATCGTGCGGGTCGGTGTCGGCCGGAATCTCGGGGCAGCTGCCGCACACCCACACACCGTGCTGTGCCGCTTGCTCCTGCAGGAACTGCGAGGACGGGCCGCCTTCGGGTTCGGCCAGATGCGGGTTGTCCACCGCGAACCCGGTGCTGAACGTCTCGGTGAGCAGCACCATCCGCGCGCCACCCGCGGCAGCCGCGGCCACCATGGGAGCGAGCCGACGGAAGTTCGCGTCGCGGTCGTTCCAGACGATGTCGTGTTGCACGGCGGCCAGTCGCATACCCCCAATCGTATGCCGGACTTGCACATGGGCGTATGGTGTGCAGCAATGCAGGAACTTCGTACCGAACCCCGACAGCGACGGAGCCAGCAGTCCATCGACGCCATCCTGGATGCGGCCGAGCGCCTCATCCACGAGCAGGGTCAGGTGGGCTTCACCGCCAACGAACTGGCCGCCGCGGCGGGCATGTCCATCGGCCGTGTCTACTACTGGTTCCCCGACATTCCTGCGGTGGTCACCGCGCTCGTCGAGCGCAGTGCACACCGACTCGCCGACGTGTTCGGCTCGTCCACTCGCTCGCAGTACGGCGTCACCACGCCGTTGCTGTTGCAACGAGCCATCGGTGCGATGTGCAAGTACGTCGACGAGAACCCCGCCGCCGTGGCGCTGTGCATCACCGGTGGCGACGGCGGCCCGGGCAAGGTGCTGTCCGATCAGCTCGTGCAGTTCGCCTGCGCACTCGTCATCGACCGCGTGCCCGGCGTGCCCACGGTCGAGGTGGAAGTGGTGGCGCGCACCACGGTGGGCATCACGCTCGGCATGCTCAACGGCTACACCGCCGCCGGTGCCGCGCGTCCGCTCATCCAGCAGGAACTGGTGTACGTGCTGTCGGCGTACCTGTACGCGCGGTTCCCACCGCCGAACGACTTCACCTGGACCGACCCCGATCGTGGCGTGCAACCGTCGCGTCCGTCGCGTCGCGACTTCACCGAGTCGGCCATCGTGTGGCCCGCGCTCGCACCCGACGCGCCGCACTGAGCGGCGCCGCGGTCAGCTGCTCACGGCAGCGCCAACTCCAACAGGCTGACGGTCTTCTTGCCGCCGTCGGTGTCCTGCTGCCCCACCTCGCGGAAGCCGACGGAGTGGTGGAACCGCAGCGACGCCTCGTTCATCGGCCGCACGTTCACTTCGCAGGTGATGACCGGGTAGCGCCCCGTCATCAGCGTGACCAGCTCGTCGTAGAAGCCACGGCCGATGCCGTAGCGTCGGAAGTCGGGGTGCACGGCGATGCGATCCAGGTAGACGAAGTCGGTGTAGTTGCGGCTGAACCATCCGTAGTTGAGGCTGCCGTACGGCTGCCCCGGACCGATGGCCCAACAGAAGCCGGCGAACCGACCATCCACCTCGGCGGTCAGCGCCGCGTCGGCGAGCGCCGCCAAGCGCGCCACCTCCGGCGCATCCAACTCGTTCAGCTCGGGCACGTTGGCGTTGTTCAGCGCCACCGCGTGCGGCACGTCGTGGTCGGCGAAGGGACGGATGATCACGAGCCGAGAGGCTAGCCGTGGCCACGCGACGACAGCCGTTGGCATTGCACGTAGCCTTTCCTCATGCTGTTCCGCCACAAGGCCGAGATGGTCACCCCCGACGCCGCCCTGCCCGGTCGCACCGATCAGACGATGCCCGTGCCCGAACGACACTTCGTGCTCGACACGCCGCTCACCGGCCCGTGGCCCGAGGGCATGCAGACCGCGGTGTTCGGTCTGGGCTGTTTCTGGGGTGCGGAGCGCAAGTTCTGGCAGACCGACGGCGTGTACTCCACGGCCGTCGGGTACGCGGGTGGCTACACGCCGAACGCCACCTACGAGGAGGCGTGCAGCGGTCGCACCGGCCATGCAGAAGTGGTGCTGGTGGTGTTCGACCCGGCGAAGGTGAGCTTCGAGCAGCTGCTGAAGGTGTTCTGGGAGAACCATGACCCCACCCAGGGCATGCGTCAGGGCAACGACATGGGCACGCAGTACCGCAGCGCCATCTACACCACCGACCCGTCACAGGACGCGGCCGTCACCACCAGTCGGGCGATGTACCAGGAACGCCTGGCGGCGGCCGGCTTCGGCCCCATCACCACCGAAGTGGCCCCGCTCACCGACTTCTACTACGCCGAGCCGTACCACCAGCAGTACCTGGCCAAGAACCCCAATGGCTACTGCGGCATCGGCGGCACCGGCGTCAGCTGCCCCATCGGCCTCACCGCCTGACCGCGCACTTGAGTTCCGACTCGCGAACTCACGTTCGCGCGTCCAGGAACTCGGCGAGGGCCGCGCGGAGGTCGTCGGGGGAACGCACCAGGCGATCCAGGCTGCACTCCATCATCAGGTTCACCACTTCGTGGGCGAAGCGCATGCGCCAGTCGGTGTGCAGGCCGATGATGTACTTCCCCCTGGCGTGCGCGTAGCCCAGCTCCCACGCCGTGCCGTCGTCGGTGATGACGCCGTTGAGGTTGGCCACCACCAGATCGCACTCGTCGATGGCGCGCTTGTCGTTCTCGAAGATGGCGCGCACGTTGAACTCGTCCTTGGGCGGGTTGTCGCGGTGCGGCAGGAACGTGCGGAACCCGGTGTCGGCCACCAGCGTGTCGATCTGCTCGATCCACCACCGTTCGCCTTCGTCGAACAGCGGCCCGGCCACGTAGGCGAGGGGGCGGTCGGTCATCGGTTCCAGCCTTTCTCTCTGATCTCGGGTCCGTCGGCGTCGAGTGCTCGGCCCTGCCACCGCAGCACCCCGGGCGTGGCGCTGAGCTTGGCGATGAGTCCCTGCATCGGTGTGCCATCGAGGGCGACGATGGCGTCGCGGGCGGCGAAGTGCGGGTCGGCCGCGATGTCGGCCATGGTGAACACGGGGCCGACAGCTGCGTCGACCTCGTCGAACGCCGCCAGCACCTCGGGCCGCGTGCGCGCTGCGCACCACTCGCGCATCAACGCCTCGAGTTCCTCACGATGCGTCATGCGGTCGGCGAAGCCCGTGAAGCGTGGGTCGTCGTCCACCCCCAACAGGCGCAGCACCCGTGCGGCCACCGAATCACTCGAGGCCGACAGCCCCACCCACAGCCCGTCGGCGCACTGATAGGTGCCGCGTGGCACCGTGTACGGCAGCCCGGCGCCCATGCGCGGCTGCAACTCGCCGGTGAGCGCGTAGAGCGACACCAGCGGGCTCATCAGTTGGAACACGCTCTCCAGCAAGCTCACGTCGACCACCTGACCCACCCCGCTGTGCACCGCGACCATGGTGGCGAACGCGCCCACCAGGCCGGTGATCTCGTCGGTGAGGGCGATGGGTGGCAGCAGCGGTTGCCCGTCGGGCAGCCCGCTGATGGCGGCGAGGCCCGACATGCTCTCGGCGATGGTGGCGAACCCCGGCTTGCCCGCGTACGGACCGGTCTGGCCGAACCCGGTGACGCGGGTGACGACCAGCCGCGGGTTCAGCGCGAGCAGCTCGTCGGGCGCCAGACCGAGTCGCTCGAGCGTGCCCGGTCGGAAGTTCTCGACCAGCACGTCGGCCTCGCGCAACAGATCGCGCAGCACCTCCAGGTCGTCGGCGTCCTTCAGGTCGAGTGCGATCGTGCGCTTGTTGCGGTTGACCTGCTTCCACCACATGCCGTCGCCGGTGCGCGGGTCGCGCCAGGCCATGTTGCGCAGGCTGTCGCCGGTGTCGGGTCGCTCGACCTTGATGACGTCGGCACCGAAGTCGGCCAGGTAGCGCGCGCAGTTGGGCCCGGCGATCACCGTCGAGAGGTCGACGACGCGCAGGTCGGCCAACGGTGGCGTGGTCGGGTGGGCCATGGACGAAGTGTCGCGTGGATCAGCCGAGCACGTTGTAATCGCCCGGCAGCGCGGCCCGCCCGGTGAGCGCCAGGATGAGCGGCGCCGGCGACGCCAGCTGAGTGAGCACGGCGATCACCACGGCTGCGGTGTCGGGGTGCAACTCGGGTAGCTGCCCGGTGGCTCGCTGCAGGTCGAGCGTGTGCACGCCCAACTCGACGACTCGGGTGGCGAGGTACTCGATGAGCGTGATCTGCCCGGCGAACGTGTTGACCGGGTCGTCGTCGGCGGTGGACGCCACCAGCGCCAGCACCTGCGTGATGATGTTCTCGGCCTCGCCGAGCGGATCGATGAGCTGCCGTCCTGCCTGGCGTGCCCGGGCGTTCACGCCCTGGTGGACGCCGCTGTCGGCGAGCACCGTCTGGTAGTACTCGGACGCGTCGGCCAGCACGCGGTCGGTGGTGGGCTGCGCCGACAGGTAGCCGTCGATGGTGATGAACGCGCGCAGCGTGTGCGCGGTGAGCTCACGCACGGACCAGTCGCCGAGTGCACCGTGGCGGTCCCACTGCGCAGGCCCGATGGCGCGCAAGGTGGCCAGCAGCGTGGCCGCACCCTCCTGGAAGGCGGCTCTCACCTGAGCGGGATGTTGCAGCATCGATCCTCCAACCTGCCCAGAGCGTACGACTCGTAGTCGACGCCGAAATCCGAATAGAGATGGCGGCAGCGTTCGCTCCACACGAGCGCCTCTGGTGCGCTGATGCGGTGCACCACCTGGGTGATGCCGCCCTCGTACACGCGGTACTCGGCCCACGTGCCGGGGAAGTCCTTCACACACCCGATCTCGATGGTGGGCACGCCGTTCGACATGTGCCGCACCCGGTGGCGGTGGGTGTGGCCGGCGGCGTAGGCGACGATGTTCGAGTGGTGCCGCACCACGTCGGCCAGGCCGTCGCTGGCGTCGGGGCTCATGCCGAAGTAACCCTCGGAGCGGTGCCCGTGGTCGGCACCGGGAAGCCATTGCTGATGGTGCCCCAGGACGATGACCGGTCGATCGGTGTCGGCCGCGTGATCGCTCAGCCAGGCGAGCTGATCGGTGGTGAGCGCGCCGGTGGTCTCGGTGGGGATGACCGTGTCGAGCAGGGCGATGGCGATGCCGGGCAGCTCGATCCACTGGTCGCCGGCGTAGCGGTGCTGGCCCTGGTACGCGTCGTGGTTGCCCCGCACCACGTGCAGCGCGTCGCCGAAGGTGCCGCGGTAGAGCGACTCGAACGCGTCGAACTCGTCGGGTTGGCCGTCGTTGGTGAGGTCGCCCTTCACGACGACCGCGTCGAACCCGAGCGGTGCGATCTCGGCCACCGCGGCCTGGTTCATGGTCTCCGGATATGGCGGCTCGCCGGGCAGCGCTCGCTGGATGGGGCCGTCGAGGCTGTCGCCCACCTTGCCGCACACCACCTCGCCGAAGTGCACGTCGTTCACCGTGGCGAAGCGGCTGAGCAGCGCTCCGCCCGGCCGGGCCAAGGTGGTGACCTCCAGGCCCATCAGCTCGTAGGTGGTGGCCGGTTGGAGGTCATCGAACCTGCTCACGACGTGTCCGTCGTGGATCACGACGAGGTCATCGGCAACGGTCGTCAGGTCCACGGCGCCACCGTATCCGGCGACCAATGGTCCGAACGACCCCTTCCATTCCGACGAACTGTTCAGGTACCGTCCAACTGTCGAAGGACTTGAGCAGGAACGGGAGCCCTCCAAGTTGATCGGATCACCTACTTTCATCACCCCTGCCGTCCAGCCGCCCGTCATCGTGGCCGGTCGAGTACGGAACGCGGTCTTCGTGGTCGCCGGCGCGCTCGGCGTGTTGGCCATCCTCGGCGCCTACGCGCAGGGCACCCTGGGCGACCTCGCGTATGCGGTCTGCCTCACCCTCGCCTCCCTGGTCGTGCTGCTGGTGACGGCGCACCACGGCGCCCGCAGCCGCGCCTGGCGCCTCGTCGGCCTGGGCATGGCCATCTGGGCGATCACGGGTTGCATCGTCACCGTCCAGGTGGGCGCCGACTTCTCGGGCATCCCCAGCCTGGTCACGTCCCTCGGGTACTGCCTCGGCTACCTGCCGATGATGGTCGGCTTCGCGGCGCTGGCCGACACGCGGCTGCGCATCCGTCGGGCGAGTGCGTTCATCGACGGTGTGCTCGTCTTCCTCGTCCTCTACGCCGTGGTGTGGCTGCTCGTGGTCGAGCCGGTGACCATCCACAGTGACCTGCCGCGTGCCGATCGGGCGTTCTCGGCGCTCTACCCGGCCGGCGACCTGGCGTTGCTGATGTTGGCCATCCGTGTCGCGGTCAGCCGCACCCAGCGCCCCCTCGTGAGCACGCTGCTCATCGTGGGCACGGTCCTCAGCGCCGTCGCCGACGTGTGGCTGCTCGCGGGCTACCTCCGCGATCCCTTTGGGTCGTACCCCATCACCGATCTGCTGTACCTGCTCGGCCTCGGCGCGTTCGCCGTCGCCGCCGTGTGGAGCCTGCGACCCGCACCCGCGCCACGCGAGTCGGCGGTGAACGCGTGGAAGTGGGTCTCCATGGCAGTGGCGGTCTCGGCCGTCGTGCCGCCGCTGGTCCTGCTGGGACTGGTCATCTTCGGCGATCGTGCCGTGTCGGTGGCCGCGGTGTCGGTGTGGCTGGTGGTCGTCGTCGGCACGATGGTGGCGCGCAACCTGGCCGGTGTGCACGAGGTGGAACGTGCCCACCAGCAGGCCACGTGGCTCGCCTCGCACGACCTGCCCACCGGCATGCTGCAGCGGTCGGCCTTCATGAAGGAGGTGTCCGACGGTTCGCTGCGCGAGCGCTCCGGCACCGTCATCCTCGTCGAGGTGCAGGACGTGCGCGGCATGGCCGACACCTATGGCTACGAGGCCTCCGAATGGGTGCTCGACACCGTCGCGGTGCGCCTGCGCGCCGCCACCGGGGGCAACGCGCTGCTCGCCCGCATGGGGCACGATCAGTTCGTGGCGTTCCTGCGGTCGTCCGACCTCGGCCACGGTCGCCAGATCGCACGCGCCGTGCAGAAGGCGCTGCACGACCCGGTCGATCTCGGCGACACCGAGTTGCCACTGATGAGCGCGGTGGGCGTGGCCCAGGCCGACGGCGCAGTCATCGACGTCACGGCCGGTGTGCGCCGCGCGACCGAGGCGATGCACCACGCTCGTTCACTGGGCCCCGATGGGTTGGCCTTCGACGCCGATCTCACGGGTCACGACGGCGAACTGTTGGTAGCGGGCTGAGCCCGCCGCGGCGAGGTCAGCCGCGCACCACCACGGAGCCGACCACCTTGTCGTGCCAGGTCTGCTGCTCGGCGTCCCACAGCATCCACAGGTAGCCGAGCGAGAAGAACGCCGACGAGATGATGTGGGCGAACAGCGTGCGACCCAGCGCACGGCCGAAGCCGATGGGCTGCTCGGTGAACTTGTCGACCACGCGGATGCCGACGATCTTGCGGCCGATGGTCTGGCCGGTCTTGCCCAGCGAACGGCAGTAGATGAACAGCACGATCATCAGACCGAGGGCGATGACCACGATGCCGGCGAACACCAGACCCGGGTTGTTCAGGTCGCTGTTGGTGCAGGTGACGGTGGTGTCGGACTCGACATCGATCTTGTCGATGCAGTCCTTCGCGCCGGCCACGATGAGGCCGATGCCGACGGCGACGAAGATGCCGGCGATGAGGCCATAGATGAGGCCGTCGAGCAGGTAGCCGCCGAGGCGGGCACCGAAGCCGGCCCGCACACGCGCGTGGGCGAGGTGCTCGGGGTGGCCGGGTGCGGCCGGCGGCGGCGGCGGAGGGGGCGGCATGGCGCTCATGTGGGTGGCCTCAGGCCTTCACGACGACGGTGCTGATCATCTTGTCGTGCCACGTCTGCTTCTGCTTGTCCCACAGCATCCAGAAGTAGCCGAGGAAGCAGAAGAACTGCGAGAAGAGGCGGCAGATCTGGCGGCCGAACACTCGACCGGCGCTGATGCTGGTGCCGGTGCGCACGTCGACGATGCGGACGCCCGTGGCCTTCTGACCCCAGCTCTGGCCGTTGGCGACCTTCTTGCAGTAGATGACCCAGAAGGCGATGGTGCCCGCTGCGGCGAGGGCGATGATGATGGCCCAGCCGGCACCAGTGGGCACTTCGCACAGCGCCGGCTCGTCGTTGACCGTGCAGAACTCGATCTCGCTGGGCACGGTGAAGACGGCGATGATGGCCGGGATGGAGAACACGAGTTGCACGAGGGCATCGATGAGGTAGGCGCCGAAGCGTGCACCGAACGAGGCGTAGTCGGGCGCGGCCTGCGCGACGGCGTAGGGCATGTAGCCCGGGGGCATTCCACCGGGGACACCGCCGGGGGGCGGCGGCGGAGGCGGCGGAGGCGGCGGCATGGAGCTCATGGGCGCGACGGTAGCCGCCCACGTCACGGCGGGCGCGGAACCTGGTCAGCGGAAAGGGCGGTCGCGGCGCTGGGGCAGGGGCTTTGCCCACCACCGTGCGCTGAATCGCCACGTGGGTGTGCGCAGCGGGTTGTCGGTGCCGGGGGCCACGACCGGCTTGGGCCACAGCGCTTCCACCGCGGCGACAATGGCCACCGCTTCTTCGTCGGTGGGCGCCGGTGAGATCTCTGCGTTCACAGGGGCACGTTGCCGTGCTTGCGGCGGGGCAACTCTTCCCGCTTGCTGCGCAGCATGCGCAGGCCCTGGACGATCTTCTGGCGGGTCTCGGCGGGGTCGATGACATCGTCGACGTAGCCGCGCTCGGCCGCGTTGTACGGGTTGGCGTACTTCTCGGTGTACTCGGCCACCAGCTCGGCGCGGCGGGCCACGGGGTCGGCGGCCTGCTGCAGTTCGCGCCGGTAGACGATCTCGACCGCACCCTGCGGACCCATCACGGCCAGCTCGGCGGTGGGCCATGCGTAGGCGAGGTCGGCGCCGATGGACTTGCTGTTCATCACCACGTACGCACCGCCATAGGCCTTGCGAGTGATGATCTGGATGCGCGGCACCGTGGACTCGCAGTACGCGTAGAGCAACTTCGCGCCGTGGCGGATGATGCCGCCGTACTCCTGGTCGACGCCGGGCAGGAAACCCGGCACGTCGACGAAGGTGAGCAGCGGGATGTTGAAGGCGTCGCACGTGCGCACGAAGCGGGCGGCCTTCTCGGAGCTCTCGATGTCGAGCACGCCGGCGAGGATCATCGGCTGGTTGCCGACGATGCCCACCGGGCGGCCATCGATGCGGCTGAAGCCACACACGATGCTCTTCGCCCAGTGCGGGAAGTACTCGAAGAACTCGCCGTCGTCGACGACCTCCTTGATGACCTTCTTCATGTCGTACGGCTGGTTGGGCGACGGCGGCAGGATGGTCTGCAGCGTCGGGCACAGGCGATCGGGGTCGTCACCCGTGTCCACCTCGGGCGCTTCCTCGAGGTTGTTGCTCGGCAGGAAGCTGAGCAGGAAGCGCACGTCGTCGAGGCAGCTCTTCTCGTCGGGCGACACGAACGTGGCCACACCGCTCTTGCTCGCGTGGCTCATCGCGCCGCCCAGTTCCTCGAGCGTGACCTCTTCACCGGTGACGGTCTTCACCACATCGGGGCCGGTGATGAACATGTGGCTGGTCTCGCGCACCATGAAGATGAAGTCGGTCATGGCCGGGCTGTACACGGCGCCGCCGGCGCAGGGCCCGAGGATGACCGAGATCTGCGGCACCACACCGCTGGAGAGCACGTTGCGGTAAAAGATGCCGCCGTAGCTGGCGAGGCTGACCACGCCCTCCTGGATGCGGGCACCGGCGCCGTCGTTGAGGCCCACCACCGGGGCACCCACCTTCAGCGCCAGGTCCATCATCTTGTGGATCTTCTCGGCGAACACCTCGCCCAGCGCGCCGCCGAAGACCGTGAAGTCCTGGCTGAACACGAAGACCTTGCGGCCGTCGACCGTGCCCCACCCGGTGATGACACCGTCGGTGTAGGGGCGCTCCTCGAGGCCTGCGGCCTGCGCACGGTGGCGCGCCAGCAGGTCGAGCTCCTGGAAGCTGCCGGGGTCGAGGAAGTACTCGATGCGCTCGCGGGCGAGCAGCTTGCCCTTCTCGTGCTGGCGCTCGACCGAACGGGGCGAACCGGCGTTGTACGCCTGCTCGCGGCGTTCGCGGAGGTCGGTCAGCTTGTCGTCCATGGGATTTCCGGTCACGGTTCGCCACGCTAGTGGCCCACGGGGCGCATGGTCACATGGCGCGACCAGGGAGGCGCGCCGGGTCGGGCATGATGAACGAGATGACCCTTCCACTGGCGCCCCCGATCGCCCCGATGCTGGCCAAGCTCTCCGACGAGATCCCCGAGGGCGAGGGTTGGCTGTACGAACCCAAGTGGGACGGCTTCCGCTGCATCGTGTTCCGCGACGGCGACTCGCTGGAGCTTGCCAGCCGCAACGAACGACCGTTCACCCGCTACTTCCCCGAGCTGCTCGCACCCCTGCTGCGCGACCTGCCCGACCGGTGCGTGGTCGACGGCGAGATCGTGATGCCGGCGGCCGACGACCGTGGCCTCGACTTCGACGCGCTCCTCCAACGCATCCATCCCGCGGAGTCGCGGGTGCGCCGGCTCTCGGTGGAGACGCCGGCGTCGTTCGTCGCCTTCGATCTGCTCGCGCTCGGTGACGACTCGCTGCTCGACCGTCCGCTGGCCGAGCGGGTGGCCTTGTTGAACTCGTCGCTCGTCGCTGCCGAGCGGCCCATCCATCTGTGCCCGCAGACGCTCGACCCTGCCGTTGCTCACCGGTGGTTCACCGAGTTCGAGGGTGCCGGCCTCGATGGTGTCATCGCCAAGCGACTCGGCGATCCGTACACGCCCGACAAGCGCACGCTGGTGAAGGTGAAGCATCGCCGCACGGCCGACTGCGTCATCGCCGGCTACCGGGTGCACAAGGACGGCAACGGTGTCGGCTCGCTGCTGCTCGGGCTGCACGACGACGACGGAGTGCTGCACCACGTGGGCGTGGCGGCGTCGTTCACCGCCAAGCGCCGCGCCGAACTGCTGGCGGAGCTCGAGCCGCTCACGCACGATGCCATCGAGGCGCACCCGTGGCGCGAGTGGGCCCAGCACATGGCCGCTGCCGAGGCGGAACAACGCATGCCGGGTGGCGGCAGCCGATGGAACGCCGGCAAGGACCTCAGCTGGGTGCCGTTGCGCATCGAACGCGTGGCCGAGGTCACGTTCGGTCAGCTGCAGGAGGGTCGCTTCCGGCACGGCAGCACGTTCGTCCGCTGGCGACCCGACCGCGAACCCGCGTCGTGCACCTACGACCAACTCGAAGTCGCTGAGCCGGTGCCGTTCGCTCGCCTGGTCGCCCGCGAGTAGTTCGCGCGACGTTCACCTTCACGCTGTTTCGCGACACCGTCGTGCCGCGTACGGTCGCTCGTGTCCGAGGTGCATGGAGGGATGGGGTGCCCGATCCGCACGACTGGGAGTCCGACGACGAAGCACGTCAGCGCGAGGCCCTGCGGCACTCGATGTTCAACACCGAGCTCCCCGGCTACCCGCTGTACGAGGGTCGCCTGTCGCCGTGGTGGTTGTTCGGGTTGCTGGCCGCGACCATCGCGCTCGCCGTCCTCACGATCATCGTGCTCCGACCCGAGGTGCACGGCCCTGACAACCGCATCGCCGTCGACGGACTCTGCCATCGGGTGAGCAGGGACGGGGAACCGCCGTCGGCGGACCCGGTGCTCGTCGCGGTCGTGTTCGACGCGTGTTACGCCGACGTGTTCGACGGCGACCTGTTGGTGGCGCCCATCGACGCACCCACATATCGGTTCGCTGCCGCGTTCCTCGTGTCGGATCCGGTCGAGTTCGATCGGATCGTGTCGACGGAGCCCTACGTGCTCGACGATCTGGGCGGAGGGCTCTACGTGGTGCGCACCGGCACTGACGTCCTCCCGCGGGTGCATGTTCGCGGCGGGCGTGGCCCGTGGACCTGTCCGCTGCACGTCGACGCGGCGCCGTGCACCAGCCCGTGACGGTGCCGGTCAGGCCGTGGTGGACTCGGTGGTGACCGGCGCGTCGCCGCCCACGAACACCTGCTGCTCGGACACGAGCACGCCACCCACCAACACCTGCACGGTCCATGTGCCCGACGCCGACAGCGTGAAGCCGTCGCTCTTCTCCAGCACGGCCACACCCGGCCCGGTGAGCGGGATGGGGTCGATGGTCATGCCCGGCACGGTGGCGCCCGCGGGCGGCAGGAAGTTCACCGTCAGCCCGACGAGCCCGGTGGGCGGTGCGACCACTTCGATGCGCACGTCGTTGGTACCGACGCGCTCGCTGAACGCGAGAACGACGTCGACGTTCATGGCGTTGTTCACGAACTCCTTCGGCGCCCCGAGGTCGAGGGTGCTGTCTCCACTGGCGTTGAGGCCGGGTGGCGTGAGTGCGAGCAACCACGAGGTGAGGCCGAGCACCACGATGCCGACCAGGGCCTCGATGCCGAGCGCTCGGCGCAGACGCGTGGCGAGCGGAGCGGTCATCGCGTCGACCCGCGCCACGCGTTGGCTGATGAACTGCCGTGCGGCCACACCGACGAACACCATGATCGAGACGAGCAACGTCTTCACGATGAGCACCAGGCCGTGGCTGGAGCCGAGCTGCCCGCGGTCGAGACGGAACAGCAGCACGGCGCCGCTGGCCACGGTGGCCCACAGCGCGGGTGTGGAGATGCGGGCGAACCCGCGCACCGCGTGCACGAGGTCTTCTTCGCCGGGCCCCGCGAGCACGACGCGGGTGAGCAGGATGAGCCCGCCGATCCACACCGCCATCGCCACGGCGTGCACCGCGCCGGCGGCGTACTCGATGAGACCGAACTCTTCGCGGCTGAACGCGAGGGTGACCACTGCCAGGCCGGGCGGAACGAGCGCGGCGAGTTGGGTGGCCGGGTCGATGGTGCGCTCGGGGCGCATGACCACGTAGATGCTGGCGAGCACGAACACCATCCGCAGGAGGGCTGCCTTGCCCGAGGTGGTGTCCAGCAGGTCGCCCCAGCCGGTGGGAATGAGCGACCCGCCGAGGCTTCCGCCCGACTGATCGGCGGCGAGTGCTGCGGCGTACAGATAACTGCCCGCGACCGCCAGGCCCCATGCGGTGCGCAGGTGGCGAACGGTGAGGATGTACTCCACGCCTTCGGGCCAGGCGATCGCGATGACCACCAGCGCTCCGAACAGCATGGCCAGACCGAGGTTGCTGAGGAGGCGGAACAGGCCGAGGGGACCGGAGCTCCCGCCATTGGACTCAGTGGTGGAGGGCGTCTGTGTGGTGATGGGCACCGCGGCGACGGTGGTGGACGGTGCCGACTCGGCCGTCGTGCCCGCGATGGTGGTGGTGGTGGTGACCACGGTGACCGCGGTCTCGTTGATCACCGCGAACGCGAAGCTGTTGCTGCCGGCGGGCTGCAGGCTGGTGTCGGTGACCCGCCAGCCGACGGTGCACGTGCCGGCCGGGGCGGGCGTGAGCATCTCGACGGAGACAGTGACCTGATCGGCCAGCAGGATGGGCTCGGCGAGCGACTGCTGCACGCCGGGGTCGCCACAGGTCATGGTGACCTGAGGGCTCGGGCCCACCGGAGCGGCGAACACGAGCGTGATCGGCCCGGCGAAGGTGTCGATGGACGAGTTCGCCGCAGGAGTGCTGCTGACGAGCGTGTTGTCGGCGGCCGACGCTGGCTCCGCCCAGGATGCAGCAGCCAGCCCTGCGCACAGCAGAGCGAGGGCCCAGCGCACGGCGGGGCGGGTGGACGACCGGGTCGAGTTCCTCACGACGAGTCCAACGCTAGCCACCTGGTGCGCGCAAAGGGGTCCACCCCCAGCGCCAACCCGTCGCGATGAGCGATGAGGTGCCGCTGTCGCTGCATCGCTCATCGCAGGGGTCCGGCCTGCTCGTGCCGACGATGTGGCACCCCCTGGGTAGAGTCGCACCGATGGCTACGCAGTCGCTCTACCGCCGCTACCGCCCCCGCCGATTCAGCGAGGTGAAGGGGCAGGAGCACGTGGTGCGCGCCCTGCGCAATGCGGTCATCCACCACCGCGAAGGCCAGGCGTACCTGTTCTCCGGGCCTCGTGGCACGGGCAAGACCACGTCGGCGCGCATCCTGGCCAAGGTGCTCAACTGCGAGAACCCGGTCGATGGTGAGCCGTGCTGCGAATGCCCCTCGTGTCTCGCGGTCGAGCGTGGCACCAGCTACGACGTGCACGAGCTCGATGCCGCCAGCAACAACGGTGTCGATGCCATGCGCGACCTCATCGAGAAGGCGTCGCTCGGCACCCCCGGCCGCCACAAGGTGTACATCCTCGACGAAGTGCACATGTTGTCGAAGGCGGCCGAGGCCGCGCTGTTGAAGACGCTCGAAGAGCCGCCTCCGCACGTGGTGTTCGTGCTCGCCACCACCGATCCGCAGAAGGTGTCCGAGACCATCCGCAGTCGCACGCAGCACCTGCAGTTCCATCTGCTGCCCATGGACGTGATGGAGTCGCACATCCGCTGGCTGGCCACCGACGCCGGTATCGACCTCGACGACAACGCGTTGCAGTCGGTGCTGCGTCAGGGTGGCGGTTCGGCGCGCGACACGGTGTCGGCACTGGAGCTGGTGTCCGCCGGTGGTGGCGTGGCGCTCGAGTCCACCCCGCTCGACGAGTTCATCGAGGCCTTCATCGAGCACGACCCCGGTCGTGCCCTCACCGTGGTCGCACATGCCGTGCAGCAGGGCCGCGACCCGCGCACGCTCACCGACGACATCGTGCGTCACCTGCGCGACTGCTTCCTGTCGCTGATGGCTCCGGAACTCGTGCAGCTGCCGGTGCAGCGAGCAGCCGAGGTGAGCGACCTCGCGCAGCGCATGGGGCCGGCCTCCATCGTGCGTGCGATGGAGCGGCTGGGCGAGATGCTCGTCGAGATGCGCCACGCGCCCGACCCGCGCCTGTTGCTCGAGGTGGCGCTGGTGCAGCTCACCCACCAGGCGTCCAGCGTGGATCTCTCGGTGCTGCTCGATCGCATCGAGCGGCTCGAGCACCAGGTGGTCCCGCGCGATCCCACCGGCCCCATCGCCCGCCCAGCGCCCATCGACCCCAGCACCGGTCGGGCCGCGCTCGGTGGCCGGGCTCGTACGGCCGCGGCCCCCGCCGCCGCGCCGGCGCCCGCCGCCACGCCGGCCCCGTCGCCGTCGCCCGCACCCACCGCGCCTGCACCCGCGACCGAGCCGGCACCAGTGGTTGCGGCCGCAGCGCCCGCCTCGCCCGCGCCTGCACCCGCTGCAGCGCCTGCCGCGCCATCGCCGGCACCCGCTGCTGCTGCAGGGGGTTCGGCCGCCACCCGTGCCGTGGCCGTGTGGGCCACCGACATCATGCCCGGCCTGAAGTCGTTGCCCCGCGCCATCTACGCCGCCACTCGGCTCATCGGCGAGCGCGACGGCACGGTGGTCGTCGGTGCACCCAACGAAGCGCATCGCGATCGCTGCAAGCAACACCAGAAGGAACTCGACATCGCCATCCGCGCGGTCATCGGCGAGTCGGTCGCGGTCACGCTGGTGGTCGACGGTGAGTCGTCGCACGACGACACGTCCTCCGAGGGGATGGAGGCACCCGCACCACGCACCCCGCCACCTCCGCCCGACGACGAAGTCGACATCAGCGATCTCGTCGATGCGCCGCCCGAGTCCGTGGTGTCGCCCACCGATCGTCTGCTGCAGGCCTTCCCCGGCTCGCAGATGATCGAAGAGTGACCCCATGGCCGGCGTCTACACCCAACCCGTCCAGGCACTCATCGACGAACTCGGCCGGCTGCCCGGCGTGGGTCCGAAGTCGGCGCAGCGCATCGCGTTCCATCTGCTGAAGATCCCCAACGACGACGTCGCCCGTCTGGCCATCGCCATCACCGAGGCCAAGGCCAAGGTGCGGTTCTGTTCGCGGTGCTGGAACGTGGCCGAGGGCGAGCTGTGCCCCATCTGCCTCGACGACCGCCGCGACTCGAACGTGCTGTGCGTGGTGGAGGAGTCGCGCGACATCGTCGCCATCGAGAAGACGGGTGAGTTCAAGGGTCGCTATCACGTCCTGCTCGGAGCGATGAGCCCGCTCGAGGGCATCGGCCCCGAGCAGCTGAAGATGAAGGAACTGTTCGCGCGCATCGAACCCGAGGACGTCCAGGAAGTCATCCTGTGCACGAACCCCAACACCGAAGGCGAAGTGACGGCGATGTACATCGCCCGGATGATGAAGCCGTTCGGCGTGCGCGTCACCCGCATCGCCAGCGGTCTGCCGGTGGGTGGCGACCTCGAGTACGCCGACGAGCTGACGCTCGGACGAGCCCTCGAAGGCCGCCGCGACGTCACCACCTGACCCCCATCCGAGTGGGTGACCACCAGTCCGAGTGTCACGGCGCCATCCGAGTGTGCACTCGCACCCTGGGTGCGAGTACCCACTCGGGTCCCCTCGAGAGGGAGTTGACACGGGCCGAAAAAATGACTGAGGTACCACCCCTGGAGTTGGTAGCGGGCGGACGGGCCAGCTCCAGAAGTGGTACCTCAGATCGAACACGGTCCGTGGCGGCGTAGTGACGCCTCGTCCGTGGTTTGTTGCGGTTACATTACAGCGGCTGGGGAAATGTGTCAACCTTTGTCACACATCGCCCGGATTCGTCAGAAGCACGGGGCGACCTGCAGGTCAGACGGTGCGCACGACGAGCGCGTCACCCTGGCCGCCGCCGCCGCACAGGGCCGCAGCGCCCATACCGCCGCCGCGACGGCGGAGTTCGTGCAGCAGGGTGAGTGCCAGGCGGTTGCCGCTCATGCCGATGGGGTGGCCGAGGGCGATGGCGCCGCCGTTCACGTTGACGATCTCGTCGCTGATGCCCAGCTCGGCCATGGAGGCGATGCCGACGGCGGCGAACGCCTCGTTGATCTCGAACAGGTCGACGTCGGCCACGGTCTTGCCCGCCCGAGCGAGCGCGGCCTGGATGGCCCGGCTGGGCTGGTGCAGCAGCGAGGCGTTGTCCGGACCGGCGACCATGCCGTAGCTGACGAACTGACCGAGCGGCGTGACGCCGCGAGCGTTGACGGCCTTCTCGCTCATCAGCACGATGGCCGAACCGGCGTCGCTGATCTGCGATGCGTTGGCGGCCGTGATGGTGCCCTCCTTGTCGAAGGCGGGCTTCAGGCCGGCGAGCGACTCCATGGTGGTGTCGGCGCGCACGCCTTCGTCGGTGTCCACGATCTTCGGGTCGCCCTTGCGCTGCGGGATGGAGACAGGAACGATCTCGTCGACCAGTCGACCGGCGGCGATGGCGGCGGCAGCGCGCTGGTTGCTCTTCATGGCCAGGTCGTCCTGCTGGTCGCGCGTGATGCCGCCACCGGCGTAGCGCTCCGTGCCGAGGCCCATGAGGCACGCGTCGAACGCGCACCACAGGCCGTCCTTGATGATCGCGTCGGCCAGCTCGGTGTTGCCGTAGCGGAACCCGCCGCGGGCGCCTGCTGCGAGGTAGGGCGCGTTGGTCATGCTCTCCATGCCGCCGGCCACCACGATGTCGGCTTCGCCGGCCTGGATCATCTGGTTGGCGAGGTAGATGGAGTTGAGGCCGCTGAGGCAGACCTTGTTGATGTTCACGCTGGGCACGCTCATCGGGATGCCACCCTTGGCGGCGGCCTGACGTGACGGCACCTGACCCTGGCCGGCCATGAGCACCTGGCCCATGATGACGTGCTCGACCTCTTCGGGCGAGACGCCGGCACGCTCGAGGGCGGCCTTGATGGCGAAGCCGCCGAGATCGGCAGCGCTGAACGACGCCAACGCGCCGCTCATCTTGCCGATGGGCGTACGGGCTCCGGCGACGATGTACGAACCAGACATGAGAGACCTCCGGGACCTCGAGCGAAACTGACCGCAGCGTACGCGGACAGGGTTACCCGACGGTAATGCGGAGGATTCCCGGTGGTCGTACGGAACAATGGAACCGATGGCAGCGAGCGACGACCCCCGCGTGGTGCGTCGCGCCCAGATCGTGGATCTGGCCAGGTCGGTGCCGCTCGGCGTGCTGCTGCCGCTGGAGAGCTCGTTGCTCATCACCATCGCGTTGAAACACTTCGACGCACCGGGACTGGTGAAGGGACTCATCGCTGCAGCCAACGGCGTGGGGCTGCTGGCCACACCGTTCATCACCTCGATGGCGCGTCGTTGGCAGCGACCGGTGATGGTGCCGGTGGCGGTGCTGTCGGCCATCGGCACGCTCGGCTTCCTGGCCGCGATGGTCGATGCGTTGCCGATGTACGCCATCGGCTCGATCGTCGGCATCGCAATGGTGAACGGCATGTTCCCGCTCGTCACCGTCTGCTACGAGCGCAACTTCCCACCCCACGAACTCGGACGACGAGTGGGGTGGGGCATGTCGCTGAAGGTGCTCGTGTCGGCCGTGGTGGGGCTCGGCATGGGCGCGTACCTCAGTCGGCACCCCGAGCACTGGTGGGCGGTCATCGGCCTCGGCGCGCTGGCCAGCCTCGCGCTGGTGGTGCTCAACCTGCAGGTGCCGAGCGAACCGCTGCCGAAGGTGCCGGGGGTGCAGTCCAGCTGGCTGCCGCACTTCCACCTGCTCGGTGAGGACCGCCGCCTGAAACTCACGCTGACCGCGTGGATGCTGATGGGCTTCGGCAACCTGATGCTGTTGCCCTTGCGTGTCGAGTACCTGGCGAACCCGAAGTACGGCATCGAGGCCACGACGGCCGCCATCGCCGTGATCACCGTGGTGGTGCCGTCGATCGTGCGGCTGGTGTCGATGCCCGTGTTCGGCTACATCTTCGACCGGATGAGCTTCTTCGCCTCGCGCATCCTCGTGAACGTGCTCTTCGCGATCTATGTGGCGGCGTTCTTCACCGGCACCACGATGACCGGGCTGCTGATCGGCGCGGTGGTGCTCGGCATCGGCAGCGCCGGCGGCGACCTGATGTGGAACCTGTGGGTCACCAAGTTCGCTCCCGCGGGGCGCACCGCCGACTACATGGGCCTGCACACGTTCTTCACCGGCATCCGGGCGGTGCTGGCGCCGGTGGTGGGTTTCGCCATCCTCGGACGAGTGTCACTGAGCACGGTGGCCGTCATCGCCGCGATGCTGATGGTGGCGTCCGCGTTGGTGCTGGTGCCCGAGGCCCGCGCCGAGCGAGCCCGCATGGCCGCCGCGGGCTAGGGAATCTGCGAGAGCACGGTCCAGGTGTTGGTGTTCTCGTAGCCCAGCGCCCAGATGTAGATGCCCTCCCACCCGTTGGCGAGAGCGAGTTCGGCGCGTTCGCGGATCGCGTACTCATCGGAGTAGTACACGACGTGGGTGATGGTGCACGTGACGTAGCCCGAGGGGGGGTTGAGCCGGACCGCCGGTGTGAGTGCCGGATCACTGGTGCCATTCACCTGGCCCACCTGGGTGGCCGGCGGCGTGTACGTGGGCGCGGGAGTGGCAGCGCGAGGGCCGGACACGACCTCGGTCCAGGTGAACTTCATCTCGCCCCACGCCTGCGTACGCGGCACCGACCCGGTTGCGTTGGCGCGCACCGGCGCCAGCCCCTTGGTGGCTGCCAACCGCCCAGCCTCTTCCATCGTCACCGAGTCGACGAATCGAGCGCCGTCAGGGCAGATGGCCCCGCTGTTCAGTGCCCAGTGACGTCCGTACGCGGGCACTCCCAACTGCAGCTTGCTGCGCTGCCCGGCAGGCGTGATGGAGTTCGTGTAGGCGATGACGCTGTCGACCCAGAACATGGGCGCCACGGGTCCCGCCGACGCCGCTGACACCGTCCAGTCGTAGACCATCAGCCGCAGCCGGTCGACGATCGGGATGATCTCGGGCTGTGCATACACGGTGTAGCCCGCCGCTCCGTCGTTCCACACGGGGGGCACGGTGACCGACAGCAGCTTGCCCTGTGCGTGCAGCGCGGCGCCGAGCTCGGTGACGAAGGAGATCCAGTTCGGCTTGGTGGCGGGCCAACTGGTGCGACCATCGGTGAAGGCGAAGACCTCGTAGTCGATGTCGATGCCGTCGTACCCCTTCGCCACGACCAGGTTGGTGATGGTTTGCACGTGAGCGGTGCGCTGTGCGGGGTCGGCCAGAATGCCGGCCATCACGCCCTTGCCGTTGCCGTCGACGATGGAGGGGATCACCTTCAGCCCGGCGGCGCGCAGCGAGGCGACCGTGTTGTCGAGCGTCGTGCCGTTGCCCAACAGGTCGACGGCGGCGCCGTGCGCGGCGTACCAGAACGGCGAGACCTCGTTCATCAACGGGGCTGCGGCGGAGATGGTGTTCAGTTCCGCCTGACGATCGGACGTGCTCTGCCACCAGGGCATCCAGCCACCCACGAACTGGGTCTGGCAGGACGACAACACCAGTGCCGCGGCCACGGCTGCCCATCGGGCCTTCATCACCACGATCGTCACGCTACCCCTGGCCCGATCGCAGGTGGCCGCGGGGTGGGCGGTTAGCGTCGCAGAGTGATGTGCCGATGACCGCGATCGCTCCCACCGATCGGCCTGTCGCGCCTGCTCACGCGGAGCGCACGCTCGGTATCGGCGCGGTGCTGAGCGCCACCATCTTCTGGTCGTTCGGCAGCATCTTCGGCAAGCTCGCCGACGTGCAGGGCGTCACCCTCGGCTTCTGGCGCATGTGGATCGCGACGGGCGTGATGACGTTGGTGGTGCTGGTCACCCGTCGCATTCCCAGCCTCGACGACGTCCGTCGGGCCTCGGTGCTTGGGGTGCTCTTCGGGTTCAACATCGTCGCGTTCTTCATCACGCTCGAGCACACGACCGTCCTCATCGCGCTCATCATCGGCTCGCTCACGCCCGTGGTCGCGCTGCCCATCGCCGTGCTGTTCATGGGCGAGCGGCTCACATGGGTGAAGGGGCTGTGCGCCGCCGCGGCGACGGGCGGCGTGGTGGCGGCGGTCCTCAGCGCGCCGCCCACCGACGACGGCAGCAACTCGCTCGAAGGGTACCTGTGGGCGGTCGCCGCGCTGCTGATCTGGGTCGTGTACCTGCTGGCCAACAAGCGAGTGCGCGCCCACGTCGAGACCGTGCGATTGAGGTGGGTGCTGTCGTTCGTGGGCGCGCTCACGGTGTCGGTGATCGCGCTGTTCGCTCGTCCCGACCTGGGCGAGATGCAGGGCAAGGACTGGCTGTGGGTCGTGCTGCTGTCCATCGGCCCCGGCATCCTCGGCCACGGCCTGCTGACCTGGGCGCAACCGCGCGTCGACTCGTCCGTGTCGTCGGTGCTCATCCAGGCCGAACCCGTGGGAGCCACCTTCTGGGCGTGGCTGTTCCTCGACGAGGGCGTGTCGGCCATGCAGGTCGCGGCGATGTCGGTGGTGGTGGTGGCGCTGGCGGTGCTGGCCTACAGCGAGGCGCGCGACCGGGTGATCGTGGTGGACGAAGCGATCGGCTGATCGCCTCGATCACTTCTCGTCGATCGAGACCTTCACGATGTCGATCGGCTGCAGCGGCGGGCCGTCGGCGGTGTTGGCCAGGCCGTCGAGCGTGGTGACCACACCGAGGTCATCGGCGATCACCTGCCCGAACAGCGTGTAGTTCGGGGGCAGCGAGGCACCGTCGTCGCCGGTGATGATGAAGAACTGGCTGCCGTTGGTGTTCGGGCCGGCGTTGGCCATGGCCACCGAACCGATCTGGTACGGCTCGATCTTGTCGAGCTCGTCGGCGAACTCGTAGCCCGGGCCGCCGCTGCCGGTGGCGGTGGGGTCGCCGCACTGCACCACGAAGTTGCGGATGGCGCGGTGGCAGGTGGTGCCATCGAAGTAGTGGTAGCGAGCGAGGTTGACGAAGCTGTTCACCGTGTTCGGTGCGATGTCGTCGCGCAGCTCGACGTGGAGCGTGCCGTTGTTGGTCTCGATGGTGGCCACGTAGGTCTTGGCCTCGTCGATGCAGGTGGGCGGCGCCGCGGCGAACGCGGTGACCTTGGTGGCCGAACCGTCGGCGGCGGCGCACCCGTCGGCCGCGGCCGGGGTGTCGCCACCGGCGCCCGTGCCGTCGGATGCGGTGGAGTCGTCGCCGCAGGCAGCGAGCGTGAGTGCGGCGGCGGTGCCGAGGGCGAGGATGAGGCGGGGGGTACGAATCACGTCGCACATGCTGCCACTGCCGCCCACGGTTTCATCGTCATCCCTACCCATCGGTAACCTCGCACGGATGCAGCACGTGCTCGACGCCATCCAGTCCGACGCCAGCAGCGCCGACTTCGCCAACCTCGCCATCCCCGAGAGCTACCGCGCCGTCCACGTCCTGAAGGACGAGCAGGACATGTGGAAGGGGGTGCCGTCGAAGGAGAAGGACCCGCGCAAGAGCCTGCATGTGGGAGAGGTGCCCACCCCCGAGCTCGCGCCCGACGAGGTGTACATCGCCGTCATGGCGAGCAGCATCAACTTCAACACGGTGTGGTCCAGCATCTTCGAGCCGGTCAGCACGTTCGGGCCGATGGCTCGTCTGGCGCGCGAGAGCGAGTGGGCCAAGCGCCACGACCAGCCGTACCAGGTGGTGGGCAGCGACGCCTCGGGTGTGGTGCTGAAGGTGGGCACGGCCGTGCGCAACTGGAAGCCGGGCGACCGCATCACCGTGCACTGCAACCACGTCGACGATCAGGACCAGAGCGCCCACGACGATTCGATGATGGCCGCCAACCAACGCATCTGGGGTTACGAGACCAACTTCGGTGGCCTCGCCGATCTCGCCGTGGTGAAGGCCAACCAGCTGATGCCGAAGCCCGCGCACCTCACGTGGGAAGAGGCCGCGGTGAACGCGCTGTGCAACAGCACCAGCTATCGCATGCTCGTCGGCCGCAACGGCGCGCAGATGAAGCAGGGCGATGTCGTCCTCATCTGGGGGGCCACCGGTGGCATCGGCGCGTATGCCACGCAATACGTGTTGAACGGCGGCGGCATCCCCGTGTGCGTGGTGTCGTCCAGCGACAAGGCCGACATCCTGCGCAGCATGGGCGTCGAGCACATCATCGATCGTGCGGCCGCCGGCTACCAGTTCTGGAAAGACGAGCGGACCCACGACGAGGGCGAGTGGCGTCGACTGGGCAAGGACATCCGCGAGCTGTGCGGTGAAGACCCCGACATCGTGTTCGAGCACCCGGGCCGCAGCACGTTCGCCGCGTCGATGTACGTGGCCAAGCGCGGCGGCACCATCGTCACCTGCGCGGCCACCAGCGGCTTCATGATGGAGTTCGACAACCGCCACTTCTGGATGCGGCTGAAGAAGCTCGTCGGGTCCCACTTCGCCAACTACAAGGAGGCGTGGGAGGCCAATCGGCTCATCAGCAAGGGCATGATCCACCCGGTGATGAGCCAGGTGTTCAGCCTCGACCAGACCGGTGAGGCCGCCTTCCAGGTGCACCACAACATGCACGAGGGCAAGATCGGCGTGCTCGCCTTGGCGCCCGCCGAAGGCCTGGGGGTCACCAAACCCGAACTGCGCGAGCAGCTCGGCGACAAGCTCCACGCCTTCCGCCGCGCCTGAGTCCGTTCTCGGGCTGATCCGTCCCACCGCGGCTTCTCGGTCGGTTTCGTCTCGGAACCCGAGACGAAAACGACCCGGATCACCCGTTGACGAAAGCGATCAACGCCTGGTCGTCCATCTCGCCCTGGGTTCGCCGGAGCACCGTGCCGTCGGTGTGGACGAGCACGAAGTACGGGAAGCCGGTCACGCCGTAGGCGGTCGCCGCATCGCCCGGTGATCCGTCGCCGGCGTCGGTGTCGATGTAGATCGGGCCGAGCTGGCCCCAGGAGGCGAGATCGGCATGCGTGTAGATCTCGTCGCCGGGCGACGAGGCGGTCTCGACGATGACGACCTTGGTGTCGGGGAGACTGTCGGTCTCGGCGCCGATCACGATGGGGAGCACCGTCTTGCAGTGCGGGCACCACGGCGCGGTGAACACCACGAGCGTGCGCGTGTCG
>JACQZZ010000063.1 GCA_016213625.1 Actinomycetota bacterium
CCCAACGGCGCCGGCAAGACCACGCTGTTCAAGATGCTCACCGGACAGGAGCAGCCCGACAGCGGCAGCATCACCATCGGCGACACCGTGCAGTTCGCCTATGTCGATCAGAGCCGCGACACGTTGAACGCCGACGCCACGGTGTTCGAGGAGATCACCGGCGGCGTCGAGCACATGAAGGTGGGCGGCCGCGAGATCCACGGCCGCGCGTACTGCGCCAGTTTCAACTTCAAGGGCAGCGACCAGCAGAAGCGAGTCGGCGACCTCTCCGGTGGCGAGCGCAACCGCGTACACCTGGCCAAGCTGTTGAAGGAGGGCGGCAACGTGCTGCTCCTCGACGAGCCCACCAACGACCTCGACGTCGACACGCTGCGGGCGCTCGAGACGGCGCTCGACAACTTCCCCGGCTGCGCCGTGGTCATCAGCCACGACCGTTGGTTCCTCGACCGCATCGCCACCCACGTGCTCGCCTTCGAGGGCGACAGCCAGGTGCGCTGGTTCGAGGGCAACTTCAGCGAGTACGAGGCGTGGCGCCACAAGGAGCTCGGCTCCTCGGCCGATCAGCCGCACCGCATCAAGTACAAGCCGCTGGCACGCTGACCGTGGCGCGGCGATGGATCCCCCGAGTCTGCGCGGGCATCTTCGTCGCGGGCATCGCCGGGCTCATCATCAGTTCGGTGGCCGGCAACAACGCCGGCGTGGTGTTGTCCATCGGACTCGTCATCGTGTTCGCCGCCATTGCGTTGCTCACCTACGGGGCGGTCACCCCGAAGCAGCGCATCGAGGCGTTCGACGAAGCCAGGGCCGAGCAGCTCGAGGCGCAGGTGACCGCCCTGGTGGCCGCCGGCGCCCCCGAGGACGACGTGCGAGCCCTGGTACGCGACGCGATGCGGATGTCGCAGCGATGAACGCCACCGCATGAACGGCGACCCGGTGAGCGGCGAGTCCGACGCCGAGCTGGCCACGCGGCTCGCGGTGGAGGCGGGTCACCTGCTGCTGCAAGTACGCGAGGAGCTCGAGGCACGCCGCGCCCCTGCCTGGCAGGTGATGGACAACGGCGATCTGTTGAGCCACCGGTTCCTGCTCGACGAACTGCGCGCCGCACGACCCGACGACGCCGTGCTCTCCGAGGAAGGCGTGGAAGACCCGCGCCGCTTCACCTCCGACCGCGTGTGGATCGTCGACCCGCTCGACGGCACCAACGAGTTCGGCGAACGCGGTCGCCACGACTGGGCCGTGCACGTGGCGCTGTGGGAGCGCGATCACCTGTCGGCCGGCGCGGTCAGCCTGCCCGCGCTCGACATGGTGTTCTCCACCGACCCGGCGCCCGCGCTACCACCGCAACAGCGCGACATCCCACGGGTCGTCACCAGCCGCACGCGCAACCCACCGGCCGCGGTCATCGTGGCCAACGCACTCGGCGCCGATGCCGTACGGCTGGGCTCCGCCGGGGCGAAGGCGATGGCCGTCGTGGTGGGCGAGGCCGACATCTACGTGCACGACGGCGGCATGTACCAGTGGGACAGCGCTGCGCCGGCCGCGGTGGCCCTGGCCGCCGGGCTGCACGTCAGCCGGGTCGACGGTTCACCGCTGGTCTACAACGCCCGCGACGCCTGGCTGCCCGACTTCCTGGTGTGCCGCAAGGAACTCGCCGCCGGCGTCCTCACCGCCCTCTGGGGCGACCCTCGCGGCCGCGGGTATCGCTGATGGAGCTCACGGCGGTTCGGTACGAGGTGGAGGGGCACGTGGCCACGGTGTGGCTCCATCGGCCGCATCGACACAACGCGTGGACCGGACGCATGCACGGCGAATACCGCCGGGTGCTCGCCACGCTGCACGCCGATCCGTCGGTGCGGGTGATCGTCGTCACCGGCACGCCACCTGCGTTCTGCGTGGGTGGCGACAGCGAGGCGCTCGCGGGGCACGCCGAACGCGGCGGCTACGACCCCGGGCTGGTCGACGACCTGCCGACACCCGGCTACGGCCTTCGCCCAGAGTTCGACGCCGACTTCGCGTTCCAGTTCGCGCTGCGCACCCCCCTCATCGCCGCCGTCAACGGCGCGGCCGCCGGCGTGGGCCTCGCGCTCGCGCTGTTCTGCGATCTGCGCTTCGGTTGTGCCACCGCCAAGCTCACCACCGCAGCGCCGAAGCTGGGCCTGCCTGCCGAGTACGGCATGAGTTGGCAGTTGCCCCGGCTGGTGGGTGCCACCCGCGCCGCCGACCTGTTGCTGTCGGGTCGGGTGGTCACCCCGGCCGACACCGCCGAGTGGGGTCTGTGGAACGGCGTGGAGGACACGCCGGACGCCACGCTGGCCGCCGCACAGCGGTACGCACAGCACCTCGCCACCGGAGTGGGACCCACCGCCCTCGCCACCACCAAAGCGCAGCTGTACGCCGATCTGTTGCAGCCGTCGCCCGCGGCGTCCATCCACGAGGCGCAACGGTTGCTCGCCGAGGCGATGACCACCGCCGAGTACCGCGAGGGCGTCGCCGCGTTGCGCGAGAAGCGGCCACCGAACTTCGGTTGAGCTCCGCGACGTGCCGGTGTTCGGAGTGCTTTACACTCGCCATCGGTGTCCAACTCAAACGAACGTCTCCCCGGTCTCGCCGTGGCGGCCTTGGCGTCACTCGGCGCCGGCGCCGTGCACGCTGCCGCCACCGGTATCCACGCCGAGCACCCGCAGCTCGCGCGCATCTTCGTCGTCGTCACCGTGCTGCAGCTCGGCGCGGGGCTGTGGGCGCTGCTCCGGCCCACCCGAGCCGCTGCGGTCGTCGTGGCCGCGGTCAACGCGGCTGCCGTGCTGGGGTGGCTGGCCACCCGGCTCGTCGGCATCTCGTGGATCGACGGGCTGGAGACCCGCGAGGCGGCGCAGTTCGCCGACACCGTGTGTGCCGGCCTCGGCGCGGTGGCTGCCGGTGCCGCGCTGGGAGCGTTGCTCGTCGGTCGTCGGGAGACCCCCAACCCCGTCCGTCTGGCGGTCCCGGCGGTGCTCATCGCGGCGCTCGCCATCCCGGCGATGTGGACCGGTGGCACGCACGCGCACTCGCACGGCGGCGATGAGGCGGCAGTGCATTCGCACGACGAGGCAGGCGCCACGGGCGAGGCCGCCGGCGTGGCCACCGAGGACACCGCCCACGCCCACGACGAGGCCGACACCACCGGCGCCACCGACACCACCGTTCACGCGCACGACACCGAACTCGCCGCAGCCGGCTGGCCGCGAGCGTGGGATCCGGCCGCGGGCATCGACCTGTCCGGCGTCCCCGGCGTCACCGAGGAACAGCAGGCCCGAGCACAGCAACTCATCGACGACACCCTGCGCGAACTCCCCAAGTGGTCCACCCCGGAAGCCGCCGTGGCCGACGGCTACGCCAGCATCGGCGACGCCGGCACCGGCAGCGAGCACTTCATCAAGCAGTCGCTCATCCAGGACGACGTGATGCTCGACCCGACGCAACCGGAGAGCCTCGTGTTCACGGTGAAGGGATCCACCAAGACCCTCGCCGGCGCGATGTTCATCGCCAGCGCACGCCCCACCGACGACCCCACGCTCACCTCATGGGCGGGGCCGCTCATGACCTGGCACAACCACGGCAACCTGTGCTGGGACCGCGTCAACGGCGTGGCCCAGGTGGTCGGTCTCACCGACGGTTCCGGGAAGTGCGCCCGCGGCGTGAACACCGGCGGGGCCAACCCGATGGTGCACGTGTGGATCACCCCGCATCAGTGCGGGCCGTTCGCCGCGTTGGAGGGTGTGGGCGCCGGCCAGGCCGCCGTGCCCGAGGACCAGCGGGTCGACATGTGCCAGGAACACGACCACGGCACCACCGGCGCCGCCCCCGCTGCGGCGACCTCACGCCCCTACGACCCCACGCAGCCGATCGACCTGTCGGGCTTCGACGGCGTCACGCCCGAGCAGCAGGCGGCCGCCGAGAATCTGGTGGCGGTCACGCTGGTGCGTCTGCCGCAGTGGAGCGACTACCGCGACGCCGAGGCCGCCGGCTTCCACAGCATCGGCGACGGCATCACCGGTCACGAGCACTTCATCAACTGGGACTGGATCAACGACGACATCACCCTCGATCCGGATCACCCGGAGAGCCTGGTGTACCAGCCACAGCCCGACGGCTCGAAGAAGCTCGTCAGCGCGATGTACATGCTGCCCGACACCGTGGACCTCGCCGATGTGCCGAACATCGGCGGCGCGCTGATGCAGTGGCACATCCACGACAACCTGTGCTTCACCAACGACCCCGAGGCGCCGAAGGTGGCCGGGCTGGTGAACAACAAGGGTGAGTGCAACCCGCCGCTCAGCAAGTTCCGTCCGGCACCGATGATCCACGTGTGGATCACGTCGCACAAGTGCGGCCCGTTCGCTGCGCTCGAGGGCGTGGGTGCCGGTCAGATCCAACCCGGCGAAGAACGCCTCTGCGACCACGTGCACGGCTCGGGGTTCTGACCCTTCACGTCATGCACGTGAGCGGGCCACCATGGTGGCCTTGGCGTCCTCGTCGCGGATGAACAGGGCGAAGAACGCAGCCACCAGCGCAAAGCCGACCGCAATGGCGAAGGCGAGGTGTACGCCGGAGAGTGCATGGTCGATGCCGGCGGCGTCGAGACCCGGCGACAGCGCCCCGTACGACACGAGCACCGAGGCCAACACCGCCACGCCGAACGACACGCCCACCTGACGGCCGGTACTGAACAACGACGACGCACGACCGTTCTGCGACGGCGGGATGGTGGCGTAGCTGGCCGCCTGCATGGGCACGAAGGCGAAGCCCATGCATAGGCCACGCAGCAACATCAGCCCGCGGATGAGCCACAGGTTCGTGTCGATCTCGAGCGCCGTGTACAACGAGATGGCGATGCCCGCGGCGAAGAAGCCGCCCGACATCAACCTGCGCGGGCCGACGGTGGCGTACACCCGCCCGGCGATGAGCGAGGACGCCATCACACCGAATGCCTGAGGGAACGTGGTGAGACCGCTGGCGAGCGCCGACATGCCACGGAGGTTCTGCAGGTAGATGGGCATCACGAACGTGACACCGAGGAAGCTGGCGATGGAGAAGAAGCTCACCACGTTGCACTGACGGAACATACGGTTGCTCAACAACCGCAGGTCGAGCATCGGGTTGGGCACGCGCAGCTCCACCACGACCGTGAGCACGGCACACAGCAGCCCGATGGCACCGGTGCCGAGCACCAGGGTGGACGTCCACCCCGAGCGAGGACCTTCGCTCAGCGAGTAGACGATCAGCGCGAGCGCCGCGCCGGAGAAGATGAAGCCGAGCGGATCGAAATGACGCGCCGACGGCTCCTTGTGCTCGCGCAGGTACCGCATGCCGAACCACAGCGCGACCAGCGCGATGGGCACGTTCACCCAGAAGATCCAGCGCCAGTGGAAGTTGGTGGTGATCAGACCGCCGAGCACGGGACCCATGGCCGGCGCCACCAGCGTGGGGATCATGATGATGGTGGAGGCCTTGGCTCGTTCGGCCGGCGGGAAGGCACGGAACAGCATGGCGATGCCGACGGGCGTGAGCATGCCCCCGCCCACACCCTGCAGCACACGGAAGGTGATGAGCTGACCGATGCTCTGCGAGAACCCACACGCCAACGAGCCGAAGGTGAACGCCGCCAGGGCGAACATGAACACCTTCTTCGTGCCGAACCGATCGCCCAGCCAGCCGCTGGTGGGGATGAACACCGCAAGGCTGAGCGTGTACCCGAGCACCACCCACTCCACGGCGTCGGTCTGGAACTCGCGGCCCATCGAGATGAGCGCGACGTTGACGATGGTGGTGTCGAGGATGTCGAGGAACAGTGCCGACACGTAGACGATGGCGACGACCCACTTGTACGCCATCTTGATGCCCAGCACGTCGATGATGTCGTCGGCGCTGTGCGTCGGCGTGGCGGTCGCAGTCATTGCTGCGACCGTACCCGCGGGCTATGGAAGTTCGAGAACCGTGACTGCTCCGGTGCTGCCATCGACCCGGATGCGCGCACCGTTGGGGATTCGACGGGTGGCGCCCGTGGCGCTGATGACGCACGGGATGCCCAACTCGCGGCTGACGATGATGGCGTGGCTGAGCGGCGCCCCCACGTCGACCACCACTCCTGCCGCGGGCACGAACAGTGGCGTCCACGACGGGTCGGTGATGGGCGCGATGAGGATGTCGCCCGGCTCGAGCGCGAACGGGTCGTTGCTGTCGAGCACCACGCGGGCGGTGCCCTCGGCCTGCCCCGGGCAGCCGGGCAAACCGGCCATCACGTCGCCCGCACCGAGCACGTTGGCGGCGACCGCGTCGCGGCGCGGCCAGGTGTCGGGGCCGTCGGTGCGCCCCACGAACACGAACGGCGGCTCCAGCTCGCACAGGCGGTCGTACCCGGAGCGACGCTCGCGCACGGTGGCGAGCATCGACGGCGGGTCGGCGAACAACGCGGTCATCTCGTCCTTGCGGACGAAACCGAAGTCCTCGATCTCGTCGAAGCCGCCGGCCTCCACCATGCGCCGACCGATCTCGCGCATCGTCACCCGCATCTCGTGGATGAGGCGGATGTTGTTGGTCTTGGTGCGCTCGCGACCTGGCAGCCACGCCTTCGAGCAACCGATGGCCGCAGCGAGCTGACCGTGTGTGGCGGCGTCGCCCTCCACCATCGCGAGCAGTTCGGCCGACGCGGCCTCGCGCTCGGCGGCACGCTCGGCGTGGTGACCGGCAGGATTCGCGCTGTCGGGCGCCTGGCGCATGCGGTCGATGGCGGCGAGCGCCAGGGCCGGCCGGGTCTCCCACGACGGCGAGCGGCTCTCCCACTCGTTCGGTCCACGACTGCCGTACTCGTACAGGAACGCCTGGAATCCTTCGGCGAACTCCGGCGAGGCGGGGTCCAGACGCGACAGCGCCCACATCGCGTGGCTGGGCTCGGCCGAGTCGACCTCGCCGATGCCGGCGATGATGGGCATGATCAGGTCGGGGCGACCCAAGGCCGTGGCGACCCCGCTGATGACGCCCACCGGCACCGTGGCCATGTACGTGGTGAACAGGTGCTGGGCGAAGAGCCGGCGGTGGATGGGCACCAGGTCGAGGTAGCGCTGCCACAGGTCGGCCAGGCTCATCGTGGTGAGGTCGGGCCGGTTGTCGTGGATCTCCTTGGTGAGTCGGCGGTCCTCGGTGAGCTCGGTGAGGTCGCTCAACGACTGCTGCCCGAACACCCAGGCGAAGGTGGCGCCGATCTTCTCGCTGAGGTCGGGCCGCACGTCGCCGGGCATCTCCTCGTACGGAGGGATGCCGGGCTGCGCGCCGAAGAACTGGGCGTCCATGTCCTGCCAACTGAGGCCCGGCGCGCGCTCGCCGAACAAGCGGATGAGTGAGGCGTTCAGGTAGCAGTAGCCACCCTGCACACCCAACTGGCAGAACGTGCCGTCGGGGAACTCGTCGGCCTCGAACGCACCCATGCGGATCCACGCGTCGCGCCACCCGATCTCGGCGTCGTACAGCGCGGTGTCGCTGGTGAGCGGCGTCACGGGGTCGGGGAACACCTCCCCCACGTTGGCGCGTGTGTAGATGGGAAAGCGTTCCGACAGGTCGGAGTCCGTGACGTAGTACCGATCACCCATGAGGTCCCCCCAGACGTCGTGTGGTCGGGCGGATGTTACTCATCCGCCGAGCGGTCGTGTCGACCAGTACTACCGTTCGGTCATGGACGCGCTTCGTTTCCACCCGTACCACTTGTTGGACGGCATCCCCAACGTGGTGGTCGACGGCTCGCCCACCGAGTCCACGACGCTCACGTTGTCGCACTGGCCGGGGAGCCCCACCCCCACTGACCTGCTCGACGATCTCTCGGCCCAGATCGCCTTCCACGCGCTCGGCCGACCCGAGCTGTTCGACGGCATCGAGGCCGTCTCCAACAACCATTTCGATCAGGATGGGTTGATGAGCGCCTGTGCGCTGCTGCAACCCGACGATGCCATCGCCAGGCGCGCTCGGGTGATCGACGTCGCGAGCGCCGGCGACTTCGCCACGTTCCAGGATCGCGACTCGATGCGCATCGCGATGGCCATCGCTGCGCACGACCTGCCCGACCGCTCACCGCTGCCGGCGGCCACCTTCGCCGGCGACTACCCGGAGCAGTGCGCCGCGGTCTACGAGGCGATGCTGCCGCACTGCGTCGAACTGCTCGATCACCCCGACTGGTTCCGAGCGCTCTGGGAGACCGAGGACGCGCATCTCACCGAGAGCCTCGACGCGATCGATCGAGGCGTCGTCCGTGTTCACGAGGAGCCCGAGTGGGACCTCGTGGTGTGCGAGGTGCCCGACGAGTGGGCCACGCGCTCGGCCACCCGCTTCACCGTGCACCAACAGGCCGCGTTGCACCCGGCCGCGCTCCCCAACCGCACCATGTGCATGCGGATGCTGGTGTCGCACGGCGGCCACCATCGGCTGGAGTGCCGCTACGAGACCTGGGTGATGTACCAGTCGCGGGTGCTGCAGCCGCGGCCCGACCTGCGCGTGCTGGCCGCCCACCTCCACGATCTGGAACCCGATGCCGGCTGGCGTGCCGACGCCCCCGGGGGGTTGACCCCTGCGATGGAGGCCACCGTCGGCACCGGCCTCTCGCTCGAGAGCTTCCTCGCGGAGGTGCGCACGTTCCTCGCGACCGCCCGCCCTTCGTGGGATCCGTATGCCGCCGTCTGAGTCCACTCGTCCGGCGATGCAGAGCGACGCGCTGATTCGGGCAGCCGTCGAGGCCGACGCCCACGCGATTGGTCGCGTGCACGTTCGAGCGTGGCAGGGCGCGTATCGGGGGGTGATGCCCGACGACTACCTCGACGGGCTCGACGCCGAGGAGCGAGGCGCGATGTGGCGGGGCCGCATCGCACGCACCGACCTGCCGCCACTGTTGGTCGCGGTCGTGGCCGACGCGGTCGCCACCGAGGTCGTCGGATTCGCCGTCTTCGGTGACGAGCAGCCGACCGAGTCCCCCGCCTGTGGCCAGCTGTACGCCATCAACCTCGACCCCACTCATTGGGGCAAGGGCATCGGGCGAAGCCTCTTGCGCGCGGCGACCGCCGCGCTCGTCGCCGAGGGCTACGGGGAGGCCGTGCTGTGGGTCGTCCCTCAGAACGCACGAGCGAGAGCGCTCTACGAGTCGGAAGGGTGGAGCGCCGACGGCGGCGTCCGCACGGAAGCACTCCTCGGCGTCACGGTCACCGACATCCGCTATCGCAAGCCCCTCACGCCCCCGCTTCACGCACCGATCGAGGTCTGATCCGTCTCGGAAGCCGGGACTCGGAAGCCGGGACGAATCAGACCGAGAAGCAGGTTTGGGACGATTCAGCCCGAGAAGCCAGGCGACGAGTCGCGCGCGTCCGACCTACGGGTGTGACCGGTGCACGACCAGTCCGCGTGGAAGCGGGCATGGTCCGCTGCGATCATGTGCACATCATGAATGCCTTGGACGATCGCCAGTGGGCCGCCTTCACCGAGGAAGGTCCCTGGACGCTTCACCGCGACGAGATCCGCTGGCTGCCACTGGCCGAGCGGTTGCGCACCGCGGCGCAGGCCGAAGTGCCCGGGCTCACCGCCGCGCGCAAGGTGCCGCCCGGCCAGCGGGTGTTCACCGTGGTGCGCACGCTGGGCACCGCCGTGGTGCCGTGGATGGTGAACAAGAAGCGCGGCAAGTACGCCACGCCCGAGGCCAGCCGCGCCGAGATCTCGCTGCGCCTGCGCCGGGCCGCCGAGCATCTCGGGCCCACCTACATCAAGCTCGGGCAGATCATCTCCAGCGGTGAGGGCCTGTTCCCCGCCGAACTGGTGAGCGAGTTCAAGAAGTGCCGCGACCAGGTGCCGGCCGAGCCGTTCTCCGTGGTGCGCACCGTGGTGGAAGCCGACCTCGGCGGTCGCCTCGAGGACGTGTTCTCGTTCTTCGACCCGCAACCGCTGGCCGCTGCCTCCATCGCGCAGGTGCACGCCGCCACGCTGCTCACCGGCGAAGAGGTCGTCGTCAAGGTGCAGCGGCCCACCGTCGCCCGCTTCGTGCGCAACGACCTGCGGGTCATGGCATGGCTGGCACCGTTCCTGGTGGGACGTATCCCCATCGCCTCGCTGGCCAACCCGCCGGCGCTGGTGGAGCTGTTCGCCGAGACCATCGTGGAGGAACTCGACTTCCGCATGGAGGCCGCGAACATGATCGACGTCGCCGCCATGCTGCACGAGCTGGGCAACCACGGCTACGTGGTGCCCCGCCCCCACCCCACGCTGGTCACCCGCCGGGTGCTGGTGATGCAGCGGGTGAGCGGGTTCAACTTCGACGACGTCGTGGGCATGAAGGACGCCGGCATCGACACCGAGGCCGTGGTGCGCACGGCCATGGTGGCCCTGATGGAGGGCGCCATGGTCTACGGCGTGTTCCACGGCGACCTGCACGGCGGCAACCTGTTCGTGCTGCCCGACGGCCGCACCGCGTTGCTCGACTTCGGCATCGTCGGCCGCCTCACCGGCGACCGCCGCCTGGCGTTCCTGCGGATGATGCTCGGCGCCACCACCAACGACGTGAAGGGCCAGATGGCCGCGATGCGCGACCTGGGCGCGCTGCCGGCCGACACCGACCTCGACGCGGTGATCCGCGACCTGCGCCTCGACCAGCCCACCATCGACCCGACCACGCTCACCGGTGAGGAACTGGTGCAGGAGGTGCAACGGGTGGTGAAGGCGCTCCTCGGCTACGGTGCCAAGCTGCCCAAGGAGCTGATGCTCTACGTGAAGAACATGGTGTTCCTCGACGGCGCCATGGCCCGCCTGGCGCCCGACCTCGACCTGCTGGGCGAGATCGCCAAGATCTCCATGATGTTCGCCGAGCGGCACGGCGAACGCCTCGCGCTCGAGCTGGGTATCGACCACAACGCCGTCGAGATCAACATGGACGGCGTGAAGGCCGGCTTCGGCGTGGACACCTCCACCGAGCGGCTCACCTACCGCGAGCTGCAGGCCCGACGCGAACTCATCCAGAAGCGGATGCGAGATCACGTCGTGGGCAGCGACTGATCACTAAGGTCGATCCACGTGCGTCTCGTCGTAGCCCGTTGCACCGTCGACTATCGAGGTCGGCTGGATGCCCATCTCCCCGAGGCCGTCCGCCTCATCATGGTGAAGGCCGACGGCTGCGTCGCCATCCACGCCGACGGCGGGGCCTACAAGCCGCTGAACTGGATGAACGCGCCCAACACGCTGGTCGACCACGGCGATCACTGGACGGTCACCAACCCCAAGGGTGAGGAGCTCACCATTCGCCTGCTCGAGGTGCTCACCGAGGCGAGCCACGAGTTCGGCGACGACCCCGGCCTGCAGAAGGACGGCGTGGAGGCGCACCTGCAGGAGCTGCTGGCCGCCTCACCGCACGCCATCGAGGACGGCCTCACCCTCGTGCGCCGCGAGTATCCCACCGCCATCGGCCCCATCGACCTGGTGTGCCGCGACCCGAAGGGTCAGGTGGTGGCCATCGAGGTGAAGCGCCGCGGCGAGATCGACGGCGTGGAACAGCTCGCCCGTTACATCGAGCGACTGCACCTCGACAGCTCGCTCGGTCAGGTGCGCGGCGTGTTCGTCGCCCAGAGCGTGAAGCCGCAGGCGAAGGTCCTCGCCGAGTCGCGAGGGTTCCGGTGGGTCGAGGTCGACTACGACGAACTGCGCGGCATGAAGCCCGACGAGCTGCGGCTGTTCTGATGCACACCATCCGCGGCGTCGCCCAGCACTACGCATGGGGCGACGCCGGCGCGATCCCACAGATTCTCGGTGTGGAGCCCGACGGTCGGCCGTGGGCGGAGTGGTGGCTGGGCACCCATCCCGGCGCACCGGCGACAGTGGACGGCGGGCGCCCGCTGGTCGACATCGCCGGCGAGTTGCCGTACCTGTTGAAGTTGCTCGCCGCGCACCAGGCGCTGTCGCTGCAGACCCACCCCGACACGGCCACGGCGGCGGAGGGCTTCGCCCGCGAGAACGAGGTCGGCATCGCGCGCACCGACGCTCGCCGCATCTATCGCGACCCCTACGCCAAGCCCGAAGTGCTCATCGCGCTCTCACCGTTCGACGCGCTGTGCGGGTTCCGGCCACTCGGCGACACCGAGGCGTTGCTGCATTCGCTGGGTGCGCACGAGTTGGCGGCGGCGCTTCGCCAGGAAGGGCTGGAGTCCACCGTCGGCGCCATCTACCGCGGCCAGGTGGACACCGCGGCCGTGGTGACCGCATGTGCCGGTCACCCCACGCCGCAGGCGCAACTCGTGCGCGAGCTCGACGCGTCGTATCCCGGCGAGCCGAGCGTGGTGGTCACGCTGTTCCTCAACCGAGTGATGCTGCAACCCGGCGAGGCGATCTACCTGACGCCAGGCAACCTGCACGCGTACCTGCGCGGTGTGGGGGTCGAGGTGATGGGCGCCAGCGACAACGTGGTGCGCGGTGGCCTCACGCCCAAGCACATCGACGTCGACGAGTTGCTCCGTGTCCTCCGGTTCGAGCCGTTGGCCGAGCCGGTCGTGCAGGCGGTGGAAGCGTCACCCGGGCGCTGGGTGTACCCGACGCCCGACGCACCCTTCGAGGTGAGCCGGCTCGACGTGGCCGGCGCGTTGCCGTACACCGCCACTGGGCGCGAGCTGTTGCTGTGCACTGATGGCGACGCCGGCCCGCTGCACCACGGCGAGACCGCCTATCTCGCCGCAGGCGAGTCGGTGGTGCTCGAAGGACCCAGCACCGTCTGGGCCGTCAGCGCGCCGTAGCGACGTCACGCACCTTCGCAGATGCCGACGCCCGTGATGATGGGGGTTCCGCCGGCCGGATCGGGTGCCATCGACCACCGCGGGCTGACCGACTCCCTCAGCATGTCGGGCACCAGGTCGTCGAGCGTCGCCGGATCGGTGCCGTTCATGGCGAAGTAGGTCTCGATCGCTGTCTCCACCACGCGCCGCTCGCTGACGCAAGTTGCCTGCGCGCCTGCCACCACGGCGAGCGCCGTGGCCTTCGGGCCGGTGCCGTCGGTCTGCACCGGCGACACCACCGTCGCATCGGCACCGCAGGCGCTCAACGCAGCCGCGGCACAGCACAACCCCAACGAACGCATGATCAGACCACGAGCTGCCATACCGGTTCATCGGCAGGTCAACACCAACGCTTGAAGGTCAGCGGCGGAAGACGGTCGGTCTGTGAATTCACAGAGGCGGACGTGCAGGTCTGTGAATTCACAGTGCTGCCGTCCGATGGAACGCCTGTGCCGCGCTTGGCCACGAACGGCTGGCAGCGGACCGCCCAGCGCTGGACTGGATCGTTGATCGGGAGAGTCTGGCAACTGAGCGGGAGTCATTCGCCGACCGGCTCGAGGCCGGAGCGACATCGCTGTTCGAGGTGCCGATGACGGACGACGGCTACCCGATCACCCGGCGGATGAAGAACGTCGCACCTTCCGAGTGCACCGAAGCAGTGGACGCGGCCGCAGATCCCTGAAGGTCACAAGCGGATGACGGCATCGAGGGCCAGGTCGAGCAGCCGGTCGCGCACGCCGGTGTGCTGCACGAAGTTGCGATGATCCCATTCGGCGGCGCTCACGTCGTCGCCGGCGTACAGCAGCTGGCCGTAGACCGCACCGCGGAACGCGGCGACGGCGAACAGGGCCGCGGCCTCCATCTCCACCACCAGGCAGCCCTGCTCGCGTCGACGGGCCACCTTCTCCGCGGTCTCGCGGAAGATCGCGTCGGTGGTCCACACCAGGCCGCGATCGTGCGGTACACCGGCCTCGGTGAGGACGTCGTCGATGGCGGCCAATGCTCGCGGGTGCGGCGCCACCTCGGCATCCGCCGGCGCGTAGTGATAGCTGGTGCCCTCGTCGCGCACGGCGCCGGTGGGCACGATGACGTGACCCGCGTCGAACCCGGGCTTCACCACACCGCAACTCCCGCAGCCGACGATGTTCGCCGCGCCGAGCGCGATGAGCACCTCCATGGTGCTGGCCGAGGCAGGCGCGCCCACGGGCGGCGCCACCAGTGCGACGGGCACCCCGCGGTGCTCGACCACGCTGATGTGGTGATCGCCGTGATCGAACAGCACGCGGTGCACGGGTTCCAGGCCCGCCGTGCGTTCGGCGACGACGTTCCCGAACCAGCACATCACCGCGTGCTGCGGGAATCCGAGCGGTGCTCGATAGACGCTGGGGTTGATGACAGCGGCCGGCGACGGGTCGAACTCGAACAGCGGCGAGGTCATTCGCCGACCGTGCGGCGGATCTCGACGATCTTCTCCAGCGAGTGGTTGGCGTCGGCGCCCTTGTCGTCGAGCAGCTTGCCGCGGTCCTTGGCGGCCTCGCGCTCGGCCAGGGTGGTGTCGGCGCGGGCGATGGCGGCGTCGGTGCCGTGTTCATGGATGAACTCGGCCCACTCGACCAGCGCGTCGACCATGTCTTCTTCCTTCACCACGGCCACGTTGCGGCCCTTGACGAACAGGTGGCCGCGCTTGTTGCCGGCGGCGATGCCGATGTCGGCCTCTCGCGCCTCGCCGGGACCATTGACCACACAGCCCATCACGGCCACCTGCAACGGCAGCTTGCGATCGCCGAACGCCTTCATGGCCCGGTTCGCCACGTCGATGACGTCGACCTCGGCTCGACCACACGACGGGCAGGCGATGAGGTCGACGTTCTTGCGCTCGCGCAGGCCGAGGGCCTCGAGCAGTTGCCGACCGGCACGGGCCTCTTCCACCGGATCGGCGGTGAGGCTGTAGCGGATGGTGTCGCCGATGCCTTCCAGCAACAGTGTGGCGATGCCGGCGGTGGCCTTCAGCAGGCCGGCGGGCGGCGGACCGGCTTCGGTGACACCGAGATGCAGCGGGGCGGCGGTGGCCTCACTGAGCTGGCGATACGCCTCCACCATCAGCGGCACGTTGCTGGCCTTCACGCTGATCTTGTAGTCGTGGAAGTCGACCTCCTCGAAGAAGGCGATCTCGTGCATCGCGCTCTCGACCATCGCCTCGGCGGTGAGGCCGCCGTACTTCTCGTAGAGCGCGGGGTCGAGCGAGCCACCGTTGACGCCGATGCGGATGGGCAGCCCACGATCCTTGGCCTCGGAGGCGACGGCCTTGATGTGCTCGGGCCGACGGATGTTGCCGGGGTTCAGGCGCAGGCCGTGCACACCGGCCTCCATCGCGGCGAGCGCCATCTTGTACTGGTGGTGGATGTCGGCGATCACGGGGATGGGCGACCGGGGCACGATCTGCGCCAATCCCTCCGCCGCCTCGGCTTCGTTGCAGGTGCACCGCACGATGTCGCACCCGGCGGCTGCCAACGCGTAGATCTGCTGCAGCGTGCCCTCGACGTCGGCCGTCTTGGTGATGGTCATCGACTGCACGGTGATGGGGGCTCCCCCACCCACCGGCACCTTGCCGACGTGGATCTGGCGTGTCGTGCGTCGCTCGAAGCTCACGCCACCCACGCTAGTTCGCGACGTCGAGGTACAGACCGGTGAGGAACATGAATGCGATGAGCGTGAGGCACATCGCAGCCACCGGCATCAGCTTGTTCATGTCGACGAAGTAGCGCTTCTTCGAACGACCCTCGCGGATGCGCTCGTAGGTGGCGATGGCCGCATGGCCACCGTCGAGCGGCACCAGCGGGAACATGTTGAGCACGCCGATCGACACGTTGATGGCGGCCAGCACCGAGAGCACGCCCGCCCACCCGTCGAACTCGCCGGCGTCCTTGGTGACCTTGGCCGCGCCCACCACGGTGCCGGGCCGTGACTCGAGGTCGTCATTGGTGCCCACCAGGTGGCCGAAGACGTTCACGGGGTTCATGATCCGCGCCACCCCAGACACGGCCTGGCCGACACCGGTGACGAGGTCCTTGGGTCCTTCGACCAGCGCGTCGCCCCAGCTCTGCGGCACGCGGTCTGTCGAGTCGCTGGTGACGCCCAGATACCCGCGGACCTCGCCGTCCGCCGCCGATGGCGACTGCACGAGCGTGGCCTCCAGCTGCAACTGCTCGTCGCCGCGCTGCACGTCGAGCGTGACGGTGGTGCCGGGCGTGGTGGACGCGAGCGTGGTGCGGAACTCCTCGGCGGTGGCGACGGCCGTGCCATCGATGGCCAGCACCACGTCATCGGGTTGCAGGCCGGCCGTGGCGGCCGGCGTGTTGTCGGACACGCTGTGCACGGTGACCCGTCCGGCTTCCTCCACCCGACCCCAGATGCCGTAGACACCGACGATGAGCACCATCGCAATGATCAGGTGCATCACCGAGCCGGCCGTGATGACCCACATGCGGCGCGGGTAGGTGCCCTGCCGATAGGTCTGCGCTTCGTCCTCCGGCGCGACTTCGTCGACGTTGGTCATGCCGATGATCTTCACGAACCCGCCGAGAGGGATGAGGCGCACACCGAACTCGGTGCCGTTGCGGTGGACGCTCCACAGACGGGGGCCGAAGCCGAAGAAGAACTGCGTGGCCCGCATGCCGCTGCGACGAGCCGTCCAGAAGTGGCCGAGCTCGTGGAGCACGATCGACACAAAGATCCCCAACGTGAAGACGACGACCCACGGGCTGTACCACCACAGCACGGCGAGGATCACAACCCACCCCACCAACGCGGCAATGGTGACGGGCTTGCTCGCTTTCGCGTCGGCCTCGCGTTGCGTGCCGCCGCTGACCACTTCGTTGGTCAAACGGTCGAACTTGGTTTCCTGGCTCATCCGGGGAGTTCCTCCTGGGCCACCACGCGCGCTCGCGCGTCGGCGGCGACGATGTCGGCGACTGTTGAATCGGCACCTGGCTCGTAGCGCTGAAGGGCAGCGTCGCACACATCGGCGATTTGTGCCCATCGCAGCCGGCCCTGCAGGAATGCGTCGACGGCCACTTCGTTGGCGGCGCTGAGCCAGGCGGGTGCGGTACTGCCCGTGCGGCCGGCCTGATAGGCGAGGCCGAGGCAGCGGAACGTGACGGTGTCGGGTGCTTCGAAATCGAGACGGCCGAGCGATGACCAGTCGATGCGGCCGAACGGCGTGCCGATGCGCGCCGGGTACGCGAGGGCGTAGCCGATGGGCAGGCGCATGTCGGGCATGCTCAGTTGGGCGATGGTGCTGCCGTCGGTGAACTCGGCCATGGAGTGCACCACGCTCTGCGGATGCACGACGACCTCGATGTGGTCGTACGGCGTGCCGAACAGCTCGTGGGCCTCGATGACCTCGAGTCCCTTGTTCATCAACGTGCTGGAGTCGATGGTGATCTTCGGGCCCATCGACCACGTGGGGTGGGCCAACGCCTGGTCGACGGTGACGTCGGCCAGCGACTCGGCGGTGCGACCACGGAACGGGCCCCCGCTGGCGGTGAGAACGATGCGCGACACCTCACGATCGGCGAACGCCGACGAGCGCAGGCACTGGTGCACCGCGCAGTGCTCGCTGTCGACCGGCACCAGCTCGGCGCCCGGCGTGTGGCGCAGCGGCTGCACCACCGGGGCACCGGCGATGAGGCTCTCCTTGTTGGCCAGCGCCAGGCGCTTGCCGGCCGCCAGCGTGCGCACGGTGACGTCGAGTCCGGCGAAGCCGACCACGGCGTTCACCACCACGTCGGCAGGCTCCACCAGATCGGCGAAGTCGGCCACGACGGTGACGAACGGCAGCGCGGCGGCCACTGCTGCCCGCTTGGAGGGGTCGGCGACGGCCACCACCTTCGGGCGGAACTCGAGTGCCTGCTGCACGAGCACGTCGACCGACGAGTGCACGCCCAGCGCGACCACCTCGTAGCGGCCGATGCCCTCGAGAGCGTTGGCGGCCCGCACGACATCGAGTGTCTGCGTTCCGACGGAGCCGGACGACCCGGCGATGGCAACTCGAACGGCGCTCATGACGCGCCCATTCTCGCAGCTATTTCGTCAACCAGGGCTGCAGGTAGATGGTGAGGAAGTACACCGCGGGCAGCGTGAACAGGAAGCCGTCGAAGCGGTCGAGGATGCCGCCGTGCCCCTTCACGATGGACCCGAAGTCCTTCACGTCGAGGTTGCGCTTGAACATGCTCTCGGTGAGATCGCCGATGGGGGCGGCGATGGCCACCACCAGGCCGAGCAGGATGAGATCGCCGGTGCTGTTCCAGGTGCTCGAGCGATCGGTGACCCCCACGAGCACCATGGCGCCCACGGTGGCGAGCGTGCCGCCGATGAAGCCCTCGACGCTCTTGTTCGGACTGATCCATGCCCGCAGCGGGGTGCGACCCACTGCGCTGCCCACGAACAGTGCACCGACGTCGTTGGCCACCACACCGATGGCCAACAGGCACAGCGTGTCGGTGCCGATGTGCGTGCTGATCGTGCCGCCGGCGATGACCGTGGGCACGTTCGACAGGGCGATGATGGCCGCACCGAACGCACCGAGCACACCGATCCAGGTGATGCCGAGCGTGGTGATGGCCATGTTGGGCATGGGGTTCGATTCCAGGCCCGACGAGAACACGAACGTGATGGCGCAGGCGGTGAACGCCAGGAACAGCACCAGCGGCAGCGACCCTGTGCCGTAGTGGTACACCGCTGCCGGCGCGGCCACGCAGGCCATGATGCCCGGCACGAACGCGGGCATGTAGCCCTTCTCGCGCACACGGTCGAAGTACTCCACGGCTGCGAGACCGAGCACGAGGACGACGATGACCGCGACGGCCCACGGCTTGTACTTCAGGGCGGCGATGAACACCACGGCGATGCCGAGGCCGACGGCGATGGCGGTGGGCATGTCGCGCCCGCCCGTACCGCCCTTCGGCTTCTGTGTGCCGCGAGCGCCGCTCGGTGCCGGACGAGCACCGGGGCGAGCCCCACGGCCCGTGGGATCGCCCTGACGGGGGCGACGATTGACGCCCTGCGGGCGCGATGACGCGCCGTCGGTGGGATCGGTGCCGATGGTGATGCGACCCGGCTCGCGGCGCACCGGAGCGGATTCGTCGCGAGCGGTGGGCTCGGCGTCGTCGAACAGCGGCTCTTCGGGCTCGAACACCGGCGACAGGCCGGTGATGTCGTCGAGCCCACCCGACAGGTCGGAAGAGCGATCGTCGCGCCATGCCGGCGACGAGGCGGTGGCGCCGGCGCCCGAGAACGACGACCACACGTCGAGGTCGTCGGTGCTGTCGGCGCTGCTGAGCACGCGCGGGATCTCACCCGTGGGCGGCTCGGTCCAGTGCGGCAGTGGGCCGGTGTCGTTGCCGAACGACAGGCTGCCCTCGGACACGTCGTCGATGTCGGCCACCGGAGCATGGGCAGAGAAGTCGTCGGCCGCGACCTCGACCACGTCGATGGGCTCCGTGCGCGGCAGTGGATCGTCGCCGAAGAGCGGCGGTCCGAAATCCTCTTCCTCTTCGCGTCGGCGGCGCCATTGGTCGTCGGTCATCGTTCCCCTCGCCCTCTCTCCGGATCAGCCCGCTCAGACTTCGAGCAGTTCCTGCTCTTTGCGCCCCAAGGCCTTGTCGATGTGGTCGACGTGGTCGTGCGTGATCTTTTCCAAATCCTTCTCGGCACGATCGAGCTCATCGGCCGAGATGGCACCGGCCTTCTCGGCCGCTTCCAGATGCTTGCGCGCATCGCGACGAATGTTACGCACTGCCACGCGACCGTCTTCGGACATGTGCTTGACGACCTTCACGTACTCCTTGCGGCGCTCTTCGGTGAGCGGCGGGAAGTTGAGGCGGATGACCACACCGTCGTTGCTGGGGTTGATGCCCAGATCGCTGTCGCGGATGGCCTTCTCGATGGGCGCCAGCGCGCCACGATCGTGCGGCTTCACCACGAGCTGGCG
>JACQZZ010000065.1 GCA_016213625.1 Actinomycetota bacterium
ATGCCCACGGAGACACCGACGTCGATGGTGGCACGGGTGCCGCCGAGCCGCGACGCGAGTGATCGTCCCTCGGCGCGTAGCTCGGCGTCGAGCACCGCCATCTCCAAACCCGCCTTCGCCGCGCGATAGCCCTTCACCTGGCGGCACGCACCGCTCACCGCCGCACCGGTCAGGTCGGGTACCGACCGCACTGCCGGCACGAGCCATCGCCGCAGCACCATCTGCGCGGACTCGGTGAACTCCTCGTTGTAGAACGGCTCGGCGTGAGCGGCGCACTCGCCCCACCCTTCGCCCACGTCGGTGGTGACGTGAACGAGCAACACGTCGCGCGTCTCCTGCACTCCGAAGCTCGTGCGGAACGGGCGCACCAGCGGCATCGCCACACGCACCAGCTCCACGTGCTCCAACCGCATGGTCAGCCTCGCGGTCCGATGACGTAACCGTGCTCGTTCATCCCTCGCACCACCGCACCCCGAGCGAATGCATCAGTGAGCGCGAGAGCCACGGACGCGCGCAGCGCAGCAGCGGCCGCAGGGTCGGCGGACCGCAGCGCCAAGTAGTCGGACGGAACGGCGATCACCGTGTCGGCATCCGTCGCGTCCACCACCGCGCCGCCCACGGGCTGATCGAGACGCCAACTCACCTCGACGCGATCGGTGCGGTCGCCCGTGTTGAACGCGTCCCGGCGATCCCCGTAGCAGTGCGGCAGGAAGTCGACGACGCGCGCGCCGAGTCGCACCAGATTGAACCGGGCGTTGGCCCACAGCATCGGGTCGAACGTCCACCGCATCTCGGTGATGCCGTGGGCCAGGCACTGGTCTCGTTGCGCCAGTTTCAGCGCGAGGCCAACCCCACGTCCGCGCTCCGACGCGCTGACGCCCACCTGATGCGAATGGAAGTGCACCCCGCCCTCCCAACCGAGCCAACCCAGGGCGAAGCCGACCGGTCGCTCGTCGCGAGCGGCGAGCAGCAGGCACGCGCCGCCGAGCGCGAGCCCACGAAGCAGGTTGCGCGGCGGCACGATCTCCGGGCCCCACACCCCTTCCATGGTGGCGCGGAGCACGTCGAGCTCGTCGGGCGACGAGACCGGGGCGATGGACAGCTCGCTCACGTGTTCCCCGACGAACAGTGAGCGGCGTGCGCCCGCAGCACCTCGGCGACGGCGGCCGTGACGCGGCGGACGGTGGGCAGGTGCAGGAACTCGTTGGGGCCGTGTGCGTTGGACTCGGGGCCGAGCACACCGACCAGCAGGAACTGCGCATCGGGCATCTGCTCGCCGAGCATGCCCATGAACGGGATGGTGCCACCGACGCCGCACGAGGCCACCGGCATGCCCCAGTGCTGCATGCTCGCCTCGGCGGCCGCCTGGGCCAGCCATGGCGTGAACGCCGGCGACTCCCAGCCAGGGCCACGCGCACCGTCGCGCAACGTGACTCGCGCTCCGTGCGGCGGCTGTGCCTCGAGCACGGCCTTCATCTCCTCGCCCACGGCCCACGTGTCGGCGGTGGGCGGCAGGCGGAGCGACAGCTTCACCGACAGCCGCGAACGGAAGACGTTGCCGGCATCGGCCACCGGCGGCAACCCATCGACGCCGATCACCTCGAGCGCGGGCCGCCAGGTCTCGTTCACCAACTCCTCGTGCGCGTCGGCCCCCATCGGCTGCACGCCGTCCACCGGGCGGAACGACGACGAGAGCGCGGGGAACGCAGCAGCGGCGACGGCCGCCTCGGCGATGCGGTGCTCGGGGATCTGCACGTTGGCCGACGACAGCAACAGCCGACCCGTGGCCGAGTCCTCCACGCGATCGAGCAGCTCGCGCAGGATGCGGAACGACGAGGGCAACACGCCGCTCGCCCGCCCGCTGTGCGGATCGTCGGCGCAGACCTCGATGTCGAGCACTCCCCCGCACACCCCCCGGGTGGAGGTGGTGGTCCACAGCCGGTCGTAGCTCTCACAGAACGAATCGAGGGTGACCACGAGGTCGGCCACCCCGATGCGCGGCAGCAGACGCTGCAGATGATCGGCGAGATGCACGCTGCTGCTCTCCTCGCTCGCCTCGATGAGTACCACCACCCGTGCGTGGCGTCCTCCCTGCTCGTGCACGGCGGCGATCGCAGTGAGCGCGGCGAACACGGAGTAGCCGTCGTCGGCGCCGCCGCGGCCGTAGAGACGGTCGCCGCGCAGCACCGGCAGCCACGGGCCGAGCCCGGGTGCCCACGGCTCCATCTCCGGCTGCTTGTCGAGATGGCCATACATCAGCACCGTCCGGTCGGCCAGGTCGGCGTGAGTGGCCGGCACCTCCACGAGCAGCACGGGTGTCAGGCCGGGTACCTGCACGAGCTCCACCACCAGGCCGGGAATGGAGCGCGCCGAGGCCCAGTCGCGCAACAGCTCGGCAGCGCGCTGGATGTGGCCGGTGGTCTCCCAGTCAGGATCGAACATGGGCGAGCGGGCGGGAATGGCGATGTACTCCTGCAGCACCGGCAGCGCGAGTTCCCATTCGTGATCGATGAACGTGGTCATTGGCCCTCCGCCTCGTTCGTGGTGACCGGATCGAACGACATCAGTTCGCTGCCGCCCACTTCGACCCCGATCCGGATGACGTGCTGACCGTCGACGTGCACCTCGAGCGTCGCCCCCGTCTCCTCGTCGAGGAAGGTGGTGGGACCGAGCGGCAGCATGCGCCGCCGGCCGTACGAGGTCGGGCTGAACAACTCGCCGTCGTCGAACACCAGGCGCAGCGGTCGGTCGAACGGACCGACGTACCGACCTGCGTACGAGCGCAGCACCGTGGGGTCCACCTCGGCGAGCTCGATGGGCGGTGCACCCACCTCGCCCCAGCCGTACTCGGCGGCGAACGCGAGGCGCACTTCGCCCATCAGTGAGTTCCCGCCTTCTGCGTTGGCCAGCACCACCCCGCCGACCGGTCGGTCCACCAGTGCCTCGGCGAACCCGCGAAAGCCCTCGTTCGAGCCGGTGTGGCCGAAGCGCGCGTCGCCGCCCGAACCGGCGATCTCAGGCCCGAGACCGAAGGGCCCGCCGTCGACCGGGGTGACCATCATCAGCGCGGTCTGGGGCGAGATCGGCCCACCCGTGTCGCCACGCACCATCCCCTGCACGGCGATGAGCCAGCGAGCGAGATCGACGACGGTGGTCCACAGTCCGGCCGCCTGGAGTTCGGCGTAGTCATGATGGCCGCCGAGCGTGGGCCGGCCCTCGCCGTCGTGACCCGACGCGGCCCGATGTGTGCGCGAGTGGGCGAGCGGCTGATCGAACGCGGAGTCCACCATGCCGAGCGGCCGCAGCACCAGCTCGTGCACGACGTCGGCGAAGGGACGGCCGGTGACATCGGTGACCAACTGCTGCACGATGGTGCTGCCGCCTCCCGAGTACTGGGTGACGGTGCCCGGCCGGGCGAACGACTCGACGGCAGGAGTGCTCGCGCCGTTCACCCCGGAGAGCACATCGACGGCCGAGGGGAGCACGGTGCCGGCCGGATAGCCGGGAAAACCCGGCACGGTGGTGCCGGCGCGGTGGCTGAGCAGGTGGCTCACGGTGACGGGCTGCTCGGCCGTGTACTCGCTCGCGGGCAGTTGCCAGCTGCGCAGCTGCGAGTTGACGTCGGCATCGAGGTCGATGGCGCCGTGCTCGACGAGCGCGAGCACCGCCACCGCGGACACGGCCTTGCTGATGGACGCAGCCTGGAACAGCGTGGTGGCGTGCACCAGCGCGCCACCCGCAACGGCCACGCCGTAGCCACCGGCCCACGACACCTCGCCATCGTCGATGGCCGCCAGTGCCACGCCCGGCACGTGGTAGCGCTCCATCCGTTCGGCAAGGGTGAACGTCTCGGGTTCCCGTCCCTTGATCTGCAGCGCCGATCGGAGACCGTGCTCCACCCGATCGCGCCGGGCTGCGGCTGTCATGACGTCACCTCGAGCAGCCCGCTGCGGCGCACCGCAGCCGTGACGCCCTGCACCACCGAGTCGGGACGGCGGTTCGACTGGTTGATGGTGCCGGTGATGGTGAGGCCACTGACCGGGTCGACGTGCATCCATGCGCCCCAGTGGCCGCGGTGACCGCGCAACAGGAACCCGTTCACCTCTCGTGCTTCCACGCCGAACCCGTACCCGAGGTAGCCGGGCGAGTGCAGCGCCGGGTCGAGCGTGCGGAACCGGTACTCCAGCATCTCGTGCAGCAATGGTTCGGCGACCACACGTCCGGCGACGAGCGCCTGCGCGAAGGCAGCCAGGTCGTCGGTGTCGGACACCAGGCCGCCACCGGCCCAATCGGCCGAGCCGTGAATCGGCGCGGCATCGAACTCGCCCTCGTGCGGGTGCGTCATTGCCGAACCGCGGTGAGCCTCGAACCCTTCGAGGTAGGTGTTCGCCAGGCCCAACGGTTCCAGGATGCGCGCCCGGTACGACTCGTGCAACGGCCGGCCGTCGAGCCCTTCGATGATGACGCCCAGCAGCACGTACCCGGTGTCGCTGTACGCGTACCCGTAGCCGCCTCCGGGCGGGAAGTGCGGCGTGCCCCACACCGTGGCGCCTTCGAGCATCTCGCGAGGCGTCCACACGTGCGACGGGTCGGCGACGATGGTGCCGAAGAAGCCCGGCGACAGCGCGTAGTCGAACAATCCGCTTGCATGCGTGAGCAGTTGCCGCACCGTGATGGACTCGCCGTGCGACACGCCATCCAGCACGTGTAGCCGGGGCACGAGGTCGAGGTACTCGGCCGGGAGATGCTGCACCATCAGGTCGTCGAAGTGCAGGCGCCCTTCGGCCGCGAGTTGCGTGACCACGGCAGCGGTGAACGTCTTGGTGATGCTCGCGACTCTGAACGGCGAGGTGGGCAGCGCCGGTGCACCGCCACGCTCGATGCCCCCGGCGGCGTGGCGCCACACCGTGTGCTGCGACGGCAGCTCCACACGCAAGAGCGCGGCCGCGCCCTCCACGGCCGCCTCGTGGTCCACCAGCGCCTGGAACGCTGCTGCCAGCGTGTCGGGGGATGTGCTCATGAAGTGCTCCGGTCTCCGGCGTCGAGGACGAGTGCGAGGTGTCGAAGGAACTCGACCGCGGCGTCGCGATCCGGCGTGCTGCCGAGCGCGGCCATCACTGCGAGCCGAGCCTTCTGTGCGGTGAGCCCACCCGCGCCGACGGCGCCCAGCATGGACAGACCTTCGGTGGTGGTGGTGGGCGTGAACGGACGCGAGGCCAACACCACGAGCGTGCCGCGATTCCATGCGTGGTGGATGGGACCCCACAGTTGCTGGGGCACGTTCAGGTCGCCGAAGCCCTCGACCACCGCGCCGACGACGTCGGCGAGCACTGCCTCGACCGACGCGGCATCGATGCCCGGATAGCAGGTCACGAGCGGCACGTCGTGGACGAAGCCGATGGCGGCAGGGCGCTCGACGGGCGCGTCGTGGAACACGGGCACTCCATCGATGACGGAGCCGATGGGATCGAACGGCGCCGACTGGAACGCGTCGACCGATGCGGCATGGCACTTCGCGACGCGATCGGCCGCGTGCAGCGCGCCCTCCAGACACAGCATCACTTCCCGTCCGACCGCCCGGTCACTGGCGGCCACGGCGATGGCATCGCGGAGGTTTGCCGTGCCGTCGGGCGCCGGGTGCGAATGGACGCGCATGGACCCCGTGAACACCACCGGCCGTCGAGACGCGCTCACGCCCAGCATCAACTGACACACGAACGCAGTGAGTTCCATGGTGTCGGTGCCGTGCACGACCACCACACCGTCCGCGCCGGCGGTGAGCGCGTCGCGCGCCGCCTCGGCGATGGCCAGCATGTCGTGCACGGTGAGGTTCGAGCTCGGACCGGAGGCAACGTCGCGAACCACCACCCGATCGACCGCCTCGGCGCCGAGTTCCGCGACGAGGCCCGCACCATCGATGTTCGTCCACTGGTCGCCGTCGAAGTGCGACGAGATGGTGCCACCGGTGGCGATGACATGAACGGTCATCGCGATGCTCCACCGTGCAACTGCACCTCGGGTGTCCAGACGGTCACGTCGTCGAGCGGGAACACCGGCCGTGGAAGGTGCTGCCAATCGACGGTGCCGAGTTCGGTGGTGGCCACGCCGGGCGCTCCCACCTCCACGATCTGGTGCGGCGCGAACAGATGGTCGAACCCGGCGCGGAAGTGTCCCCTGCTCTTCACGACCACCACTTTCGCACCTGCGGGATCGAGACCGACATGAAGAAGTGTGTCGTCGTCGGCGCACTGCACCTTGTGTGACGACACGCCGATGCGGATGCCACCGAGATCCAACGCGCAACAACGGCCCGGATATCGGTTCGCACCTTCGTACACGCCACGAGTGGGCACCAGCACTCCGTCGGCCAGCGCGATCACGGTCGCCTCGGCGGCGAACGGCGTGGCGAGCG
>JACQZZ010000066.1 GCA_016213625.1 Actinomycetota bacterium
CGAGACCGAGGCCGCGGCGATCCGTCACCAGGCCCAACTCGACGCCGAGCTCGTGCTCGGCGAGGCGACCCGCCAGGCGACCGAGACCACCGCCGCGGCCGACACGCACCGTGCGACCACCGAGACCGAGATGCAGGCGCTGCTGGAACGCACCACCGCACAGGTGGAGGCCGCGAAGGTCCAGCTGGCCGACCTCGTGCAACAGCGCGCCGACATCAGCAAGCAGCTCGGCTCCACCAAGGCACAGCTCACCCAACTGCTGTCGCTCGTCGCGGCGCCCGACGACGCACCGGCGAACGACGCACCGGCGAACGACGCACCGGCGAACGACGCAACGCCGAACGACACAACGCCGAACGACACACCGGACGCCTCGGCGGAGCACGCCGATGACCACGCCTGACGATCCCCGCACTCGCATCGACGAACTGATCGCCGCCGCGGACCGAGTGGCGCAGCGACCTCTGCCTCCGCAGCGACCGAAGTGGTTGCCGGCTGCCGCCATCGGCGTGGTCGGCCTGCTGGCCATCATCATCGGCGTGCGACTCGCGTCCGACGACGACAGCGACTCGGTGTCGCCCGCGCAGACCACGGTGGTCCCGACGGCGGTCACCACGGTCGCACCGTCGACCACCGCACCGGTGATCATCACGCTCCCCCCACGGTGCCGCCCACGACAGTGCCACCCACCGCACCGCCCACCACCGTCGACGTCACCACCACGACGATCCCCGACGGCGCCGTCACGGCAGTTCGTTGGGTGACGTTCGAGAACGACATCGTGCACCTGCAGGGAGCGGTGCCCGACCAGGGCACCGCTGATCGGTTGGCGGCCATCGCCACTGCCGTCGTCGGCCCCGATCGTGTCGACGTGGCCCACGTGATCGATCCCACCGCGGCACTGCCCGATTCCGAGCCGGTGTTCTTCCCCGATCGGTTCAAGTTCGCGCCGAACTCGTCGGAGCTGTCGGCGGCCGACATCGCCACGCTCGACCTGGTGATGGTGTTCATGGTGCAGAACCCTCAGGCCCGCCTCGACATCCTGGCGTACACCGATTCGGCGGGCCCGAACGACTCCAACCTCGAGCTGTCGCAGACCCGGGCCAACACCATCTGGGCCTATCTGCTGTACGGCGGCATCGCTCCCGAGCGAGCCACCGCCACGGGAATGGGCGAGGCGAATCCCATCGCCTCGAACGACACCGAAGAGGGCCGGGCGCAGAACCGCCGGGTCGAATTCGTGGTCCACGACCTGCTCGGTTGAGCACCCGCCGATACCCTGCGCCTTGACAACGTGGGTTCCGATCCCCTAGCGATACGCACCAATGACCAGACCGCTCGTCATCGTCGAGTCGCCTGCCAAGGCGAAGACCATCTCGAAATTCCTCGGGAACGCCTTCGACGTGCGCGCCTCCGTTGGCCATGTGGCCGACCTGCCCAGCAAGGGTCTGCAGATCGATGTGGACAACGGGTTCAAGCCGACCTACGAGCTCACGGTGCGCGGCAAGGACGTGGTGAAAGACCTGCGAGCGGCCATGAAAGACGCCAGCGAGCTCTATCTCGCCACCGACGAAGACCGCGAGGGTGAAGCCATCAGCTGGCACCTCCTCGAGTATCTGAAGCCGAAGATCCCCGTGAAGCGCATGGTGTTCCACGAGATCACCAAGGCCGCCATCGACCAGGCCGTGGCCAACCCCCGCGGCATCGACTACGGCCTCGTCGACGCGGCCGAGACCCGTCGTCTGCTCGATCGGCTCTACGGCTACGAGGTGTCGCCCGTGCTGTGGCGTCGCGTGAATCGCGGCCTCAGCGCCGGCCGCGTGCAGAGCCCGTCGGTGCGCCTCATCGTCGAGCGCGAGCGCGAGCGCATCGCGTTCGTCACCGCCCCCTACTGGGACATCGATCTCCTCACCGGCACCGCGCCGGCGTTCACCGCCACGCTGGTGTCGCTCGATGGCACGAAGGTGGCCACCGGCAAGGACTTCCACAGCGACGGCGCACCGAAGAAGAACGTGGTGGTCGTGCCCGAGGGGCGCGCACGCGCGTTGGCCACCTCGCTCGAGTCGTCCACCTTCACCGTTCGCTCGGTGGAGGAGAAGCCGTATCGCAGCAGTGCGAAGGCGCCGTTCATGACCAGCACGCTGCAGCAGGAGGGCGGCCGCAAGCTGCGCCTCGGTGCCGCGCAGGTGATGCGCATCGCGCAGGGGTTGTACGAGCGTGGCTACATCACCTACATGCGTACCGACAACGTGGTGCTCAGCGACGAAGCGTTGTCGGCGGTTCGTGCCGAGGTGCAGCGCACCTATGGGCAGAACTACCTCACGCCCGCGCCGCGCCAGTTCAGTACCAAGGTGAAGAACGCGCAGGAGGCCCACGAGGCCATTCGCCCCACCACGCCGCTGCGCAGCCCCGACCAGCTGTCGGTGGAACTGAACGGCCAGGAGCTGTCGCTCTACCGTCTCATCTGGCAGCGCACGCTCGCCTCGCAGATGGCCGATGCATCGGGCACCACGGTGAGCGTGCGATTGGCGGCGCCGGCGCAGGAGAACGGATCCACCACCGACTGCGAGTTCGCGGCCAGTGGCACCACCATCACGTTCCCCGGCTATCGCCAGGTGTACGTCGAGTCCACCGATGAGTCCGAGTCCGACGAGGAGAAGGAGGCGTTGCTGCCTCCGCTCACGGTCGGCCAGGCCATCGCCATCTCGTCGCTCACACCGAACGGCCACGCCACCACGCCGCCAGCGCGCTACACCGAGGCATCGCTGGTGAAGAAGCTCGAAGAGCTCGGCATCGGCCGACCCAGCACCTGGGCGTCCATCATCCAGACCGTGCAGGACCGCGGGTACGTGTGGAAGAAGGGCCAGGCACTGGTGCCCACCTGGACCGCGTTCGCCGTCATCGGGCTGATGGAGAAGCACTTCGACGGGCTGGTCGACTACGCCTTCACCGCTCGCATCGAGGAAGACCTCGACTCCATCGCCCGCAACGAGCGCCAGAAGCAGGACTGGTTGCAGCACTTCTACTTCGGCGACGAGGAAGAGAAACTGCCCGGCCTGAAGCGACTGGTCGAGGAGAACCTCGACCACATCGACGCCGCCGAGATCAACACCTTCCCCATCGGGCTCGACCCCGACGGCAACGAAGTGGTCGTGAAGCCCGGCAAGTACGGCCCGTACGTGAAGCGCGGCGACGACACCGCGTCGGTGCCCGACGACCTGACGCCCGACGAACTCACGCTCGAGATGGCGCTGAAGCTGTTGGCGATGCCGAAGAGCGACGAGCCCATCGGCGAGCTCGACGGCTACCCGGTGTTCGCGAAGAACGGCCGCTACGGCCCGTACGTGCAGTGGGGTGCGCCCGACAACCTGCCGCCGGGGCTGGAGAAGCCGAAGATGGCCAGCCTGTTCAAGACGATGGTGCTCGAGCGCATCACGGTGGGCGAGGCGCGCGAGCTGCTCACCCTGCCCCGGTCACTCGGCACCGACCCGTCCGACGGGCAGGAGATCCTGGCCAACAACGGTCGCTACGGCCCCTACGTGCAGAAGGGCAAGGACTTCCGCAACATCACCAGCGAGGAGCAGTTGCTCACCATCTCGCTCGACGAAGCCGTGCAGATCTTCAGCCAACCGAAGGTGTTCCGCCGCGGCGGCGGAGCCAACCTCGCCGCGAAGGGTCCGCTGAAGGAATTCGGCACCGATCCCGTCAGCGGCAAGGCCGTGGTGGCCAAGGACGGCAAGTTCGGCGTGTACGTCACCGACGGCGAGACCAACGCCTCGCTGTCGAAGGGCGACCGCCTCGACGCGATGCTGCCCGAGCGGGCCTACGAGCTGTTGGCCATCCGCCGCGAAGCCATCATCGAAAAGGGTGGTGCGCCGGCGAAGAAGGCCGCCGCCACCAAGCGAGCCGCGGCGAAGAAGGCCTCTCCCGCCAAGAAGTCGGCCGCCAAGAAGGCCGCCCCCAAGAAGTGATCCCGCACTCGAACTTGAGTTCCGACGTCGGATTTTGAGTTCGCGTGCGGTCAGCCGGTGAGGAGGACGAGGAGCACACCGGCGGCCACCATCGCGCTGGCCCAGTACTCGGCTCGGGTGTGGCGATCGTGCAACCACCATCGCGACACCGCGAAGGTGAACAGCAACTCCACCTGACCGAGGGTGCGCACCTTTGCCGCGTTCTGCAGCGCGAGCGCCATCGCCCACCCCGCCGAGCCGCACACGCTCAACACGCCGACCACCGCACTGCTGCGCCAGTGGACGAACGCCAACCGCACCTGGTCGCGTTCGCGCAGCATGAGGTAGCCGCCGTGCACGACGGTCTGGATGGTGTTCATCACCGCGAGGGTGACGATGGCCCGCATGACGGCTGGACTGTCGGTGAGGGCCTTGGTCGCACCGCGGATGCCGATGGCCGCCAACCCGAACAGACCACCCGCCGCGAGGCCGTACAGCGCCGCCGGTTCGCGGACGGACGCCCAGGTGATGCGCCGGCCCTTGGTGGCCAACAGCGCCACGCCCACCGTGCACACGGCCGCACCGATCCACCCACCCCAGCGCAACGGCTCACCGAGGATGACCATGGAGAACAGCGCCACCTGCACCACCTCGGTCTTGGCGAACACGGTGCCGATGGCGAAGTCGCGAGCGTCGAACGCGCGGATGAGGCAGATGGTGCCGAGGATCTGTGCCACGCCACCGCCGGTGATGGTGGGCCAGAACCGCGGCTCGATGTGTGGCCATTGCACCCCGATGGCCCACGCCATCAGGACCGCGAGCCCCGAGATCGGCGCGCCGTACACGTAGCGGACGAAGCCCGCGCCGCTGACGGAGAGCAGCGCGCGCAGTCGGTGCTGCAGTGCCGTTCGCGCGGTCTGGAACCCGGCGGCGACCACGGTGATGGGGATCCACATGGTGTCTCACATTTCGGGACTGATATCTCATTCACAGCGTAGCGCGTTCGGCTGGGTATGGTGCGAACTCGCATGGTGACCGGTCGGTACATCGCATTCGAGGGCGCAGAGGGCTGCGGCAAGAGCACCCATGCGGCGCGCCTCGCCACCACGCTCGGCGCGGTGCTCACCCGCGAGACCGGCGGCACGGCCATCGGCCAGCGCATTCGCGACATCCTCCACGACACGTCGGTCACCAACCTGTCCCACCGAGCCGAGGCGCTGCTCACCGCCGCCGACCGTGCACAGCACATCGAGCAGGTGGTGGCGCCCGCGCTGGCCGGTGGCCGGCACGTGGTCAGCGATCGCACCGTCTACTCCGCGCTGGCGTACCAGGGCTACGGCCGGGGGTTGCCGCCGCAGGAAGTCCGGCAGATCAACGAGTGGGCGGTGAACGGTCTCTGGCCGGAACTGGTGCTGTTCCTCGACGCGCCCACCCACGTGCTGGAACAGCGCATGCAGGGTCGTCAGCTCGACCGGTTCGAGCAGGAGGGCGACGACTTCCACCAGCGCGTCCGCGACGGCTTCCACGAGATGGCTCGCGCCGAGCCCGACCGGTGGGTCGTCATCGACGCGTCGAACGACCCGGAGGCCGTCGCTCGAGCCGTGCGCGCCGCCGTGCAGCGGTACCTGGGCATCTGATGTTCGCCGAGTACACGCGCTCGGTGTGGGACGGCGTGATCGGTCAAACGCGGGCGGTCGAGCAGCTCACCCGTGCCGCCGTCGCACCGGTGCACGCCTACCTGTTCGTCGGGCCCGCAGGCTCCACGAAGGAGGAGGCGGCACGGGCCTTCGCTGCACTGCTCCTGGCCGGGGTCGACGATGCCGACGCTCGCGATGCGCGGCTGGCCCTGCACCGCGAGCATCCCGACGTGCGCGAGGTGGAGCGCGCCGGCGCGCGCATCTCCACCGAGCAGGTCAGCGAGGTCATTCGCACCGCGTCGCTCGCGCCGGTGGAGGGCAGCCGCAAGGTGATGATCCTCCACGAGTTCCATCTCCTCGACGCCAACGCTGCGGCGAGGTTGTTGAAGACCATCGAGGAACCGCCGCCCAGCACCATCTTCCTCGTGCTCGCCGACCAGGTGCCGCCCGAGCTGGTCACCGTGGCGTCGCGCTGCGTGCGCATCGAGTTCAGCACCATCCCCGAGGCCGCCATCCTCGACGTGCTCGTGGCGGAGGGCATCCCGGCCGAGGCCGCCGCACTCGCGGCGAAGGCGGCCGAAGGCAACCTCAGCCGCGCCCGCGTGCTGGCCGTCGACTCGGGGCTCATGGAGCGGCGCACGGCGTTCGCGTCCATCCCTCGGCGTCTCGATGGCACCGGCAACACCGTGGTCGCCCTCTGCGCGGAGCTCAACGGGCTCATCGAGGCTGCCGCCATCCCGCTCGCGGAGCGCCAAGCCGAGGAGGCCGCCGCGCTCGAAGCTCGGGTGGCCGCGGTCGGCGAGCGCGGGTCCGGCCGCAAGCAGCTCGAGGAGCGCCACAAGCGCGAGCTGCGTCGCCATCGCACCGACGAGCTCCGCAGCGGACTCGCGGTCGTGGCGGGCACGTACCGCGATGCATTGGTGCAGGGCACCCTCGCCCGCCCCGACGCGGCAGTGCACGCCGTGCGCCGCATCCACCTCGCGCTGGAGGCACTGGACCGCAACCCGAACGAGACGCTGTTGCTGCAGTCACTGCTGCTCGACCTGCCCTCACTGCCCGGTTGATCCCCCGCAATCAGGTGGGTGCGCCAGAGGGTGACCGCTAGCATTGCTGCCCGCGCCCAGGTAGCTCAGTCGGTAGAGCAACGCACTCGTAATGCGTAGGTCAGGAGTTCGATTCTCCTCCTGGGCTCCAGATGTTTCAGGTGGCCCCTGCCGCCACCACAGGGACCTCCGGCCCTGCTGAAGGTGCCCTTCGGCCGTGATCGGCCACCTCCACCAAGGGGCTACCGTCACGGTCACACACATCGATGTAGGGGGTATCCCGGTGACGAGCTTCCCGACCGAGCGGATTCACAACGTGGTCCTGGTGGGCCACGCGGGCGTCGGCAAGACCACGTTGGCCGAAGCGCTGTTGGCGCGGGCCGGCGCCGTTCCACGGCAGGGCAAGGTCGACGACGGCACCAGCCAGCTCGACACCGATCCGGAGAGCGTGAAGTCCCGCATCTCCATGTCGATGGCCATCGCGCCGTTCGAATGGACCGCCACCGACGGCAACACCTACAAGGTCAACCTCATCGACACGCCAGGCGCCATCGACTTCGCCGGTGAAGTCGATGCGGCGCTCGCCGTGGCGGATCTCGCCGTGTTCGTCATCAGCGCCGTCGAAGGCATCGAGCCACAGACCGAGCTGCTCTGGCGCACTGCGGCCGCCATGAAGCTGCCGCGCATGTTCTTCGTGAGCAAGGAGGACAAGGATCGCGCCGACTTCCATGCCGTGCTCCAGCAGCTGCGCGACACGTTCGGACAGGGCATCGCGCCGCTCGAACTGCCGTTGGGCGAAGCGGGCACGCTGCACGGCGTGGTCGACGTGCTCACCGAGTCGGCCCTCGACTACGACGCCACCGGCGGGCGGCACAGCGAACCGATCCCTGCCGACGTCGCCAACGAGGAACACGAGCTGCACGACGCACTCGTGGAAGAGATCGTGTCGGGCGACGACGATCAGCTCGAGCGCTACCTCTCGGGCGACACCCCCAGCGTGGCCGAGTTGGAGCGCACGCTCGCGCACGAGGTGCTCGACTGCCTCGAGTTCCCCGTCCTGCTCGGGTCTGCCGCCACCGGAGTGGGCATCGATCGACTGGCCGACCTGCTGTGCGAGCTGAGCCCTTCGGCCGCCGACCGCAGCACCACCGTGCTGGCCGGCGACAGCGAAGTGGACGTAGCCGCGGATCCCAAGGGGGCGCCGCTCCTCTTCGTGTTCAAGACCATCGTCGACCCCTACATCGGGCAGCTGTCGGTGTTCAAGGTGCTGTCCGGCACGGTGAGGGCCGACGACAAGCTGGTCAACAGCTCCAACGGCACCGAGGAGCGGCTGCACGGCCTCTTCTCGCTGCGCGGCAAGGAACAGACCCCGGTCACCGAGGTGGTCGCGGGCGACATCGCTGCCGTCGCCAAGCTGGCCAACACCCACACGTTCGACACGCTCGCCGCGAAGGGTTCGCCGGTGAAGGTGGCGCCGCCGCTGCGCAGGTCGCCGCAGTACGGCGTGGCCATCGTGCCCCGCACGCAGGCCGACGACGACAAGCTCGGCAACGCGCTCGCCCGCATGCAGGCCGAGGATCCGTCGCTCTACGTCGACCGTGTGGAGGAGACCCGGCAGACCGTGTTGCGTGGTCTGGGCGACACGCACATCGCCGTCACCATCGACCGCATCGCTCGGAAGTTCGGCGTCAACGTCGACACCGCTCCCCTGCGAGTGGCGTACCGCGAGACGGTCGCCGGCAAGGCGTCGGCCGAGGGCAAGCTGAAGAAGCAGAGCGGCGGCCACGGCCAGTTCGCCGTGGTGAACCTGCGGGTCGACGCGCAGCCACGTGGTGAAGGCTTCAAGTTCGTCGACGCCATCGTCGGCGGCACCATCCCGCGCAACTACATCCCGGCCGTACAGAACGGTATCGAGGAGACCATGGCCAAGGGCGGCGTCCACGGCTTCCCCGTGGTCGACGTGGTGGTCGAGTGCTACGACGGCAAGTACCACTCCGTCGACTCCAGCGACATGGCGTTCAAGACCGCTGCGTCCACCGGCTTCAAGGAGGCCATGGAGGCCGCCGGCGTCGTGGTGCTCGAGCCCGTGTCACTGCTCACCGTCACCGTGCCCTCGGTGTTCCAGGGCGACGTGATGAGCGACGTGAACACTCGACGCGGACGGGTGCAGGGCAGCACCACCAACGAGCACGGCGAGCAGGTCATCGAGGCATTGGTGCCCACCGCCGAACTCACCCGGTACGCCATCGAACTGCGCTCCATGACCGGCGGGCGCGGCCAGTTCGACAGCCAGCACCACCACTACGACGCGCTGCCGCCGCATCTGGTGGAGAAGGCGAAGCAGACGCTGCCGAAGCAGCACTAGCTCAGGGAGCCACCACGTCGAACTCCACGTCGCGGTCGCCCTCGACGACCACGTAGTGCCCGGCTGCCAACTCGATGTCGATCGCGCACACCGAACCGGCCGCCACGCCACGCACGGTCGCGACCTCGACGCCGTCGCGCGTGACCGCCACGGACACCGGCTCGCGGTTCTCGGCGTCGGCCTCCACCGACACCCGCACCATCCCTGCGGCGAGGTCGCTCGGCGTGCGCGAACCGAGCCCTCCGAACCCGCCGACCACGTCGTCGACCGTGATCACCACGGTGCGACCCGCGTCGAACTCGCCGGCCACGCACTCGGTGGGCGGCAGCGTGGTGGCCAGTTGTTCCGTTCCCCCGTCGTCGCCGCCGCACGCCACGGCGAGCAGTGCGAACGGCATCAGGAACCAGGCGGAGCGCACGCGACGATCGGTCACGGGGCGAGCACCAACGGCGGCAGCCATTCCTCCAGCCGCTCCCAGATGATGGCGTCGCTCTTCGCCAACAGGTGCCCATCGCCTGGGAGCCGCACCACCTCGCCGTGCCCGGCGATCATCCGCACCATGTCGCTCGCCTCCGGCGGGAGGATCTCGTCGCGCTCGCCGTGGAACAGCAGGAACGGCGTGTCCTGTAGCCCACCCGCCAGCTCGCAGCCGGCGGATTGCGTGGCGAAGGTGGCCACGCCCGACACCATGTCGTTCAGGCCCACGCCCACCCGCACGGCGACGGCACCGCCGAAGCTGTGCCCCATCAGCACCACCTTGTCCGCACCCGCGCCACCGATGGCCAGCTGCGCCGCCGCGGCGAGGTCGACGCAGCAGTGGTCGAGGTCGTTGGGCCGTCGATAGCTGACACGAAGCACCGGCACCCCACGCGCCGACCACTCCACCCCGAGCCGGTGGTACATCGCGTCACCGGGGCCGAGCAAACCTCCCATCGCGCCTCCGCACAGCACGAGCGCACCCGGCTGGCGGGGGGTGTCCTCCGGCGGTTCGTGCCAGAGGATGGTGAGCAGCCCACGCATCGTGTACATCTCCACGTGACGCAACGTCGGGGTGAGCATCACGTCGCTGGAGGCCATCACCTGCAGCGCGTCGAGCGGCGTGGTGGGCGCGTGTCCTGCGGTACCGAGCGGGTCGTCCATCGTGGCTACCCTAACGCCACCCATGAGCGACGTCCCGACCGACCCACGTCATCGCGAGCTCTACGAACTCGCCGTGCGCATCGGTCTCGCGTGGCGCGAGATCCGCCGTGGCGCGTCGGCATCGGGGCTGCGCGAATGGCTGTACGGCGACGGCGAGGAATCCATCGAGCAGGGGCAGATGGACACGCTCGACCAGTTGGCGTTGCGGCCGGCGTGGCGGATGAGCGAGCTCGCCGAAGCGCTGCGCATCGACCCGTCGACGGTCACCCGCGCGGTGCAGCGCCTCGAGAAGCTGGGCCTCGCCGAACGGTCACCCAGCAAGGAGGACGGCCGCGTGGTCGAGGTGCGCATCACCGATGCCGGGAGGGCACAGCACCAAGAGGTCGCAGAACGCCGCAGCGAGCTGATGACCCACATCTTCCGCCAGTACCGCACTCGCGAGCTGCCCGTCTTCGCCGACATGCTCGAGCGCTTCGTGCTCGCCGTCGACGACTTCGTCGCCACCCGCGACCCCCACCCCTGACCGACTCGTTGTGAATGCTCAGCGCCCGGCGGCCGGGCGCTGAGCATTCGACGGACCAGGGCACGAGAGGGCTGAAGGGCGGGCGGCGGGTAGGGTGCCGTCGATGGCAGATCGGGCAGCCTTCGCGCAGGAGGCGATGCAGCACGCGGGGCAGTTGTACAACGCCGCGCTGCGCATGACGCGCAACAAATCCGACGCCGAAGACCTCGTCCAGGAGACCTACTTGCGGGCCTACCGCGGCTACGGCAACTTCGAAGAGGGCACCAACCTCCGCGCCTGGCTGTTCCGCATTCTCACCAACACGTTCATCAACACGTACCGCGCCAAGCAGCGACGGGTGCAGGAGACCGACCTGAACGACGTGGAGGACCTCTACCTCTACCGGCGCATCGCCAACGTCGACGTCGCCAGCCGCAGCGCGGAGGACACGCTGTTCGAACTGTTCACCGACGACGAGGTGAAAGCCGCGCTGGAGAACCTGCCCGAGAACTTCCGACTTCCCGTCCTGCTCGCCGACGTGGAGGAGTTCTCCTACAAGGAGATCGCCGAGATGCTCGACATCCCGATCGGCACCGTGATGTCGCGGCTCCACCGGGGAAGAAAAGCCATGCAGAAGGCGTTGGCCGACTACGCAACGGAACGCGGGCTCTTCGCCCGCACTCCCCCGACGGAAGACACCGCCGATGGCTGACTGCTCAGAGACACTGCGCGAACTCGAGGCGTTCCTCGACGGAGAGCTCACCACTGACACCACCGAAGGCATCCACGCGCACCTCGAGGGGTGCATGGACTGCCTCCAGGCCTTCGACTTCCACGCCGAACTGCGGATGGTGGTGCGTGAGAAGTGCAGCAACGACGAGATTCCGGCGGGGCTGCTGTCCCGCATCGAGCAGTGCTTCGGCGAGGATTTCGACGGCGACGGCACGATCGGCTGACCCGAACCTTCCACGGATTGGGCACGGACCCGCTCCGGCTCGCTACGCTGACGGAATGCTCGCGGTTATCTTCCACTGGTGGCTCGGCCTCCTGCTCGCGATCGTCGGTGGCCTGGCGGTCGTCGGCATCATCGCCGGGTACCTGAAGCAGGTCGTCGCCCCGCAGTACCCGGGCAAGCGCGCCCGACGCGACGACTGACCTCGTCGCCATGAACCCGGCGCCGAGCCCCATCGACTGGGACCGCGCCGAGCGAGTCGCCCTCAGCATCGCCGCCCGGCGGAGGCCGATCTCACCCTCCGCGGCCGCGCCCGCGCCGGAACTCGCGCCGACCGCGGTCATCGAGGACGCCATCCACGAGGTCACCGGACTTCGTCCGCCGCACGGTCCGGCGCAGGTGCAGTTCGTCGATCGACCGGCCTGGATCCGAGCCAACATCCAGTCGTTCCGCACATTGCTCGCGCCATTGCTCGACCGGTGGTCCGAGAAGCCGGTGGGCGGCAAGGGCGCGGCGGCCAACATCGCCCGTCAGGTGGCGGGCGCCGAAGTGGGGGCGATGCTCGGCTGGATGAGCACCCGGGTGCTCGGCCAGTACGACATCCTCGTCGGCCGCCGAGCGAGCGACGACGCCGTGTATCTCGTGGCACCGAATCTGACCGACATCGAGCAGCGCTACGGATTCGACCCGGCCGAGTTCCGTACGTGGGTCCTCCTCCACGAGCTCACGCACCGCGCCCAGTTCACCGGCGTGCCCTGGATGCGCGACCACTTCACCGGATTGATCGACACCAGCCTCTCGTTCGCCGACCCCGATCCCGCAGCCCTCGTCGGCGCGTTGCGCGACGCGCTCCGCAACCGTCGCGATGCGGCAGTCCAGGTCCGCGACGGCGGTGTGCTGGGCCTTGTCGCGTCACCCGAGCAGCGGGCGGTGATGGCTCGCATCGGCGGGCTGATGTCGCTGCTGGAAGGGCACGGCGACATCACGATGACGCGCGCTGCCGGCCCCTTGGTGCCCAACGCCGAGCGCTTCGAACGCATCCTCCGCGAGCGTCGCCGCAACACCAACCCGCTCAGCCGCACCGTCATGCGGCTCACGGGCGTGGAAGCCAAGCTGAACCAGTACGCCGCCGGCGTTCGCTTCATCACGGCCATCGAGACGGAGGCCGGCGAACGCGCCGTGGACCGTTGCTGGACGAGCCCCGACCACCTCCCGACACTGGAGGAGGTGCGGGTGCCCGCCATGTGGCTGGCCCGAACGGGGGCCACCGTTGGCTGACGACCCGCTCACCTCCGACGCCGCCACGTCGCTCCTCGCCCGCTGCACGTTTCCGCCCTCCGGCACGGAGGTGACCTGTGCGGTGTCCGGCGGCGCCGACTCCTCGGCGTTGCTCGTCCTCGCGGTGGCGGCGGGGTGTGTCGTCACGGCGGTGCACGTCGACCACGGGCTACGACCCGGGTCCGGCGTCGAGGCCGCGGTGGTGCGGCAACTGGCGGAACGCGTGGGCGCGGCGTTCCGGGCCACCGTCGTCCACGTCGGCGACGGGCCGAACCTCGAGGCACGAGCCCGCGAGGCGCGCTACGCCGTTCTGCCGGCTGATGTGCTCACCGGGCACACGGCCGATGACCAGGCCGAGACGGTGCTGGTGAACCTGTTGCGCGGCGCTGGGAGCAGCGGACTCGCCGCGATGCGACCCGGTCCACGGCGACCGCTCCTGGCGCTGCGTCGCGTGGACACCGAGGCCCTGTGCGCGGCCTTGGAGATCCCGGTCGTCCACGACCCGTCGAACGTCGATCCCCGCCATCAACGGAACCGGGTGCGACACGAATTGCTCCCGTTGCTCGCCGACATCGGCCGACGCGACCCCGTGCCCGTGCTCACCCGCCAGGCGGATCTGTTGCGCGACGAGGCCGACCTGCTCGACGCGTTGGCCGCGGCCATCGACCCCACCGACGCCAAGGCACTCGCTGCCGCGCCGCCGCCGCTCGCCCGCCGCGCCGTGCGCCGCTGGCTGACGACCGACCATCCACCCGACGCGGCGACCGTGGAACGCGTGCTCGACGTGGCTCGGGGCCGGGCCGTCGCCACCGAGGTCGGCGAGGGGCGACGGGTGCACCGCCATCGCCAGCAACTCCAGCTCCACCCTTGGGCAAGCTCGCATTCCAACGACTAACCTGAGCCCACATTCACTGCACGACGTTGGAGGTGGGCGCGATGCCCCCGAGGCTGCGCGGGAAGTGGGCGCTCGGCATTACGCCTCGCAACTTCACGTGGTTCATGAAAGACAAACTGGCGGTCTGCGAACGTCCGGGCGGCTACGGCGACAACCATCGCCGCGTCCGCCGTCAGGAAGAGATCATCTGGCTGCGCGAGAACGGGTTCGGCTGTGTCATCAGCATCATCCCCGCGCCCCACAACCTCCACAACTACGACGAGCTCGGGTTGCCCTACCTGCATCGCCCGTTCACCGGCACCGACGATCTCGGGCTGTGGCTCAAGTCGTTCTACACCGAGCTCCAGGGACTGCTGGAGGCCAGCACGAAGGTGATGGTGCACAACGACTCGGTCGATGATCGCGTCATCGGCATCCTCGGCGGCTACATCCGGTGGAGCCGCATGGTCGACGACCCGTCGATGGCCATCAACCTCACCGAGCGCATCGCCAAGCGCCAGCTCGACCCCTTCGCCCGCGAGGTCATCCTCATGGCGCACGAACTCCGCTGACCCCACAAGTCAGCCGGCGGCCACCAGGTCGACCACCGAGTGCAGTGACCCGGTCGAGGCCATGCACACGGACCCGCCGGTCATGTTCAGGCTCACCGTCGCGCTCGCGATGGAGTCGGCATTGGTGGACACCACCGATGCGGCGGGTTGCGGCTCGCCGCAGTTCCACATGAACACCGCGCCCGGAAGGCCTGCGGTGATGACCGACACCGTGAACTGCGCTCGCGTGGCCCCCGGCACCGACACCGGCACCCGCACCACCTGCGTGGTCAACGCACCGGTCGAGCGCGAATCGAACAGCCGAGCCGGCGCCGCCGTCGACAACACCGTCGTGCCCGTCCACGCGCCGGTCACGTCGAGCACCACGTGCACCGACGACGTCGCCGACACGCACACGCCGCTGTCGTTCGTGCGCACCACGGCCGAGAACACCTGGGTGGGCACCGCCTGGAAGGGCAGGATCCACGGGGTACCGCCACACGCGCCGATGCCGATGCTGCCCGCCGCAGCAGCGGCCAGCAGGGTCACGGTCACCGTCGCGGCCTTGGAGCCGGCCGGCACGCCCATCGCCTTCAGCGAGGCCGACTTCGTCCCATTGGCGGGGATGGCCGTTCCCGAGCGAGTGTCGAGCGCACGCTTGGCCACGATCGGCTGGAGGCCGACGCCGTCGCTGGCGAGGTAGCCCACCACGTCCATGCGCACGTCGACGGCGGTGCTCGCGGTCAGGCAGATGGTGCCGTTCGTCACCGCCACCTCCGTGGTGGTGGCGCTCAACCGGCCGGGCATGAAGTTCAGGCTCGTGGTGCCGTTGGCGCCGGAGGCGCACGAGTGGACGGCCACGTTGCCGCGGTTGGCGATGTTGCGCACCGACAATCGCACCATCACTCCGGACGTACCCGCCGCGACACCGCTGAGCGCGTCGACGCGAACGGTGGTGGTCTGCCCGGCGGCGAGCTTGCGACCGCCCGAGTCGAACGCGAGCACTGGCGCCACGAACTGCCACATCGAGCCGGCCGCGACCGGCGGCGTGGTGGCCGGCGGCGTGGTGGCGGGTGGTGTGGTGGCGGGTGGTGTGGTGGCCGGTGGTGCCGTGGAGGCCGGCGGCGTCGGGGCGGTTCCACCGGGTTGTGCGGGCACGGCCGTGACCGAGCACCCGTCAACGGCCTTCACCGTGGGATACGGATTGACCGCTGCCCCGCCCTTGGGGTGCACCTCGAAGTGGAGGTGCGGCGAACCGGCGTTGCCGGTCATCCCGACGTACCCGATGATCTGCCCGGCCTTCACGGTCGATCCGACCTTCAACCCAGGGGCGAACGCGCTCAGGTGCGCATAGAAGAAGTAGGTGCCGTCCGCACGCAGCAAGCGCCACGCGTTGCCCGACAACGACCCCGGCGAATCCCAGACCTGCTTGCTGATGGTGCCGTCGTCGACGGCGTAGATGTTCAGCCCGGCCTTGGCGATGATGTCGACACCCTCGTGCAGGCGGCCGCCCGAACGGGGCGCTCGCCAGGTGTCGGCGAACCAGCACTGCCCCTGCACGGGGAACTGCCGGATGGCGACCGCGCCGCCGGCCGGTGCGGTGGTGGCCGGTGCAGTGGTGGCCGGTGCGGTGGTGGGGGGCGTCGCTCCTGCAGGAAGGCAGAGGACGCGTCCGGGCACGATGACCGTGGCGATCGTCGCGCCGTTGGCCGCGAGCAGCGCGGTCATGCCGACCTTGAGCCGCTGGGAGATACGGCTCCAGCTGTCACCGGAGACCACGGTGTAGGTGGCACCGGTGCACACCGGTGCCTTGGCGGCGTCGGCCGTGGTCACGGCCGAGACCAACGGGATCGCGAACAGTGTGGTGGCCAGCAACGCGACGACCAGGGCTCCGCGGGGTCCGCGGCGGAGGACCACGTCGCCGTGTCCTTCGTTCCGTGGTCCCGCGTCCTGCCGCATTCCTTGCCTTCTCTCGCCGCAGGAGAGGTATCGGTCGAATCCGGCATCGTCTTGAATCGTGCGACACTGTGCGCCATGGCCTCCGTCACCGTTCGCGGCACCGCCGCCGCTTCCGTCACCCCCGATCGCGCCGAACTCAGCCTCGAGGTCAGCCATCGGGCCATGGACGCGGCCGGCGCGCTCGACCACGTCGCGGCGCACTCGCAGCAACTGGAGGACATCCTGCTCCGCCACGGCCTCGGGCGCGACGACTGGGCCACCGAGGGCGTGCAGGTCGGCGAGGACGTCGAGTGGCGCAACAACCAACAGGTACGCGTGGGCTACGTGGCCTCCACTGCGATCACGGTCACCGTGCGGAGCCTCGATCTGGTGGGCGTCGTCGTGCGCGACACGGTCACCGAGGCAGGGGCGAGCGTGCGCCGACTGAGCTGGCGGGTCGATCGCGACAATCCGGCGCGCCGGGCGCTGCTGGCCGATGCCGCACGCGATGCGCGCGTGCGCGCCACCTCGTACGCCGAGGCGCTGGACCTGCAACTGGGCGAGGTGGAGCTGATCAGCGAGGCCCCCATCAACCCGGAGCCGAACCCGATGCTGCGCGCCGCCGCGGCGCCGATGATGGACTCGGCGAAGATCGGCGGCGAGGTGGAGGTGAGCGCCGGGCTGGTGGAGCTCAGCGCCGATGTCCACGTGCGGTTCGCACTCCTCCGCTGAACCGCCACGCCCGGTACCTCCATGAGGGTCGCGCGGGCTACCGGTGGGTAACCTGAGAGTGTGAGGGGTCAACGTGTGCTCGTGAGCGGCATGGGAGGCGAGCTCGGCTCGCTGGTGGCCGCGCAACTCGAGGCCGAACCGTGGGTGGGAGCGCTGGTCGGCATCGATGTCGACCCGCCGCGCCGCCGCCTGCGCAAAGCCGAATTCCACCTGCTGCAACCATCGCAGCGCGAACGCATCGTGGAGGTGGTGACCAAGTTCAACCCCCATGTGCTCATCAACCTCAGCGTGTGGGAACCCGACGCACGAACCGGGCTCGCCCACGCCCGCCAGTTCACCGCCGACGCCACCACCGCCGTGGTGGGTGCCGCGGCCGAGTGCCCGGCGCTCGAGAGCATGGTGGTGCGCAGCGGCATCGAGGTCTACGGCCGCGGTCGTGGCACGGCCACTCGCCCCACTGAGAACGCGCCGCTGCACCCCACATCCGAGTACGGCCACATGCTGGCCAACATCGAACGATCGGCCCGCGAGGTCGGTCGCCGCGTGGGCATCGCGGTCGGCAAGTTGCGGCTCGCTCCGGTGCTCGGCAAGCACGTCCCCAGCCCGCTCGGCCGTCTGCTGCGCCAGCCGGTGGTGCCGTTCAGCGCACTCGCCGATGCGCCGTTCGCCGTCATCGAGGACGGCGACGCGGCTCGGGCGTTCGTCGCCGCCGCGGCACGCCGGCTCGACGAGCCCGTCAACGTGGTGGCGCCCGGCGCCATCACCGCCGCGCAGGCCATCATCCGTGGCAAGCGCATCCCGTTGCCGCTGGTCGGACCCGAATGGGCCATCGCCCGACAGTTGAGCCAGCTGATGGGCGCGCCGATTCCCGACCACGTGGTGGAGCTGATGCACCGCGGGCGCCTGGCCGACGGCTCGAAGTCGTTCGAGGCACTCGGCCTCTCCCCGCGACTGACCACCCCAGAGGTCATCGACCACCTCTACGCGTGGGAGAGCGTCGTTCGCATCGGCAGCATTCGAGAGGTGGCGTGATGGCCGATCTCATCCAGTTCCCCAGGCAGGTGGTCGGCAAGGCTGGCAACGTGCTCGTCGAGCCGCTGCGCCACTGGCCGGCGCACTCGGTCGACGACTTCGGGCGCGACCCGCACCTCATCGGCATGCTCACCCCGTTCACCAAGCTCCGCTGGGATGTGGGGGTCGGTGGCATCCAACACCTGCCGGTCCGCACGGGCGCGTTGCTGGTGTGCAACAACCGCCGATGGGCGCTCAGCAACATCTACGCGGCATTCGCACTCAGCGAGGCCACCGGTCGTCCGGTGCGGTTCGTCGGGCGACCCGACTTCGCCCCGGTGGGGCCGTTCATGCGTCGCATCGGCGGCCTGCTCGCCCGGCACGACGAAGTGCTCGGCGCACTGCGCAACCACGAACTGGTGCTGGTCTCGTGCGCGGCCACGAGTCACGCCCGCCATGCCGGCACCATCGATCACCACCTCGTCGGCGCCGCCGTGGTCGCCGGCGTTCCGGTGTTCCCCGTGGCCACGATGAGCAGCGCGGTGAGCCGCACCGCACGCGCCGAAGTCGGCCCGCAGGTGCGTCCGCGCCGGAAGCGGCGTGGACCGTTGGCCGAGGTGGAACTCGCCGAACAGATCCAACACCACCTCCAGCGCATGCTCGACGGCTTCGGCGGCATGCAGACCGGGGTGGCCCCGATCGACTGGCTGGCGGAGGGCTGACATGCCGTACGCACGTTCCTCCGACGGCATCCGCCTGCACTACGAAGTGCTCGGCCGGTCCAACGCCACACCCGTGTTGATGATCCAGGGCCTGGGCGCCGACAAGCACGGCTGGGACATGCAGCGCTACTACCTCGCGCTGCGGTACCGGGTGATCGCACTCGACAACCGCGGCGCAGGCCGCAGCGACAAGCCGTTCGGCCACTACACGCTCGAGCAGATGGCGGCCGACGCCATGAGCGTGCTCGACGAGGTGGGCGTCGACCGGGCCCACGTGGTCGGCGCCTCCATGGGTGGCGCCATCAGCCAGATCGTCGGCCTCAAGTACCCCGAACGGGTCATCTCGCTCACACTCGCCTGCACGGCGTGCCGCAACCACCCGTGGCGCCGCGAGCTGCTCGGTTCGTGGGCCACCGCCGCCAGCGAGCGCGGCATGGGCGCCATGGCCGGCGAGGCAGCACGATGGGTCATCGGCCCCCGGTCGTTCCGTCGACTGCTGCCCGCGTTCGGTTGGCTCGGGCCACTCGCCATGGGCCGCACGTCGCACGCGTTCGTCGCGCAGGTGCGTGCCATCCTCGACGTCGACGAGAGCGTCGCCGAGCAGTTGGAGCAGGTCGACATCCCCACGATGGTGGTGGTGGGCAACCAGGACATCCTGACGCCGCGAGGCGACAGCGAGGAGATCGCCGACCGCATGCCCAATGCGGAACTCGTGGTCATCTCGGGCGCGGCACACGGCTTCATGGTGGAGCACGCCACCACGTTCAACAAGGTGCTGTCCGAGTTCCTCGGCCGCGTCACCAAGGCGGATCGCGCAGCACGCGAGCTGCCCGTCGCCAACGCCAGCTGACCTCGACGACCGTCAGGCCGCTGCGGGCTCCAGCGGCTGTTCCAGCTCTGCCCGGCGCGCATACGCCCAGCCAGGACCTCGGAGCACGAACCCCAAACGGTCGCGCCAGTTGGTGCTGCGCGCGACATCGCGAAACATGTCGCGGTACTCGTGAGTGCTCACGGTCCACAGCGAGTTGCTGTGGATGTTGCGCGTGAGGCCGTAGATCACGGGGTCTTCCGTCGGTTGCTCGCGACGGAACGTGCCGAACAGCCGGTCCCAGATGATGAGGATGCCGGCGTGGTTGCGATCGAGGTACTGACGATTGCTGCCGTGGTGCACCCGGTGATGTGACGGCGTGTTGAGCACTTCCTCGCCCGCGCCCAGCGACCGGATGGTGTCGGTGTGGATCCAGTACTGGTAGATGAGGTTCAGCGCGCGGGACGTCTCGATGAGCGCAGGACGCACGCCCAGTCGGGCGACGGCGCCGTATGGCAGCCACACGCCGAACGCCCCGGCCACGGGTTGGCGCAGCGCGGTGGACAGGTTGTAGTGCTCGCTGGAGTGGTGTGGCACGTGAATGGCCCACATCGCCCGCACTTCGTGCTGGAAACGATGGTTCCAGTAGTACGCGAAGTCCCACCACAGCATCGCTGCGGCCCACGGCACGATGCCAGTACCGAGATCGCGCTGCTTGCCCTTCGCCCACCACCGAGACGTGCTGGTGAGCGCAGCCGAAGTGGCGGTGAGCACCAGCCCACCGGCCGCGACCGTGACCACGCTGGTCACCTCGGCCACCTTGCGCGCCTTGGCTCGCGCGCGACGACCCTTCAGAGTTGCTCCGTCGGCATGCTTGGCAACCAGGTCGGCCACCGTGGTGGCCGCTGCGGCCGCGACCGTGACGCCCAGCACCACCTGGCCGATACGACCGGCGCGACCACGCCGCAGCGCGGCGTACGAGGCGAGGTGCACGGTGAGCGGAGTGGTGAGGCTGAGCACGCCCATGCCGAGGCTGGCGATGGTGTCGGGCTTGTCGTAGTCGGCGGCCGAAGGGCCCTGCGCCTCGGCACGCCGCTGCAACGCCCTGCGCTCGGCGGCCATCGAGGCGAAGTACAGCGGGGTCACGGCGACCGACAGATCCATCTCATCAGTCTGGCGCGCGGACCGGGGTCGATGACAGCGGTTCACCCGTTCGACGCGTCGGCGCCCGTTGAGTGTGGTGGCGCGTGTTCGGCGAGGTCGACCACGTGTACGTGCGGGGGCAACAGATCGGGCCGATGCGTGATGACGATCATGGTGCGATCCGCGAGCGCCGACACGAGATCGGTCATCAGTGCACCGGCCATGGTGTCATCGACGTGCTCGGTCGGTTCATCGACCACCACGATCGGAGCGCCCGAGAGCACCACACGCGCGAGCGCCAGCCGCTGCCGCTCTCCACCCGACATCGACCGACCGTGCTCGCCCACCATCGAGTCGAGCCCGTGAGGCAGCGCCACGAGCCAATCATCCAGCTGCACGACCGACAGTGCCGATCGGAGCTCGTCGTCAGTGGCGGAAGGTCGTGCGAGCCGCAGGTTCGCGGCGACGGTGGAGTCGAACACGTGGGCATCCTGGGCACACCAGCCGATGACCGACCGCACACGGTCCCCTCTCAGCCGGCTGATGTCGACCGCACCGGCCTCACTCACCAGTTCGATCGCCCCGTCGAGCGGCTCGACGAATCGCAGCAGTGTTGCCGCGAGCGTGCTCTTGCCCAGCCCGCTCGGTCCCACCAGGCCGACGGTGGAACCCGAGGTCACGGTGAGTGACAGATCCCGGAGCAGTGCTGGTCCCCCGGGCCATCCGACCGTGAGGCCACGAAGCCGGAGATCCCATGGCCCTTCCGGAAGGTCGTCCTCGAACGATGGGTCGCGGACGACGTCGGGCTCGTCCACGACGGCGACGAGGCGCTCGGCGGACGTCCTCAACGCAGGAAGCTGCGCAGCGGCCGGTGTCACCACGGCCACCAACTCGTGCACGCTCAATGGCAGCAGCACGACGACCGCCAACGTGACGCCGTCGATGTCACCAGATCCAACGGCCCGCGCGCCGAGCCACATGGTGGCGACGAGACCGGCTCCGGCGGCCAGGACTGCCACGGCCGCACCGAGTCCGGCACCCCACGCAACACGCGCCTCCGTGCGTCGGAGCGAGCGGTCGGCAGAGTCGAGGTCGCCGAGCGCTGCATCGACTGCGCCGTAGACGGCGAGCTCGGCAGCGCCATCGAGGACGGTGAGGAGGCGCTGACCGTACGCACCGCGCTGGGGTGCCACCCGAGCCGCGGATCGACCGCTGACCGCCATCGAGACAGCGGGAGCGACCACCATCGCCACTGCCGCAGAACACACGAGCGCCACGCCCGCGATCGGCAACAGTGATCCGACGACGACCACGGCACCAACACTGACGACGACCGTGACCGCTGCGGGAAGCAGGATCCGCACCCACAGGTCGGCCAGGCCATCGACGTCGTTGACGAACCGAGTGAGCAGATCACCGCGGCCGAGTGTGCGACTGCCGGGGAGCAATCGCTCCACCCGGCGCACCACTGCAACGCGGAGGTCCGCGAGCACGCGGAACGATGCGTCGTGACCGACGAGACGCTCGAAGTATCGGAAAACGCCACGCCCGATGCCGGCGGCGCGCACCGCGACGATCGCCACCATCAGGTGGAGCACCGGCGGCTGCTCGGCGGCGGTCGTGACGAGCCATGCCGACACACCGGCCAACACCACGGCTGCACCTGCCGCGAGAACGCCGAGCACCAGCGCGAGCAGCCAACGAGTTCGACCCGAGCGGCTCGAGCGAAGTACCCGCCACAATGCGCTCATCGCAGTGTCACCACCCGATCGGCAGCGCGCAGCACGGCTGGGCGGTGACTCACGACGAGCACCGCAGCCCCGCGATCGGACTCTGCCCGAACCGCTGCGAGCACGTCGTCCTCGGTGGCGGCGTCGAGTCCGGCGGTCGGCTCGTCGAGGAGGACGAGCGACGCTCGCCGCAGCAACGCCCTGGCGAGTCCGAGTCGTCGCCGTTCGCCGGCCGAGAGCCCCACCGCGTCGTGGCCGACCGTTCGATCGATCGCGTCAGGCAGGCCCGCACGGCGCAGTGCTTCGCGCAACTCGTCGTCCGACGCTGCAGGGCGCGCGATGCGCAAGTTGTCGGCCAGCGTGCCGGCCATCACATACGGCTGCTGGTCGACCCACGAGATCGAGCGGTGCCAGGCAGCCAGTTCGACGTCGGCCAATGACAAGGAGGCGTCGCCGATGCCGATGATGACCGAACCAGAATCTGGCGATCGAAGGCCCAGAAGAACCGCCAGCATCGACGACTTGCCGGTGCCGCTCGGTCCGGCGAGCGCCACCACCTCGCCGGAGCGAACCACCAGATCCGCATGATCGGGCGCGGGCCGCTCGCGACCAGGGTGGCGGACTGAGATTGCCGTCATGGTGACCGACATCGGGCCTGTCGGCACTCCCGCTCGGCCGTCGTGACGGACTGGCTCCAGCTCCAACAGCGCGAAGGCCCGCTCGGCAGCGGCGAGCCCGGCGGCGCTCGAGTGGTAGTGCGCTCCCACCTGTCGAAGCGGAAGGTACGCCTCCGGAGCGAGGAGGATCGCGAGCAGTCCCGTCCGGAGGTCGAGGCCACCATCGACGAGTCGGAGACCGACGCCGACCGCGACCAACGCCACCGAGATGGTCGCCAGCAACTCCAGGACCAGCGACGAGAGGAACGCCACGCGCAGGGTGGCCATCGTGGTGGTTCGATATCGGTCGGCACTCGCAGCGACCAGCTCGGGTTGTGCCGACCCGCGACCGAATGCCCGCAGCGTGGGCATCCCCTCCACCACGTCGAGGAAGTGATGGGACAGACGAGCGAGCGCATCCCATCGGCGAGCGTTCGCACGTTCGGTCATACGGCCGACGAGCACCATGAAGATCGGGATCAGCGGAAGCGTCACGATCACAGTGATCGCCGACGTGAGGTCAGTGCGGAACAACTGCAGGAGCACTGCGATCGGCACCACGACGGCAAGGATCAACTGCGGTAGATACTTGCCGAAGTAGCCGTCGAGGGCATCGAGCCCGCCGCCCGCGAGCGACGCCACCTCGGCCCTGCGAGCAGCCTGCGAGGGATCGGCCGCGATCGACGCGGAGCGCTCCACCAATTGGCGGCGAAGTTCGGACTTGGCGATGGCTGCTGCTCGCTGCGACGACGCCTCCTGGGCCCACGCGATGAGGGCGCGAGCGGCGACCACCGACGCGAGTACGACCAACAGCGGTACGAGACCGTCGCCGCCCCCGTGGTCGATGACCCGGGCGATGGCGGTGGCGAGCAGCGTGGCCTGGACGACGACCAACACCCCGACGGCCGCGCCGAGCGCAACGGTGACGACCATCGCGGGCACCGACCCGCGGGCAGCGGTGAACAGCCGAGGATCGACCGGCTTCACGTGGGCGTGTCCACCCCGACCCCTGCAACGGCGGCGGCGGACGACACCATCGGCGGCGAATCCTCAGGGATGTGATGAACGCCGATGCGCTTGCGGAAGACGTAGATGGACCACCCCTGGTAGAGCAGCACCAAGGGGGTGAACACGGCTGCGACCCAGGTCATGATGGTGAGGGTGGTGTGGGTGGACGCCGCATTGGTGGTGGTGAGCGACCATTCGGGATCGAGCGTCGACGGCATCACGTTCGGGAACAGGATGGTGAACAGGGACGCAACCGCCAGGGCCAGCGTCGCCGCAGTCCCGATGAACGCCCAGCCCTCGCGTCCCTTCATCGCGGCGAAGAGTCCACCGAGCAGCGCGAGCGCGGCGGCCACGGCAAGCGCCGCGAACCAACCGGCGTGGCGAGCGTCGCCGCGATCCACCCAGGTCCAACCGAGGAACGCCACCGCCAACACCGCCGCGACGAGACCGCTCCGAAGTGCGATCGCTCGAGCGCGTCGACGAACGTCGCCCAACGTCTTGAGCGTGAGGAACGTGGCACCGTGGGTGACGAACAGCGACAGCGTGACGAGTCCGGCGAGCAACGAGTACGGGTTGAGCAGATCGAAGAACGTGCCGACGTACTCCTTGTCGGCATCGATCTCGACACCACGAACGATGTTCCCGAACGCCACACCCCACAGCACCGCCGGGAGCAGCGATCCGAAGAAGATGGCCCGATCCCACCACGCACGCCAGCGCACGCCATCTCGCTTTCCTCGGAACTCGAACGCGACATTGCGCATGATCAGCGACACGAGGATGAGGAACAGCGCGAGATAGAAGCCGCTGAACTACGTCGCGTACCACTCGGGAAACGCCGCGAACGTCGCGCCGCCAGCGACCAACAACCCCACTTCGTTTCCGTCCCACAGGGGGCCGATCGTGTTGATCAGCACGCGGCGTTCGCGGTCGTCGCGGCCGAGCACTGGCAGCAGGATGCCCACACCGAAGTCGAACCCCTCGAGCACGAAGTAGCCGATCCACAGGACTGCGATCAGGATGAACCACACGGTGGTGAGTTCCATGTCGATGCCTCTCAGTAGGCGAACGCCAACGGGCGTTCTTCGTCGTCGGACCCCACCTCGGGATCGTCATCCGGTGGCACCACCGGAAGCCCTGCCGAGATGTACTTCAGGAGCAGTCGTACCTCGACCACCGCGAGGAGGCCGTAGACCAGGGTGAAGCCGATCATCGAGATCCACACTTCGGTCGCACTGACGCTCGGCGAGACGCCGGCGGCGGTGGGCATCAATCCGAACACGATCCATGGTTGGCGCCCCATCTCGGTGAACACCCAACCGAAGCTGTTGCCGAGCAACCCGGTGAGCGGCAGCGCGATTGCCGCAGCCATCGCCATTCGACCGCTGAAACCCTTCCTGCGTCGGATCCGCCACCAGGCCCACACTGCGATCAACGCGCCGAGCATGCCAATGCCGATCATGAAACGGAAGGTCCAGTAGGTGACCGCGATGTTCGGGCTGTAGTCGCCTGGGCCGAACTTCGCTTCGTACGCGGACTGGATGTCGTTGATGCCCTCGACGGTTCCGTTGAAGTCGCCTGTCGCGAGGAACGACAGCATCTTGGGCACTCTGATGGCGAAGGTCTCCTCGCTGCCGTCAGGCGTGCCGACACTGAAGATCGAGAACGAAGCGCCATCGGTGGTGTGATAGAGCGCCTCGGCGGCGGCCATCTTCATCGGTTGTACTTCGGTCATCACCTTGGCCTGACGATCACCCGTGACCGCCAACAAGGCGGCGGCGATGACCATCGTCGCCGCACCCGCCTTGGCAGCCGTCCGAAAGGCGTCAGCGTCGCGGTTCGAGTGACGGATGAGATTCCACAGCGCCACCCCGAGCACCAGTCCCCCCGCAGTGATGAACGCACCCGAGATGGTGTGAGGGAACGTCACCAGTGTGACCTTGTTCGTGAGCACCGCAACGAAGTCGGTGAGCTCCGCCCGACCAGTGATCTCGTTGAACTCGTAGCCGACCGGGTTCTGCATGAAGGAGTTGGCCGCGAGGATGAAATAGGCCGACAGCAACGTGCCCGTTGCGGCAATCCAGATCGTCGCCAGATGCACCCGTCGGGACAGGCGGTCCCAACCGAAGATCCACAGCCCGAGGAACGTCGATTCGAGGAAGAACGCCAACAGCCCCTCGATCGCGAGTGGTGCACCGAAGACGTCGCCGACGAACCGGGAGTAGTCGCTCCAGTTCATGCCGAACTGGAACTCCTGCACGATGCCCGTGACCACCCCCATGGCGAAGTTGATGAGGAAGAGCTTGCCGAAGTACTTCGTCAGGCGGAGGTACTTCTCGTGGCCGGTGCGATACCACGCCGTCTGGAACCCCGCGACGAGAAACGCCATCCCGATGGTGAGCGGCACGAACAGGAAGTGGTAGACGGTGGTGATACCGAACTGCCACCTGGCCAGGTCGAGGGAATCCATGATGGTGCTCCTCTCGGTCGCGTGTCGCGAACTCGATCCGAATACTCAGTCGTTCGAATACCCCTGGGGGTTCCCGAGCACAGCCTACCTTCGATGTAACAGTGGTCACGTCGGCGCCAGCCGCTCACGTCGCACCGCTCGACAGGTGCCACCTAGGGTGCGAAGGGTGATCACCCACGACTCCGCACTGCGCGACCTCATTCGCCGCCACCTGGCGGCGCATCCGCTGCACGAAGTGCCGCCCGGGGCGGCCAAGCGCGCCGCCGTGGCCATCGTCGTGACCGCCAGCGAAGCCGGCTCCGACTCCACCGATCCGATGTCGTTCACGGCGGAGGAGATGGCGGTGGTGCCCGGCGACATCGACGGCTTCGACGGCTCGGTCACCGACGTCGCCGGCGGGGCGTCCTTCCTGCTCTGCCGACGTGCCGCAACGCTGAACGGACACGGCGGGCAGTGGGCCCTTCCGGGCGGTCGGGTGGACCCCGGTGAGACCGTCGAGGAGACCGCACTGCGCGAGCTGGAGGAGGAGTTGGGGTTGTCGCTGGGACACGACAGCGTGCTCGGTCGGCTCGACGACTACACCACCCGCTCGGGCTACGTCATCACGCCCGTGGTGCTGTGGGCCGATGGCGATGTGGCGCTGACACCGAACCCGGCGGAGGTCGCGTACGTGTACCACATCGGTCTGCACGAACTGCAGCGACCCGACTCTCCCCGATTCGTCACCATTCCCGAGAGCGACCGGCCGGTGGTGCAGGTGCCATTGGGCAAGGACCTCATCCACGCCCCCACCGGTGCGGTGCTGGTGCAGTTCCGTTGGGTCGCACTCGACGGCCGCGCCGGCGAGCGGGTGCACGACTTCGAGCAGCCGGTGTTCGCCTGGAAGTGACGGTGGCGCAACTGGTCAGTGACGACCGGAGTGACCGAACCCACCGCCGCGATCGTCGCCGTCGAGCGACTCGACCACCTGCCACTCCGCTTCTTCCACGCGTTGCAGCACGAGCTGCGCGATGCGGTCGCCACGGTGCACGTGGAACGTGTCGTGCGGGTTGGTGTTCAGCAGGATCACCTTCACCTCACCCCGGTAGGCGCTGTCGATGAGCCCGGGGGCGTTCGCGACCGTGAGCCCGTGGTGCAACGCGTTGCCACTGCGCGGCAGCACGAAGCCGGCGAACCCGACAGGGATGGCGATGCTGATGCCCGTGGGCATGAGCAGACGCCCGCCGCCAGGGCGCACCTCGCCGTCCTCGCGAGCCCTCAGGTCGAGCCCGGCATCGCCCGGATGGGCATAGGAGGGCAGCGGCAGGTCCTGGTCGAGTCGGACGATGGGGATGGGCAGCATCGAGGTCGAGTGTATGCGTGCCACTACCGTTGCCCGAATGAGCGCCGACGGTTCGAACGAGCGTGGCCGACCCCCCAGCGTCGACCGTCTGGCGCGCGCCATGGCCGAGGTGGATCTCCCGCACGCCGTCCTCGTCGAACTCGCCCGAGCCGCCATCGCCGACGGACCCGACCACTGGTCCAGCGAAGCAGCCGTGGAACGGGCACAGCACCATCGGGCGACGTTGCTCGCGCCGGTGGTGAACGCGACCGGCGTGCTGCTGCACACCAATCTCGGTCGCGCACCGCTCGCCGTTCATCACGCGGCGCAGGCCGTGAACGTGGAGTTCGATCTGAACACCGGCGAACGCGGTTCGCGCCAGGCGGCAGTGGGCGGGCTGCTCGCCACGCTGTGCGGGGCCGACGCGGCCATCGTGGTGAACAACAACGCAGCCGCGGTGCTGCTCGTGCTCGCCGCGCTCGCCCACGACCGGCAGGTGCTCGTCAGCCGCGGCGAGAGCGTCGAGATCGGTGGCGGCTTCCGAGTGCCGGAGGTGATGGAGCAGTCGGGCGCACGCCTCGTCGACGTCGGCACCACCAATCGCACTCGGCTCACCGACTACTCGAAGGCACTCGCCAGGAAGACTGCCGACGTCGCGCTCGTGCTGAAGGTGCATCCCAGCAACTACCGGGTGGAAGGGTTCGTGGAGGACACGCCGGTCGAGCAGTTGGCCACGCTGCCCGTACCCGTCGTGGCCGACATCGGCAGCGGCCTCATCGACGCCAACACGCCGTGGCTCGGTGGCCCTCCACCGGTCTGGCTCGCCGGTGAGCCCGCCGCACGGCAGACATTGGCCGCAGGGGCAGCGCTCGTCACGTTCAGCGGCGACAAGCTCATGGGCGGCCCGCAGAGCGGCATCATCGCCGGCGACGCCACCCTTGTGGCCACGTGTGCGCGTCACCCGCTCGCCCGAGCGCTACGGCCGGGCGCGCACGTCCTGCTCGCGGTGCAGGACGTGGCACTCGCCTACCTGCAACGCGATGCTGCGCAACGCATCCCCTTCTGGCAGATGGCGGCCATGCCGGTCGACGAATTGCGAGTGCGGGCCAACGCGGTCGTGGCCGCTGCCGGAGTCGGTGACGTCGTCGACAGCGAGGCCATCCCGGGCGCGGGAAGTGCACCGGGCACGGTCATCCCCTCCGTCGCCATCCGAGTGGAGGGCGATCGCCTCGCGGTGTTGCGCGCCGCGCATCCACCGGTTGTCGCTCGTACCCGCGACGGCGCGACGTTGCTCGACCTGCGCACCGTGCACCCCGACGACGATGCGCACCTCACCGCGGTGCTGCGCGCATGCGCGTCGTAGCCACCGCGGGCCATGTCGACCACGGCAAGTCGTCGTTGGTGCAGGCACTCACCGGCACCAACCCCGACCGGTGGGACGAGGAGCGCCGCCGAGGTCTCACCATCGACCTCGGGTTCGCCCACACCACGCTGCCCAACGGCGAAGGCCTCAGCTTCGTCGATGTGCCCGGCCACGTGCGGTTCCTGCGCAACATGCTGGCCGGCGTGGGCGGTGTCGACGCGTGCGTGTTCGTAGTGGCCGCCACCGAAGGCTGGAAGCCGCAGAGCGAGGAGCACCTGCGCATCCTGCAGATGGTGGGGTTGCAGCACGGTCTGGTCGCGCTCACCAAGGTCGACGCAGTCGACGACGAGTGGCGTGAGCTGCAGGAGATGGACGTGCGCGACCGGTTGGCCGGCACGTTCCTCTCCGATGCGCCCATCGTCGGTGTCAGCGCGCTCACGGGCGACGGCCTCGACGCCCTGCGGGACGCGCTGGTCGAGCTGATCGAACGCACACCCTCGTCGATGGACCGCGGTCGGCCTCGCCTGTGGGTCGACCGGGTGTTCGCGGCGAAGGGAAGCGGCACGGTGGTCACCGGTACGCTCACCGGAGGATCCGTGCGGGAGGACCAGCAATTGCACGCCGGCGCTCGACCCGTCCGCGTGCGTTCGATCCAGTCGCACGGCGAACGACATGCCGCCATCGGCCCTGGCAACCGAGTCGCGCTCAACCTGGTCGGAGTGGACCACAGCGATCTCCAGCGAGGCGACGCCGTGGTCGACGACGGCCAATGGCGGCCCACTCGCCGCTTCGACGCCACACTGCGGGTGCTGCCATCGCTGGACCACGAGGTGTCGCGGCGCGGCGCCTACTTCGCCTATCTCGGCTCCGGCGAGTTCCCGGTGAAGCTGCGCGTCCTGGGGCTCGACGCCATTCCGCCAGGTGGCGATGGGCTGGTGCGCGTCCACCTCCCCGTCGCGCTGCCGTTGGTGACGGGCGATCGCTACGTGCTGCGCGAGTCGGGCCGCGACGAGACCATCGGCGGTGGCGAGGTGCTCGACGTCGCCCCGGTCCTACCCGCCTCGAAGGCTCGGCCGGACCGCGACATCGACCGGCTCGTGGCCGAGCACGGGTGGATCGACGCGACCGAACTGCTCGCGCTCACCGGTGTCGACCGTCCGCCGACGCTCGGCCGATGGGTGGTCTCACCCGCAGCGCTCGAATCGACGGAACAGAGAGTACGTGAGCGCGTCGCCGAGGCGGGCTCGTTGGGGCTCGACCTCGCCTCACTCGATGAGCGAGAGCGTGCTGTCCTCGCAGCCATCGACGATCTGGAGGTGGCCAACGGCCGGGTTCGTCCCGCCGAGGTGCACGACCCGTTGGCCGAGCACCCGTTCGTGGCAGCGCTGGCCGCCGGCCGGTTCGCCCCGCCCGACGCGTCGGGTGTGGACCGTGCCGAACTCCGCGAGCTCGTGCGTCGTTCGCTCGTGGTCGAGCGCGACGGGGTGCACTTCCACCCGTCCGCCATCGACGCCGCCGGACGTGCTGCCGCGGTGCTGCTCCGCGAGCATCCCAACGGGTTCACCGTCAGCCAGTTCCGCGATGCCCTCGGTATCACCCGCAAGCACGCGCTGCCGCTGGCGGCGGAGCTCGACGGTCGCGGGGTCACTCGCCGCCGTGGCGACATGCGCATCGGCGGTCCGAAGCTCCCCGTGGTCTGATACCGCCCCATCCGAGTGGGTACTCGCACCCTGGATGCGAGTACCCACTCGCACGGACGGGTGGCACTCGGGTGAGGCGCCTCCCACTCGGATGGGACGCCGGTCACTCGGATGGAGGGCTGGCACTCGGATCGGGGGCGCGGCGAGGGTCGAGGGTCTTCACGCGGCGCAAGCCCTTGCGTTTCGGTGCGGGCGCGTGGAGCTCGAGCTCGCGAGCGGCCTGGGCCACCTTCACGTCGTTGGTGATGATCTCGCCGAATTGTTTCGGGTCGGCCAAGAGCCAGCTGTGCGACCCCTCGACCACGGTGCCTTCCACACCCGACGCCACGCACAACGCCTCGAACGACTCGCGCGGAATGATGCCGTCGCGGGTACCCCACAGGATGCTGATGGACAGCCCGCTGTCGCGCAGCGACTCCAGCTCGCCGCGCAGGTCGGCCCGACGGGCGAGGTTGGCCACCTTCACGATGGCTCGCGGGTTGCGCACCAGGTTCGGGACGAAGTCCTCCACCACCACCGGCAGCACCCGGGTGGCCTGACGAATGGGCCACACGTCGCCCGGGAAGTGCAGGCCCCAGTCCCACAGCGGGCGCTCGGTGATGCTGCGCAGTGTGCGGCCGTTGCGCCACGACGAGCCGCCGATGGAGTTCACCAGCACGAGGCTGCGCACTCGGGTGCGATGGTCGTGAGCGAACCTCACCGCGACGCCGCCACCGAACGAGTGGCCCACCACCACCGCTGGCTCCTCGACACCCAGCACGTCGAGCAGATCGGCCACCCACTGCGCGTACCCGCGCAGCGAGAAGGCATTGGCCGGGAGTTCGGGCGTGCCACCGAAGCCGGGCATGGCCGGGGCGATGACTCGGCACCCCTTCGCCGCCAACTGGCGGACGACGTCGCGGTACGTGTGCTGGGCGAGGGCCCACCCGTGCAACAGCACCACCGGCAGCCCCTCGCCCGCCGTGCTGTAGCCGGCAGGGCGACCCTGCACGAACGTGCGCTGGTCCACCACGATCACGGGAGTTCAGTCCCCGGTTTCAGTCGTCGGTACCGGCATCGCCGGCCCCTGCCTTCGCTCGGCGTTCGCGGTAGTCGCGAGCGCCACCCTCGGCGGGCTCGACCTCCAGCGTGACGCCGTCGATGGCCACCACTCGCAGGTCGCCGCCGGCGACGATGGGTGTGGCGCGGTTGGTACGCGCACGCCACTTGGCCTCGCCCACCTGAGCGACGCCCTCGGGGCTGATGGCACCGACGGCCGTGCCCTCCTTGCCGATCATCCACTCGCGGCCGATGGTGGGCGTGGCGAATCGGGTGCGCACCATCGACGGCATGCCGACGATGAAGGTGAGCAGCACGCCGACGATCACGAAGAACAGCGTGACCCAACTGAGCTGCAGGTCGTTGCCGGGGATGGGTTCGTAGAGGAACCAGGCGCTGAGCACGAACAGCGTGACACCCACGCCGGTCCAGAACCGTGGGATGCCCACCTGCACGTCGACGGCGAAGGCGAGCATGGCGAGCACCAGCAGCACGATGGCGCCGGTGCGGGTGGGCAGCGCGGACAGGCCGTAGCACCCGAACACGGTGAGCACCGCACCGACGAACCCGGCCACGCCCACGCCGGCCGTGAAGAACTCGAAGATGAGCAGGCACACGCCGATGACGAAGAACACGAAGGCCATCGGCGGGCTGGCCACGGTGTGGAACATCTCCTCCAGCAGGCCGAGCGCACTGAAGCGCACCAGGGTGGCCACGTTCTGGGTCTCACCGGTGTCGCTCAGGTCCTGGGCGACGGTGTCGAGCACCGTGCCGTCGTCGAGCACCACACCATCCATCGCCAGCACCATGCTGCGCACGGTGGGCACACCCACGTCGGGAGTGTCGAGCTTCAGCACGCCCGCCGCACGGGCTTCGGAGAACGACATGGAGTCGCTCTTCAGTGCATCAGCGGCGGGACCGAGGTCGACCTGCGCCCCGTCGAGCTCCAGCAACGGACCGGTGTAGCCCAATCGGCTGCCGGCCACCATGGCGGTGACATCGGCGACGCCGAACAGCTGCGCGGGAACGCCATAGGCGCGGGCGCCGCTGGACGGACCGACCCAGATGCCGACGGCGATCGTCGCGTCGGCCACCTTCTGCAGCAGGCCGCGCATGGACTCGTCGGAGACGATGGACCCCTTCGAGTTCATCTGCAGGATGATGGCCTGTGAACCAGCGGCCTCGGCGCGGTCGATGGCGTCGGCCACGGACTGCACCTGGATCTCGTCGAACAGGCCCGACACCTGCAGCACGTCGACCGGGGCGAGGTCGTCGGCCACGGACGACTCGGTGTCGCTGACCTGCTCGGTCGCGACCGTGTCGGAGGTGATGACCGTGTCGTTCGGCGGCACGGTGCTGGCGTTCGCGGTGCTGGTGCCGAGCAGCGACAACCCAGCCAGCCCCGCGAGGGGCGTGATGAGAAGGGTGATCGCTAGTCTGCGCACAAGTGCCTCCGAGAAAGAGCGTGGATCCGCTGCAGTTCGTCTCCACCGCCCGGGTTGCCGTCGTGGCCGGCAAGGGCGGGGTTGGGAAGACCACGGTAACTGCCGTTTTGGCGCGCGCGGCAATCCGCAGGGGACTTCGGGTCCTCGTGGTCGAGCTCGACGGCAAGCCTGCGCTGGAGCATCTGCTCCCCGGAGTGGAGGTGCAGCACATCTCGGCCACCGCGGCGCTCGGCGAGTACCTCGACACCCACGGATTGTCGCGAGTGGCCAAGCGGCTCACCAGCACCGGCATCATCGACGTGGTGGCCACGGCCAGCCCGGGCATCGACGACATCGTCGTGCTGGGCAAGATCAAGCAACTCGAACGCAGTGGCCTGTACGACCTAGTGGTGGTCGACGGCCCGGCCGCCGGGCACGCCATCACGTTCCTGCTGTCGGCCAAGAGCCTGCTCGCCACGGTGCGGGGCGGCCCCATCCACACCCAGGCCACCGAGGTGGCGGCGATGCTCGCCGACCCCGAGCGTTGCCAGGTGGTGTTGGTCACGCTGCCCGAGACCACCCCCGTCAACGAAGCGATGGACACCGCTGACGCGCTGCGCGAGCGGCTCGGCGTGCACCTCGGCCCCATCGTGGTGAACGCGGTCGACGAGGGTCCGCTGCTCACCCCCGACGCCGCTCCCGAAGGGTCGCCGATGCGGGCCGCGGCCGAGTTCCGCAACGCTCGCCGCGAACTCCACGCCGCCGAACGCGCCCGGCTCGACGAGCGCACTCACCTCGAGCAGTTGGTGCTCCCGCTGGTGGCCGGCGCCGTGCTCGACGCCGGCGCCATCGAGCGCCTCGCCGATGCCTGGGATCCCCTATGACCGAGCCCGCCGTCTCCACGTTGGCCGACCACCTGGCGCAGGCGGGCGTGCTCATCTGCTGCGGATCGGGCGGCGTGGGCAAGACCACTGCGGCCGCTGCGCTCGGCCTGCAGGCGGCGCTGCTCGGGCGCCGGACCGTGGTGGTCACCATCGACCCGGCGAAGCGACTGGCCGACGCCCTCGGAGTGCCCGACGGGTTGACCAACGACCCGATCCAACTGCCCGTCGACGGCCCCGGCGAGCTGTGGGCGCTGATGCTCGACACCGCCACCACCTTCGACGGCCTGGTGCGCGCCAACGCGGCCGACGACGACCAGGCCGAACGCATCCTGGCCAACCGCTTCTACCGCAACGTGGCCGGCAGCCTGTCGGGCACGCAGGAGTACATGGCTGCCGAGCGGCTGCACGCGCTGCACCACGACCCACGGTTCGACCTGGTCATCGTCGACACGCCGCCCACACGCAACGCGCTCGACTTCCTCGATGCGCCCAGCACCCTGGCCCGCTTCATCGACCATCCCCTGTTCAAGATGCTGATGCTGCCCACCCGGCGCGGCCTGAAGGTGCTGAACATCGCCGCCCAACCCGTGCTGAAGACCATCGGCAAGGTGGTCGGTGGCGACGTGTTGGCCGATGCGGTGGCATTCTTCCAGGCGTTCGCCGGCATGGAGACCGGGTTCCGGCAACGGGCCGACGAGGTGATCCTGCTGCTGGCGAGCGACATCACCCGCTTCGTCCTGGTCGCATCGCCGCGCGCCGACACCGTGGAGGAGGCTCGGTACTTCGCCGCCCGGCTGCGCGCGGGCGGGTTGGAGGTGGGTGCGGTCATCGTCAACCGGTGCACCCCCACCTTCGGGGAGCCGCCGGCGCGGCGCCCGCGCGCCGCCGACAGGGTGGCCCTCTACGACAACCTGCTCGAGCTGCAGGCAACTGCCGCCACCGAACGCGAGCACGTGGCCGGCTTGCTGGCCGACAGCGCCATGCCCGTGGGGGTGGACACCACGTTCGTGCCGATGCTGCCCGGCGACGTGCACACGATGGCGTCACTAGCCGCCATCCGCTCGCTCCTGTTCCCACCCACCCGGTAACGTCTCCGGCGTGCACATTCTCGTCGCCACCGATGCCGACTACGTCGTCAACGACGTCACCTCCGCCCTGAGCGGCCCCGACGTCCGCTTCACCATCTGCAGCGAAGGACGTGAGATCAGCCGCCTCGTGGGCAAGGGCGACGTCGATCTCGCGGTGCTCGACCTGCAGATCGGGTCGAAGGGTGGCATGGCCGTCACCATGGATCTGCGCCTCGACGAGAGCGCTGGGCGCATTCCGGGCGTGAAGGTGCTGATGTTGCTCGACCGCAAGGCCGATGTGCACCTGGCGAAGCGATCCGCCGCCGACACGTGGCTGGTGAAGCCCACCGACCCGATGCAGCTGAAGCGGGCCGTGCGCGACCTGATGAACCCTCCGGCCCCGCCCGTCGACCCTGTCGACCAGGGTGATGCCGTCGAGGAATCGTCTGAGGAAGACGCCGTCAGCGCCGGATAGCATGCTCCCTCGCTACGGGGTGTAGCGCAGCTTGGTTAGCGCGCCACGTTCGGGACGTGGAGGCCGGAAGTTCGAATCTTCTCACCCCGACCACAGAACCCCTGGTCACGGACATGCGACAGCAGTCCGGGCCAGGGGTTTCCGGTTGTTCGCCGCCGATCCACACCTGCTGGTCACGCCACCGTCCGGCGATGGGTCCGCTCGCTACGCGGAGACGGCGTCATACGTCGTCGAGGGTTCGATCGGCCATCGCAGTTCGACGATCGCATCACTGGACGTGTTCCGATGGTTCGCCTCTTGGCGAAGGAGTGGGTAGCGCTCGAGGATGGGGGTGTCGCGAGGAGAGGCGTGCCGACCGACCCACGATCCGAGGATCCGGTACGTGTCCCCGATCGTGTCGAAGCCGTCACTGTGCACCAGCGACGCCCACGTCTGCGCAGGTATCTCGCCGATCCGGCAGTCCTCGACCTCGATGAGAACGGGCTCGTCGACCGCGACGAAGACGGTCACGTCTTCGATCATCTCGTCGTCGAGTGCCGCGGTGTACAGCGCCCCGATCGGTTCACCGGCTGCGCGTCGGTCTCCAGCGAGCGAACGGAGCCGCTCGGCGGCACGCTCGATCCAACTCCACAGCTCGGCCGACGGCGCGACCAGTCTCGTCTCGACGACGAGGAGCGGGCCGGTGTCGACGAGGTGGACGGGTGTGGATGCCGCAGCGAGTCCGAACTGGAGCTCACCGACGATTCGTTCGACCTCCTCGAGCCTGCTCAACATCCGGTGCTCGTGCTGTCGGAGGATCACCGATGTGACGTCGGGATCGCGAGCTCGAAGTACACGTTGCACATCGGTGAGGGGCAGGTCCAGAGCCCGCAACCTGACGATCACCAGAGCATCAGCCAGCTGGTCGACCGAGTAGCACCGGTAGCCGGTTCGGGCGTCGACCGAGTCGGGTACGAGCAGACCCGACTCGTGGTAGTTGCGCAGCGTTCGGACCGAGATCGAGCACGCCCGCGAGAACGCTCCGATCGGCAACACCCCCGAGTTCACCAGCGCATTCTCGTCCATCCGGCGATCCCTCTCAGCCAACCAGACAGAACTCGTTGCCGAACGGGTCGACGAGCACGGTCCAGCCGTCAAATCGTTCGATGATCCTGGCGTCGAGTGCAACGGCACGGTCCTCTGCGTCGGGCAGCGATTCGACACGAAGATCGAGATGCACCCGGTTCTTCACCCGCTTCTCCTCAGGCACGGCGACGAAGCAGACGTTCACCGGCCCGCCGCTCAGCGACGTGAATTCCGAGCCGGCGTGGTCGATCGCGAGGCCGGTCAGCTGCGACCAGAACGTCCCGGTCGCGAGCGCATCAGTGCAGTCGATGGTGACCGCTGCAATGGTCGCGACAGCGGTGGTGACGACGTGTTCAGGATGTGAAGTGTTCATACCCACAACGCTGCGGTCTCCACCCGGTGGAGGGTCAAGCACCAATTCGTGCCTTGACTCTCCAGCAGGTGGAGGGCCGATCGTGACGACATGGCATCCATCATCAAGACCCTGTCGACGGCCGCACCTCTCGCCGAGGTGTGGGACGCGATCCGCGACGTCGGAGCGGTCCACACCAGGCTCGTTCCAGGATTCGTCGTCGCGACAACGCTCGAGGACGACGGGCGACACGTGACATTCGTGAACGGCTTGACGGTCGTCGAACCGATCGTGACGATCGACGACCAGCACCACAGGTTGGTGTGGACTGCTCGAGGCGGCACGTCCACTCACTACAACGGTGCCCTTCACGCAACCGTCGGCCGGAACGGCGGGACCGACGTCTCGTGGATCGCGGACGTGCTCCCCGACGAGCTGGCGCCGACGATCGCGAAGAACATGGCAGCAGGCATCGAAGCAATGCAGCGAACCCTCGACCAACTCGCCAGCTGAACCCGAGCAGCGGCGGCTCGGCGGGTGCGCAGGGTCTGGTTTCTCGCCTGATATCGCGTCCCGGTTCGGAGAAATCCTTCAGATCATGCGGTGGACGGCCGATGGTGTGCTGACGAAGTCGAAGGGGAGGGTCCGAATGACCAGCCTGCCGCCGCCAGCCGGTACACCGCACGTGCCCATGCCGCCGCCCCCGCCTGCCGCGGCACCCGTCGCCGCGCTACCGCCTCGGGCCGAGGATGAGGCGCCGCCGGCCAACTCGTTGTTCGTACCCCGACCTCGATCGGGCGCGCCAGTGGCTCCCGACCGCACGCTCCAGAGCGGCATCGTGGTGTCGCGCCATGTCGGCCCGATCCGCACCACCGGTGCATTCGGTGCCGCGATGGTCGCGTGCTACACCGCCACCTCGGCGGGCGCGGTGCTGCTGATGGGCAACTACTCCAAGGGTCTGGATCTCTGGCGCGAGGTGCGGGCTCGCGGTGAGGTCGTCGCCGACGACCTCACACGCGCCACGGCGATCGACGATCGCACCTTCCTCCTCACGTGCGTGGTGGGAGCGTTGCTCCTGCTCAGCGCCGTGGCGACGGCGTGCTGGGCTCGCCGAGTCGCGCAGAACGCCGTGGCGATCGGCCGCACCGACACCGACGTTCGGTGGGCCACGATCTCGTGGTTCATCCCCGTCGTGTGGTTCTTCGTCGGCTTCGTCCAGATTCGCAAGACCCCACGGTCGGGCCGGTGGGTGTGGTGGTGGCAGGTCACGTTCGTCGCGCCGTTCGCCGCGGTCTGGTTCGTGAGCAAGATCTCCCAGGCCAACGCGCGGTTCGACGTCGCGAACTACGGCGGGGTGAAGGCCCGCACGCTCTTCGCCGACTACGAACGGTTCTTCCAGATGTCGGTCGTCATGGCGATCTGCCTCCCCATCAGCACCCTGTTGGCGATGCGGAGCGTGCTGCTCGTCCGCTCGATCTACGCCACCATCGCCGGCGAGACCGCCTCCGCCTGATTCGACTCGACGGTCACGCGCGTTCGATGACCGATCGAGCAGCGCGGACGGCCACGGGGGTGGCGGGCGCCGACTCGGCCAGCTGGATGGCACGGGCAGCAGCGAGGACCGCATCGTGCAACGCCCGGTCACCGTCGTCGGCGTACGAGAACTCCCACTGCCGCGCCCGCTCGGCGACGAGCGTCTTCTCGGGCTCGTCGGGGTACACCCCGGCTGCGGGGAAGACCCGACAGTCGTAGGTGCGGCACGTGCGCGGCCGGTGCGCGTAGATGGTGCACCCGTGGTCGCTCAGCATCGGGCACCTGCCGCGTTCGTCGTAGCCGAGCAGCATGTTGCCCTTCGGCATCCGCGGGGCCGGGAACAGCAGTTCCGACGGGATGTGCGCCAACGCGTCGCGCTCATCGGCCTCGATCAGGATGAACTGCGAGGACGAGCAGCAGCCCACACAGCTGCCGCAGGCGACGTCGGTGTCGCCCTCGCCTCGCAGTGCCGCAGCCAGCTCCGCCAACCACGCCCCGAAGTCGCCGGCGGGTAGCGGACGGGTCACGGGCAGGCGCAGGGAATGGCCTCGCACCGCGGGCAACCGCGGGCGTAGCGATCGATGGCCTCGGTGAGATCGACACCCGTCTGGTTGGCCAGCGTGGCCACCCAGGCGATGACGTCGCCGAACTCGTGCACGCGTTGTTCGTGCGTGCCCTTGCGCACCGCCTGGGCGAGTTCGCCGACCTCCTCGGCCAACCACGCCACCGACGCCGGCACCCCGCGACCGCGGTCGCGTTCGCCGAAGGTGACCTCGATGAACGCCTGCAGGTCGCGGAGATCCACGATCAGAGCAGCAGTTCGGCGATCTGCACTGCGTTGAGGGCGGCGCCCTTGCGCAGGTTGTCGTTGCTGAGGAACAGCACCAGACCACGTCCACCGTCGACACTGGAGTCGGAACGGATGCGACCGACGTAGCTGGGATCCTTGCCCGCGGCCTCGAGCGGGGTGGGCACGTCGAGCAGTTGCACGCCGGGCGCGGCGCCGAGCAGCTCGGTGGCGCGCTCGACGCTGATGGGACGGGCGAACTCGGCGTTGATGCTGATGGAGTGACCCGTGAAGACCGGTACCCGCACGCAGGTGCCGCTGACCTTCAGCTCGGGGATGTCGAGGATCTTGCGGCTCTCGTTGCGCAGCTTCTGTTCCTCGTCGGTCTCGAACGAACCGTCGTCGACGTACTTGCCGGCGTACGGCAACACGTTGAACGCGATGGGCTTGGAGAACTTCGACGGAGCGGGGAACACGACCGCCTCGCCGTCGTACGCCAGCTCGCGAGCTTGGCCGACCACTTCGCGGGCCTGCTTGTCGAGCTCGTCGACACCGGCCAGACCGCCACCGCTGACCGCCTGGTAGGTGCTGGCGATGACCCGCACCAGACCGGCCTCGTCGTGCAGCGGCTTGAGGATGGGCATGGCGGCCATGGTGGTGCAGTTGGGGTTGGCGATGATGCCGATGCGAGCATGATGCACCTCGGCGCCGTTCACCTCCGCCACGACGAGCGGCACGTCGGGATGCATGCGCCACGCCGACGAGTTGTCGATGACGATGACGCCCGCGGCGGCGAACTTCGGTGCGAGTTCCTTCGAAGAAGTGGCACCCGCCGAGAACAGGGCCACGTCGAGACCCGACGGATCCGCGGTGGACGCGTCCTCCACGGTGATGGTGCCGCCCTTCCACGGCAGGGTGCTGCCTGCGCTGCGCGCCGAGGCGAAGAACCGAATCTCGTCCACGGGGAAGTTGCGCTCTTCGAGAATGGAACGCATCGCTGCGCCCACCTGACCTGTTGCTCCGACGACACCTACTCGCATGACCGAAAAGGTTAACGGTGAATGACCCGTACGAAGCCGGAATTACCACTCCGCGCGCCGCGACCAGCGGCGCGGTCGTTTCAGCTCACTTCACCTTGGCGACGAGCCACCAGTGGCTGCGGTGCACCCCGCTGAACACGTCGTCGGTGGTGCCCGAGATGTGGAAGGCGCGACGCTTGGGTGAGCGGAAGATGTGCACGTCGGTGAGGGCCGGTGCCACGGTGCTCATCACTTCGTCGGGCGACAGGCGGTTCGCCTGCCAACCGAGACGAGCGGGCAACCGCATCTGGGCGATCTTCGGACCCACACGGGGTAGGCGCCAGGTGGCACGGGTGATCTTGCCGGCCGGCCACAGCACGGCGTCCTGCGGCACCCAGGTACGGAAGTTCAGCGCCACGAAGCCGCCCGGCTTCGCCACGCGAACGGCCTCGCGCACCAGCGCGAGCCCATCGTCGTGATGGCAGTGCTGCAGCGTGATGTAGCTGAACACCAGGCCCGCGGAGTCGTCGGGTAGCTCGAGCGTGCGGCCGTCGGTGACGTGGCTGGTCTGCAACCGCTCGGGCAGGCCGAACTGGGCGACGGTCTCGCGGCAACGCTCGAGGAACGCGGCATCGAGATCGCAGGCGACGACCTTGCTGAACATCTTCGTGAAACTCGCGGTCATACGGCCGATGCCGCTGCCGATCTCCACGATGGTGTCGGCACCCAGCTCGGGTGTGTACAGCCCAAAGGCGGTGAGGTAGGCGGCGGTCTCGTTGTTCCCCGTCTCGACGAAGTCGGCGAGGCTCAGTTCCTCGCCGGTGACGTTGTTGAAGACCCAGCCGGTCTCGCGCACGACATCGTCGGCGGAGTGCTCGCTCTCCGAGGCGGTTCCTGCGGCCTTCCAGGGCACGTGTTGACGTCGGCTCATGACCGCACCAGTGTGCCAGGCAGGAGCGGTCGCTCCACGTCAACGAGGGGTGACGCGGGTTACTTCCGCTCCGGCAGGGGCGCGGAGTAGGCGTGGCCGGAGTCGAGACCGAAGGCCGTGTGCAGTGCCCGAGCCGCCTGGTCGAGGTCGGCGGCCGACGTGACGACGCTGATGCGGATGGTGGAGGTGCTGATCATCTGGATGTTGATGCCCTCGTCGGCCAGGACTCGGAACATCTTGGCGGCGATGCCCGGGCTGGTCTTCATGCCCGCGCCGACGAGGCTGATCTTGGCGATGGAGGCGTCGTGTTCCACACCACGGGCCTGCACGTCGACGGCGATGCGTTCGACGATGCTCTGCGCGGAGGCGATGTCGGCCTTCGGAATGGTGAAGCTGATGTCGGTGGTGCCGTCGTGGCTGGTGTTCTGCACGATCATGTCGACGTTCACGTTCGCGGCGGCGAGCGGCTCGAAGAGAGCCGCCGAGATACCGGGTCGGTCGGGCACGGCCACGACGGTGAACTTGGCCTCGGAGGTGTCGGTGACGACGCCGGAGATGATGGGGTCTTCCATGTTGGGCTCCTGTGACGTGACCCACGTGCCGAGTTCCCAGGTGAAGGCGGAACGGACGTGGACGGGAACGTTGTGGTTGCGAGCGAACTCGACGCTGCGGAGTGCGAGCACCTTGCTGCCCGCACCGGCCATCTCGAGCATCTCGTCGAAGTTGACGTGGGCGAGCTTGCGCGCCTGGGGCACGATGCGCGGGTCGGCGGTGAACACGCCTGTGACATCGGTGTAGATCTCGCAGGCATCGGCGTTCAGGGCGGCGGCGAGTGCCACCGCGGTGGTGTCGCTGCCACCACGACCGAGCGACGTGATCTCCTTGTCGGTGCTGATGCCCTGGAAACCGGCCACCACGCACACCTTGCCCTGGGACAGCGCTTCGCGCACCCGGTCGCCCTTCACCTCGAGGATCTTGGCCTTGGTGTGCACCGTGTCGGTGATGATGCCGGCCTGGCTGCCGGTGAAGCTCTTGGCCTCCACGCCCAGGTCGGCGAGCGCCATGCACAGCAACGCCATGCTGATGCGCTCACCCGTGGTGATGAGCATGTCCATCTCGCGACCGGGCTGGGTGGTCGACACGTCGTTGGCCAGCTTGATGAGGTTGTCGGTGGACTTGCCCATGGCGCTGGGCACCACCACGACGTCGTTGCCGTGCCGCTTGGTGATGGCGATGTTCTCGGCGACGGCGCGCATGCGATCGGGGTCTGCGACGGACGTACCGCCGTACTTCTGCACAATCAGGGCCACGGGTCGGAAAGGCTAGCGACGGCACGCCCGGAACACCCTGTGGATTGCCCCACCGGTAGCGTCGCTCCTCGTGCTGCAGCGTGCCCTCGACGACTCGTACCCCGCAGAGGTGCGCGACCACATCACCCTGCTCACCGGTGCACGCACCTGTGCGAACGCCTGCTTCCGCTTCGCGCCGCCGTTCCTGGCCACGATCGCCGCTGGTCAGGGCACGTCGCTGGATCGCATCGGCGTCGCCCTCGCGGTGAGCGAGCTCTCGGGCCTCGCCTCGCCGCTCACCGCCCGAGTCGCCGATCGCTTCCATCGCCGCACGGCCATGACCGCCGGTTTGGTCGGCGTGGGCCTCGGTGCCACGCTCGCAGGTCTGAGCGGGCACCTGGTGGTGTTCACCGTGGCGCTCGTCGTGCTCGCGCAGAGCAAGGTGATGTTCGACCTCGGTCTCGCCTCGTGGGTCAGCGATCGCGTGCCGTTCGAGCGCCGCGGCCGAGTGATCGGCCTCACCGAGACCTCGTGGGCGCTGGGCCTCCTGCTCGGTGTGACCACGATGGGGCTCATCACCGCGACCACCAGTTGGCGCATCGGTTACGCCGCGGGTGCCGTGGCCGTGGTGGCCATGGCGGGCCTGGTGGTCCGCGCGATCCCTGACGACGGGGTGGGTCAGGGTCACGCCGACCGACCGCGCTCACACGCACGCATCGTCCCCCGCGGGTGGGTGGTGGCGGCCGCCGTGTTCTGCCTGATGGCCGCGAGCCAGTTCCTGTTCGTCACCTTCGGCAGCTGGTTGCAGGACCACGCAGGCCTCACCGACACGGGGGTCAGCATCGTGGTGTTCGGGTTGGGGTTCGGTGAACTGCTCAGCTCGCTCTCCGCCGCCCGCTACTCGGATCGGTGGGGCAAGGAACGGGCCGCCGCCATCGGTGCGGGCATCATGATCCCCGCGGCGCTGGGCCTGGCGCTCGCGCATGGCCACACCTGGATCGGCCTGCCGCTGCTCGTCGTCGCGATCGCCGCGTTCGAGTTCGGCATCGTCAGCGCCATCCCGCTCTCCTCCGAGATCGTGCCGGGCGCGCCGGCCAGAGGCATGGCACTCACGCTCGCAGTGGGCACCCTGGGGCGCGCCGTGGCCAGCATCCCCGCGACACGTCTCTACGTTCGCCACGGCATGGCCTGGCCCGCGGTGATGTGCGCCGTGCTGGCCGGTGGGGGCGTGCTCGCCATGGGCCGCGCCCGCGCGATGCGACCGGTCAGCTGACCGAACGGGTCCGCATGACCTGCTCGACCAACCAGTCGAGCACCTCGGGCGCGTGCTCGGGGTCGACGTGCATGCCGTCGCGCGAGCGGAACGTGTTGCACGCACCGTCGGGGCACAGCTTGTCCTCGAGATCGACCACCGGCACCTGCTGCACGGCGAGGAACTCCTGCAGCGCAGTGCGGATGCAGTCCATGCGCGCCGGGTGATCGTCGGGCACGGTGAAGATGGAACGCTCTCCCAGGTGTGACGGCAGCACGAACTCGACGTCGAGACCGCGATCGCGCAGGTAGGTGATGCGATCCGACACGTCGCGGAGATACCACGTCACCGACTCGCACGGCCCCACCCACTGGCCGTCGATGCGATGGTCGTAGATCGGTGCCATGCCCAGCATGAGCGCCACCACTTCCACGGTGTGGCCGGCGCCCGCGGCCAGATCGTCGAGCACCGTCGGGTACCAGGTGTCCCACGACCGACAGTCCGCCGGTGGCCGCAGCTCCGCACCGAACCGGTCGCGAGCGACCGGCAGATCGATCATCGCGTCGCAGGCCTCACGAGCGCCGTTCACCAGCACCACGTCGGTGCGGTCGAATCCCTTCGCTCCGTCGCGCACCAGCCACGCCGGCACGCTGTCGCCCAGCAGGGCCACCACCGTCGGTGCAGGCGTGGTGTCGTCGGTGGCTGATGAGCCGTCGGGGGAGGCGTCGGTGGAGACGCCCGGAGGGTTCGTGGGCGCAGCGATGACCACAGGGATGTCGTCGGGCTTGCCCGGCAGCGGCACGTGGACCATCACCGCGAGCATCCCGACCACGACGACTGCTCCACCCAGCGCGAAGGTGAGCTGCCGCGCCGTGGGCAACATCCTCCGCAGCCGGATGGGGTGTTCGAGCACGTAGTAGCTGACGATCGCGCATGCGAGCGTGACCGCCAGCCGCAGCGCGATGAGCGACACGCCGTCGAGACCGGTGCGCGCCTCGTCGAACAGCACGAACACCGGCCAGTGGAAGAGGTAGATGCCGTAGCTGAGTTGGCCGACCCACACCAGCGGGCGCAGGGACAGCAGCGAGCGAGTGAAACCTGGCACCTGCAAGCCGGCGATGAGCAGCGCACTCACGATGCTGAACAGCGGCAACCCGCCTTGGAACACCCAGCCGTGTCCGGCGGGAGTGACCACGGTGGCCACCGCCATCGCGACCAGCGCGAGCGGTGCCAGCCACTTGCACCACGCCGGGAGCGAACGGCGTGTGAGCAGCCCCGCGAGCACAGCGCCGGCGAACACCTCCGACGCTCGCGCCCAGGTGGCGTAGTACGCGGCGTCGGGCGACCACCATCGAGCCGTGAGCGGCGCGGACACCGCGGTGATCACCCACAGGGCCACCAGCACCGAGAGGATGCGTTCCATGCCACCACGACGGCGGAGCGCGGCGAGGACGAGCACCAGCATCGCGGGCCACACCACGTAGAACTGCTCCTCCACACCGAGCGACCAGAAGTGGGTGACGGGCGACGGAGAGGCGAACAGGTCGGCATAACTCTGGTGGCCGAAGAGCTGCACCCAATTGAGGCATTGGAACATGCTGGCCACCACGTCGCGCCGGAACGTGCTGCGTGCCTGCAGCAGATCGACCGCCACGAGCACGCAGACCAGGCTCAGCACCAACAGACCCGCGGGAATGAGGCGTCGCGCGCGCCGCTGGTAGAACGAGGGGAGGTCCACCTTGGCCGAGCGCGAGTGCTCGGCCAGCAGCAGGCTGGTGATCAGGAACCCCGACAACGTGAAGAACACCGACACGCCCAGGTAGCCACCCGACAACCACGAGATGCCGAGGTGGAAGCCGAGCACGATGGCCACCGCGAGCCCACGCACGCCGTCGAGTGCCGGCTGGTACTCGAGCGTGCGCGTCGGCGCCGGAGACGCCTCGACGGCGGTCATGTCAGCGGTAACCGTTGGTGATGGGCAGACGGCGATCCTTGCCGAACGCCTTCGTGCTCACCTTCACCCCGGGAGGGCACTGGCGACGCTTGTACTCGTTGATGTCGACCAGCCGGGTGATGCGGCGGACGATGGCTTCGTCGTGCCCGAGTTCGATGATCTCGCCGGTGGTGCGATCGTCCTCCACGTACAGGCGCAGGATGGGGTCCAGCACCTCGTACGGCGGCAGGCTCTGGTCGTCGCGCTGGTCGGGGCGCAGCTCGGCCGACGGCGGCTTGGTGAGCACGCTCTCGTTGATGATCATCTGTCCGGCGCGCTCGTTGACGTGGCGGCACAGGTCGTACACGCGCGTCTTCAACACGTCCTTGATGACCGCATACCCACCCACGCTGTCGCCGTAGATGGTGAAGTAGCCCACGGCCATCTCGCTCTTGTTGCCGGTGGTGAGCACCATCCATCCGAACTTGTTCGACATCGCCATCAGCGTGGTGCCGCGGATGCGGCTCTGCAGGTTCTCTTCCGTCAGGTCGGCGGGCTTGCCGTCGAACGAGGGGGCGAGCATGTCGAGGTACGACGCGAACGCGGGCTCGATGGGAATGGTGCGGATCTCGATGCCCAACCGTTCGGCCAGGTCGTAGGCATCGGTGACCGAGCCCTCGCTGGAGTAACGCGACGGCATGGAGATGCCGTGCACGTGATCCGGCCCCAGCGCATCGACCGCCACGCAGGCGACGATGGTGGAGTCGATGCCGCCGGAGAGTGCGATGACCACGTCGGAGAAACCGTTCTTGCGCACGTAGTCGCGGGTGCCCAGCACCAGCGCGTCGTACAACTCGGCATCGGCACTCGGCACCGGGGCGAGGCGTGTGGGCGCCGGCTCGGCGTGCGCCACCGGCTGTTCGCTGACCATGACGACGCGCATCGGCTCCTCGGTGCGCCGGCCGCGGGGGTCGAGCAACCGCTTGCGATACACGGGTTCGATGACCACGTCGGTGATGAGCAGTTCCTCCTGGAACAACGCCGCTCGGGCCACCAACTCACCATCGGCGTCGAACACCATGCTGCCACCGTCGAACACCAGCTCGTCCTGGCCGCACACCTGGTTCACGTAGGCGAGGGCGCAGCTCGCGTCGGCAGCGCGTGTGGCCAACATGCGTTCACGGGTGCCGGCCTTGCCGGCGTGGAACGGCGAGCCGTTGATGTTGATGTTGAGCTCGGCGCCGCCGGCCGCCTGCTCGGCGAGCGGACCGGTGGGGCTCCACACGTCTTCACAGATGCTGATGCCCACCTTCACGCCGCCGATGACGTACAGCTCGTACGGATCGCTGGCGTCGCCGGGGGTGAAGTAGCGCGCTTCGTCGAACACCGCGTAGTTGGGCAGCAACCGCTTCCGGTACGTGCCCATCACCTCACCGGCCGAACACACCGCGGCGGCGTTGTACAGATCGCGGTCGGAGGCCACGTAGCCCACCACCGCTGCGCAACGACGAGTACGGGCCGCCACCTTGGCGAGCGCGGCGAGATTGTCGGCCACGAAGCCCGGCTTCAGGACCAGGTCTTCCGGTGGGTAGCCGGTGATGGCGAGTTCGGGGAAGGCGACGATGTCGCATCCCGCTTCCTCGGCCTGGTCGTAGGCCGCGCAGATCTTCGCCACGTTGCCGTCGAGGTCGCCCACGGTGGGGTTGATCTGGGCCAATGCGATGCGCAGCCGGGTCACGGCGTCAGGCTATCCATCCCGGGTCAGGTCGCTCCTGTCTGGAAGTACCCCGTCACGTCGATCACCAGATCGCTGGCCATCGACACGTAGTAGGTGAGGAATCCGGCATTGCCGAGGCCCACCCCGACCGACGTGACCGACAGCGTGCTGCGCACCTGAGATTCGGCGATGGCGTTGCCATTGCTGACCAGCGGCACCGAACCCAGACCAGCGGGGAACGCAGCGACGAAGCCCGCGCCCTCGGTGTTGACGATGACGATGTTCTGCGACACCGCGAGGGCCGAGTCGGGCACGACCGCGGGGTTGATCGTGCCGGCGGACCCGGCGAGAAGTCGGGAGAATCCGACGCCCGACCTGGTGTCGACGACTCGCGTCGCGGTGACGGGCACGTACAGGCCGCTGTTGGAGATCGGGGAACCGGCGTCGGTGAAGGACCCGACGACGTCGACGATGACATTGGTGACGTTGCGCAGCCCGAGGTCGATGCTGCCGTCGGCACCGAGCGGGACGAGCACGAGGTTGGCGCGCCGGTCCAGCAGGCCGCTCACGTTCACGTTGGAGACGGTGGGCACTGCGCCGCCATGCGGGTAGGCCACCACGTTGCCGCCCAGCGGCCCGGCGTCGGAGAGTGCGGTGACGATGACGGCAACCGCGCTCGTGGCAGCGGGCAGGTTGTATCGCCCGGCGAGCGGCACGTTCACGAGCCCCTCGGCACCGACCGTGGTGCGCGTGTAGAGGTTCGACGTCGGGTCGGGCGCATTCCGCGTGTCGACCGCGCGCTGCGGCGTCACCGGCGTGAGGCGTCCGGCCTGTGACTGGCCGCCTCCCGCGAGATCGAAGAAGCCCAGCACGTCGACCACCACGTGCGCGGTCGCGTTGGTGAAGACGAGCACGTTGCCATCGGCGTCGACGGGCACGATCGACGCGTTGGCCGCGGTCTGCCCCGCGTGCACGTTGAGGTTCGACGCATTCGGCCGAGCGGTGCGCGACTGCCACGCCGTGAGGAACGAGTTGTTCAGGGGTCGCACCATGGTGATGTTCACCAGGGCAGACCGGTGCGAGCCCTGGGTGGCGGCCACCTTCACCAACCGACTGGTGCCGGCGAGGATGGGGCCCGAGTCGGCGCCGAGGTTGCGCGTGTCGTACACGCGCTCGCCGGCACCGGGCACGAAGGACAGCGGACCGGGTTGGGTCGGAGTGGCCAGCGTGGGCACGATCTTGCGGATCTGGCCGGCACCGGGCAGCACGTAGTAGAGCGACCACGCGCCCGCGTCCATCACGAAGGCCATGTCGGAGATGCTGGACACCGACGTGGCGAAGGGCGCCCGGTACGCCACCGAGCCCGCCGCGTTGCGGAAGTAGATGGTGCCCGGCGAGCCGTCGGCGAACAGGTAGCCGCCGTCGTACTCGCTCCCCCACGCGCCGTTGGGCACGAATGCGCCGCCGGTGATGTAGTCGCCGCCGCCGACCACGCCGTGCTGGTAGTCCGTGATCGGTTGGGTGACGCCGGCGGGAGGGCCGGGACACGGCGGGTTCACGCCCTGGGCACACTGGCCCTCACGCGAGGGCCAGCCGTAGTTCGCACCCAGCACGCCGACGTTCACCTCTTCGCGAGTGTTCTGGCCGACGTCGTTGATGTGGAACCGAGTGGCACCGGTGTTGGGGTCGAACGCGAGTCGCCACGGGTTGCGCAGGCCGTACGCGTAGATCTCCTGGCACGTGCTGCCCGGCGTCGTCGGCGTGTTGCCGCGAAACTGGCACCGCACGGTGCCAGCGCCGAGGAACGGATTGCCCGGTGCGGGCGAGCCATCGAGGCGATCGACGCGCAGGATCTTGCCGTTCAGCAGCGACACGTCCTGGGCGGCGTTGTTGGCCCCGGCGCATCCGCTGTCGCCGCGCGGGTCGCAGCCGCCGTCGCCGACCGAGACGTAGAGGAAGCCGTCGCTGCCGACGTTCACGTCGCCGCCGTTGTGGTTCCCCGCCGGCGAGCCGATGTTGTCGAGCAGCACCACCTCACTGGCCGGGTTGACGACGTCGCCGGTCATCGTGAACCGGCTGACCCGGTTCACACAGCCGCCGGGCGCTCCCGCCGACGGACGCGTGTAGTACACGTACACCTGGCCGTTGGCGGCGAAGTAGGGATCCACCTCGAAGCCGAGAAGGCCGCGCTCGCCGTCGGAACAGACGGAGAGCGTGAGTGCGGGAGCGGCCTGGAGGACGCCATCGCGCACCACGCGGGCCACGCCGCCCTTCTGCAGGACGATGGCGCGCCCGTCGGGCATCGGTGCGACGGCGATGGGGGCCGAGACCCCGCCGGCCACCAGCACGTCGGTGAACGCAGGGTCGGCGACGACCGCCTCCGGGCGCAGTGGCGGGGCCGCGGATGCCGATCCCATCGGCACGACGGCAGCAGCAGCTGACACGATGCACACAGTGACCAGGGCGAACAGACGTCGCATGTCGTGACCTCCAACCAATCCCCGCTCGGCGTCACCATAGTCACCCCTCGTCGGGCCGTCACCGCGGGTGGCCAAGTGACCCCACACGCAGGGCGGCGGCCCTTGAGCGGGTCGGCCAACTACGCTGTGGACACCGATGACCGAGCCCGTCGTACCCCCAGACGTGGTCACACCGCCCGACGTTGACGAACCGCACACCAACCGCCACCCCGGCCCGGGCGTGGCGGGAGTCGTCGCACTTCCGGGGCTGGCCGTGTGGCGGCGTTGGCCCATCGCCGGCGCCCTGTTGTTCATCGCCGGCGTCATCGCGCCGTTCTTCGCCCTGGTCGCGGTGGTGCAGAACCGCGACGACCTCGTCGGGCTGTTCACCCGGCCGAACGTCCTGCGCGGCATGGCCATCGTCGCCCTGGGCGGCATCACCAGTCGCATCATCGCCGTGTGGCTCACGGCCGATCGCATCAAGGAGCCGCAGGACCAGCAGTTCATGCGAGTGCGCGGCTCGATCGCCGTCGTACTGCTGGCCGTCCCCGTCACGTTCGCGGTGATGCGCATGGAAGAACTCCGCACCGTCGTCAAGGAGGTGTTCCAGGACGACTCGGATCACGGCGCGGTGTCCGCCGCACCGGGCGTCGATCCGCTGGGCGAGCACTTCCGCACCGTGTTGATGATGGGGAGCGACGAAGGCGCCGACCGCATCAGCCTGCGCACCGACACCATGATCCTGGCCATGGTCCACGAGGACACGGGCCACACCGTGATGGTCTCGGTCCCCCGCAATCTCACCAAGGTGGAGTTCCCACCCGGCACCGCCCTCGCCGAGAAGTACCCGCAGGGCTTCGACGACCTCGTCAACGCCCTGTACGTGACGGTCGAGAACGAGCCGACACTCACGGCCGCCTACACCGCGGATGGCACGCCGCCCGGCATCCGTGCGCTGATGGAGGGACTCAGCTGGTCGCTGGGCATCAACATCGACGACTACGTGATGGTCAACTCGTGTGCCTTCGTGAAGGTGGTCGATGCCATCGGTGGCATCACCATCGACCTCGACAAAGAGCTGCCGATGCCGAGCAAGCTCCCGTGCTCGAACTATCGCCTCACGCCCACCATCGGCCCGGGCGAGACGTACATGGACGGCACGAAGGCACTCGGCTACGTCCGGTCACGAGCCGCCGACAGCGACTACCAGCGGATGGAACGTCAGCGGACGCTGTTGCAGACCATCGCCAGCCAGATCGGCATCACCGACCTGCTCACCAACTTCAACGCGCTCGCGAACGCAGTGAAGGACGACGTGCGCACCTCGATGACGGTGGAAGAGGCCCGCACGCTGCTGGCCACGCTGCAAGCCGACGACGGCGCGTTCGAGTCGGTCGGTCTGGTGCCACCCATCGTCGACCCCGGCGACCCCGACTACGACGCGCTGCGCACCTACCTGCAGCAGCTGCGCCAGGACACCTCGCAGGGCCTGCCGCCCCCCACGGTCGCGTCCACCGCCTGACGAAGAACCGACCAAGGTCCCTAGGGCTGAAGGCGCCGCATGCCGATGTTGGATGTGGACCCATTCGGACGGGAGACCAAGTGGAGCTCGAACCTGGACGACGAGATCTGGTTCGCCGCATCGGTGGACCAGCAGCCCCCGCCGCAGCAGCGGCCGGCGACACGACTCTGCGCGCCTGGCGAGCGGAGCACCTCGCCGTGCCGGGCACCGGCCGCATCCGGTTCGTGCCGCTGCCGTCCGACGACGACATCGCCCATCAGATGGCCCGGCGCGTCGCCCAGGACCCGGACGACGCACGGCTGCACGTGGCACGGGTGAACCATCACGTGCTCGCTCGCGACACCGAAGGCGTGTACGCCGCGCTGCTCGACCTGTACCTCGCGTTCGGTGCCTCGGGCGCGGGCCTGCGGGCACGGCTGTTGAACGGCGCGCGCCAGTTGATCGGGCCACAGCGAGCCGCCGTGCTCGACCGCGCCACGGCCACCGGACTCGCGGCGTGGACCCCCATGCCACCGAGCACCGGCTCGATGCTCTCGCGCGGGGTCACCGGCAGCACCGACATCGTTCGTCGGCGCACCCACCAGGGGGTGGCCTCGTGAGCCAGCAGTACGAGTTCGTCGGATCCGGGCTGTACCTGCAACCCACTCCCGCCGGGGCGTACCACGCGGTCGCCAGCCCAGAACCATCGCCCGAACGGCAACTGCTGTTGGCCACCATGCGCCACCACACATCGGTCCGCGCCACACCGGAGACCTTCGCCGAGTGGTGCGGGCAGCCGGTCGAGACCGCACTCGCCACGGTGCATCGCGCCCAGGAGCACGGATGGCTCGAGGGGTTCCAGGTGCCCCACGGTCCCGCACCCGGGCCACTGGAGCCGATCGCCGCCGATGCGGTACAGCGCCTGTCGAGCAGCGGGCACGGACTGCTCGCCGACGGACAGGGGTTCTGCGTGGCCAGCCACGGCTTCGACCTGCAGCAGTCCGAGTTCCTCGCCGCCGTCAGTGCCGACATCGCCTCGCTCCACGAGCGCCACGCCGCGTATCTGGCCGACGCGGCCGGGTCCACCAGCAGTGCCTGGGCAATGGTCGACATGGCCGGCAACAGCCGAGTCGGGTTCTGGCCGCTCTTCGTCGGCCGCGACCGCTTCGTGCTCGCGCTGGGCGGCCTGCCCGCGCTCAACCAGACCGCGCTGGTGGAGCTGGTCTGGGCGCTCACCGTCCGATACGGCTCCGACCACTTTGCAGCAGGGGGATGAACGCCATGCGCAGCGATCAACTGATGGCGATCCTGAACGAACTCGACGCATCGTCGGCCGACATCCAGGCCTCGGCCGTCATCTCGGCCGATGGCCTGATGATGGCGTCGCATCTTCCCCAGGGCCTCGACCAGGACCGGGTGGGCGCGATGGGCGCGGCCCTGCTGTCGCTCGGGACCCGTGTGGCCAAGGAACTGGAACGAGGCACACCCGAGCAAGTGCTCGTGAAGGGTGAGCTCGGCTACGTGCTGATGGTGCAGGCGGGACCCGATGCGGTGCTCACCGTGCTCGCCTCGTCGGCCGCAAAACTGGGCCTGGTGTTCCTCGACGCCAAACGCGCGTCCGCCGCGCTCGCCCAGGTGCTCTGACTGGCGATCAGCAGGTCGGGTCGCCCGGCAGCACCGAGTGGCCTGTCACCCCCTCACCTTCCCGGTCCCACCGGTCCCACCGATCCCGTCGAACCTGTCGCGGCCCCATCACGGACGATCGTCGTCGAACCGCGACGCGTTCAGCACGCCGGGCCGACAAAGTCGACCGCGATTCGCTCGAACCTGTCGCGGCCCCATCACGAACAATGGAGGCGGCGGCGCGACATGTTCAGTAGGCAGCGTCGTAGAGATCGGCGGCGACGACGTCGAGGCCACCGGGGAGTTCACAGGGGCCGTAGACGGCCCTCGCACCCGACTGGAAGTCGATGAAGAGCGCGTAGGGGCCGGGCCGGCTGCAGCACCCGTCAGGGCCTGGTGCTGGCAGGGGCAACAGGATCGTCGCCTTGGCCGCCTCGAAACCCGCGATCCATTCGGACGGATAGTCGGCACCGGGCTGGCCGAAACTGGCGACCGGGCCCTCAGGCCAGGGGTAGACCGCGAGGCCCACGATCACGTCCTGGTCGGCGACGAGCGGCACCGACTGCTCGGGCATGCCTTCGCAGCCCGTGGTTCCTTCCGGCGCGGACGCGACCGTCGATGCCGCCACGAGGGTGGAGGTGGCACCGGACGAAGAGGATGCGTCACCCGACGACGAACACGCGGTGCCAACCGTCAACGCGAACGCCACCATCCAAACAGCACGAGCCATCGCCGAAGTCTCGCGCCCGGTGGGCTGATCAGGGGGCGAGGACGGTGGCGTAGTGGTCGACGACGGCGTCGAAGAGCGCACCGGGTTGGTCGATGACGTTGTGCAGGTGGCCGAACAGCTCCAGTGACACCGCGCCCATGATGGCCGCCCACGCGGTGAGGCCGAGTGCGATCGTCGGCGCGGGCACCTCCAGGCCGAACACGTCGTGCAGGCGCACGAGGTCGGCCCGCATGGCACGCGGGACGGCGAAGTCGTGCCGAACACCCGACCGGGCGATGTCGCCGAGCAGCTCCACGAGCACGAGGGTGTAGCGAGTGGCCGGCCCGATGGTGTCCTGCGGCGCGGCGTAGCCCGGCACCGGCGTGCCGAACAGCAGCGCCCACTCGCTGGGCGAGTCGATGGCGAACTGACGAATGGCGCCGGCCATCGCCCGCAACCGCGCTCGATGGTCGCTGCGACGCCGCACCGCCTGGTCGGCCGCCTCGGCCACCGCACCCAGCCGCTCGTACGAATCGATGATGAGCGCGGTGAGCAACTCGTCGCGGCTCGCGTAGTACCGATAGATACCCGAGCTCACCATGCCCATGTCGCGGGCGATGGCCCGCAGCGACAATGCAGCAGCACCCTCGGCTGCCATCTGCTCGCGGGCCAACCGGACGATCTCGGTGGTGGTGGCCACCCTCGCTCGTTCGCGCACACCGCTCATGGTGACGAGTGTAGCGAAGGTCACAGACAAATGTGAGCACCGCTCTCGCTTTTTCTCGAACGATGGTCCATACTCAGAGAGCACTGCTCACATCCGAGAGCATCGATCCCCAGGAGTCACACCATGCAACAGCACGTCGTCATCGGAGCCGGCCCGGTCGGCTCAGGCGTCGCCGAACTGCTCGCCCAGCGCGGCGATCAGGTGACCGTCATCACCCGCAGCGGCACCGGTCCCGATCACCCGCGCATCACCAAGTTGGCGGCCGACGCCGGCAACGACGCCGCCCTCACCACCGCGGCCACAGGGAGCGCGTCCATCTTCAACTGCGTCAACCCGCCCTACCACCGCTGGCCCACCGATTGGCCGCCGGTGCACCAGGCCATCATGCGCGCCGCGGAACGCACCGGCGCCGTGATCGTGATGATGGACAACCTCTACGGCTTCGGGCCCGGCAGCACGATGCCGATGCGCGAGCTCGACCCGATGCGGGCCACCGGCGAGAAGGGGTCCGTCCGAGCCCGCATGGCCACCGACCTCCTAGAGGCCCACGCCGCCGGCCGCCTGCGCGCCACCCTCGCCCGCGCCAGCGACTTCTACGGGCCGCGGGTGTTGGGCGCAGCCATGGGCGAACGAGTGGTGCCCCGCGTGCTCGCCGGCAAGAAGGTGTCGGTGCTGGGCAGGACCGACGTGCCGCACAGCATGAGCTACATGCCCGACGTCGTGCGCACGCTCGTCACCCTGGCCGACGACGAGCGGGCCTGGGGCAAACCCTGGCACGTGCCCAACGCCTCCGCACCCACGCAAGCACAGATGGTGCAGGCGTTCGCCGCTGCTGCAGGCACCTCGGTGAAGGTGGGCACGGTGCCGAACGCCGCCCTGACCGCGATGGGGTGGTTCAACCCGACCATCAAGGGCCTGAAGGAGACCCGATACCAGTTCACCGACCCGTTCGTGACGGACTCGTCGGCCACCGAGCAGACCTTCGGCCTGGCGGCGACACCCCTCGAAGTCGGCGCCGCGGCGACGGTGGCGTGGTGGCGTGAGCAGGTGGCCAAGTGACCGCCACCGCCTCCCCCTCGATCCAGCCGTGGGACGCCACCCGACCTGCCCGTCGCCTCGTCCGGCTGCTGCGTCGCAATGCCGTCGTGATCCAGGGTGTGTTCGCCCTGCTGTGGTCCGTCCGACTGGCAGCGGCCGCCGGGCCGTGGGAAGTGCCGGTGCTGGTGGCCCTGTTCACGGTCGTCATGGCGCGCCGAGCGTTCTCGAAGACCGTGGGTCTGAGGGCTCGCGACGAGTTCCGCACCCCGCGCGGCCGAGCGTTCCTGCGTCCGGTGACGCGGGCGTCGCTGTGGCAGATCGGCGCCAGTGTCGTCCTTCCCATCGCCGCCGGCGCGGTCGGCTTGGAACGCTGGGCGCTGCCGATCATCGCCGTCACCATCGGCCTGTTCCTGGTCGCCTTCGCTGCGTCGCTGCAGCTCACCTCCGTGGCGGTGATCGGCTGGTTCGCGACTGCCACCTCCGTGCTCCTCCCTCTCGCGTTCGACGATTCGGATTTGGTGGCGGCGGTCAGCGGCGCGATGGTGGTGACGCTCGTTGCATCGATGTGGTGCTGCGCCCGAGCGACCGACTGATTCGACCCGTCGGCCACTTCACACAGCGTTCACATTCGGGCAACGGGGCGGAAATCGCTCCTGGGCAGCATGCACACGCCCCTTCAGCCAATACTCGTAAAGGAACCTCCGTGGCCTACCAAGCTGAATACATCTGGATCGACGGCACCGAGCCCACGCCACTGCTGCGCTCGAAGACGAAGATCATCGCCGACGGGAAAGAGCCCCCGATCTGGGGCTTCGACGGTTCGTCCACCAACCAGGCCACCGGCGAGCACAGCGACTGCATGCTGAAGCCCATCTTCACGTGCCCCGACCCCATCCGCGGTGGCGACAACATCCTGGTGCTCTGCGAAGTCGACAACGCGAAGGACCAGAAGCCGCACGCCACGAACACCCGCTCGGCTTGCGCGAAGGCGGCCAAGAAGTTCGCCAAGCACGAGATGATCTTCGGCATCGAGCAGGAGTACACCTTCCTCAAGCTCGACGGCACCCCGCTCGGCTTCCCCGCCGGCGGCTACCCCGGCCCGCAGGGCCCGTACTACTGCGGCGTCGGCGCAGGCCGCGTCGTCGCCCGCGAGATCATCGAGGAGCACACCCAGGCGTGCATCGATGCCGGTCTCATGATCGAGGGCACCAACGCCGAGGTCATGCCCGGCCAGTGGGAGTTCCAGATCGGCGCGGCCGACGCGCTGACGGTGAGCGACCACATGTACGTCGCCCGCTGGCTGCTCCACCGCATCGCCGAGGACTACGACGTGGTCGTCAGCTTCGACGCCAAGCCGATGAAGGGCGACTGGAACGGCGCCGGTGCGCACACCAACTTCTCCACCAAGGCCATGCGCGAGGACACCAACATGAAGGCCATCAAGGCCGCGTGTGAGGCCATCGGCAAGAAGGTCGACCTGCACGTGAAGAACTACGGCCACGACATCGAGAGCCGCCTCACCGGCGCCCACGAGACCGCTCCGTACAACAAGTTCAGCTACGGCGTGTCGAACCGCGGCGCCAGCATCCGCATCCCGTGGCAGGTGGAACTGGCTGGCCGCGGCTACGCCGAGGACCGTCGCCCCAACGCCAACTGCGATCCGTACACCGTGACCCGTCTCATCGTCGAGACCGTCTGCGGCGCCGCTTCCTGAGCAACCGCTGCCACAGCCGATCAGGGGCGGGTGCGACCACACGGTCGCCCCGCCCCTGCGGCGTTCATGGCCCGGATCACGGTCCGCCGTGGCACACTTTCCCCGTCCCTTGAGCCCCTGAGGGAGCCCCAATGCTCGAGCAACAACGCGACTACGTCCTGCGCACGGTGGAAGAGCGCGGCGTGCGCCTCATCCGGCTGTGGTTCACCGACGTGCTCGGCAACCTGAAGAGCTTCGCCATCAGCCCGGCGGAGCTCGAGAACGCGCTGGAGGACGGCATGACCTTCGATGGTTCGTCCATCGACGGCTTCAGCCGCATCCAGGAGGCCGACGTGTTGGCCATCCCCGACCCGAACACGTTCGAGGTGCTCCCCTGGGGCGATCCGAAGGCGGTCGAGGCCCGGGTTTTCTGCGACATCCACAACCTCGACGGCACGCCGTTCGAAGGCGACCCTCGACAGGTGCTGCGCCGCAACCTGCGTGCCGCGCGCGAGCAGGGGTTCAGCTTCTACGTGGCACCCGACATCGAGTTCTTCTACTTCGCTCCGCCCGAGAAGGGCCAGGCGCCGCAGCCGCTCGACGAGGGCGGCTTCTTCGACCTCACCACCACCGACGTGGCGGGCACGCTCCGCAAGGAGACCATCCGCACGCTGGAGACGATGAGCATTCCCGTGGAGTACAGCTTCCACGAGGACTCCCCCAGTCAGCACGAGATCGACCTGCGCCACACCGACGCACTCAGCATGGCCGACAGCGTCATGACATTCCGGTTGGTGGTGAAGGAGGTCGCGGCGAAGCAAGGCGTGCACGCGACGTTCATGCCCAAGCCGCTCGAGGGCCTGCAGGGCAGCGGCATGCACCTGCACCTCAGCCTGTTCGACGGCGAGAACAACGCGTTCTACACCGAGGACGACCCGTACAACCTGTCCCCGGTGGCCAAGCAGTTCATCGCCGGACTCCTTCGACACGCGGCCGAGATCACCGCCGTCACCAACCAGACGGTGAACAGCTACAAGCGGCTCGTGCCGGGCTTCGAGGCGCCGGTGCACATCAGCTGGGCGCGCAACAACCGCAGCGGACTCATCCGTGTGCCCATCGCCAAGCGGGGCAACGCCAGCGCCACCCGCATCGAGTACCGCTCGCCCGACCCGGCCACCAACCCGTACCTGGCGTTCAGCGTGCTGCTCGCTGCCGGGTTGAAGGGCATCGCGGAGGGCTACGAGCTCCCCGCTGAAGCCGACGCCAACCTGTTCGAGATGGACGACATCGCGTTGCGCAAGCTGGGCATCGACACGTTGCCGCAGAGCCTCAGCGATTCGCTGAAGGCGATGGAGCAGTCCACACTGGTGCAAGAAGCGTTGGGCGAGCACATCTTCGAGTGGTTCCTGCGCAACAAGCGCACCGAGTGGCGTGAGTACAAGACCCACGTCAGTCAGTTCGAGCTCAACCGCTACCTGAGGGCGCTGTAGTGGAACTCCTGGCGGTCTTCCCCGAACCACCGCCGCCCGACCTCGCGCGCACGCTCGACCTGGCCGGGTATCGGTGGAAGGCGGTCGGCTCGGCCGAGGACGCGGCGCGTCACGAGCCGGCCACCGGTTGGGCCGGAGCCGTCGTGGCCTGCGACCAGGACCCCGACGGCGCCTGGGCGTTCTGCCGGTCGCTGCGCAAGCGCGACACCCCGGTCACGCCCCTGCTGGTGTTGGTGGGCGGCGGGCAGCTGTCGGATCTCGAACTGCGCGACGAGCTGTTCGACGACTTCTGCCTCACGCCCTTCCACCCGGTGGAGGTGGAGGCACGGTTGCGTCACCTGTTCTTCCGTGGCGGCACCGAGCTGCGACCGGAGATGGTGGAGTACAGCGGTCTCGCACTGAACCTCGAGACGTACCAGGCCAGCATCGAGGGTCGGCCGCTCGATCTCACGTACATGGAGTACGAGCTGTTGAAGTTCCTGGCTCAGAACCCGGGCAAGGTCTTCACCCGCGAGATGCTGCTCAGCCGAGTGTGGGGCTACGAGTACTACGGCGGTGCGCGCACGGTCGACGTGCACATCCGTCGTCTGCGCGCCAAGCTCGGCGAGGAGCACGCCAACCTCATCCAGACCGTGCGTAGCGTGGGCTATCGCTTCGGTCAGAGCCGCTGGGGTTCCTGACCCACGGCTCGGCGCGCTGGTTCAGAACGTCAAAAGTGACTGCGCCACCAGCAACGCCAGCACCGAGCTGCCGAAGTCGTTGGGGTGCAGGTTGTCGCTGCGCAGCACTTCCTGGTCCGGCGCCGACGCCGTGGAGTACCAGTCGGTGACCACCGCGTTGGGTCGGTCGTCGATGCGCTGCTGCAGCACCATGTTGAACATGTTCGTGAGGTCCATGTACTGCGGGCGATAGCAGTTCACCCACACCAGTGGCACCTCATCCGGCAGCATGTCGAGGATCTGGTCGATGAGTGCGCCGTACTCTTCGGGAGTGGCGTAACTGCCGATGTCGTTCGTGCCCAGCTCGATCACCCAGGCGTCGGGCGACACCGACTCCGACAGCAGCCCGAACAGCGTGCGGATGCCGCTCGGCGCCCCGGACCCCTTGCCGTTGCCCACCTCGATACGACGACCGACCACCGCTTCCACCCGCACCTCGGGAATGCCGTTCGCGCGGAAGGCATCGGCGTACGCCTCGGTCGCTGCCTGGCTGATGGAGTCGCCGAGGACGACGACGGTCCTGATCTCGCGGGGCGCATCGGCGTCGCCGCCATCGTCGTCGCGGGGACGACCAAGCCTCGCGTCGGTGGTGGAATCGGTGGAGCACGCAGCGAGCCCACCGAACGCTGCCGTCGCACAGAGCGCGACGAAGGTGCGACGGTCCAGGGCCATTCCCCCAGTGTGGCCGACCGTGACGCCCGATTGGCGGCGCGTCGACGCCCGGTCAGTCGAGCTGCTGGATGCGCCGCGCGTGCTGGGCGTGGCTGCGCAGCACGTGTGGCAGGTCGGGGTGCACCAGCTGACCGTCGCGCACCACGAACCGTCCGTTCACCACGGTGTGCCACGCAGCGGTGGGGCCACACCGCAACCACGCCTCCACGGGGTCGGCGATGGCGCCGGCGAAGATGGGCCCGTCGAGCTTCCAGACTGCGAGGTCGGCCACGGCGCCCGGAGCGATGACACCGATCTCGCCCTCGCGACCGAGGCACCCTGCGCCGCCGAGCGTGGCGATCTCCAACGCCATCCGGGCCGTGCCGGCGTGCGCACCGTCGCGCAGCTTGGCGAGCATCATCGCCGACCGCGCCTCGAGCCACATCGACGCGCTGTCGGCCGACGACGAACCGTCGACGCCGAGGCCCACCTTCACCCCCGCCGCACGCATGGGCACGATTGGCGAGATACCCGACGAGAGGATGAGGTTGCTGCTCGGGCAGTGGGCCACGCCGATGCCCGCCGCACCCAACCGGTGGACCTCGTCGTGGTTCGGCATCACGCAGTGGGCGACCCACGTGCGATCGGTGCACCAGCCCGTGCGCTCGAGGTACTCCATCGGCCGGCACCCGAAACGGGCGAGCGAGAACTCGTCGTCCTCGGCGTTCTCGGCGAAGTGCGTGTGCAACCGCACATCGAGTCGCTCGGCGAGTTCGGCCGACCGCACCATGAGTTCTTCGGTGACGCTGAACGGGCTGCACGGCGCGAGCGCGATGCGCACCATCGCTCCGTGGTTGCGGTCGTGGTGACGTTGCACCGCCAGTTCGCTGGCCGCCAGGATCTCGTCGTCGTCGGCCACCACGTCGTCGGGCGGCAGACCGCCGTCCTTCTCGCTGAGGCTCATCGAACCACGGGTGGGGTGGAACCGCATCCCCAGCTCGCGAGCGGCCGCGATCTCCGCACTCAGCAGATCGCCCGCACCTCTCGGATGGAGGTAGAGGTGGTCGGTGCTCGTGGTGCAGCCACTGAGCGCCAACTCGGCGAGCCCCACGAACGCGCTGGCGTACACGCTCTCCTCGTCGATGGCCCGCCACAGCGGGTACAGGCTCTGCAGCCATCCGAACAGCGGCTTGTCGGTCATCAGCGGGTAGGCCCGTGTGAGGTTCTGGTAGATGTGATGGTGGGTGTTCACCAGACCGGGCGTCACCAGACACTCGGCGGCGTCGATCACCTCGGCCGCCTCGGGCGCGGGATCGGCGGCGGCACCGACTGCGTCGATCAGCCCACCCGTGACCGCCACCCATCCACCGGCGAGTTCGCGCCGTTGCGCGTCGACGGTGGCGACGCAGCGAGCATTGCGGATGAGCAGATCGGCCATCGGACCTCCGAGTCAGGCGAGCGAGTCGACGAGTAGGTGGATGTCGTCGATGGTGGTTCGTGGGTTGACGATGCAGATGCGCAGCACGGTCTCGCCCTTCCATGACGTGGGCACCACGAACGCCACCCCTTCGGCCAGCAGCCGATCGCTCCACGCCTGGTACTGCTGAGGCGACCAGCCGGTTCGGCGGAACAACACCACGGTGAGCTCGGGCTCCATGATGAGCTCGAGGTGCGCCGCGTCGTCGACCAGGCGAGCTGCGGCTCGGGTGAGGGTGAGCGTCGCCTCGACGGCCTCGCGATACGCGTCGGTGCCGTAGGTGGCGAGGCTGAACCAGAACGGCAGGCCTCGCGCACGCCGCGACAGGTGGTGCGCGAAGTCGCTCGGGTTCCACTCGTGCTCGTCGTCGGTGTGCAGTACGTCGAGGTACTCGGCGTGCTGCGTGTGCGCCCGACGAGCCTGCAGCGGGTCGCGGTACACCAGCGCGCAGCAGTCGTACGGAGCGAACAGCCACTTGTGCGGGTCGACGATGAAGCTGTCGGCGTGATCGATGCCCGCATAGCGATCGCGGACGCTCGGCGCGGCGAGCCCCGCGGCGCCGTACGCGCCGTCGACGTGGAACCACACCCCCAACTCGTGCGCGGCCTGGGCCGCTCCTTCGAGCGGGTCGATGACCCCGGCGTTGGTGGTGCCACTGGTGGCGACGACGGCGAACACGCGATCGCGATCCTCGGGCGCCAGGTCGGCGATGAGCGCCCGCAGTGCATCGATGCGCAGACGACCCTGGTCGTCCGCCAAGGCGGTGATCTCGTCGGCGTCCATCGCCCGAGCTGCTGCGGCGATGCTGCTGTGCGCACCCTTCGACGAGATGACGAGGCCACGGGTGCGGTCGTGGCGACCCTGCGCCCGCTCGCGCCACCGGTGACGTGCGGCGATGAGTGCGCTGAGGTTGCCGGCGGTGCCACCACTGACGAACACCCCGCCCGCTTCGGGTGGCATGCCCGCGAGGTCGGCGATGTAGCGCAGCGCTTCGTTCTCGGCGTGCACCGCGCCGCCGCCCTCCAACCACGAGCCGCCGTAGATGCTGGACGCACCGACGACCAGATCGAACAGGATGCTCGCCTCGGTGGGCGCCGCCGGCACGAACGACAGGAAGCGGGGATGGTCGGCGGAAATGGTCGCCTGCGACAGCACATCGCTGAACACGCGCAGCGCTTCGAGGCCGCCGAGCCCGCGAGGCGTGACCGTTCGGCCGGCCATGGCCTGCAGCTCCGCGGCCGTGCGCGGGCCGTCGAGCGGCGGCGGATCCATCCGGATGCGATCGACGGCGTACCGCAGGACCGCCTGGGTGAGCACCTCGTGGGAGCTGTCGTGCTCGTGCATGTTGGCCAGTCTGCCAGCTGCGAGACTCGGGGAGGTGGGGGTGACCGATGACCCGGAACATCTACGACGATCCTGAGTTCTTCGCCGGCTACAGCCGGTTGCCGCGCAGCGTGGAAGGACTCGACGCTGCCGCCGAATGGCCGATGATGCAGACCATGTTGCCGCCGATGCGCGGACGGCGCGTGGTGGATCTGGGCTGCGGGTTCGGCTGGTTCTGCCGCTGGGCTCGCGTGCAGGGCGCCGCTTCGGTGCTGGGCATCGATGTGTCGACGAACATGCTCGCCAGAGCCACCGCGGACACCACCGACCCGGACATCACCTACCGGCAGGCCGACCTCGACGGGCTCGAGCTACCGGCCTCCCAGTTCGACGTCGCCTACACCTCGCTCACCCTCCACTACCTCGCCGACCTCGATGGCCTCCTCGCCACGGTTCGCCGCGCGCTCGCACCCGGCGGGGTGCTCGTCGTGTCGGTCGAGCACCCGGTGTTCACCGCGCCCACGGCGGCCGAATGGATTCGCGACCCCGACGGCCGCACGGTGTGGCCGCTCGACGGCTACCTCCGTGAAGGGACCCGCGTCACCGAGTGGCTGGCGCCCGGGGTGGTGAAGCACCATCGCACCATCGACACCTACGTGAACGCGCTGCTGCGCCACGGGTTCGTGCTCACGCATCTGCACGAGTGGGGCCCCACCGCCGAGCAGGTGCGCGACCATCCCGAGTGGGAGGTGGAGCGCGACCGTCCGCCGTTCCTGCTGTTCGCCGGTCGAGTCGGTCGTTGAACGTCAGTAGTTGACGTCGATGAGCTCGCTGCCCTCGTTGCGGTCTTCCGCATCGCGGTGCAGCGCCCAGCCGAGCGCTGCGGCAATGGTGACCGATCCCATGATGGCGATCACGGGGAAGACGAGCAGCACAATGATGATGGCGACGACACCGGGCACGAGGTCACCCTAGTGGCTTGAAGGCCCAGGCCTCAATCTCCACGGCGGCACCGGCAGGGAGTGCGGCGACGCCAATGGTGCTGCGCGCGGGGCGGCTCTCTCCGAAGCCGGCCACGTAGGCCTCGTTGAAGGTGGCGAAGGTGTCCATGTCGGTGAGGAAGCACAGCGTCTTCGCCACGTCGTCGATGGTGGCTCCCATGCTCGCCAGCAACCCCTTCAGGTTCTCGACGGCCTGTGCGGTCTGCGCCGACACACCGCCGGGCACGAGGGCGCCGTCCTTCAGGCCCAGCTGGCCGCTCACGATGATCCAGTCGCCGGCGCGCACGGCGGGTGTGTAGGGCCCGAGAGGTTTGCTCATGTGCGCATCGTAGGCCAGCGAGGCGCGAAGCCGCCCGCTCGCCAGGCCGCGGCGGCCACAGCGGCGAACACCGCGTCGCTGCCGTTCACGGGCTCACCCGCATCACCGCCGCCGTCGTCGATGGCGACGTGCACCACGGGCATGTCGACCGCACGGAGGACTCCGAAGCTGCGGATGGTGAGGTCGCGCGGCACGCCGTCGTCGCCCACCGTGATGCCCTCCTGACGCACCCAGCCCAGCGCCATGTGGGCCGCACCGATGCAATAGCTGCGCAACACGGCGTCGTCGAGCGGCGCGCCGCAACGAACGCGGACGTGCACGACACCCGACGGATCGACGGATGCCTGCGCACTCGCGCCGTTGGGTGCGGTGACCCATCCGTCGTCCGACGCGAGCAGGGCAGCGACCTCGACCCACCCCGCGGCGCGTACTTCAGCCGAAGTGGACGGGCCGACCACGTCGACCTCCTCCACCGTCCACTGCGGCGCGACGGACCGGATCGCGTCGACGATGCCCGGCGTGCGCGCCACACGCACGACGCCAGAGCCGTCGGCCCGGACACCTGCGGCCAAGGGAGGGCGCTTGGCTCCGAGGCGCACCACGTCTTCGCGGCTGTACATCGCGAGCACCGGTCGATCGTGCTCATCGGCCAACCGGCGGGCCACGGCGCCCAGGTGACCGCCGGTCTTCCCACCGAACGCGCCCCCGTTGCACAGCGGTCCCACGGGATCGCCACCCGGACGGCACCAGGCTGCATCGGTCTCGAGGTAGGCGGGTTCGACCCAGGTGGTCTGCAGCGTGCGCACCCAGTCGCCGTCGGGCAGGTCCACTGGCCATCGCAGCGATTCCGTGGTGCGTCGACCCTGCACCTTGCCGCTGGCGGCGCGGGCGGCCGCCAACGTCTCACCCACCACCCACTCGCCGTGCTCGTCGAGGACGGCGACCAGCGAGTCGGCCGGCGCCGTGTCGGCGGCGAACCCGCCGTGACCGAGCGCCACGTCGGGCGACACGAGTTGGTCGGCACCCCCCTCCAGCGCCGCTCGCTGCGCGGCCGCGCCGAGGTGCCGGCTCCACCCGGTTCCAATCGGCACCTCCGCTGCGGGCATCAGCGCTGCCTCCACGATGGTGTTCCACCCCGTGCATCGGCACAGATGGGCGAGCAGGGCCTGGCGGACCGATGCCTCGGTGCGCTGCGCCGCGGGGATGGCGGCCACCCGCATGATGATGCCGGGCGTGCAGAAGCCGCACTGGCTGCCGCCGGTCGCGCACATCCTTTGGCCCCACTCGGCGGCGTCCGGCAACGACTCGAGCGTGGTGACCGACCGCCCTGCGACGCGTGCGAGCGGAGTGACACACGCGACGCGCGGCGCACCGTCGACCCACACCGTGCAGCACCCGCACTGGCCCTGTGGGCTGCACCCGTCCTTGGCCGATGTGATGCCCAGCTCGCGCAATGCCTCGAGCAGCGTGTGACCGTCTGCCGACACCGCAGGCGCGCCGTTCAACGTGAACTCCACCGGGTTCGCACTCAGAGGGGCCATCACCGGATCGTCATTGCGAGGGGTGACCGTGCCGCAACGCGGCGGCGAGCGTGGCGAACTTGTCCCACTGACCATTGGCGAGCAACCGTGCCTGTTGTGGCCACGCACGCGGGTCGTGGATCTGGAACTTGGGACCGGCCTCGGCGAGGACCGATCGCAGCAGCTCGACATCGGCGTTGGCCAGCGCCCACCACGTGGTGAGCCCGCGCTCCTGCAGCAACTGGGCGATGCGCGGCCCGATGCCTTCGACGAGCGTGAAGTCGTTGTACTCCACCGGCACACCGAGGCTGCGAGAACCTTCGATGAGGTTGGGCTTCGACGGCGCTCCGTACGCCGCGTTCGCATCCACCACCGCTTGTAGGTCGCGTGTCTTCGCTTCCGCATTCCACAACCGCACCCGCAGCTCGCCCACCCACGTGCTCTGCTGCGCGAGCGTGGCGGCCAACTCGTCGCGCTCCGAGCGCGCGGTTGCCAACGCCGCCACCAGGCCCGCGTCGGGGACGACCGCTCGCTGCACCTCGAGCTCCGCACTCAGCCGATCGCGTTCCGCGGTGACGCGGTCGAGGTCGCTCGCCCGGCCGCGCAGACGCTGGATCTCCTGAGTGAGCTCCGCGGTCTGATCGGCCGATGGCGCTCGCAGCCCACGCAACAGCCACCCGATCACTGCGCCGATGAGCGCAGCGCCCACCAACCACAGTGCGAAGGTGCTGAGCGTGTAGATCACCAATGTCTCCTTGTGAATCAGCCGGTGGTGGTGACGTCGAACACGACCCTACGGCTCTGGTCCGCAAGTTCGTTGCCATTCGGATCGGTGATGAGCTGGCTCTCGCCGAAGCCCACCGAGGTGATGTCGGCGGCGGGTACTCCCAGCCGCACGAGCTCGGCGCGCACGGCCTCGGCGCGCTGATCGCTGAGTGTCTGGTTCCGCCCTGCATCGCCTTCGCTGTCGGTGTGCCCCTGCACCTGCACGATCACCCCGCCGTACGACTTCGCGACGCCGGCCAAGCGTTCGATGATGTACATCGAAGTGGGGGACACGGTGATCTGGCCCTTTCCGAACTCGATGGGGGTCGCTGCCACGATGGCGTTCAGTTCGTCGCGCGTCGCCGCGGCGCTCTCGTCGGTGGCGGTCTGACGGACCACCAGGAGGGGCGTGACACCGAGGTCGCGAGCCAGTGCCTCGAACGTCGCCCCCGCGGCCTCGTCGGCAACGACGCCTCGGGCATACACCCCATCGGGGCGCCACCCGATCTCGGCCGACGCGAGCGGCACCGTCATCGCCGTCAACAGATCGACCAGCGTGTCGACGTCGGCGTCGGCGATCGTCACTGTCGCATCGTCGCGTACGCCGTCGGTGATGTTCTCCGCCGATGCGACGGACGCCGCAGCGGTGAGAAGGGCAGCGTGCTGATCGGGCGTGGCGACCAATCCCATCAGCACGAGCGAGCCCTTCTGGAAGGTGACCGTGACCACCCCTGGTTCGGGCGTGGTGACCGGCGGGGTCGTGGTGGACACGGACGACTCGGTGGTGCCGGTGGTGTCGGGCACGGTGGACGACGGCGACGTGCCGCCATCGGAACTGATGGAGTCCACCGGCGGACCCTCGGTGGTGGCCGGTGCCGTGGCGACCGAACAGCCCTCGCCGAGGCGCACCGTGCGCACACCGTGCACGGCTGCCACCACATCACGCGCCGCGGGCCCATCGACATCGCGTGCACATGCGAGAGTGGCCGACTGTCCGTCGAACCGCACCGACGCCTCGAGCTGCGCCGCCGACAGTGCGCGTTCGGCGGCTCGTGTGAGGTCGTCCTCCATCGCAGGCACCTGCACGAACGCGCCGAGCACGAACACACCCACCAGCGCGAGCACGCCGCACGCCAGAATCGTGCGCCGCGACCGGCGGAGGCGGTCGGCGGTGGGGTTCGTCATCGAACGTCCAGCCTATTCACGATGCCCGAACGCATCGCGGCAGCACTACGGTGGTGCCCCATGGCTCCCACTCGACGCGCCTTCCTGCTCGGCGCCGGCGGCTTGGTGCTGCTGGCCGCCTGCGGCGACGAATCATCCCCCAACAACGCTGGCGGCGGCAACGGCACGCTCGGCGGCCCGGACACCACGGGAGCCGGGGGTGGTGCCACTTCCGACACGTTGCAGGTGGGGTTCCAGGTGGTGCAGCGGTTCCCCAGCACTCCGTTGTTCACCCCCGGCGAGGTGCGTCTGCCCGTGTCGCTGAGCGACGGGCAGAACCTGTTGCCCGCCGGTCCGGCCGAGCTGCCCGGCTGGATCGAGACCATCGATGGCGAGCGCGTCGCCGACATCACCGCGATCTTCCGCGCCGCCGGCATCGCGGTGCCGTACTACGAGATCCGCGCCGAGCTCTCCACGGCGGGCTTCCACGTGCTGCGCTTCCCCGACGACGACGGCAACGGTGCCACGTTCGAGGTCGTCGACGCGTCGAAGGTCGCGTCGCCCGTCACCGGCACGCCACTCCCGCCGTTCGACACACCCACGGTCGACGACCATCGCGGCGTCGAGCCCTTCTGCTCGCTCACACCCGACCCGTGTCCGCTGCACGACATCACCCTCACCGACGCGTTGAAGTCGGGCAAGCCCGTGGCCTACATGGTGGGCACACCCGCGCACTGCCAGACCGGAACGTGCGCGCCGGGCCTGGAGTTCCTGGTGGCCGAGCACGAGCGGCTCGGCGACGCCGTGGTGATGGTGCACGCCGACGTCTACGCCGACGACGCGGCCACCACACTCGCGCCCGCCGTCAACGCACTGGGCGTGGACTACGAGCCCATCATCTACTTCTGCGATGCTACCGGCACCATCGTCGACCGGCTCGACGGCGTGTGGGACTCGGCCGAGCTGCGTGAGCGCCTCGACCTGCTCACCGCGTGAGCGAGTGCGTCACGTGAACAGCGGGGTCAGCTGAACGACTGGCCGCAGCCGCAGCTGCGCGTGGCATTCGGGTTGGTGATGGCGAAGCCGGCCTGGTTCAGGCCGTCCTTGTAGTCCAGCGTGGCGCCCTCGAGGAGCTGCGCGGACGCTGCATCGACCACGACCTGCACGGAGCCATCGGCCGGGCCGAACAGGGCCTTCTCGTCGTCGGCGGCGAAGTCGCCGTCGAAGAACATCTCGTACGAGAAACCGCTGCAACCACCGGGCCGCACGGCGACACGCAGCGCGAGGTCGGCGGCGCCTTCGGCTTCGAGCAGTTCCTTCACCTTGCGAGCGGCGGTGTCGGTGAGGGTGATCACGGCATTCCTCCTGGAAGCGAATGAAGCGGCGAGTACTGGGTGGGCAGTGTACCCGGGAATTACCGTAGCATTGACTTCGTGATTCCCGCCACGGTGACCGAGGACGAAGTGCTCGGCCTCCTGCGCGCCGTCATCGACCCCGAGCTCGGCGCCGACATCGTCAGTCTGGGCATGGTGCCCGCAGTACGGGTGGAACCCGATGGCCGCGTGGTCGTCACCGTCAAGCTCACCATCGGCGGCTGCCCGCTTCGCGCCCAGATCAAGAAGGACGTCGAGAGCCGCGTGGCCGTCCACCCGGCCGTCACCGACGTGCACATCGAGTGGGGCGAGATGAACAGCGAGGAGCGCAGCGAGGTCATGCTGAAGGCCCGCTGGAACGCACGCGAACACGCACCCGACACCGAGATCCCGCAGACCTGCCGGGTACTGGCCGTGGCCAGCGGCAAGGGTGGCGTGGGCAAGAGCTCCGTCACCGTGAACCTGGCGGCCGCCGTCGCCGCGCAGGGGTTCATCGTCGGCGTGCTCGATGCCGACATCTGGGGCTTCTCGGTCCCCCGCCTGTTGGGCATCGACGAACCGCTCGAGGCCCTCCCGGTGGCGGGCAGCGACAAGCCGAAGATCATCCCCAACGAGATCACCGTCGGCCGTGGCCTCACCCAGGGCACCTTGAAGGTGGTCAGCACCGGCTTCCTGGTCGGCGAGGACACCGCGCTCATGTGGCGCGGGCTCATGCTCACCAAGGCGGTCGAGCAGTTCCTGCGCGACGTGCACTGGGGCGAGCTCGACTACCTGTTCATCGACATGCCGCCCGGCACCGGCGACGTGCAGATGGGACTCGCCCGCATGCTGCCGCGCACCGACCTGCTCATCGTCACCACTCCGGCCCTCGCGGCGCAGAAGGTGGCGGCACGCGCGGCCGACATGGCCCGGCGCAGCTTCCTGCGCGTCAGTGGTGTCATCGAGAACATGAGCTCGTTCACCTGCGAGCACGGCGAGTCGTACGCGCTGTTCGGCGAAGGTGGCGGTCAGGCGCTGGCCGACCAGATCGGTGTGCCGTTGCTGGGTCAGGTGCCGTTGGAACCGGCGGTGTCGGCAGGCGGCGACGCGGGCACGCCCGTGGCGCTCGACGGCACGGGCGCCGCGGCCGGGGTGTTCCGAACCATCGCTGCTCGCATCGTCGACGACATCGCGCCGCCCACCAACATGGCAGGTTGCAGCGCGCGCATGTTGCACCTCGTCGAGGACGCGCTCGCCGCGAAGGATGCCGCCCTCGCCGCCAACGATGCGGTTCAGTCCAGCGAGTCGTAGTCGGCGTCACCGGGCATGGCGATGCCTGCCATGCGCCCATCGACCATCTTGATCTTCGGCAGCACGCAGGGCGGTGTGCCCACGGCCCAACTGGCGGCCATCGCGGCCTCCACCGTCGGGTGTTCGCCCAGGAACTGCAGGTTCGCCACCGTGGGGGGCATCAGCTGCAGCTCGCCCGACCGGAACCGTTCGAGCGCGTCAGCCGGACGCACCCACATGCTGGCCACGGTCTCGTTGTCGTCGTGATGCGAGCTCTGGCCCGCGGGGCTGGCCGCGACGAAGAACCGCGTGTCGAAGCGACGGGTGGTCTCGCCCTTCGGTGTGATCCAGTGGCTGACCCACGGCAGGGCGTCGGTGAGCAGCCGCAGGCCATGATCGGCCGCCAGGGCACGAACGTCGACCGTGCCCTCGTACACCCCGGCCCGATGGGCGAGCGCGGGATGGCCGTCGTCGACCATCTTTCCCGCCTCGTCGACGGCCAACAGCACGCCACACTCCTCGTAGCACTCGCGGATCGCCGCCACCACGAACGCCTCGTCGCCCTCGCCGTCGGCGGGGTCGACCTTGCCGCCGGGAAACACGTACATGCCGCCGGCGAACGCCGCGGCGTTGGTGCGGCGGAGCATGAACACCTCCAACCCACCGGCCGTGTCGCGCAGCAGCATGACGGTGGCGGCGGGCTTGATGGGGATCTCGTTGTCGGCCATACGGGCGGAACCGTATCCGTCGCCTAACCTCCATCACGTGCTGGTGTGGATGGACCTCGAGATGACCGGGCTCGACCCGGCGAAGAACGTGATCGTCGAGATCGCGACACTGGTCACCGATGACGACCTGAACATCGTCGCGGAGGGGCCCGATCTGGTCGTCCACGCCACCGAGGAGCAACTCGCGGTGATGGAGCCGGTGGTCGTCGAGATGCACACCAAGAGCGGCCTGCTGGACCAGATCCGCGCCTCCACCATCACGCTCGAGGACGCCGGTGCACAGACGCTCGCGTTCATCCAGCAGCACGTGCCGCAGGCGCGCAGCGTGCCGTTGTGCGGCAACAGCATCGGGATGGACCGTCGGTTCCTCGACGCGTACCTGCCCGAGATCGAGCAGTACCTGCACTATCGCAGCGTCGACGTCAGCAGCGTGAAGGAGCTCGTCCGTCGGTGGTACCCGCAGGTGCTGAACAGCATCCGCAACAAGCAGGGCACGCACCGCGCCCTCGACGACATCCGCGAGAGCGTCATCGAGTTGCGCCATTACCGCGAGCACGTGTTCGTGCCCGTCGCCACGCCCGAGGCCGCGCCTCAGGCGCCGGGCACCACCGACACCGCCGCGAACTGACGCCCGGCGTCACCGACGAGCCACCCGTCGACGCCACCGTCGGCTCGGTCGCGCTCGACCCAGCGAACGGCGCCATCGCGTTCGATGGGGTCGCCGTGTTCCACCACCACCGTCATCGGCGCTCGGAGCGACCGTCGGCGGGCGAGCGCTTCCTCGACCGGAGCGAAGTAGACCGCATTGTTCACGTGCTCGAGCACGTCGAAGTCGGTGAAGCGCAGGGGCCAGGGCGTGCCCTCCCCGTCGGGTGACGGCGCCAGTCGAGGCTTGGCCGACACCGTGCGGCCATCGGCGGACGGGCCGAACACGTGGAGGAACGCCTGCGGCATGCGCGCCGGGCGCATCGACGACGCATCGAGGTGCACCCACGTGGTGGCCGACTCGAGATGGCCACCTCGATCGCCGCGCACGGTGATGCGACGCTCGGCGAACGCGGCGCCGAAACCCGCACACCACGTGCGCAGCGACAAGGCCTCCAGGTACACCGGGAACTGGTGCACGGCGATGACCGTGCGGCGCACCACCCACGTGTAGTCCCCGAAACCTGCGGCCCTCGCGTCGTCGTCGCTGACGTCCTGCAGCAGGCGGGCGATGGCGTCGAGCCGGGCACGTCCTCCTGGCGACGAATCACCGAGGCGGACCACCGTCGCGCCGTCGAAGAGTCGGCCGCGCGACGTCGGTTCCACGAGTTCGAACACGATTTCAGAATAAATCAGTTGCGCGTCTGCGCCGAACGTGGTTGCCTTTCAAGCGATGTGTCGCAACCAGCGCCACGTCGACGACCCAAGGAAGGATTCGGAACCGATGGAACGCACGGTCTTCGCACAGCATCTGGCCCCGGTGGCCGCTGCCGCGCGTCCGTACGCGTGTGCGGTCTCCGGTATCGGCTTCCAGTGGCGCAATGTGGCGAATATGGCCGGCCTCGACACCGCTACCACCGCTACCAAGCGCACTGCCCGACACCTGGAAAAGGTTCCGACGTAGACCACGTCGAATCGCCCTCCAGGCCGTCGGGATCACAGATCCCGGCGGCCTTTCCGTTTTTTCCACCTCCTTCCTTCTGCGTCCGAGAGGAACACCCGACATGTACACCCTGAACGACAGCACGACCCTGAACGACACGATGACCCTGAACGACACGGACATCCAGACCACGTTCGACGAGCTCGTCGAGCCCATCGCCGCACGCGTCCTCACGCCGCGCTGCGCCGATGGCAATGGCACCCTCACCCACCTGTTCTTCTCCGACGTCCCCCTCGACATCGCTCGCGCCAAGGCCATCTGCGGCAAGTGCGCACTGGCCGAGACGTGCCGCGATGGCGCCGTCGAGCGAGCGGAACCCTGGGGTGTATGGGGTGGCGAGCTCATCGAGAACGGCCGGATCGTGGTCAACAAGCGCCCCCGTGGCCGTCCACCCAAGCACCCCCGCCCCGCGGTCGTCATCGACGAAGTGCCCCTCCCCCCGCACTACGTCCGCGACCACCGCGTGGCCTGATCAACCGGCCGGAGGCAACGCACACGCGACCCTTCGGCTGTGTCCCCAGGCCTCCTGCCGTCGTCGTCCCCCGGACGATGGCAGGAGGCCGCTGGGTCCCCGCCCGACAGCACCGATAACGTGGGCAGAGTGAAGGTGCGCAAGCGACTGCTCGTCGGCTCCCTCGTGGTGTCCGCCGTCGTGTCCGCCGGCATCATCTGGGCGATCGCCGCCAACGGTGATGACCACGCCGACACCCAGAACATCGACACCGATGTCACCATCGCCCCGCCGGGCATCGGGACCAACGCTGCGGTCGAGGGCGCCACGTTGCCCACGGTCGCGGTGCAGACCCTGAACGGCGACGACGTCTCCACCGCCGATCTGCTGGGTCGGCCGTTGGTCATCAACGTGTGGGGCTCCACGTGTGGCCCGTGCAAGAAGGAGCTCCCCGACTTCGCCGCTGCGCACCAGCAGTTCGGCGAGACCGTTCGGTTCGTGGGTGTGTCGTACCTGCCCCCCAGCGACCACGAGGAGTCGTTCGCCCGCGACAAGGGCGTGCAGTACGAACTGCTCTACGACGGCAACGGCGCATTCATCAGCGAGGTCGGCATCGCCGCGTTCCCCGTCACGTTGTTCGTGGCCGCCGACGGCACCATCGTGCAACAGACCGGGCAACTCGACGAGGCGAAGCTCGCCTCCATCATCGAGAGCGAGCTGCTGTGATCCTGGCCCTCGACGCCCGCCTCGCCACGTCGTTCACCGCTGGCCTCCTCGCCGCCATCAACCCGTGCGGGTTCGTGCTGCTCCCCACCTATCTCCTCTACTTCCTCGGGATGGAGAACCTTCGGCCCGGCGCCGAGAAGACGTCCGTCAGCCGCGCCCTCGCCGTCGGCCTGTCGGTGTCGGCGGGGTTCATGTCGGTGTTCCTCGTCATCGGGGTCATCACCAAGTGGTCCACCAACTGGTTCATCGAGAAGTCGCCGTACATCTCGCTGGTCATCGGCGTCCTGCTCGTCATCCTCGGCATCGCGATGCTGTTCGGCTACAAGCTGCCGTTCACCACACCGAAGCTCGACGTCGGCCAGCGCGACCGGTCGGTGCTCAGCATGTTCGTGTTCGGCGTGGCCTACGCCGTGGCCTCCATCGGGTGCACCATCGGGTTGTTCCTCGGCGTCGTGCTCGGTGCGCTGTCGGCGGACGGCATCGCCATCGGACTCGCCGCGATCATGCTGTACGGCCTGGGCATGGCGCTGCTGGTCACCGGTCTCACCGTCACGCTCGCGTTGGCCAACACCGCCATGTTGAAGGCGTTGCGCAAGGGCATGGCCTGGTTCGAGTACGTGGCTGGCGTGTTCGTGTTGCTCACCGGCCTCTACCTCACGTGGTACTGGTACAGCGACATCACCGACAAGGACAGTGGCGTGGTCACGGGTGCCGTGTCGTGGCAGGAGGAGCTGAGTCGATGGGTGCAGACCCACCAGACGCTCGTGGTGGTGTTCGCATCGGTCATCATTGTGGGTGCCGTCGCCTTCTCCATCGTGGTGAAGCGCCGCGCGGCCAACCCCGAATGACCCACGCATCGTTCCGTTCCCTGCTGCAGTCGCCTGGCGTCCGCGAAGTCTGTGAGCTGCGCGGCCCGGTGGGCTTCATGGCATACCACGGCGGAGCACTCGAGGAGATGACCGATGTCATCGCACGACACGCGGCAGAGGCCAGCGATGCCAGCTACTACGGCGTGCTGCAGCCGGAGGACCTTCGCTGGCACATCCCGTCGCACAAGGTGTCACCTGACGAGTCGCCCACGCTGCAGTCGTTCATCGACCACGTGAAGGTGGTGGTCACCGTGCACGGGTATGGCCGCGACGGCATGTGGACCACGCTGCTGCTCGGCGGCCAGAACCGCGACTTCGCCGAACACGTGGCCGGTCACCTACGGCCGGTGCTGCCGCAGTACACGGTGGAGACCACGCTGCGCCACATGCCCCGAGAGCTGCGCGGGTTGCATGAGAAGAACCCGGTGAACCTGCCGCCGCTCCAGGGCGTGCAGATCGAGCTGCCGCCCCGCATTCGCGGCAAGAGTCCCATCTGGAAGGACTGGCAGGGCGGCGACATGGTGCCGCACATGCGAGCGCTCATCGACGGCCTCGCGGCAGCGGCACGCGCCTGGAGCATCTGACCGGCTCGGGGAGCATTCGGCTCGCCCATCCCGTCGTTCTGGTCAGCTCCAGACGCGCCTTGTCACGTTCCGGCGCTGACCAGACCGCATCGAAAGCGCCGAAACGGCCGGCGTCACGGTGGTTCGGTCAGGGAGCCAGGCGCTCGATCTCCCACGAGTCACCCTCTGCCACTCCACCGGAGCCGTCGTCGGCTCCGAGCAAGGTGTACCGAAGGCGATCGTGCAATCGGCTGGGGCGGCCCTGCCAGAACTCGTACGCCACCGGCCGCAGCAACCAGCCACCCCAGAAGGCGGGCCGAGCCACTTCGGCGTCACCGAAGGTGGCCGCCATCTGCTCCACCCGCTGTTCGAGCCACTCGCGATCGGGAATCGGCTGCGACTGCGGCGACGACCACGCACCGACCTGCGACCCGCGAGGGCGGGAGGCGAAGTACTCATCGCTCTCCTCCTCGGGCACTCGCTCGACATGGCCGACCACTCGCACCTGTCGATGCAGCTGCAACCAGGTGAACAGCATCGACGCCCGCGGTTCGGAGGTGAGCTGGTCGCTCTTCGCCGACCGGTAGTTGGTGAAGAACGTGAACCCGCGTTCGTCGGCGCCGCGTACCAGCAGGTAGCGCGAGTGCGGCCAGCCGGCGGGGTCGACGGTGCCGAGCACGAACGCATTGGGCTCGACGCAACCGGACTCGCTGGCCTCGGCGTACCACCGATGCCATTGCGCCATCGGATCCGCCACGACGTCGGGAAGGTCGAGTCCGGCCGTCTCGTAGTCCTTCCGCCGCGACGCGATGTCGGCGGGGTCGTGCGCTGCAGGGTCGGTCATGACGCGGTGATCACTTCCATGCCGCGCATGTACGGACGCAGCGCCTCAGGAATCACGACGCTGCCGTCGGGCTGGCGGTAGTTCTCGACGATGGCCGCCCACACGCGCGGCACGGCGAGGGCCGAGCCGTTCAGCGTGTTGGCGATGGTGGTGCCCCTCTCGCCGACCTTCTTGAACCGGATGTCGCCGCGGCGGGCCTGATAGTCGCTGAACCAGCTGCACGAGCTGACCTCGAGCCAGTTGTCGCATCCCGGCGCGTACACCTCGATGTCGAAGCTGCGGTGATGGCTCTGCCCCATGTCGCCGGTGCAGATCTCGATGATGCGGTAGGGCAGTCCGAGCCCGTTGATCAGCCGTTCGGCGCGATCCACGATCTCCTGCAGCATGGCCGGACCCTGCTCGGGCGTGGTGACGGCCAGGATCTCGACCTTGTCGAACTCGTGGGCGCGCAGCATGCCGCGCGTGTCGCGGCCGGCCGAGCCGGCCTCGCGGCGATAGCACGACGTGTGCGCCATCATCCGCTTGGGCAGGACGGCTTCATCGAGCACCTCGCCGGCATAGATGCTGGTGAGCGGCACCTCCGCCGTGGGGATGGCCCACAGGTCGTCGCGCTCGATGGCATATGCGTCGTCGGCGAACTTGGGCAGCTGACCGGTGGCGGTGAGCGTGGCCGTGGTGACCAGCGACGGGGGACGGATCTCCTCGAACGCATCGGCGTTCATGTCGAGCGCGTACTGGCAGAGTGCTCGGGCGAGCGTGGCGCCGGCACCGCGCTGCATCGTGAACATCGCACCGCTGATCTTGGTGGCGCGCTCGTTGTCGAGGATGCC
>JACQZZ010000067.1 GCA_016213625.1 Actinomycetota bacterium
CGGGCGTGCCCTGCACCTTGGGACCGGTGAACCACTTCTTGCCGCTGAAGTGCCAGTACAGCGCGATCACCACCGCGGAGAGGATGATCAGTGGTCCGGTGAAGTTGAAGTTGTTCAACTTGTAGAAGGTGTTGCCCTCGCCGTCGTCGAAGAACAGGTTCTCCGAGCCCCACGGCTTCCAGAACGGCCAGAACACCGGAGCGACGAACAGCACGGTGATGAAGCCGATCCAGACCAACGAGGTCCACCCGACGAGCTTGTGCCGACCCTTGAGGTTCCACGGGCCGACTTGGAAGTCGGGGTTGGTCAGGCGGAGGTAGATCGGAATGGAGTACGAGATGTACAGGCCGATCACGCAGATGCCGGTCATCGCGAAGAAGGCCGTCGAGTACCGACCCGCACCGGTGCCCTTCACGATCAGCGAGGATGCCCCGACGATCGCCGAGAGTCCGACGCCCAGCCACACGGAGTTGGTTGGCGTGCGGGTCTTGGGGTTGATCTTGTGCCAGATCTTCGAACCCGGCAGTGCGCCGTCACGACTGAACGCGTAGATCATTCGGCTGTTGGCCGTGACCGACGCGAGGCCGCAGAAGAACTGGCCGACGATGGCGATGAAGATGATGAGCTTGGCGGCACCGGTGCCGACCGCCGCCGAGATGACGCGAGGTGCGGCGTTCACCAGGAACGGGTCGTTGGCGTCGCCGAAGATGAGACCGGCGTACGAGTCGTCACCCTTCTTCGGCAACGCTGCGATCATCGCCACGTTCATCACCAACGCAGCGATGGCCGAGATGTAGATGGAACGAACGATGGCCTTCGGCGCCTCCGTGCGCGCACCGACGGTCTCCTCACTCACGTGCGCGGATGCGTCGAAACCAGTGATGGTGTACTGCGCCAGCAAGAGGCCCAGCGCGAACAGGTACACGGTGACGAACGCGCCGCCGGTCCAGCCGGTGAGTCCGGGAGGAGCCTCGTCGAACACGCCACCGAGGCCGCGACGGTTGCTCGGTGCGATGAACAGGATGCCGGCGATGACGACCACGCCGGCCACGTGCCACCACACGCTGATGTCGCCGAAGATCTTCACCAGGCTGATGCTGAAGGTGTTGAGTGCTCCGTGCACCACCAGCACGATGAGGAAGATGATGAAGATGTTGCCGACACCCAGATGGAAGCTGTCGCTGAACATTCGGATGAAGTAGCCGATGAAGATCGCGAGCGCGTAGTCCACGCTGGCGATGACGCCGATCTGTCCGAGGAGGTTGAAGTAGCCCGTGAACCACGACCACCGGGCCTGGTTCTTCCTGGCCAGCTTCGCCGACCAGTAGTAGAGGCCACCCGCTGTCGGGTAGGCCGAGCAGATCTCGCCCATCGCCATGCCCACGAGCAATGCGAAGAACCCGACGATGATCCACCCCAGCGTGATCACTCGCGGTCCGCCGGTGACCATGCCGAGCCAGAAGCTCGTCATGCCGCCGGCCAGGATCGAGATGATCGAGAAGCTGATGGCGAAGTTGCTGAACGTGGACATGCCGCGATGCAGCTCCTGGGCGTAACCCAGGCTGTGCAGATGCTCGCGGTCGGCATCGTGGGAATGATCCACGACGACCCCCTTGTGGCTCGAAGTACGGGATGGCCGGCCTCGCCACACCCCCTGCGCGCGACCGGTTAGCGAGAGTCTTGCACGAACTCGGACGGTCGCTGGACGATGGTGTCGACGAACCAGTCGACCAAACGCTCGGCGTTCACCCTGCTCGCACCGACCGAGGCTTGCGTGGTGGCGATGAGCTCCTCGGGGCTGCTGCCGATGCGCCTCAGTTCGTCAGCGCCGAAACCGGTGGCCCAACGCCGGATGACGCCCTCGTGCACCTCGGGATGGAACTGCGTGCAGAACATCCGACCCAGGTGCCACGCCTGCGGACCCGATGCCGTGCGAGCCAGTTCCATGGCCCCCGGCGGCACGGTGACGACGTCGTAGTGCCACTCCATCCACGGACCGGGAGCGATGACATCGGGGATGTCGGTCTCGATGTCCTGCCAACCGATCTCGACGATCTCGGCCTTCAGCACGGACCCACCGAACGCGTGGGCCATGACCTGATTCCCGAAGCAGATGCCGAACACGGGGATGTCGCGCCGCTGCGCCTCCTGCAGGAGCGCGACCTCCGCCTGCACCTTGTCGGCCACCTCCGGCCAGTACACGCTCCACTCGCTGCCGAGCAGCAGGATCAACTCGTGTCCGTCGAGCGCGGGCCACTCGTCGACGGATTCGCGATGGCATTCGTCGAAGGAGTAGCCGTGTTCGCGGAAGCGGTCGCCGATGAAGCCGGTGTCGGCGTCGTTCGCGTTGCAGATGGTGAGGGCGCGCATCGTTCGTACCGTACCGGTGCTCAGGTGGCGAAGAAGACGTTCTTCAGCTCGGAGTAGTGGTCGAGCACGTGCATGCTGTGCTCGCGGCCGAGTCCGCTCTGCTTGAAGCCACCGAACGGCGTGCTGTAGCGCACCGACGAGTTCGAGTTCACGCTCAACGTGCCGGCCTCCATCGCCCGCACGACGCGGATGGCCTTCGCCCCGTCCTGGGTCCAGACAGACCCCGACAGGCCATAGATGCTGTCGTTGCAGATGCGAATGGCATCGGCTTCGTCGTCGAACGGGATGACCACGGCCACCGGACCGAAGATCTCCTCGTGACAGACCGGGTCGTCGTACGTCGGCGTGGCGATCATCACGGGGTGCCAGTAGCCCGGGCCGTCGGGGGCCTCACCGGTGAACACGGTTTCGAGGCCTTCGCTGTAGCGGCGCACCGCGGCGAGGTGACCGGCGGTGACGAGCGGGCCCATCGCCGTGGACGGATCCATCGGGTCGCCCACGGTGAACGCCTTCGCCGCATCGATGAACAGCTCCATGAACCGGTCGAACACGCTGCGCTGCACGAGCACTCGGCTGCGCGAGCAGCAGTCCTGCCCCGAGTTGTCGAACACCGCGCCAGGTGCGTTGGCCGCCGCCTTCTCGAGGTCCGCATCGGCGAAGACGATGTTCGCGCTCTTGCCGCCGAGCTCGAGCGTGAGCCGCTTCACCTGATCCGCGCAGCCGCGCATGAGCTGCTTGCCCACTTCGGTGGAACCGGTGAACGCCACCTTGCGCACGTCGGGGTGATCCACCAGGCGCTGCCCCACGGTGCGACCAGGTCCGACGACGACGTTGAGCACACCTTCGGGGATGCCCGCCTCGAGCGCCAGTTCGCCGATGCGGATGGAGGTGAGCGGCGTGATCTCGGCGGGCTTCAGCACGGCCGTGTTGCCCGCCGCCAACGCCGGGCCGATCTTCCACGACGCCATCAGCATGGGGAAGTTCCACGGCGTGATGAGACCGACGACGCCGAGGGGCTCGTGGAACGTGACGTCGATGCCACCAGCCACCGGGATGGACGAACCGGTGTGCTTCTCGACCGCGCCAGCGAAGTAGTGCAACACGTCGCTGACCGCGTTGGCGCACCAACGGGAGCTGCCGATGGGCATGCCCATGTTCTGCGTCTCGAGCAACGCGAGCTCGTCGACGTGTGCTGCCACCGTGTCGGCGAAGCGGCGCATCACCTTGCTGCGATCGGCCGGAGCCATCGCCTTCCAGGCGGGAGAGGCGGCCTTGGCCTTCTCGATCGCGGCATCTGCGTCGGCCACACTGGCGTGGGGCAGTTCGCAGATGACCTCTTCGGTGGCGGGGTTGCGGAGCGTGAGCATGTCGGACACGCCGATCGACGCTAGCGGGCGTTCGCCCACCGGTCGGAATGCCAGCCAGAATGAGGGGCAATGAGCCAGCCACCGCCCCTCATCGCGCTCTGCGCCCGCACGCTCTCGTTCTCCGACGAGGGCAAGCGCGACGCATTCAGCAGCAGCCAGCCGTACAGCCGGGCCGTCGCCCGCGCCGGCGGGGTGCCCGTGCTGGTGCCGCCCATCAAGGAGCTCGCCGCCAACGCACGAACCGTGCTGCAACACTTCGACGGCGTGCTCCTACCCGGTGGCGGCGACGTAGATCCCCGGCGGTACGGCGCCGAGCCCGACGACGACACGCTCTACGGCATCGTGGCCGCGCACGACGACCTCGACATCGCCGTGTGCCTGGCCGCCATCGACCTCGATCTGCCGATGCTGGCCCTGTGCCGCGGTATGCAAGTCCTCAACGTCGCCCTCGGGGGCACGCTGGTGCAGGACATCGGCAACAGCGACCACTGGATGCGCGAGCACAGCGTGCAACTCACCGAAGGGTGCAAGCTCGCGCTCGCCGCCGGCACCACCGATCTCGAGCACTGTCACTCGGTACACCATCAGGGTCTTGGCGATCTGGCCGAGCCGCTGGTGGCCTGCGGATGGTCACCCGACGGTCAGTTGGAGGCAGTCGAGCTCCCCACCGCGTCGTGGGTGGTCGGCGCGCAGTGGCACCCCGAGGACACCGCCACGCACAAGCCGCAGCAACAGGCCATCTACGACGAGCTGGTGCGCCGCGCTGCCGCTCGCGCCGCAGCCGCCGGTGCCTAGGCTGAGCCCGTGAATCCGCTGGTCCTCATCGTCGGTCGCCTCTCACCCGAGGCCAAGGGCGTGCGTGGCGAGCCGTTCGCCGCGGGTCGCCGCTACTTCCACGCCGTCGCTCGCGCGGGTGGGACGCCGCTGATGCTGCCACCCATCCTGTCGCTGGTCGACGACGTGCCGAATCTTCTGAGCCGTGTCGACGGCGTGGTGCTGCATGGAGGCGGCGACGTCGACCCGCGCCACTACGGGCAGGAACCGTCGGCCGAGCAGTTGTACGGCATCGTCGCCGAACACGACGAGGTGGAACTCGCAGTCGTGCGCGCGGCGTTGGACGCTGACGTGCCGATGCTCGCGATCTGCCGCGGCATGCAGGTGCTCAACGTCGCCCTGGGCGGCACGCTGGTGCAGCACATCGGCACCGAGGAACACTGGATGCGGTACACCGAGGTGTCGCTCGACGCCGGGTCACGTGTCGCCAAGGCCATGGGCACCGAGTCGCCCGCCGCTTGCCATTGCGTCCACCATCAGGCCCTCGATCAGGTGGGCGACGGGCTGCACGTCACCGGTCGCACCGCCGACGGCATCATTCACGCCGCCGAGATCGAGTCGGCACGATGGATCGTCGCCACCCAGTGGCACCCCGAGGACAGCGCCGACACCGACCCGCAGCAGCAAGCCCTGTTCGACGACCTGGTCCACCACCTCTGACCCCCTGCGTCGGCACGCGGCCACCCCGCCACCCGCAGCCCACAACCCCCGAAGGTCGGGCGCGATTCCGCTCAGCGGTGACACGATCCGCGCCCACGGGCGCGCACTCGCTCGTTGGTGAGCGGGCTCGCGCCCACTGGCACCAGTGCACTCGTCGCCGCCCGCCGACACGCCACCATCGACCGATAGCGTCCGGCGTGCGACCTCCCCTGGACACACTGCTCACAGGGAGGTCCCCATGCCCGCATGGCATGCAGCGGTCGACCGCTGGTTCGGCGCACATCACGGGATTGCATCCGTCCTCGATCTCGTTCGCCTCGGCATGTCAGAGGCAACGGTGTATCGCCTCGTGCGTGACGGACGGCTCGAGCGCATGATGCCCGGCGTCGTCCGCAGTCTCCAGTTCCCTGACACCGACATGCAGCGGTACGCCGCTGCATGCGCACGGAATCCCGCCGCGCTGGTGGCCTTCACGTCGGCGGGTCGGCTCTGGGGGTTCCGCAAGGTGCCCGATCTGGGCCGCTACATCCTGGTTCCACACGGGGTTTCGCCGGAGTTGCCGGGCGTGGTGGTCCGGCGTTGCCGTCGCATCGATTCGGTCGACGTCGTCGAACGCCCTGACGGCATTCGGCTCACCAGTCCACCTCGCACACTGTTCGACTCGGCCGACATGCTGGGCGTCGCGAGGACGCGGTCCGTGATGGAACAGGTGCTGCACGAGCAGATGTGCACGCTCGGCACCGTCACCGACACCGTTGCCCGGCTGGCACACCCCAATCGACCCGGCACACGAACGATGATGGCGGTGATCGCATCACGACCTGCGTGGCGCACCGCGTTGCACTCCGATCTCGAGATGCGGGTGCTCGACGAGATCGAGCGGCAACGACTTCCCGCACCAATCACCCAGTGCCCGGTGCTGCTGCCCAATGGCGTCACCATCCACCTCGACTTCGGCTGGCCGGAGTGGCGGGTGGGCATGGAAGTGGACCACCCTGCGTGGCACGCCGGCGTAGAGGAGCACCACCGCGACACCACGCGTGATCGAAAGGCCGGCACCATCGGCTGGCTCGTCCCGCGACTCTCGCAGATCGCGGTGGAGACCGGGCTCGGCGAGGCCATATCCGACGTCGCCATCATCCTCGGTCAGCGCCGGGCCGGATGAAGCTGCGGGCGCGATTTCGCTCACGCGTGAGCGACGGCGAACCCGTGGGCGCGGCAACTCTCACGGACGAGCGGGATCGCGCCCGACCTCATGGGTGCGGTCAGGGGGCGAGGCTGATGAGCCAGTCGGGGAACAGGCCCACCAGCAGGGTGAAGCCCACCGACAGGGCGATGGCGATGGTGAGGTAGGCCGGGGTGCGCACGGATTCGCGACCGCCGTCACCGGACTCCGGCTCGGCGATCCACATGCTGATCATGATGCGCAGGTACAGGTAGGCCGCGATGACCGCCGCCACCATGGCGACGACCGCGATGCCGTAGCTGCGCTCCTGCACCGCCGCCCAGATGACGCCGAACTTCGCGATGAATCCACTGGTGAGCGGCACGCCGGCCTGCGCCAGCAGCAGCACGGTCATGGCCAGGGCGAGCACCGGACGGTTCTTGCCCAGTCCACGGAACGACCCGAGGTCGGTGGCCGCGTCGCCGGTGCGGCTGACGGCGGTGACCACGGCGAACGTGCCGATGACCAACACGGCGTAGATGAGCGTGTACAGCAGCACCGATGACGGACCATCGCCCGGTTCGGGCTGACCTGCGCGATGCGTGGCGGCCTCCACGCCGACCAGCATGAAGCCGGCGTGGCTGATGGAGGAGAACGCGAGCATGCGCTTCACGTTGGTCTGTACGACCGCCATCACGGAACCGACCACCACCGACAGCGCGGCCAAGGCCCACACGACCGGGCGATAGTCGTCGCTCCAGTGCGGCAGGGCCAGCAGCAACACCCGCAACATCGCGGCGAACGCCGCAGCCTTCGCGGCCGACGCCATGAACGCGGTGACCGGGGTGGGAGCACCCTGGTACACGTCGGGGGTCCAGAAATGGAACGGCACCGCAGCCACCTTGAAGGCCAGACCCACCAACAGGAAGGCCACGCCGGCGAGCATCAGCGCCTCGTGCCCCTTCTCCGAGGGGATGGTGCTGTTGACCGAGTTGACGATGGCGTCGAAGTTGGTGCTGCCCGTGCCGTTGTAGACGAGTGCGACGCCGTACAGGAAGAAGGCCGACGAGAAGCCGCCGAGCACGAAGTACTTGAGACCGCTCTCCTGGCTCTCGATGCGCTTGCGATGGCTGGCAGCCATGACGTACAGGGCGATCGACAGGATCTCGATGCCCAGGAAGAGCACGATGAGGTCGTTGGCGCTGCCCATGACGACACCACCGATGGCGGCGAGCAGGTACATGGCGTACAGCTCAGGCCCGTCGAGGCCTTCGCGACGGAGGTAGTCGTCGGTGACCAATGCGGCGAGGAACACGGCGACCGAGATGGTGACGGTGACCCACACGGCCGTCTTGTCGAAGTGCATCGCGGCGCCGACCAGCGTGCTGGGGCCCTCGATGTCGAGACGGTGCCAGAGCGGGAAGCACATCGCGAACGAACCCATCGCCACAGCGGCGGTGAACGTGGCATACCAGCGCTTCGGCCAGGCCGGGGTGAGCGCGGCGAGCACCAGCAGCAGCATGGCGCCGCCCAGCATCACCAGCAGCGGGCTGAGCGCGAACCAGTTGACGCTGGGGCCCTGCAGCGTGTCGGCGGCGAACACGCCCATCACCCTTCTCCCTCTTCGACCACCGGCGCTTGCCAGGTGGAGTGCTGCTCGACGTGTTCGATGAGCCGGTTCACCGACGGCTCGATGCGGTCGAGCATCGGCTTCGGGTACACGCCGGTGAACACGATGATGGCGATGAAGGGCAGCAGCAGCATGCCCTCCTTCCACTTCAGCTCGGGGAACGAACGGTTGTCGTCGTCGGGCTCACCGTGGAACACGCGCTGGTAGGCCCAGAGCAGGTAGAGCGCAGCGAGGATGACGCCGGTCGCGGCGACGACCACCCACCAGCGGGCGGTGGCGAACGAGCCGATGAGCACCAGGAACTCACCGACGAAGCCGTTCAGCCCGGGCACGCCGATGCTGGAGAGCATGACGATCATGAAGGCCGCGGCGAAGACCGGCGCCACCTTCTGCAGACCCTTCAGCTTGGCGATTTCGCGGGTGTGACGCCGCTCGTAGATCATGCCCACGAGGAGGAACAACGCACCGGTGCTGATGCCGTGGCTGATGTTCTGCAGCACACCGCCGGTGATGGCCTGGGCGGTGAGCGCGAACGTGCCGAGCACGATGAAGCCCAGGTGGGCCACCGACGAGTAGGCGACCAGTCGTTTCAGGTCGGTCTGCATGGTGGCCGCGATGGCGCCCCACAGAATGCCGATGGTGGCCAACGTGAGGAACACCGGCCTCGCCCACACCGCGGCCTCGGGGAACAGGTACACCCCGAACCGCAGCAGGCCGTACGTGCCGAGTTTCAGGAGCACGCCGGCCAGGATGACCGAGCCACCGGTGGGCGCTTGCGTGTGCGCGTCGGGCAGCCAGGTGTGCAGTGGGAACAGTGGCACCTTCACGGCGAACGCGATGGCGAAGGCGAAGAACAGCCACCGGCCGGTACTGGCCGCGAAGGTCGCGTTCTCGGCGATCTTCACCAGGTCGAAGGTGACGTTGCCGTTGTCGGCCTTGGCCAGCACCGCCGTGGCGATGATGCCGACGAGCATGAACGCCGAGCCCACCATGGTGAACAGGAAGAACTTCGTGGCCGCATACACGCGATCGTCGTAGCCCCAGCCGCCGATGAGGAAGTACATCGGCACGAGGACGATCTCGAAGAACACGAAGAAGAGGAAGAGGTCGAGGCTGACGAAGCTGCCCATGACCCCAGCCTCGAGCAGCAGCATCCACGCGAGGTAGCGCTTGTGGTCGCGGTGCGGGTCGACGCCGGCGATGACCAACGGGAACAGCACGCCCGTGAGCACGACGAGGAAGATGGAGATGCCATCGATGCCGAGATGCCACGAGATGCCCCAGGTCTGGATCCAGGGGTGCTGGCTGACCAGCTGGAAGCCGTCCTGGTTCTTCTCGAACGCGGTGAGCACCCAGATGGACAGTCCGGCCGTGAGCACGCTGCTGAGCAACGCGGTGATCTTGACCAGATCTGGCTGACGATTGGAGATGAGCGCGACGAGCAGCGAACCGGCGACCGGCACGAGCACGAGCAGAGTGAGGATGGGGAAGTCCATCAGAGGATCCCCCGACCGACCACGAACCAGATGAGCAACAACACGACTCCGACTCCGACCGCGGCGGCATAGTTGCGAAGGTTGCCGCTCTGCACCTTCCGGGCCTGCCCGGCTGCGCCCTGCACGAGCGAACCGGTGCCCGTGACCGCACCATCGATGATGTGCGAGTCGGCCCAGGCGACACCTTCGAAGGCCGTGCGACCCGGACCGCCCATGAAGGCGCTGACCGCACGGTCGTAGCCCCAGGCGTCGGCCAGGATCTTCGGCTCGACGGGCTTCGCCTTCTTGAAGTAGTAGATCGCGTACGCACCGGCGATGCCGATGAGGCCCATGGCGATGGCCACCAGCGCGAGGGGCAGCTTGGCGGTGTCGGAGTGGTGGACCCCGACCACGGGCTCGAGCCACACGGCCAGCTTCTCGGTCTCCTCCGAGAACGGCAGGTTGATGAAGCCGCCGGCGAACGACAGCACCGCGAGCACCACGAGCGGGACCACCATCATCCACGGGCTCTCGTGCGGCTCGAGATCACCATGCGCACCGTGCTCCTCATGAGCGTCGTGCCAGCGGGCTTCGCCGTAGAACACCATGATCACCTGGCGGGTCATGTAGAAGGCCGTGAGCAGTGCCGTGACGAGGCCCACCACCCACAGGATGGGGCTCTTGTCGAACGCCGCCAGCAGGATGTCGTCCTTGCTCCAGAACCCGGAGAACGGGGGCACACCGGCGATGGCGAGCCAGCCGACGATGAAGGTGCCGAACGTGATGGGCATCAGCACGCGCAGCGCACCCATGCGGCGCATGTCCTGCTCGTGATGCATGCCGTGGATGACCGATCCGCTGCCGAGGAACAACAGGGCCTTGAAGAACGCATGCGTGACCATGTGGAAGATGGCGGCGACGTACGCGCCCGAACCGACGTCCAGGAACATGTACCCGAGTTGGCTCACCGTGGAGTACGCCAACACCTTTTTGATGTCGTTCTGCGACACGGCGACCGTCGCGGCGAACAGCGCCGTCGCCACACCGACGATGGCGATGATCCAGCCGGCGTAGCTGGCCGAGACCTCGAGGACGGGGCTGATGCGGCACATCAGGTACACGCCGGCGGTGACCATCGTGGCCGCGTGGATGAGGGCCGACACCGGAGTGGGGCCTTCCATCGCATCGGGCAACCACAGGTACAGCGGCAACTGCGCGCTCTTGCCGCAGGCGCCGATGAAGGCGAACAGCGCGATGGCCGTGGCGGTGGTGCCCGACAGGGTGCCCGCGGCCTCGTTGATGTGCAGGTAGTCGAGCGAACCGACGGCCCAGAAGGCGAAGAACATCGCCATCATGAAGCCCCAGTCGCCGACGCGGTTGGTGACGAACGCCTTCTTGCCGGCGGTGGCCGCGCTCTCCTTCTCGTGCCAGAAGCTGATGAGGAGGTACGAGCAGGTGCCCACCCCTTCCCAGCCCAGGAAGGTGACGAGCATGTTCGAGCCGAGCACCAGCATGAGCATGCTGAAGGCGAACAGGTTGAGGTACAGGAAGAACTTGCTGAACCGACTGTCGCCGTGCATGTAGCCGACGGCGTAGAGGTGGATGAGCGCACCGATGCCGGTGACGAACAGACACATCGTGATGCTGAGCGGATCCGCGAGGAACGCCAGGTCGATCTTCAACCCCCCGACGGTGACCCACGAGAACAGTGTCTGCACCTGCTCGGTGCGGGCCTCCGCATCCAGCGACATGAGATCGGCGAAGACGCCCACGGTGACCACGAACGCTGCCGCCACCATGCCGGTGGCGAAGTAGCCCGAGGCGGGGTCGCCCAGCTTGCGGCCGAACAGCAGGATGACGAGGAAGCCGACGAGCGGCAGTGCAGGGATGAGCCAGACGACGTCGAGCATCACATCAACCCTTCAACTCGGCGAGATCGTCGGTGGTGGCGTTCGGCCGACGGCGCAGGATGGCGACGATGATGCCGAGGCCCACCACCACTTCCGCAGCGGCGACGACCATCACGAAGAACACCGTGGTCTGACCACCGATGTCGCCGAGCTTCTTGGCCGTCGCGACGAACGTGAGGTTCACCGCGTTGAGCATCAGTTCGATGCACATGAACAACACCAGCGGGTTGCGGCGCACGAGCACACCGACCACACCGATGGAGAAGAGCATCGCCGCGAGGATGAGGTACCACGTGGGCGTCGGGACGATGGCAGCGATCACGAGGCGCTCCCGTCGAAATCGCCCTTGCGTGGCTTGCGGGCCAACATCACGGTGCCGACGACGGCGATGACCAGCAGCACCGACGTGAGCTCGAACGCGAGCACGTGGCCGCTGAACAGGTCGCGGGCGAGGGCCTTGATGTTGCCGTCGTGCAGTGGTGCACCATCGGCGCCGGTGACCTCGAGGCCGTCGCCGCGCACGGCGGTCTCGGCCTCGCGGGACACGATGATGGCGGCCACCACGAGACCGAAGATGCCCGCACCGACCACGGCCGCGAGGGGCCGCTGGATGCGGAACGGTTCGATGCGCAGGTTCTCCGCGTTGTCCACGCCGAGCAACATGATGACGAACAGGAACAGCACGACGATGGCGCCGGCGTAGACGATGACCTGCACCGCCGCCAGGAAGTTGGCCTGCTGCGCCACGAACAGCACCGCCACCCCGAACAGGGTGAGGATGAGGCTGAGCGCCGCGTGCACCGGGTGCTTGGAGAGGATGACGCCGACGGCGCCCCCGAGCACCATGGCACCGGCCACGATGAAGACGAACAGTTCCATCAGCGGGTCACCGACTTCACGGTCTTGGGGGTGTCGGCCTGCGCTTGCGGCGGCTCGGCCGCACGCACGCCGTAGCCGAGTTCGCCGCTCCAACCGACCTCACCGACGAAGTCGGCGTCGCCGCTGGCAGCGGTGGCGCGCATCCAGCCACTGGTGAGGAGGTCTTCGCCCTCACGCCAGTCCTCCCACGGGAGCTGCTTCGGCTTGCCGTCGTCGCCCACCAGCAGTTCCGCCTTCGTGTAGACGGCATCCTTGCGGTTGGTGAAGCTGAACTCGAAGAGCTTGCTCTCGGTGATGGCCTCGGTGGGGCACGCCTCCACACACATGTCGCAGTGGATACAGCGCAGGTAGTTGATCTCGTAGACGAAGCCGAAACGCTCGCCCGGCGATGTGGGCTCCTGCGGATCGTTGTCGGCGCCGCGCACGTAGATGCACTTGGCGGGGCACACACCGGCGCACAGCTCGCAGCCGATGCACTTCTCCATGCCGTCCTCGTAGCGATTGAGGACGTGGCGGCCGTGCAGCCGCTCGGGCTTGGCGATCTTCTCGTCGCGCCCTTCGACGTTCTTGCCCTTCTTGGCGACACGCCCACCCGAGTACGGGGTGGTGACGCGATCTCCACCGAAGATGCGGTGCTGCTTGATCGTGACGAGGAATCCGTCGAGGTATCCCATCAGAACATCGCCCCCTCTCGTTCACGGTTACGGGCACTGACCTTCGAGGCGAGCGACAGGAGCCACGCGCATGCGGCCATGACCACGATGCACACCACGCCGACGACGGCACGGTTCCAGCCGTGGTCCTGGCCGACGCGGAACGCGGCCAGCAGCATGAACCACCCGAGCGCGAGCGGGATCATCAGCTTCCAGCCGAGGTTCATCAGCTGGTCGTAGCGCAGGCGAGGCAAGGTGGCTCGGAACCACACGTACATGTACAGGAACACGAGCACCTTCAGCAGGAACCAGACCGTGCCCGAGAACGGCCCGAGGAACGACAGGATGTTGTCGTTCCCGGCGATCGGCAGCGGCTGAGGGCCACCGAAGAACAACGTGACGATGACGCCGCTCATGGTGATGGTGTTCATGAACTCGGCGAGGAAGAAGAGCGCGAAGCGGATGCTCGAGTACTCGGTGTTGAAGCCACCCACCAGTTCCTGTTCGGCCTCGACGAGGTCGAACGGCGGCCGGTTGAGCTCGGCGGTGGCGGCGATGAGGAAGATCAGGAACGGCACCACCCCAGTGGCCACCACGTGCCACTTGGTGAAGCTCGACTGGGCGAACACGATGCCGCTGGTGCTGAGCGTGCCCGCCACGAGGATGACCGTGGCCAGGCTGAGGCCGAGGGCGGCCTCGTAGCTGACCATCTGTGCCGACGCACGCACCGAACCGAGCAGCGGGTACTTCGAACCCGAGCTCCAGCCGGCGAGCATGATGCCGTAGACCGCGATGCTGCTGAGCGCGAGCAGAAGGAGTACACCGATGGGCGGATCGGCCAGCTGCATCTTGGTGACGTAGGAGCCGATCTTGATGGTGCCGTCCTTGCCGCCGCTGAAGTCGCCGCCCAACGGGATGACGCTCCACACCAGGAAGGCGGGCACGAACGCGAGGTACGGCGCCAGCTTGAACACGAAGCGGTCGCTCTTCTCGGGGATCAGGTCTTCCTTGAAGAACAGCTTGATGCCGTCGGCCAGCGTCTGCAGCAGACCCTTCGGACCGGCCTTGTCGGGACCGATGCGGTTCTGCATGTAGGAGATGACCTTGCGCTCGAACCAGACCATGAGCATGGTGCCCACGAGGCCCACCACGAAGATGATGATCACCTTGACGATGACGATCAGGAACGCGACGCTGAACAGCTTGATGTTCTCGAGCAGGGGATCGAGCGCGAGCATCAGATGGTCTCGATTCGCACGTCGTTGACTGCGGCGAAGCAGTCGATGAGTTCGCCCACTTCGGGGCCGGGCTGGTTGAACGGCACCCATGCCGTGCCGCGCAGTACCGAGGGGTCGGCGACGACGCCGAACACCACACTGGTGCGGGTGGACGACACCTTCACTCGGGCGCCGTCGGTGGTGCCGACTCGTTCGATGTCGAGCGGGTGGAGGTGCACGGCCGAGGCACGCGTGAGGTGTGCCAGCGACGGCGACATGGCCGTGCCGACGGCCTGGTCGTACAGCACTCGGCTGACCACCAGGCGGTACTCATAGGCGTTGCGCTCGCCCACCTGCACCTCGACCTGGTTCATCGGGTCGAGCTGAGGGTTCACCTCGGCGAGCACGCCGTCGCCCGCCACTGCATCGGGCGTGACACCGGCATGGCCGGCCACCTTCGCGGCGATGTCGGACGTGACGTCGGCGACCGAGCCGTACCCGAGGTCGGTGCCGAGTTCGAGCGCCAGATCGGCGGCGATCATCCAGTCGGCGCGACAGTTGCCGGCGGGGGTGACGGCGGCGGCCAACGACGTGACCCGACCCTCCAGGTTGGTGTGCGTGCCGGACTTCTCGGCGTAGGCGCTCGCGGCGAGCACCACGTTGGCGCGTGCAGCCGATTCGGTGACGAACGTGTCGACGGCGATGATGCGCGTGGCGCCGGCGAGACCACGACGTGCGAGGTCGGTATCGGGGAAGTCGGACAGCGGGTCGGCACCGACGAGCACGAGGCACTCGATCTTGCCGGCCGCGGCTGCCTGCAGCGTGCCGCGCGTGTCGAGCCCACCGGGACGCGGGCGCATGCCCACCTGCAGCGCACCGACCACGTTGCCGCGACGGAACGCCGGCAGCACGGTGGCGCCGGGGACGGCCGCGAGCACTTCGCGTACTGCGGCGACCGTCGCGGCCGACGATTCGGCCAGGTTCGCACGCCCGGCGACGACGACCACGGGACCGGCGGCCAGTTGCGCGGCCACGGCCTCGTCGGCCAACGCGGACTTCATGGCCTGGACCTGCGTACCGGGCTCGTACCCGATGTGCTTCCACGCGTACGACGTGAGCCCGGTGTGACGGGGGGCGAATTCGATGACGCGAGTGCGCCCCTTCTCGGCTGCCGCGCGCAGGCGCAGGTACAGCACCGGGAGTTCTTCCTTCAGGTCGGGGCCGAGCAACACCACGGTCGCGGCCGATGCCATCTGGTCGATGGTGGCCCGGGGCAGCGCCAACAGGCCGGCGGGCAGACCGTCGCCCATCTGCGCGTACACGTTGGGCGTGCCGATGACCTCGTGACCGAGGCGAGCCCAGGCGAATGCGTCTTCGTTGGTGCCGCGGGCGCCACCGAGCACGGCGACGCTGCCGGCGCCACCGGCGGCGAGTGCCTCCGTGATCAGCGCAGCGGCTGCTGCGATCGCGCTGTTCCACGTGGCCGGCTGCAGATCGGCTCCCACGCGCACCAGCGGCTGCTGTACACGGTGCTCGCTCTTCACCGACTCGAAGTCGAAACGGCCGCGATCGCACAACCAGCCGTGGTTCACGGGATCGCTGTCGACGCCCATCACGCGCAGCAGTTCGTCGCGACTGGTCTGCACCACCGTGCGACAGCCCACCGAGCACGTGGTGCACGTGCTCTCCTGCTGGGCGAGGTCCCACGGGCGAGCCTTGAAGCGATACGGCTTGGCGGTGAGCGCACCCACCGGGCAGATCTGCACGGTGTTGCCGCTGAAGTAGCTGGCGAACGGCTCGTCGGGGAACGTGGTGATGTGCGTGTTGTTGCCGCGGCTGTTGAAGTGGATGAGCGCGTCGCCCGCCACTTCGTCGGCGAACCGGGTGCAGCGATCGCAGAGGATGCACCGCTCGCGGTCGAGGAACACCAGATCGCTGATGGCGATGGGCTTCTCGTAGTGACGCTTCTCTTCCACGTAGCGGCTCTCGCCCGGGCCGTGGCTGAACGCCTGGTCCTGCAGGGGGCACTCGCCGCCCTTGTCGCACACCGGGCAGTCGAGCGGATGGTTCGCGAGCAGCAGCTCGAGGATGCCCTCCTGCATGCGCTTCGTGGTGGGCGACTCGGTGTCGACCTTCATGTCGGGTGCCACCGGCACCATGCACGACACGGTGACGGCCGGACCGCGGCCCGAGTCGCACTCGACCAGACACATGCGGCACTTGCCCACAGGGGTCATCCGCTCGTGGTAGCAGAAACGCGGGATGTACTCCCCGGCGTCGGCCGCGGCATCGATGACGAGCTGACCCTTCCGGGCCACGTGCGGCACACCGTTGATGGTGATGTTCACCGCGTTGGGGTCGACGACGACCTCTTCGGTGGTCTCGGCGGTGTCACTCATGTTCGGGGGCTCCCACCGTGACGGGGATGTGCTTGCGTTCCACGATCTTCGCCTCGAACTCCTCGCGGAACAGCGTGAGTGCCGAGTGCACCGGCGCGTACGCGGATGGACCGACGAAGCAGATGGTGGTCATCTTGTAGGGGAACGGCGTCGCCGCCAGGCCGAGCGTGGTGCTCGAGGCGTGCGGGAAGCTGCCGGGGCAGATGCTCTCGCCGATCTCGAGCAGTTGGTCGAGGTCGGCGCGGCTGCCGCGGCCGTCGACCACGCGTTGGAGCACCCGCTCGAGCCAGGTTCCGCCCTCGCGGCAGGGGGTGCACTGCCCGCAGCTCTCGGCCGCATAGAAGTGCGTGAGCGTGAGCGCTGCCTTCGGGATGTCGGTGGTGTGATCCATCACCATGATGGCGCCCGAGCCGAGCATGGAACCGGCGGCGCCGACCTGGCGACCCTCGAAGGGAAGGTCGAGCTGTTCGGGGGTGAACCACGGCGCCGAGCCGCCACCGGGCACGAACGCCTTCAGTTCGTTGCCGTTGCGGATGCCCTGGCAGAACTCTTCGCCGTAGAGCAGATCGCGGAACGTGGTGGTGCCGTTGATGATCTCGTACACGCCCGGCCGGTTGACGTGACCCGACACGGCCACCATGCGCGTGCCCGGCGACGTCTCCGTGCCGATGGCGGTGAACGCGGCCGCGCCGTTGACGGCGATCCAGGGCAGGTTCGACAGCGTCTCCACGTTGTTGACGATGGTGGGCTGGCCGTAGAGGCCGATGGCAGCAGGGAAGAAGGGCGGCTTCAGCCGAGGCTCGCCGCGCTTGCCCTCGAGGCTCTCGATGAGTGCGGTCTCCTCGCCCACCACGTACGCACCCGCACCCCAGTGGAGCACGATGTCGACGCTGAACTTCGAACCGAGGATGTGCTTGCCGATGTAGCCCGCGGCGTAGGCCTCGTTCAACGCGGTGGCGACGCGCTCGTGGGCCAGGGGCATCTCGCCACGGATGTAGAGGAACACCTGCGACAGACCGGCGGCATAGGCGGCGATGAGGCAGCCCTCGATGAGCTGGTGAGGATCGCGCTCCATGAGCAGACGGTCCTTGTAGGTGCCGGGCTCGGATTCGTCGCCGTTGACCACCAGATAGCGCGGGAACTTGCCCGCGGGCATGAGGCCCCACTTGGTGCCGGCGGGGAACCCCGCGCCGCCGCGACCGAGCACGGTGGCCTTCTTCACTTCCTCGTGCACCTCGGCGGGGGTACGACCCAACGCCGCGCGCAAGCCCTGATACCCGCCGGTGGCGTGGTAGCGATCGAGGGTGAAGCCGTCGTCGTGCTGGAAACGCGAGGTGACGATCTTCGGGCGGTCACCATCGTCGATGTAGCCGGCGGCCCACGGGTACGAGCTCATGACTTCCCTCCGTCGGCCATCCAGGCGGGCTCGACGGGGACGTCGGGCAGCGCCACTCCCGCGGCCTTCTCGGCCGGGATGACCTGGCGCACGCGCGCCAGCGTGCCGTGCTGGGGGATGTCGCCGTCGAGGCGGCCTGCTCGCAGGTCGTCGATCAGCTGATCGAACTTCTCGGTGGTCATCCGATGGCAATGGCGGTAGTTCACCTGCATGTTCGGCGCCTCGGTGCAGGCTGCCTGGCACTCGGCGTGCTCGAGGGTGAACATGCCGTCAGCGGTGGTGCCCCCGGCCTTCACCCCGAGCGAGTGCTCGGCGTGGTGCATCAGTTCGTCGGCGCCGAGCAGCTGGCAGCTCATCGTGCCGCAGATGTTCACCAGGTACTTGCCGACCGGCTCCATCTTGAACATCTCGTAGAACGTGCACGTGCCCAACACCTCGGCCGAGGTGGCGCCCACCAGTTCGGCGATGTGCGCGATGGCGTCGTTGGTGATGTGGCCGTTCTGCTGCTGCGACAGGTGCAGCAACGGAATGGTGGCCGAGCGCGCCTTCGGGTAGCGACCGATGATCTCCTTGGCGAGCAGCGTGTTCGCTTCGTTCAGTCGGCTCATCGATCCACTTCTCCCAGGACGGGGTCGACCGACGAGATGACGGCGACCGCGTCGGCGACCAGACCGCCGCGCATCATGTGCGGCAGGCACTGGATGTTGACGAACGACGGTGCCCGCACGTGCATGCGATACGGGGTGGGCGAGCCGTCGCTGGCGATGTAGCAGCCGATCTCGCCACGCGGGCTCTCGATGGCCATGTAGACCTCGCCTTCGGGCACCTTGAAGCCCTCGGTGAAGATCTTGAAGTGGTGGATGAGCGCTTCCATGCTCTCGTCGATACGAGCACGCGGCGGCGGGGTGACCTTCTTGTTCTGGATGCGGAAGTCGCCACCGGGCATGCGATCGAGGATCTGGTGCACGATGCGGATGCTCTCGCGCACCTCGTTGAGTCGAATGGCGTACCGGTCGAACGCATCGCCATAGCTGCCGACCACCACGTCGAACTCGACCTCGGGGTAGCGCAGGTAGGGCATGTCGCGGCGAAGGTCCCACGGCACACCGGTGCTGCGCAGGATGGGGCCGGACGCACCGAGCGCGGTGGCTTCCTGCGCCGTGATGACACCGACGCCCTGCAGGCGGTCGCGCCAGATGGGCTGGCCCGTCATGAGGATGTCGTACTCCTCCAGACGCGGCGGGATCATCTCCAACAGGTGCAGCACGTCGTCGCGCCATCCGGCCGGCAGGTCGGCGGCGACGCCACCGGGGCGGATGAAGTTGTGGTTCATCCGAAGGCCGGTGACCTTCTGGAAGAAGCGCAACACTTCCTCGCGCTCGCGCCAGCCGTAGATCATCATGCTGACGGCGCCGATGTCCATGCCGTTGGTGGCGAGGAACAGCAGGTGGCTGCTCATGCGATTGAGTTCGCTGAGGAGCATGCGCATCCAGACGGCGCGCTCGGGAATGTCGTCCTGGATGCCGAGCAGCTGCTCGACCGCCATGGAGAACACGAGCTCGTTGTTCAACGGGCTCAGGTAGTCCATTCGGGTGACGTTGGTGCCGCCCTGCATGTAGGTGAGCTGTTCGGCGGTCTTCTCCATGCCGGTGTGGAGGTAGCCGATGATGGGCTTGCAACGCAGCACGGTCTCGCCCTGCAGTTCGAGCATCAGACGCAGGACACCGTGGGTGCTGGGGTGCTGGGGACCCATGTTGATGATCATCGTCTGATCCTCGGAAGGATCGACGGGGATGTCGCCGAGCTTGGCCGCCTCGGCCTCGCTCATGCGCAACACGGCACCGACTTCGCGGAGGAGTTCGCGAGCGGTGATCTCGCTGCGCGGCTTCAGGCCCTGTTCGGGCTCGTTGCCGCCGCGGATGACGTCGACGATGCCGCTCATGCCGGGCTCCGCTTCGAGAAGTCGGCGCTGAACTGCACCGGGATGCGGCTCGGGTCGACGTCCTTGCCCAGCGGGTGGCCGTCCCAGTCCTCGGGCATCAGGATGCGGGTGAGGTCGGGGTGGTCGTCGAAGCGGATGCCGAACATGTCGAACACCTCGCGCTCCATGGCCTCGGCGCCGGGATACAGATCGAACGCGCTGTGAATGGTGGGGTCGGCCTCTGGCACCTGCACGCGCACACGAATGCGCTCTCGGCGCTCGATGGACAGCAGGTTGACGACCACTTCGAACCGCTCGGCGGCGATGCCCTCGGGCAGCGGCCGGCCGGGGTACAGCAGGTAGTCGACGGCCGTGAGATCGGCACACATGGTGAACGTCTCGTCGAGCAGGGTGCGCAGCAGACCGATGTACTGGTCGCGCGTGGGATGCAGCACTCGCTGGCCACGGCTGTCGGTGAGCGGCACGCCGTGCAGTTCGCTCGGCGCCTCAGGCGCGGTGACGGATTCGGGGGTGGTGTCGTCGCTCATGGCTCACCGCGTTCCCAGGATGACGGGGACCGGCTGTTCGCCCGCAGCGATCTCGGTGACGTGCACGTTGGCTCCGGCGCCGGTCTCCTGCCGCCGCTTCAGCAGCTGGCCGTCCTCGATGAGCTGGTGCAGCGTCTCGATGGCGTGGATGAGCGTCTCGGGCGTGGGCGGGCAACCCGGTGCATACACGTCGACCGGCACCACCTGGTCGACACCCTGCACGATGGCGTAGTTGTTGAACATGCCACCGCTGCTGGCGCACACGCCCATGCTGATGACCCACTTGGGCTCCATCATCTGGTCGTAGACCTGACGCAACACCGGTGCCATCTTCTGGCTGACCCGACCGGCCACGATCATGATGTCGGCCTGGCGGGGCGACGCCCGGAAGACCTCCATACCGAACCTGCTGATGTCGTAGTGGGCACCGCCGGTGGCCATCATCTCGATGGCGCAGCAGGCGAGACCGAACGACGCCGGCCACGAGCTGCGGCTGCGCGCCCAGTTCACCAGGTCTTCGAGCTTGGCGGTGATGGCGTTGTGCTGGATACCACCCATGCCGTCGTCGAGGATGCCCTGGACGAGGCCCTTGTCGTTGCCAGCTTGGTCGGGAGCGTCGGTGCTCACGCGGCACTCTCCTCGGGACGACCCTCCAGGCCGACTCGGCGGATGGTGCTGGTGGTGGTGCGTTCAGCCGACACCGCGGACTCGAGCCGACGCTGCTTGGCCGCAGGGCCCCACTCGAGCGCACCGCGAGCGACGACGTAGACGAACGCCGCGAAGAACACCACGCTGAAGGCGATCATCTCCCAGAAGGCGTACGAGCCCAGGAACGCTCGGTCGACCGCGAACGGGTAGATGAAGATGAGCTCGATGTCGAACATGATGAACAACATCGCGACGACGTAGAACGTGACCGGGAAGCGCTCGGGTGGCTCGCGGCTGGGCACGATGCCGCATTCGTACGGGGCCTGCTTTGCCGCCGACGGACGACGGGGCGCGAGCAGGCGCGAGGCGCCGAAGCTGAGTGCGCCGAACAGCGTCGCGACGATGAGCAGGACGATGACCGGCAGGAATTGACCCATGGATCAGGCCTTCGCTGGCAGTGCCTTGGCTGCGAGGTTTGCACGCACGTGACGATCACGACGGTGCAAGAGCCAGCAGAGGATGAGGAAGATGATGAGCGACGAGATCGTGATGATGGCCGCCGGAGTGCGCTTCGCACCCGGGTCGCGCACCATGTACACGTACTCGTGGGACCGACTGGTGTCCACCACTGGGCGGGCCGGCGCGCGGCCCGGCTCGGTGCGCTGCGGCACCAGCGGCGCCACCTCGACGAGGGCGTAGTGAGGGTCGTGCCAGAACGCGAGGAAGTCGATGCGTTCGTCCCAGAACGTGGGGTGACGACCGCCGCCCTTCTCGTACACGCCCACCACGGAGAACTCACCGGCAGCGAGAGCGCCGGACTCCTCCATGAACACCGTGCCGCTGGAGCCGGCCTGCTGGAATGCGGGCGATGCCGGATCGAGCTTCGTCCAGCCGGATTCCTGGATGGCATCGGAGGCAGCCGCGGCATCGGCCGGGAAGTCGCCGGTGGGCTCGAACGGAGCGATGACCACACCGGTCTCGTACAGCTTCGATGGGTCGCGAATGACGGTTTCTCCCGCCACGGGCTTCCACGACGCCTCCGGGCCGAGCAGGCCCTTGCCGTAGGACCACCAGATGGCGCCCATGAGGAACATCCACCCGGCGAGACCGGCGAAGGCCACGAGGAACCCGAGACGGGCACCCATGTTGGTGCCGAGGATCAGGTAGATGCTGCCGCACAACACCGCCACCGAGATGATGACGATGAGGGTGCCACGCAGCTCCCACTCCCAGTTCACAGCCAGCAGTGCACTCATCACAGACTCCGCACGTATTCGACGATGGCCTTGATCTGCTCATCGGTGAGCATGTGGCCGAAACCGGGCATCCGGCCACTGCCCTGGCCCTGCATGCCGTACTTCTTGCCGTTCACAGAGCCGGCCTTGATGAACGAGATCATGTCGGCCTCGGTCGGGAAGTGCGAGTTGGTGGCACCTCCGGTGAGGTTCCAGCCCATCCCGCCCTGCGCCGTGACGCCGGGATCGCCGTAGCTCCAGCCCTGCGTGTGGCAGCGAGCGCAGCTGTACGCACCCGACGCCAGGTCGAGGTTGAACAGCGCTTCACCCTCGCTGGCGCCAGGGTTCGCGGCCAGGTACACGTCGACCGCCTTCTGGATCTCGTCCTGCGTGGTGGCCGGCAGCGTGCCGCCGTCGCACACGTACGGATCGGCGTCCTTGGTGACGCTGGTGTCGGTGAGGCAGCCCTCGGGCTGGATCTGGATGCTCTCGAGGTAGACGAGCAGGGTCTCGATGTTCTGCTCGGTCATCGGGCCACCGCCGGGGGCACCCCACGCCGACATCGGCGAGAAGGGGCGCCCATAGTTGAGGATGAACCGGACTTCTTCCTTGCTGAACCGGTAGAACACCGTGTTCAACGCCGGAGCGAACCAGTTGACCGCGCGCACGTCGCCGGTGTTCGGGTCGGTGACCGCGTATGGGGCCTGGCCACCGGTGGCCTTCATGCCGCCGTGGCAACCGGAGCAGTTGAAGCCACCGTTGGCGGTGCTCTCGAACAGATCGGAGCCCCAGCCGATGAACTCCTCCTGCTTCTTGTCGATGGCCCCGGCCTGACGGTCGGGCTCGAGGATCCAGTACACCGGAAGACCGATGACCATGGTGGCGAGCAGGATGACACCGAGGAACTGCATCCGCTCGAGGCGGCGGCCCTCCAACGTCTCGTCGTCGTAGTACGGCTTCCGGTTCGGCGCCATCTCGACCTCGGAGCCGAGCTCCTTGCGGGCAGATGCGTTGTTCAGGAAGTAGTACGTGATCCAGCCGATGGTGACCACGGCGAAGATCACCCAGGCGACTGCCGTGGTGTTCAGTGCGATCATCAGTGCGAACCTCCGCCGCCGGTGATGCAGTGCGGACCCTCGGCCTCTTGGCCGGTGGTGTTGGTGCCGATGGGGGCACCCGTGAACACCGTCGACGTGTCGATGACGACATCGCCGGTGCTCCCGACGGTGACGGCGAACTGGTCCATGCCGCGGGGCGCGGGACCGGCCTTCTTCTCGCCGACGCGGTTGTACTGCGAACCGTGGCACGGGCACTCGAACCACTGGCTGCTCTTGCACTCGGGCACGCGGCAGCCGAGGTGCGGGCACTTCTGGTACAGCGCCACGATGCCGGACTCCATACCACCCAGGACGGGCTGGTACTCGCTGACACCCTTGGCCTTGGGCAGCGCTTCGGCCGGGTACTCGGTGATGTACGAACGGGCGCTGGAGCTGTAGAAGAAGCCGCCATTGCTGGCGATGCTGGACAGGATGTCGTCGAGCTTGCCGACGTTCACCTTGCCACCGAACACCGGGGCGGCCGTGGGCCACAGGAATGCCACGAAGGCACCGGCTGCGAACGTGCCGAGACCGGCGCCCATCAGCGTGACGGTGGCGCGGTTCAACAGTTGGCGGCGGCTGACGCCGATGGCTTCTTCGTCGGGGGCGACCCACACAGCGGGGGCCGACGACTCGGGCACGACGAGGCTGGCCTCGCGGGCCTCGACGGCAGCACGCTCGACCTCTTTGCCCGTGGGGGCAACGGGGGCGTCGACGGCCGCGTCCTTGTCGCGGCGGCGCGTCTCGCGGCTGAGCGCACCGGCGCCGCGCACGTCGCTCTTGCGAGCGGCAGTGAGCAGCACCACGGCGAACAGCACGACCAGGACGGCGACTGCGATGGCGATGATGGCAGCGGAACTCATGACAGCAGATGCCTCACAATTCGAAGAAGATGCCGTCACGCCACGGGAGCGTGAAGTTGAAGCCAGGACCCCGGAAGAACGAACCGATGATGACGAGCACGGCCCAGAACATGAGGTGCACGGTCATCAGCGAGGTCGCGAACTTGCGATCCTCGGGCTTGTTCGACGGGTTCTTGTCGATGTACGGAGCCAGGATGAGCACGATGAGGCCCACGCCCGGAATCGTGACGCCGGCGATCATCGGGTGGAACATCGTGAGGAGTTCCTGCAGACCGAGGAAGTACCACGGTGCCTTCGAGGGGTTCGGCGTCTTGTTGATGTTGGCCTGCTGCAACAGCGGGGCGTTCACGAAGATCGAGAAGAAGAACGTGAACGAGATGCAGGCGAGGGCCGCGACGAACTCGGCGGCGAGCAGGTGCGGCCACGTGTGCACCTTGTCGACCGGTGAGGCCTTCACGTCCTGGATGCTGCCGCTCTTGACCACGGTGAGCAGACGCTGGGTGTGACCGCCGGGGCCGGCACCCACGGGCACGCCGCCACCGGCGGGCGCCGCGGCGACCACGCTGGCAACCTTCTCCTGCACGGCCACGCCACCGCCACCGGCGCTGTCGGCCTGGGCCTTGCGCGCCTTGCTGCGCTCGAGCAGGTGCGCAGGAATGCGCGGGTCTGCGGCGGGCTCGTCGGCGCTGGCTGCTGCAGCTGCAGCAGGTGCGTCGGACGCGCCTTCGTCGGCCGCTGCCTTCTCGCGCGCGGCCTGTGCCCGCTTGAGGAGGTGTTCGGGGATTTCAGTCATCGATCGCCTCCTTCACTCACAACGGACCCGAGATGCCGCCGTCTTTGCGGACACGCCAGAAGTGGATGGCCATGAAGATGACGATCACGAAGGGCAGCATCAGCACATGGAGCACGTACCAGCGCAGCAGCGTGTCGCCACCGATCTCCTTGCCACCCAACAGCACGAACCGCACCTGGGTACCGATGACCGGCGAGTAGCCCATCATGTTGGTACCCACGGTGACCGCCCACAGCGCCAGCTGGTCCCACGGGAGCAGATAGCCGGTGAAGGACAGCAGCAGGGTGAGCATGAGCAGCACCACACCGATGACCCAGTTGAACTCACGCGGGGGCTTGTACGCACCGTGGTAGAAGACGCGGGCCATGTGCAGGAACACGCTGAGCACCATGAGGTGGGCACCCCATCGATGCATGTTTCTGACCAGGAGACCGAACGTCACCGAGGTCTGCAGGTTCGAGATGTCGTTCCATGCCTGCACGTCGGTGGGTCGATAGAAGAACATCAGGAAGATGCCCGTCACCGTGAGCAGGATGAACAGGAAGAAGCTGAGGCCACCCAGGCAGAGGGTGTAGCTCACCTTCACCGCATGGCGCTTCACCTTCACCGGGTGCAGGTGGTACAGCACCGAGTTCATGATGACGTAGCTGCGGTTGCGCGGGCTGTCGGTGTAGCCCTTGCGGAAGATGGACCCGGGCCGGAAGATGCTGCTCCAGGCCTGGCTGCCCTGGACACCGTCGAGCGTCTTGTTCAGACGTTCTTTGGCGGTGGGCTTGGGAGTGTCGTCGAGGATCTTTGCCATTTCTCTTCCTCAGAACCGCATGCCGTAGGCGTAGCCGTGGTTGTTGGTACGGGTGTGGGAGTCGCCGGTCTTCCCCGGAGCGCCGGCCTTGCCGAGGATGATGACCCCGGTCGGGCAGCGGTCCACGCAGAGCTGGCAACGCGTGCAGATGTCGTCGTCGATGATGAACACGACGTTGTCGCTGGGGTCGAGCCCCGGCTTCTCGGTGCCGGTGGATTCCGCGATGGCGTCGGGTGTCACCATGTGGATGCACTTCCACGGGCAGATGTCGACGCAGCCCTCGCACATGATGCACTCGGTCTGGTCGATGTGGATGAACTGCTTGGGCTTCACCGCTTTCGACAGGTAGTCGGCGTCCACTTCGACGAGCAGGTAGTCGTCGGTGTACGGCATCATCGGCGGGTTGGCGTCGGTCTTCGCCATGCGTCAGCCCTTCTTCACCAGCGGACGACCGAAGGTGCTGGTGGCGACTTCCGTGCCGGGCGTCGCGTCGCCGCGCTTCTGCCACTTGCTCCAGAGGAAGATCATGAGGCCGAAGAACCAGAGGTGGATGACGATGACGACGATGTCGCGGACCGCTTCGTACGACATGGTGATCGGGAAGCTGCCGCCGAGTGCGGTGGGCTTGAAGATGTCGCCGGGCCCGTAGATGATGAGATTCTTCGTCCAGCCCAGTTCCTTGTCGGCGTGGTCGATGAACTGGTGGGGAGCCACACCGAAGGCGATGAACATCAGGCCGAACACGTAGGTGGCGGCCAGCATGGCCTCACCCCAACTGGTGGGCGTGCCCTTCGGGCGGCGCTTCATGTACGGCAGCACGAGCAGCGCCCCACCGGTGGCGAGGAAGAAGGAGAAGAGGAACGCGACGTTCATGCCGGGCCACTTCAGTGGGTTCGTTTCGAATGCGATCAGCAACTCCGCTGCCCTTCCTCGTGAACTGCTGCACGAACTGTAGCCACGCAACCCGGGGTCAGTACCAGTTCGTCCGCGAGAACGATCGATGACCTCGTCCCCCGGCGGGGTGTCACGGGGTCTGGTCTACCACGTTCGTGCTCGAACCAAGGTGCCGTTGTGAACTCGTGCACCGAACTCGTCCAGGACGTTCCGCGCGCGGATTTCCCGCTCAGGACCCTTCGCCGTCTATCGTTCACGGACGTGACCGAGATTCCCGAGCACCTGCTGAAGCGGAGCAAGGCCGCCAAGGCCAAGGCCGATGGCGCCGAGGCGCCGGCCGACGCGCCCGCTGCCCCCTCCACCGCACCTGCCACCACCGCGTCGGCCGCCCCTGCGGTGGCCGCGAAGAAGGACGTCGAGGCCGCTCCCGCGGCACCCGTCGCCAAGCCCGACACCCCGGTCGTCGCTGCCTACAAGGCGCGCAAGAAGATCCCGGTGTGGGCCATGGTCACGCTCAGCATCCTGCCCGTGTGGCTGTTCATGTACGTGCTGGCCATGAAGCCCGTCACGGCAAAGGCGACCGGTCCGCTCGGCGACGGTGCTGCGGTGTACGCCAGCAACTGTTCGGGCTGCCACGGCGGCGGCGGCGAGGGCATCGGCTCGGCCTATGCATTCACCGGCGGCGCCGTGATGAAGACCTTCCCGGTCATCGAGGACCAGTTGCGCTGGGTGTACCTCGGTACCAAGGCCTACGTCGATGCCGGCGTGCTCGGCTACGGCGACCCGAACCGCGAGGGCGGCGCACGCGTGGCTGGTGCCAGCGGTGGCCAGATGCCCGGGTGGAAGGGCAACCTCACCGACGCCGAGATCCTCGCTGCGGTCTGCGACGAGCGCTACAACCTCAGCGGCGGCGACCAGGCGTCCGAAGAGTTCGCGCTGTGGTGCTCGCCCGAGAGCGAGATCTACCTCGCCCTCGAGGGCGGCACGGCCACGTTCGAGAACGTCCACGAGGTCTTCGCCGACAAGGGCGTCATCGCCATCGGCTCCACGCCGGTCGCCGGGGTGTCCGAGCGTCCCTGACGCACACGTCACAACCGAATCACGCACTCGTGTGGCCGCTTCCGTCCGGGAGCGGCCACACTGCTTTCCCGTGAGCGACTCCGCGAACCCTTCCACGCACGATCTGGCCACCGAAGTGCTGGTCATCGGCGGCGGCCCCGCTGGTGCGGCGACGGGCTATTGGCTGGCCACACTCGGCCACGACGTCACGGTCGTCGAGCGCAAGACCTTCCCGCGCGACAAGACGTGCGGCGACGGCCTCACGCCGCGAGCCGTGTACCAGCTCGGCGAGATGGGCCTCACCGACCAGCTGTCGAAGTACCACCGCTACCACGGGCTGCGCGCCACCGGCATGGGCAAGGAGCTCGAGCTGCAGTGGCCGTCGCACTCGAAGTACCCCAGCCACGGCTACGTCGTACGCCGCCGCGAGCTCGACATGATGGTCGCCGACAACGCAGCAGCGGCCGGCGCGAACCTGCTGACGGGTCACGAGGCGCTCGACCCCATCGTCGACCGCGGGTTCGTGCGCGGCGCGGTGGTGCAGACCAAGGACGAGCAGACGAAGGAGATCCACGCCAAGTACGTCGTGGTCGCCGACGGCGCCAACAGCCGATTCGGTCGGGCCCTGGGCACCTTCCGCACTCGCGAGTGGCCGTACGGCACGGCCATCCGCACGTACTGGCAAACCCCTCGACACGCCGATCCGTGGATCGAGAGCGCGCTCGACGTGAAGGACCGCAACGGCAACCCCATGCCGGGGTACGGCTGGATCTTCCCGGTCGGCGACGGCACCGTCAACATCGGCGTCGGGCTGCTCAGCACGTTCCGCGACTTCAAGTCGGTCAACACCACGCACATGCTCGACGCGTACGCCCACCAGGTGGCCGAGCGTTGGGAGATCGACCCGGGTCACCCCGAGGCGAAGGCCACCAGCGGCCGCATCCCCATGGGTGGTTCGGTGGGCCCGAAGGCCGGTCCCAGCTATCTCGTCATCGGCGATGCTGCCGGCAGCGTGAATCCGTTCAACGGTGAAGGCATCGACTACGCGTACGAGACGGCGCGCATGGCGGCCAACGTGTTGCACGACGCGCTCGCGGCCAACGACCCCACCGCGCTGCAGCAGTACCCGCGGATGCTCGACGACGAGTACGGCGAGTACTTCAAGGTGGCTCGTCTCTTCGCCCGCATCATCGGTCGGCCGGTGCTCATGCGCGAACTCACCCGAGTGGGCATGAACAGCCGCACGCTGATGGAGTGGGTGCTGCGCATCATGGCCAACCTGCTGCGCGAAGACGAGCTGGGGCCCGCCGAGGCCGCCTACAAGGCCGCCGCCAAGATCGTCAAGCTCGCCCCCAACGCCTGACCCCGCCATCCGAGTGGGTGACCGCCATCCGAGTGGGTGACCGCCATCCGAGTGGGTACTCGTATCCAGGGTGCGAGTACCCACTCCGACGGGCCCGCGCCACTCGGGCCGGTGACGACCCACTCGGACCGGCGCCCTGCCACTCGGATGGGTTGCGGCGAGATCAGAGGGTGGCGAGAAGGGCCGACGGGGCGGCGTACAGCACGTCGGTGGCCTCGCTGGGCGGCAGCAGTTCGCACGCGGCTTCGGCCCGTGCCGACCATTCGCGAGCTGCGTCCATGGCTGCGGCCACGCCGCCGTTCGACCGCACGATGGCCAGCGCCTTGTCGCGCTCGGCCGAGTCGAGCGGCTTGCCGAGCAGTGACAACAGCTCCACCGCGGCCACGCCGCCGGCCTGCAGCGTGCGCAACACGGGCAAGGTGTACACACCCTCGACCATGTCGTGCCCGGCGGGCTTGCCGAGTTGTTCGTCGGTGGCCGTGATGTCGAGCAGATCGTCGACGATCTGGAACACCATGCCGAAGGCCTCGCCGTACTCGGTGAGTGCGTCGATGGTGGGTCGAGGCAGATCGGCGACGATGCCGCCGATGCGAGCGGCCGTGGAGTACAGCGATGCGGTCTTGCCGCTGATGCTGCTGAGGTAGCTGGCCTCGGGGCGAGCCGAGTTGTAGGTGTGGCGCAGCTCCTCGATCTGGCCCTCGCAGAGGCGGCCGATGGTGCGAGCGAGCAGCCCCGCGACCTCGGTGCCCAACGACGCCGCGATCTCCGAGGCGCGGGACAGCAGGAAGTCGCCGGCGAGAATGGCCTGCAGGTTGCCCCACTTCGCGTTCACCGTGTCGACGCCGCGGCGCGTGTCGGCTTCGTCCATCACGTCGTCGTGATAGAGCGAACCGGTCTGCACCAGCTCACATGCGATACCACCCTGCACCGATCGTTCGTGGAGGTCGGGCGACGGCGGGCCGCCCACCTGCGCGGCGACCACCGTGAGCACCGGGCGCAGGCGCTTGCCGCCGGCGACGATGAGGTGGGACGCGATCTCGTTCAGGTACGGATCCGGGGTGACCACCGACGCCCCCAGCGCGGCCTCGATGCGCGCCAGGTCGGCGGCGTGCGTGGGCAACGCGAACAGGGGGGCGGAAGGCACGTGCGACAGGCTACGCCGTTTGTCATGTGGTGACCAACGGTGCTGTCAAGTCAGGGCGTGCACAGAGGTGGCGTCCGGCACGTTGGATCGCCGACCCACCGATACACTTCCCCCATGTTTGAACGCTTCACCGATCGGGCTCGTCGGGTGGTCGTGCTGGCGCAAGAGGAAGCTCGCCTCCTGAACCACAGCTACATCGGCACAGAGCACATCCTGCTGGGCCTCATCCACGAAGGCGAAGGCGTCGCGGCCAAGGCGATGGAGTCGCTCGGCATCAGCCTCGAAGCGGTTCGCAGCCAGGTCGAGGAGATCATCGGTCAGGGCGGCTCGTCGCCGTCGGGCCACATCCCCTTCACCCCCCGTGCCAAGAAGGTGCTCGAGCTGTCGCTGCGCGAGGCACTGCAGTTGGGCCACAACTACATCGGCACCGAGCACATCCTGCTCGGCCTCATCCGCGAGGGTGAAGGGGTCGCCGCGCAGGTGCTCGTGAAGCTCGGGGCCGACCTCAGCCGCGTGCGCCAGCAGGTCATCCAGTTGCTCAGCGGCTACCAGGGCGGCCAGGCCAAGGGCGAGCCCCAGGCCACCAGCTCGGCCAATCCCGCGGCGAAGGGCGAAGAGCCCAGCGACAAGGGCAACAGCCAGATCCTCGACCAGTTCGGTCGCAACCTCACCCAGCTCGCTCGTGAGAAGAAGCTCGACCCGGTCATCGGTCGCTCCCGCGAGATGGAGCGGGTCATGCAGATCCTCAGCCGTCGCACCAAGAACAACCCGGTGCTCATCGGCGAGCCGGGCGTCGGCAAGACCGCCATCGTCGAGGGTCTCGCCCAGAAGATCGTCAGCAACGACATCCCCGACACGTTGCGCAACAAGCAGCTGTACACGCTCGACCTCGGCGCACTCGTCGCCGGTAGCCGTTACCGCGGCGACTTCGAAGAGCGCCTGAAGAAGGTGCTCAAGGAGATCAAGACCCGCGGCGACATCATCCTGTTCATCGACGAGATCCACACGCTCGTCGGCGCCGGCGCCGCCGAAGGCGCCATCGACGCGGCGAGCATCCTCAAGCCGATGCTCGCCCGCGGGGAACTGCAGACCATCGGCGCCACCACGCTCGACGAGTACCGCAAGCACCTCGAGAAGGACGCCGCCCTCGAGCGCCGCTTCCAGCCGGTGAAGGTGGAAGAGCCCACGCTCGCCCACACCATCGAGATCCTCAAGGGCGTGCGCGACAAGTACGAAGCGCACCACCGAGTCACCATCACCGACCAGGCCATCGTGGCCGCGGCCAACCTGGCCGACCGCTACATCAGCGACCGCCACCTCCCCGACAAGGCCATCGACCTCATCGACGAGGCCGGCAGCCGTCTGCGCATCAAGCGCATGGGCACGCCCCCCGATCTCAAGGAGATCGAGCGCAAGCTCACCGACGTGCAGGAGGCCAAGAAGAAGGCCGTCGAAGCGCAGCGCTTCGAGGAAGCCGGTCGCCTGCGCGATCAGGAGAAGTCACTCCTGGAAGAGAAGGCCACCAAGGAAGCCGAAGTGAAGGCCAGCGGCGTCGACCTGTTCGACGAGGTCGACGAAGAGGCCATCGCCGAGGTGCTCAGCCTCTGGACCGGCATCCCGGTGTACAAGCTCACCGAGGAAGAGACGCAGAAGCTCCTCAACATGGAGGGCGAGCTGCACAAGCGCATCATCGGCCAGGAGAACGCCATCAAGGCGGTCAGCCAGAGCATCCGCCGTACGCGCGCCGGCCTCAAGGACCCGAAGCGCCCCAGCGGCTCGTTCATCTTCCTCGGCCCCACGGGTACCGGCAAGACCGAGCTCGCCAAGACACTCGCCGAGTTCCTCTTCGGCGACGAGAACTCGCTCATCGCTCTCGACATGTCGGAGTACATGGAGAAGCACACGGTCAGCCGCCTGGTCGGGTCGCCCCCCGGCTACGTGGGCTACGAAGAGGGCGGCCAGCTCACCGAAGCCGTGCGCCGCAAGCCGTTCAGCGTGGTCCTGTTCGACGAGATCGAGAAGGCACACCCCGACGTGTTCAACACGCTCCTCCAGATCCTGGAGGAAGGCCGCCTCACCGACAGCCAGGGCCGTAGCGTCGACTTCCGCAACACGGTCATCATCATGACCTCGAACCTGGGCACCCAGGATCTGCGCAAGGCGAACATGGGCTTCACCAAGGCCGACTCCGCCATGAGCTACGAGCGCATGAAGGACAAGGTGAACGACGCACTGAAGGGCCACTTCCGTCCGGAGTTCCTGAACCGCATCGACGAGACCATCGTCTTCCACGAGCACTCGCGTGAGGCCGTGATGCAGATGGTCGACCTGATGACCAAGCGCCTCGTCGGCCAGCTCGAGAGTCAGGGTCTCGGCATCGAGCTCACCGCCGACGCCAAGCTGCTGTTGGCCGAGCGTGGCTACGATCCGCAGCTCGGCGCCCGCCCGCTGCGTCGTGCCATCCAGCGCATGATCGAAGACGTGCTCAGCGAGAAGCTCCTCTACAAGGAGTTCCACGCCGGCCAGATCATCGTGGTCGACACCGAGGACGATCCCGATCGCCCCGGCGAGAAGCGCCTGTCGTTCCGCGGGGTCGAAGGCTTCATGCCGCCGCCAGTGGTCGAACTCGCTGCTGCAGGCGCCGACGTGGTCGAGCCGCCCGCACCCACCGAATGAACCACGCCGCCCGTTGAGGCGCACCCCGCACTGACAGAATGACTTCCGTGCGTCGCGCCCTCGCCGTCATACTCGCTGCGTTCGCGCTCGCCGCGTGCCGTGTCGACACCACGGTCGACGTGGTCGTGACGCCCGATGGCTCGGGCACCATCACCCTCACCGCGGTGGCCGACGCCGAGGTGCTCACCCAGGCGCCAGGCCTGGCGGAGGACCTCCGCTTCGACGACGTGGAGGCCGCCGGCTGGGTGGTGGACGGCCCCACCTCCACCGACGACGGTGGGCTGCAGGTGGTGGTGAGCCACCCGTTCGCCACCGTGGAGGAGGCCACGGCCCTGTTGCAGAGCCTGAACGGACCCGACGGACCGCTGCACGACGTGGTCATCGGACGCACGGTCACCGACGACGACATCACCACCACACTCACCGGCAACATTCGGGTGGCCAACGGACTCGATGCCTTCGCCGACCCCGACGTGTTGGCCGCCATCGGCGGAAGCCCGTACGCCAACGACCTGGCGGCGGCCAACCTCCGCCCGGCCGATGTGGTGACCTTCACCTTCACGGCCGATCTCCCCGGCGAGCCCGTCACCGTGGCCACCGGATCCCCCAACACAGGTGCAGGTGCCACCGACAACGCTGCCGCGCTGGTGTGGAGCGTGCCACTCGACGGCACCACCGCCGATCTGGCCACCATCTCCGTGCTGGCGCAGGGCTCGGGTGGCGGCATCTGGGGCACCATCGCCACCATCGCGCTCATCGCCCTCGTGGCGTGGGTGGTGCTGGCCATCTCCTTCATCACGTTCGTGGTGGTCGCCCGGCGCCACCGGGCACGGCACCGCAGCACCCCTGCCGGCTGACATCCCAGAAGTCTGGGGTCGACAGCGCGACGCGGCGACGCGAAGATCGCACCCATGTGGAGCGATCTGCGTGCCGACGCCGTCCTGCGCGAGATCAACGCGCTGAGCGGGGCGGGTCTCGTGGTCGACGAAGTGCACTCGGCGGCGCTGGCCGCCATGGGGCGCGTCCTCCCGTTCGATGCGGCCTGCATGGGCGCCGTGGATCCCGACACCCTGCTGCTCACTTCGGGCGTCACCATCGGGTTCTCCCCCAGCGTGGGTGAATCGGAGCGATTCGTCGAGCTCGAGTACGGCGGTGTCGAGCGGTACTCGTTCGCCAATCTGATCGATCGAGGTGTGCCGGTGCTCGCCGACGCAGGAGGGCTCCCGGCGCGCCAGCGGATGGACGTGCGCTACCACGAGATGGTGAAGCTCCTCGGCTTCGCCCACGACGTGCGCATCACGTTCGTCAGTGACGACAACTGCTGGGCGGTGGGCGACCTCTATCGAGCCGACGCGACCGACGAGTTCGAGGCCCGCGAGCTCCAGTTCCTCGATCGGGCCGCGCGTCTCGTGGCCGCCGCCACGCGCTCCGCCATCCGTCGGACCGACGTCGACACCGGGGTGCTCCCCGACGGCGCCGCGGTCCTCGTCGTCGAGCGCGACGGCTCGGTGTCGGGGATGACCGCCGGGGCCCGAGGCTGGATCGACGACCCCGCCGACGACGGTGCACCGTCCACCATGTGGTGGGCCATTCGCACCGCCGTGGCCACCGCACGCCGCGGTGTCCCGACGGCGTACACCCGCGTCCGCCTGGGCGCTCGATGGGTGGTCGTGCGAGCGTCGGCTCTGGGCTCCACGCCCCGCGACGCCCCGGTGGCCGTCACCATCGACGAAGCAGGGGTTCGTGAGTTGGCCGACCTGTACATGGCGGCGCACGGCCTCACCCGCCGCGAGCGCGAGATCTGCCACGAGGTGATCGCCGGGCGCTCCACGAAGGAGATCGCCGACCGACTGTTCATCTCTGTGCACACCGTGCAGGACCACCTCAAGTCGGTGTTCGACAAGGCCGGCGTGCGCAGCCGCCGCGAACTCGTGGCCATGCTCGGCAGCTGACCGACCGGGAGCATGGCCGCGGCGGCCACCCTCGATCACCGAACGCGGTTCGCTCCCCGGTCCAGGTGCAGCTGCTCGAGCTCGGCGAGGCTCTCGTTCTTGTGGTGCCGCTCGTCGACGCCGATCTGGCGCAGCACGTCCGCCAGCGAGTCGTAGCAGCCGTACTCGTCGGCGACGGAGTACGTGCAACCCTCGTGCTCGAGTTCGGGGTGATCGGCGACGAACTCCATGTACTCGTGCTCGGCGTGGTCCTCGAAGTCGGCGTTCAGCCGGTACGACCACTCCGGTCGCAGCACGAACATCAGCCACGACACCTGGTAGTAGACGAACGCGATCAGCTGTGGGAGCAACCGGTGACGGAAGCGACCGAGTTCCATTCCTCGATGGTCGAGCACATCCTCGAGGATGAACAGGTGCCACTGCTCGTTGTCCTGTTGGTCGCGCGCCCGCATGACGCGCCGGTAGATCGATCGTGCCCGCACCGTGTCGCGGGCGTGACGGGTGATGGAGAGGTACGCGGCGTGTTCCCACGTCTGGTACGGCACTCGCGCGACCAGCTCCAGCACCAGGAACTTCTCGAGGGTCCGGCGGCGGCCATAGATGAGATCCATCGTCGTGAACAACGAGCGGGCGACGAGGCCGACGCAACGGCGCGGGGTGGCGAGTGTGACGTCCTGCTCGGCGCGTAGTGCGACCACCTCCGACGTGATCGACGTGTGCATGGCAACCTCCGATGACGGGGGACTCGGTGCGTCCCTGTCCCGTCAGCGTGAGCGTTCACGAGCGTCGGCGACATCCCACGAACCTGGGGCGTGTGGACTGGCGAACCCCACGGACGAGGGATGTCCAGGAACAACACGCGCGGCGCATCGTCGGGATGCATGCCGGATCCGCCGGCATCGGACCAAGGAGTCACCATGTCCCACATCCCCACCACACTCGACCACGTCGCACTCGACGTCGCGAATCGCGACCGCTCGGCAGAGTTCTACGCGGCGCTGTTGGGCGCTCGCCCGATCGCAGAGGACCCCGAGCACCACATCACCTTCCTGCGGCTGCCCGGCTCGTCGCGCTTCTCCGACATCGCATTGCACGAGCACCCCGATCGCGATGCCGCCTATCCGAAGGGACAGATGCGCCTCGCCCACACCGGCTGGGCCGTCGATCGTGCTCAGTACCTCGTGGACGCGTTCGAGTTCTTCACCGAGCACAGCCGGGTGCTGCTCGCCGCCGACTTCGGTGTGTCGTTGTCGGTGATGGGTGCCGACCCCGACGGCAACGTCGTCGAGTTCGAACTGTTCGACCATTCGGCCCGCGACGCCGAGCCCGGGTTCAGCGTGCTGGACCTCGACCTCCTCCGTGAGAGGGTCGCGACGTCGTCGCCCTTCGTTCGTGGAGGGAGCACCCCGCGATGACCGGGTGGATGCAGGCGCTCGGCACCCGTTGCGCCGCCACCCGCGCCGGGTGGTCGCTGCTGGGTGATCGCCGAGCTCGCGGTGCTCGGCCTCGACGCGATCGCTCCCCGCTCGCTGGACCGCGTGCTGCCGCACATCGACCTCTCAGGGAGTAGTGCGGCCTCTCTGCGACACCCCTCTGTCATGGTGCCCCCATGACGAAGACGAAGCTCGAGTACCGCTGCACCGAGTGCGGCACCGCCACGCCGAAGTGGGCCGGCAGGTGCACCGCGTGCGACGCCTGGAACAGCATGGTGGAAGACGTGCGCGGTGCTCCGTCGTCCCACGGCGCATCGGCCGCAGCGCCGGCCGTGCCCATCGGCGAGGTCGATGCCCAGTTCTCACAGCCGCATCCCACTGGCATCGCCGAGCTCGATCGGGTGCTCGGCGGCGGGCTCGTGCCCGGGTCGGTCACCCTGCTCGGCGGCGAGCCCGGCATCGGCAAGAGCACCATCCTGCTGCAGCTGCTGGCGCAGTGGCCCACTCGCACGCTGTACGTCAGCGCCGAGGAGAGCGCCCAGCAGGTGCGACTGCGGGCCGAACGGCTGCAAGCAGTGCAGCCACACCTGTGGCTGGTGCCCGAGACCTCGCTCCCCCACATCATCGCCGCCATCGATCAGGTGCAGCCCACCCTGGTGGTGGTCGACAGCATCCAGAGCATCGCCGACCCCGACGTGCCATCGGCGCCCGGCAGCGTGGTGCAGGTCCGTGAGTGCGCGCATCGCCTCGTCGGCGAGGCGAAGCGGCGCGGCGTCCCAGTGGTGTTGGTGGGTCATGTCACCAAGGAGGGCGGGCTGGCGGGGCCACGGGTGCTCGAGCACGTGGTCGACACGGTGCTCAGTTTCGAGGGCGACCGCCACCACTCGCTCCGCCTGCTCCGCGCGGTGAAACATCGCTTCGGTCCCACCAACGAACTCGGCGTGTTCGAGATGGCCGGTCACGGGCTGCAGGGCGTGCCCGATGCCAGCCGGCTGTTCCTCACCGATCGGCGCACCGGCGTCGCCGGTTCTGCCGTGGTGCCCACGCTCGAGGGTCAGCGCCCCCTCCTCGTGGAAGTGCAGGCACTCACCAACACCATCCGCGACGGTGTGCCACCGCGGCGCAGCGCGCAGGGCATCGACGCCGGCAGGTTGGCGCTCCTGCTCGCCGTGCTCGAGCGGCGAGCCCGATGGCGCGTGGGCAACCAGGAGGTGTTCGCGTCGGCGGTCGGTGGAGTGCGGCTCACCGAGCCGGGCGCCGATCTGCCGGTGTGCATGGCGTTGGTGAGTGCGTTGGCCAACCAACCCTTGCCTCCCGATCTCGTGGTGTTCGGCGAGGTGGGCCTGGCGGGCGAGCTGCGGCAGGTGGCCCACGCGTCGCGCCGGTTGGCCGAAGCGGCGCGCATGGGCTTTCGTCGTGCCATTGTGCCGGCCAACACGCCCGACGGCGTGGAGGGCATCTCGCTCATGCGGGTCGCCACGGTGGCAGAAGCGCTCGCCGCGGTCGGGCTGTCCGGCACCTCGCCGAGCTGACACGTGCACCTCGCCCCTGCCCCGGCCGTGTGCTCGTAGACTTGCGCACAACATGCCCTCGCACGCCACGCCCAACGACCTGCTCCACGCCGCGCTCGGCCAGGTCGCGCCCGGCACCCCTCTGCGCGACGGCATCGACCGCATCGTGCGGGCGAAGATGGGGGCGCTCATCCTGGTGGGCGACGATCCGAGCGTGCTCGCCATCTGCAGCGGTGGGTTCCTGCTCGACGCCGAGTTCACGCCGCAGCGGTTGAGCGAGCTGGCGAAGATGGACGGCGCCATCATCCTCAGCAACGACTCCACGCGCATCGCCCGCGCCAACGTGCACCTCGTGCCCGACCCGTCGGTCCCCACCTCAGAGACCGGCACCCGCCACCGCACCGCGGAACGCGTCGCGGTCTCGCTGGCCGTGCCGGTCATCAGCGTCAGCGAAGAGATGAGCGTCATCAACGTCTACGCGGGCGGCATGAAGCGCCAGCTGCAGGACATCGGCCGACTGCTCGACCGGGCGAACCAGGCATTGCAGACCCTCGAGCGCTACAAGGCGAAGCTCGACGACGCCACCTCCGCCCTCACCGCGCTGGAGATCGAAGACGTCGTCACCGTGCGCGACGTCGGCGCGGTGGTGCAGCGTGGCGAGATGGTGCGCCAGATCGCGGCCGAGATCGAGACGATGATCATCGAACTCGGCGTCGACGCCCGCCTGCTACGGCTGCAGCTCGACGAAGTGTTCACGTCGCTCGACGACGAGCTCGACCTCGTGATGGCCGACTACCCCGACATCGCCTCACATCACGGGGCCACATCCGACGGCGATGCACCTGCGTCGCCGAAGGGTTTGCGTCTGCTCGCCCGGGTGCCGCGGTTGCACGACCACGAAGCCGAGGCCATCGTCGCCCACTTCGGCGAACTGGCCAAGCTCATGCGGGCCACCGCCGACCACATCGCCGAGGTGCCCGGGATCAGCGCCAAGACCGCCTATGCGGTGAAGGACACGCTGGATCGGCTCACCGAGAGCACCATTCTCGACCAGTACATCTGACCCTCAGCGAGGGCGGTACGGCGTGGTGACACCCGGCTGCACGCCCTCGAACTCCACCAGGCCGTCGTCGACGAGCTTGATGAGGTGCGCGAGCACGCTGCGGCCGGCGGCCTTGTAGAGCTTCTCGTTCACGCCGACGTACAGGCGCTTCACCATGTCGGGGACGAGCGTGACGCCGTCGCGTACAGCGGCCAACACTCCCGCCTCGCGCTCGCGACGGTGGGCGACGAACGCCTCGAGGAACGGCGGCACGTCGGTGACCGGCGCCCCGTGCGTGGGCCATAGCGACGCAGGAGCGAGGTCGCTCACGCGCTGCAGCGAGTCGAAGTAGTCGCGCATGTCGCCATCGGGCGGTGTGATCACGGTGGTGCTCCACCCCATGATGTGATCGCCGGTGAACAATGCTCGCTGCTCGTCGAGGAAGAAGCACGTGTGGTTGCTGGTGTGCCCCGGCGTGTGCACGGCGCGGAGGGTCCAGCCCGGTCCGGACGCGGCGACATCACCATTGGCGACGCGCACGATCGGATCGAACCCGAGGTCGAGCGACTCCTCCACCTTGGCGATGCCCTCGGCGGCCGCCTTGGCCTCTTCCTCGAGATCGGGCTCGTCCGGCGTGTCGTCCTCGATCCAGTCGGTGTTCAACCGATGCGGGCCGTACGCCACGGTGGGAGCACCCGTGGTCTCGTGCAACCACGCGGCCAACGGCGAG
>JACQZZ010000068.1 GCA_016213625.1 Actinomycetota bacterium
CCGGCCTTCTGCATCTCGTAGAGCCGGTGGACGCCGGTGGTGGTCTCCTCGGTGACGCCCTTGATGCTGGCGGCCATGCGGGTCCACTTGGTGGGGTCGGTCTTCAGGCTGCGCTGCAGCAGGCCCAGCACGAGGGCGAACTCGGCGTTGGTGGCGGTGGTGGGGTCGGGCACCTCACCGCTCTTCTCGAACTCGACGCCCTTGTGGAGGAGCAGCGTGGCGTCGCCACCGTCGTCGAGGATCATGTTGGCCTCGTTCGACTCGCCGTTCGGGCTGGCGGGCCACGACATCATCTGCTCGGTGCACCACCAGTACTCCTCGAGCGTCTCGCCCTTCCAGGCGAACACGGGCACGCCCTGCGGATCTTCCGGCGTGCCGTTGGGGCCGACGGCCACCGCGGCGGCCGCGTGGTCCTGGGTGGAGAAGATGTTGCAGCTGGCCCAGCGCACCTCGGCGCCCAGCTCGACCAGCGTCTCGATGAGCACGGCGGTCTGGATGGTCATGTGCAGCGAGCCCGAGATACGGGCTCCCTTCAGCGGCTTCAACGGGCCGAATTCCTTACGGAGTGCCCGGAGCCCGGGCATCTCGTGTTCGGCGAGGTGGATCTCCTTGCGACCGAACGGGGCGAGTGACAGATCAGCGACGCGGAAATCGCGACGCGCTGCGAGCGACGACATGGTGGTTCCTCCGGGAACAGTGACTGGATGGGAACCGGGCCGGTGCCAACTGGCAGCTCTCTGATCAGCCCGAACGGCACTTCAGTCTAGAGCGTCAGTCCTTCAAGACGACGGCACTGATGTCGAAGATGTAGTGCGCGTAGCCCTTGGCGTTGTAGACCCGAATGGTCTGGTTGGCACCGTAGCTGACCAGCGCCAGGTTCGGCACCGGGCCGGTCTCGAGGCTGTTGAGGTTCGAGATGAGCGGCGGAGCACCCGCCGACGCCGGCGTGGGGTACACGGTGAGGAAGCTCGGTTCGACCCCCACCGTGGGGAACTGACGGGTGAGACCGGCGTTGGTGAGGTTGCCGATGAACGCCGACTGGTTGCCCACCCCGATGCCATCGATGTTCACGCTATTGCTGAATGCTGCGAAGCTCCAGTCCTCGGCCTGCGCGGGCCCGAGCGGCACCGAGCCGAAACCGGCCTGGCGGGTGTCGAACGCACGGAACGGCGAGGACAGCGGCACGACGCGCCCGGCGCGGGTGGCCTCGGGCTCACCCTTCACCAGGTAGCCCATCACGTCGACCGCGATGTTGGTGTTGCCGTTCTTGTTGAAGATGTGCACGAACCCGTCGGCGCCCACGGGCGCGAAGACCAATGTGCCCTTCACCAGCCCGGGGGTGGTGTTGGCGTTCGAGGTGGTGGGCGGCACACCGGCCTGCACACCATCGGGCACGACCGAGACGTACCCACTGGCGGTGGGCTTGATGACGGTGAGGTTCAGCACCGCACCCACCACGTTGGGCGAGTCGGGCACCACCAGGCCGCTGCCATCGGCGGCCACCGCACCACGGATGCGCAGGGGGACCTCGGAATCGGGGCCGAGCGAGCCAGTGGGCCGGGTGTCGACCAGGCGTCGGGGCTCGATGGGCACCAGTCGGGCGCCGCGTTCGTCGGTCTCGTCGCCGGGAGTACCGGCCGTGTACGTGCTGGTGGAGAACCACCCGAACACGTCGATGAGGATGTGGGCCGAGCCGTCGCCCACGCCGTGCAACCTCACCGTGAGGCGCCCGGACCCGTCGGGGCGCAGCACCGCCAAGTTGGAGGTGGTCTTTCCTGCCTTGAAGTTGATGACCGAGTTCAGCGACGGCGAGCCCGCTGCATACACGCCGAGGTTTCCGTCCTGGAACGGGTTGACCACGGTGATGCTGGCCACCACGGCGAGCACGTCGCTGGAGGCCACACCTGCGGGCAGCCAGGGGTTGACGTACGACGCGTTGCCGATGCCGTAGAGGTCGACCTCGAACGTGGGGTCGGCGGTGGTCATCGGCTTGCCGAGACCGACGAACGGACCGAGGTCGTTGATCGGGCCGACGCCACCGTTCAGTTCGGCGGCGCGGGTGTCGTAGATGCGCTTCGGGGTGACCGGGTGGAACTCGCCACCGGCGCAGAGCGTGCACGCAGCCGACACCGGTGTCGCCGAACCTGCCGGCACCACGATGACCGCGGCAGCCAGCAACGCCAGCGCCACCACTCGTCGAACTGCTCGTACACCCTTCATGCGAACACCAATCTCTCGATCACCACTCACTCGATGACTACTCACTCGATGAATACTCAGTGGCCAGACCGTCGCGCCCAACGGCCAAGTTACCAGTCGACCGTCGCGCGTGGGCTGCAGGCCCCTCAGGCCGTGAAGGTGGGGGTGAGCTCGCCGGCGGCGATGCGGGCGTCGAGCGCGTCGGCCTCGGCGGCCGCCACTTCGATGGCCTCGTCGGGCAGCATCACCGGAATGCCGTCGCGCACCTCGTAGCGGCGGCGCAGGCGCGGGTTGTACAGCCCACCGTCGTCACCGAGGTAGTAGAGCGGCCCCTTGTCCACGGGGCAGGCCAGCACGGCCAGGAGGCGGGAGTCGAGTGCCATGGTGATACTCCTTCGATCTCAGGTGTTCGGTCTCAGATGCTCGTGATGAGCGCGAGCAGTTCGGCCACGTGCAGATCGCACGAGTCGCGATCGGGTGCTTCCAGGTTCAGCCGGAGCAGCGGCTCGGTGTTCGAAGGACGCAGATTGAACCACCACGGACCACAGTCGACGGTGAGCCCGTCGAGCCGATCCTGCGGGAACTCGGCGAACGACGCGGCCACCACCTCGATGACCTGCTGGGTGTCGGCCACGGCCGTGTTGATCTCGCCGCTCGACGAATAGCGCTCGAACGGCTTGCGCAGCACCGACAGGTCGGTGTGGGCGAGGCTGATCTCGTTGAGCATGAGCACGCTGGCGATGAGCCCGCTGTCGGCCCGGAAGTTCTTCAGGAAGTAGTAGTGCGCCGAGTGCTCGCCGCCGAACACGGCATCGGTCTCGAGCATCTGCTGCTTGATGTACGAATGGCCCACCTTGGTGCGCACGGGCACGCCGCCGTGCTCGCGCACCACTTCGGACACCGCCCGTGAGCAGATGAGGTTGTGCAGGATGGTGGCACCCGGGTTCGTGCGCAGCACACCGGCGGCGAGGATGGCCGTGGTGGTGGAGCCGCTCAGACCGCGGCCCTGCTCGTCGACCACGAACACGCGGTCGGCGTCGCCGTCGAAGGCGAGGCCCACGTCGAAGCCGCCGGCCACCACGCGTGCCTGCAGATCGCGCTGATTCGCCGGCTGCAGCGGATCCGCCGGGTGGTTGGGGAACGTGCCGTCGAGCTCGCCGTACATGACCTCGAGGGTGACCTGCGGAATGCGCTCGAACACGGCCGGCACGACGAGGCCGCCCATGCCGTTGGCGGTGTCGGCCACCACCCGCAGCGAGCGGATGGCCGAAATGTCGATGAACGACACCACGTGGTCGGCGAAGGCGCCGAGCAGATTGCGCGTCGACATGCTGCCGGCGGAGGCGGCCGGGGCCGGGCCACGCCCTTCGAGCACCTCGATGGCGGCGTCGCGCACGGCGAACAGCCCGGTGTCCTCGCCCACGGGCTTGGCGCCGGCGAGACAGAACTTCACGCCGTTGTACTGGGCCGGGTTGTGCGAGGCGGTGAACATCGCGCCGGGGGCATCGAGCGTGCCCGCCGCGTAGTACATGAGATCAGTGCTGGCGAGGCCGAGATCGACCACGTCGACGCCTTGCTCGAGCACACCGCGGGCGAAGGCGTCGACCAGTTCGGGGCCCGACGGACGCATGTCGCGGGCGACGACCACACGGGGCGCACCGCAGAAGCGAGCGAAGGAGACACCGAGCGCGTGAGCGATGTCGGTGTTGAGCTGATCGGGAACGGTACCGCGGACGTCGTAGGCCTTGACGATGGATGCGAGCACCTGAGAGTTGGTGGAGGACATGCGGCCTTACACGCTACCGGCAGGCCCCGCGGGGTCGTCGCGAGGCCCCGGTGGCGGGAGGAGCAACGGGTCGAGCGACATGTCGAATCGCGTGTCGTCGTAGGCCGGGTCGTCGGGCGGCGGCACGAACCCTGGGTCGCCGTATCCCGGTTCGTCGAGCCCGTCGCTCAGGTCACCGCCATCGAGATCGTCGAGATCGTCGACCGGCGTGCCGAGGAACGGATGTGTGGTGCGGTGCCGCACGTCGCCGCGCTTGAACCGCCAGAAGAACAACAACCCGATGCCCAGGAACGTGATGACGTACGACGCCTTGTCGAGCCCGCTCGACTCGTAGATGAGCGTGACGTGGGTGTCGGTGGGGACGACCACCATGAAGTTCGGCGACACGCGATACGGACCGTCGGCGCCGGTCGCCTTCCAGTTCGGGAAGTAGCTGATCTTCACCAGCACCGGGACTCCCACCTCCGACACGTCGAAGCTGAAGTCCTGATCGCCCATCTTCGCGTTGGACACCGTGACCTCGGGCAACTCGTGCACCTCGATGGTCTCCGACGGCACGACGATGTCCACCTTGCGTCCCGGCTCGAGCGGCTCGGAGCCGACTCGCCGGGTCATGTCGACCTGCACGTCGATGCGCTGCCAGTCGGCGGGGCCGTCGTCGGCGGGCATCGCCGCCCATTCCTGGGGATTCTGGAACCAACTGGTGCCGAGTTCGAGGTGACGTTCGCGCTGATCCCCGCTGCGCGGGTTCACGACCACCGGCTGCACCCTGAGCGCCTCGACGACCGGGCTGTCGGACACCGTGAAGATCTCCCACGGCCCGCTGGTGGCCACCTGCACCAGGTCGCTGCGCGTGTGCGCCTGCGCCTTCGCGTCGGCCGTGAACACCATGAGGTACTTGATGCCCATCTTCTGCATCATCGGCACGCCCACCGACGCGTCGTTGTCGGTGTAGCGCAGTTCGCGCACGGGGTTCGAGCTGTTGGCGCTCATGGCCGCCGCGCTCAGGAAGTGATACGGCGTGGTGCCGGAGGCCTCGAAGAACAGGCCCTCCTGGCTCTGGATGCACCCATCGGTCCAGTGCGGCAGCAGCATCAGCGCCATCGTGGTGCCGTAGGCGCCGGTGTCGCCGTTGTTCTCCCACAGCGCACGCCCGCAGCCGAGGCTCGGGTCGGTGTCGTCGCCGAGGCCGGCCATCGTGTCGACGAGTGCCTTGTACTCACCGTACGCGGGACGGCCTTCGTAGCCGGCGAAGTTGTACCGGGTCCATCCGTCGGCCAACGCGTCGGTGGACGAGGGCGTGAGGGTGATGGGATCCCAGCCGTTGATGCCCCAGGCGTACACCTCCTTCTCGTTCTTCGTGGTGAGCCGAGCGCCCGGCATCTCGCGGAACAGGAACAGCTCCATGCTCATCACGACGAGGCCCACCACGGCCGCCACCGAGACACCGGTGACCCAGATGGCTCGCGTACTGAGCTCTCGACCACGTACTGCACGCACCAGGAAGTAGGCGGTGTCGACGATGCCCACCATCATCAGCATCAGGCGCACCAGGTACAGGAACGGCAGCAGACGCGGGTTCCACAGCAGACCGATCACCGGCAGGCTGTCGCGCGCCAGGAACGTGGCCGCCATGAGGGCGAAGCACATGATGCCCAGCCACGCACCGTTCAGGTGACGACGCACCACGCTGCTGACGAAGCCGATGAGCGCGAACCCGGTGACGACGATGTCGATGAACGCCGGCCAGGGGAAGAACATGTCCCAGAAGCTGTCGCCACCACCGTCGGGCCGGTAGCCGTACTTCATGTCGGTCATGTACTCGTGGTTGGCGAGGAACGGGAAGATCCAGAACGCACTGAGCATCACCGCGGTGATGCCCATCGTGAGTCCGTAGATGAACCGGGTCTTGTCCATCCACACCAGCCACATCAGCAACGCACCGAGCACCACGAAGATGGCGACGATGCCGTGCGACAGGATGGCGAGCGCGAGGACGATGGCCGACCAGTTGCGGTACTTGCCCGTCTCGAGACCGCGGGCGAACAGGCCCAGGCCGAGGATGGCCAGCGACAGCGCGATGGAGAACGAGAACTCGCCCGCCATCGTGCTCTTCACGTTGCCGCCGTAGATGCTGAAGCTCTCGTCGAACAGGAACGCCAGGCCGGCCAGCGACATCAGCTCGGGAATGGGGAACCGGAAGCGGGCGAGGCGACCGAACGCCCAGCAGCAGAACGGCAGGCTGACGATGCCGAGGCAGGCGACGATCTTGAACGCGATGCCGTAGGGGAAGACGACGTTGAGCCCCACGATGAGCAACGCCGGGACCACCATGTAGAAGCGGTACAGCGGGAAGCCGTTGTACCAATAGTTGCTCCACCCTGTGATCTGGCCGTTGGGCAGCAGGTGGTCGCGAAGGTAGGCGGGGGCCATCACGTGCGCGCCCATGTCGCCGCCGGTGGGCGTGTTGTTCTGGAACACCAGGTCGAGGTGCACCACCTGCAGCACCGCGAACGTGGCGCCACCCACCACGACCAGCGCGGTGAGGTACTGCACGATGCGCTCGGTGGGCCATGGCGCGTTGAGCCAGTTGGCCGGGCGACGGATGATGCGCCGCCACACCCGCCGCAGCAGCGACGGCGGAGCCGGCTCGGTGTCGTCGATGAACGCGGGTTCGAGGCCGTCGGGAAGGGGGCCGTCGGGAGGGGTGCGGTCGGCGAACGAGTCGTCGTCGAGCGTGGGGGCGTCGGTGTACTCGCTCATGCCGTCACGAATTGTTCCATGCGGCGGGACAGAAAGGGGATCACGCGAATGCCACCAGGACGAGACCGGTGGCGTTGAACGCCATGTGGGCGACGATGCCCAGCCCCAACCGGCCGGACAGCAACGCACAGGAGCCGAGCACCAGACCCACGACGAACAAACCCGGAGTCTCCACGGGCTGGAAGTGCACCACCGCGAACCACAACGCGACGAACGCCACGCCGAGCCACTCGTGGAACCGACGGGTGAACGCGCCCTGCAACATGCCGCGGTACACCAGCTCTTCCACGACGGGCGCCCCGACGACGACCACGAGCAGCAGCAACAGCATGCCGGCGCCGGATGCGCTGTCGTAGAGGTCGCGTGCTCGTTCCTCGATCTTCTCGGACGCGAACGTGCCGGGCCACAGCGCCTCGAGCGGCCAGTAGAGCAACCGCAACACCACGAGCTGTGTGAGGACACCCACGGGCACGCCCCACAGGTCGCCCACCTTGAACGAGAAGCCGAAGTCGCGGGCCAACGATCCGACGCCGAACCGGCGACCGTTCGCCCACACGCCGGCCACGAGCGGAATCCACCCAGCGACCGCCACGGCGAACAGCCAGCCCGGCCCGGCCTCGGCGACCGTGTCGAAGCCCGACGCACTCATGACGGCCGACGCCAGGATCTGGCCCACCATCCAGCCGCCGAGCCACATGAAGGCGGCATTGCCGAGCGGCACCGGGGCGCGTTCCGTCACCGCGCGAGGCGTGAGGAACCTGGGTGACGACACGGCGGGCGAGCCTATCGGTGAGGCCGCGTCGGCAGGAGTCAGCCGGCGAGACGGGGCGAGGCCGCGTAGGCCAGTTGGCGGCGGGCGCGGCGGTCTTCCAGGCGCCAGCCGTTGGGCACCGAGAGTCGCACCGTGTGCCGCTGACAGAGGTCGTAGCAGTGCGGGTCGCGTTCGATCGTCAGGTCGTCGAGCCACACGAGCGAGCGCGCGTACTGGTACGAGAGCGTGGAGATGGCCTCATCGGCGCATCCGGTACGGGAGCACTGGCGACGCATGAACCTACGCTAAGCCCGACCGCGCAGGCGTTGGTGGATACCCCTAGCATGTGCACATGAGCAACCTCCCCCCGCCGCCCCCTCCCCCGCCGCCGGGGCGCGGCCAGCAGCCGGGATCTCAGCCGCCGCAAGGCGGCAAGAAGCCGATCGCGTCGGGGTGGCCCCGGTGGACCATTCCCGTGCTCCTCGCTGTGCTGGTCGGCACGCTCGTGCTCAACCAGGTGTGGCCCAACACGACCGGCGAGAAGCTCAGCTACACCGAGTTCATCACCGCGGTCGAGGCCGACAAGGTGGCCACGTTCGATCTCACCAACGGCACCAACACCATCTCGGGCGAGTTCACCGACGGCACGCAGTTCACCACCACGGTGCGCGACAACTTCCCCGACGAGACCGAGCGCGCGCTGCTCACCGAGCACAACGTCAACTGGACCACCAAGGAGCCCGAGAGCAACTGGCTGCTCAACTGGGCCGGCCTGCTGTTGCCGTTCATCCTCATCATCGGCTTCCTCGTGTGGATGAACAAGCGTGCCCAGGGTCAGATGGGCAACGTCATGTCGATAGGGCGTAGCCGCGCCAAGACCTACTCGGCCGACAAGCCGTCCACCACGTTCAGCGACATCGCCGGCTACGAGGGCGTGAAGCAGGAGATCACCGAAGTGGTCGACTTCCTGCGCATGCCCGAGCGCTTCCGCGAGATCGGCGCGCGTGTGCCCAAGGGCATGCTGCTGGTCGGCCCTCCCGGCACCGGCAAGACCCTGTTCGCCCGCGCGGTGGCGGGCGAGGCCGGCGTCGGCTTCCTCAGCGTCACCGGCTCCGACTTCATGGAGATGTTCGTGGGCGTCGGCGCGAGCCGAGTACGCGACCTGTTCGCCCAGGCCCGCAAGCTGGGCCGAGCCATCATCTTCATCGACGAGATCGACTCCATCGGTCGCAAGCGCGGCGCCGGCCTCGGCGGCGGTCACGACGAGCGTGAGCAGACGCTGAACCAGATGCTCGCCGAGATGGACGGTTTCGAGACCAGCGAGGGCATCGTCATCCTCGCCGCCACCAACCGCCCCGACATCCTCGACCCCGCGCTGCTGCGCCCGGGCCGATTCGACCGCCAGATCGTGGTGCCGCTGCCCGAGAACGAAGAGCGCCTCGCCATCTTGAAGGTGCACAGCCGCGACAAGCGCATGGGCCCCGACGTGGACCTCGAAGTGATGTCGAAGGCCACCCCCGGAATGAGCGGTGCCGACCTCGCCAACCTGGTGAACGGGGCTGCACTGTTCGCCGTGCGCCGCGGCAGCAAGCAGGTCGAGCGCATCGACTTCGAGAACGCCCGCGACCGAGTGGTCATGGGCGCTCGCCGCGAGAGCCTCGTGCTCAGCGCCGAGGAGCGTCGCGCCACCGCCATCCACGAAGGTGGCCACGCCATCCTCACCGTGGTGCTGCCCAACGCCGACCCGCTGCACAAGGTGACCATCCTCCCCCGCGGCATGGCACTCGGTGTCACCTGGAGCCTGCCCGAGGAACGGCACACCTACTCGAAGGAGTACTTCGAGGACGTCATCTGCCGCGCCATGGGCGGTCGCGTCGCCGAGAAGCTCGTGTTCGGGCACCTCAACTCGGGCGCCGCCAACGATCTCGAACAGGCCACCAGCATCGCCCGCCGCATGGTGCGCGAGTGGGGCATGAGCGATGCCGTCGGCCCGATGGCCTGGAGCGGCCATCAGCAGGTGTTCCTCGGGGAAGACCTGATGACCCAGGGCCGCGAGTACAGCGACGACACGGCGAAGATGATCGACAACGAGATCTTCCGCATCCTCCACGAGCAGGAAGCCCGTGCGATGGAGATCCTCGCCTCGCACCGCAGCGCGCTCGACGCCGTGGCCGAGGAGCTCCTCGAACGCGAGACCATCGACGGCGCCGACGTCGCTCGCCTGGTGCAGGCCGGCCTCGGCGACTCACCCAGCGAGGACCACCAGGCCACGCTGGCCGACTGACGCCTGCCGTTAGTCGCCGGTGGCCCCATCGGCCACCTCACGCAAGAGGTCGGCGTGTCCGCAGTGACGCGCGTACTCCTCGATGAGATGCACGAGGATCCAGCGCAGCGACGGCCGCCAGCCCGGGATCCGGTTCCACGCGGGGTCGGCGAGCGCGAGCGTGTGCATCGGTACGCCCGCAGTGGCCGCGCGAGCGAAGTCGATCTCGACCTGCAGTGCACGCATCGCCTCGGCCATGGTGTCACCGGGCCCGGGGTGGAAGTCGCCATCGGGGTCGGCGCCATCGGGGTCGGCGCCATCGGCGCCGGGGGCAGCGGGGTCACCGCAGTAGAGGAACGGGCAGTCGATGTCCATGAACCGGCGGCGGAACCATCCACGCTCGACCTCCGCCATGTGGCGCACGAGGCCGAGCAGCGTCAGCTCCGAGTTGCCCACCGTCAGGCGCACCTGCTCGTCGGACAGACCCTCGGCCTTGCGGATGAAGACCGAGCGGTAGTACTCGAGGAAGGAGTGCAGCGTCGCGGCCTCGTCGGCGTCGGGCAACAGTTCGGGGTCGGGGGCCAGTTCGGTCATGGACCGACGCTAGCGAGACTCAGTCGCCCTGGTGCCCGAGTTCGGGCTCGGGCGAGCTGCCGGGTTCGCGTGCATCGGCGACCGCGGCCCACAGGTCGGTGGCGGTGACCGGTCCGGCGAACCCTCTGCGCACCACACCGTCGCGATCGGCGATGGCCACGATGGGCACGGCCTGGATGTCGTACTTGCGGTGCAACGCCGCGTTCGCCGAGAACTCGATATCGACCACTCCGACCTCCTTCGAGGCCAGCACCTGCGCCTTGCGCACGACATCGGCACAGGAGTGGCAGGTGCTCGACGAGAACACGACCACCACCCACGGCGCGACCGCCTGCGGGAAGTCGGCGCGATCGAGCTGCATCGGCACCACGGCCGCGGGTTGCGTGGGCACGGCCACCTGCCGTCGGCCGCGTAGCACCAGACCCACCACGACGGCAACGGCCACCACGACCACGGCGACGACGACCTGACTCATGGCTCAGCCGGGAAGGGCGAGCGAGCCACTTCGCCCGCGCAGCTCGCCACCGCGCGGCAAGAGGCGCTCGACGACGATGCGCTGTGTGGACTCGACGATGAGTGGCACACCGAGTGCGGCGGCCTGATCGGGGATGGTGATGGTGGCGATGCCCGACTTCGGCAACGGCACTGCTTCCAGGCCCGGGACCGGCACCTCGCCGCCAGGGCCGAGTGCCTTCACGGCCACGGTGCCGTCGATGAAGTCGAGGTTCATCACCACGAGCACGTTGTCGACGGCGAGATCGGTGCCGACGGCCATGCTCCATCGGGTGTAGCCGCTGAACACCGTGGGCGCCCCCATCACGACCGTGGTGGCGAAGCCCTCCCCCGCCCGGCGGGTGATGCCTCGCTCGACGATGATGGATGCATCGCCCTCGGTGGCGAAGGTCATCCCGTGGCGCCCTTCCGGCACGCCGGTGAAGTCCTTCGTGGTGAACGACAACACGTTGCCGGCGGTGACCACGTCGGTGCGGTACCCGACGAACTCGGGGAAGTCGTTGAGGCCCCAGAAGTCGGTGGTGACCGTGATGTCCTTGTCGGTCGGGTTGTAGATGCTGTAGCGCTCGAAGATGACGTCGGCGCTGTTCTCACCGTCGGCGAACCACCACTCCGACGACAACGACGGAGAACCCAGCGTGTTGGAGTAGCCGGTGCGCTCGCCCTGGTAGGTCTGCGCCCGAGCAGCCACCACCCGCCCTCGAGACGCGGCGATGGTGACGGCCAGGACGGCTTCGTCCTTGGGCAGGTTGTCCTCGGGGACCACCACCACCGAGTTGCCCGGCACCGGGAAGCCCTGCAGGTTCTGCGGCTTGCGTGTGCCGTCGTTGCTGGCGAACGTGAAGTCGAGGATCGCGTCGTCGGGGAACGGGTTGGTGATCACCAGATCCTCGGAGCTGCCGTTCAACGTGTAGTTGTCGGCGAAGTACCAGTTCATCGACGTGCTGTTCGAGCACGGGCTGACCGCGTTGCCCGCGACCGTGTTGGCCTGCTGCTCGACGAACCCGCCACCGCCGGCGATCTCGACCATGGCCGACAGATACGTGCCGTCGGGTTGCACCTCGGCGAGCACCTGCTCCCAGGTGTCGCGCGGGGGCACTTCGAACGGCTGCTCGGTGGCCGGCACACCCACCGTGTCGGTGTACACGGTGAGGTGGCCCACGAGCGGTGCGTCGGTGGTGTTGGCGACGATGACGAACCCGCCGGTCTGGTCGGCCGTGTTCGGCACACCCCCGCAGAACCAGGTGGAGTTGATGAACGTCGCCTTCGGGACGAACGGCATCGTCGGCTCGCCCAGCGCGGCGAAGGTGGCCACGGCAGGCTGAGGGGCCTCGCCCACCACGCCGAGGGGATACAGCGACAGCAGCGCCAGGGGCACCAGCACGAATGCGATGAGCGCAG
>JACQZZ010000070.1 GCA_016213625.1 Actinomycetota bacterium
GACCGGATCCGGCGGCGTCTTCCGGGTCGACGCGTTAAGCCGTGCACAACCGCGGCCCGACGACGGGCACGAGCCCGCGCGGTGCATGACTTTCCCGTTGCCGATTGCGGGTGGCAGGGTTTAGCGTGCGGGCCCACGCAATGGTTCCGGAGGTCCTGGGACGATATGAGCGGTGAACCGACAGGGAAGAAGGGCAAGGGCACCATCTTCGTGCTCAACGAGGTCTGCAAGGGCTGCTCGTTCTGCATCGATTTCTGCCCGCCCAAGTGCCTGGCCTTCTCCCGGGAGTACAACCGCAAGGGGTACCACTACCCGGTGCTGGCCAGCCCCGAGGCCTGCACGGGCTGCGACCTGTGCGGCCTGTATTGTCCGGACTACGCCATCTACGGCGTGCGGTACAAGGACCTGGAGAAGCGTGCGCCCGCCACGGGCGGAGCGTAGCGCCAGGGTACGGCCCGGCGTCGTGCACGACGGAGGAATGCCTTGAAAGCAGATCCCGGAGGAGTCCTGACGGGCGCCCACTTCATGGACGGCGACCACGCCGCCTGCGAGGGGGCGCTGGCGGCCGGCTGCCGCTTCGTGGCCGGCTATCCGATCACGCCGTCCACCGAGGTGGTCGAGCGCTTCGCGGCCCGCATCCCGCTGGTGGGCGGGATGTTCATCCAGATGGAGGACGAGATCGCGTCGTCCATCGCCATGCAGGGCGGCTGCTGGGCCGGCCAGAAGGTCATGACGGTGACCTCGGGCCCGGGCCTGTCGCTGATGATGGAGCACCTGGGCTACGCGGCGATCACCGAGACGCCCTGCGTGATCGTCGACGTGCAGCGCGGCGGCCCCTCGACGGGCCTGCCCACGCTGCCCGCGCAGGCGGACATGATGCAGGTGAAGTGGGGCTCGCACGGCGACTACGAGATCATCGCGCTGTGCCCCAACAGCCCGCAGGAGTGCTTCGACCTGATGATCAAGGCCTTCAACCTCGCCGAGACCTACCGCTGTCCGGTGATGTTCATGATGGACGAGGTCGTCGGCCACATGACCGAGCGGGTGGTGATCCCGCCGGCCGACCAGATCGACGTGGTCGAGCGCAACTTCACGAAGAAGAAGCCCGGCGAGTACAAGCCCTACGCGGCGCCGCCCGACGGGGTGCCCGAGATGGTCAAGGCCGGCATGGGCCACCGCATCCACGTCACGGGGCTCACCCACGACGAGCGCGGCTATCCGTCGATGACGGTGGCCACGCAGGAGAAGCTGGGCTGGCGCCTGGTGAACAAGATCCGCAAGAACGCCCACCAGCTCGTGGACGTGCGCGAGGACGGCGTCGAGGGCGCGGACGTGGTGGTGGTGTCCTTCGGCATCACCTCGCGCGTGGCCATGGCGGCCGTCGAGGCGGCGCGCGCGAAGGGGCTGAAGGTGGGGCACCTGCGGCTGGTGATCGCCTGGCCCTTCCCGGCGGCGCGCATCCGCGAGCTGGCCGGCAAGGTCAAGGCCTTCGTGGTGCCCGAGCTGAACCTGGGGCAGATGGTGCTGGAGGTCGAGCGCGCGGCCGCGGGCCGGGCGAAGACCTACGGCTGCCCGCACCCGGGCGGCACGGTGCACGAGCCGGGCGTGATCCTGGAGACGATCATGGAGGCAGCACGATGAGCGACCTGCTCCCGGTGGCCGACGAGTTCGTGATTCCCGACAACCCGGTGCTGCGCTACCTGCGGCAGGACCGGCTGCCGCACATCTGGTGCCCCGGCTGCGGGATCGGCACCACGGTGAACTGCTTCGCCCGCGCGCTGGACGAGGTGCAGCCGGACCTGGACCAGCTCTCGATCGTGTCGGGCATCGGGTGCACCGGCCGCGTGGCCGGGTACCTGAACCTGGACTCGTTCCACACCACGCACGGCCGCTCGATCCCCTTCGCCACGGGGCTGAAGCTGGCCAACCCGAACCTGAAGGTGGTGCTGTATTCGGGCGACGGCGACCTGTTCGCGATCGGCGGCAACCACTTCTTCCACGCCGCCCGCCGCAACATGGACCTGATGGTGGTGTGCGTGAACAACAGCACCTACGGCATGACGGGCGGCCAGGTGGCCCCCACCACGCCGCTGGGCGCCACGCAGACCACGATGCCCTACGGCAACTTCGAGCAGCCCTTCAACCTGCCCTTCATCGCCGACGCGTGCGGCGCGGTCTACGTCGCGCGGTGGACGGTGTACCACGTGCGCCAGCTGGCGCGCGCGATGGCCGAGGGCCTGCAGAAGCGCGGCTTCGTCTTCATCGAGGTGCTCGCCCCCTGCCCCACGCTGTACTCCCGGCGCAACCGCCTGGGCGACGGCGTGGACCAGGTGAAGTACTACAAGGAGAAGAGCACCATCAAGAACGGCGTGGACACCAAGGAAGTGGCCCTGGGCTTCCAGGGCGAGATCGTCGTCGGCAAGTTCGTGGACCGCGAGCGGCCCACCTGGCTCGAGGCGATGGACAGCCACTACTCGAAGTTCTTTGGCGACAAGTACACGCCGCACGGGGTGTCCCATGGCGAAAAGTGAGATCCGCATCGGCGGCCTGGGCGGCCAGGGGGTGATCCTCTCGGGGATCATCATCGGCAAGGCCGCCGCCATCTTCGAAGGCAAGCATGCCACGCTGATCCAGGCCTTCGGCCCCGAGGCGCGCGGCAGCGCCTGCAGCGCCCAGGTCACGGTGTCCGATGACCCGGTGGGCTACCCCTACGTGAAGCGCCCCGACATCCTGGTGGTGATGTCGCCTGACGCGTACATGCAGTTCGCCGGCACGGTCAAGCCCGACGGCCTGCTGCTGTACGAGGAGGAGCTGGTGTCGCCCAAGGACCTCCCCGCCGGCGTGCGCGCCTTCGGGATCCCGGCCACCCGCTACGCCGAGGAGCTGGGCCGGCGCCTGGTGCTGAACATCGTGATGGTGGGCTTCTTCTGCGGCGTGACCGGCCTGGTGTCCCAGGAGTCCGCCGAGAAGGCCGTGGCCGACTCGGTCCCCAAGGGCACCGAGAACCTGAACCTGCGCGCCTTCC
>JACQZZ010000006.1 GCA_016213625.1 Actinomycetota bacterium
CATCAGCTCGGCGTGCAGCTCGCGGATGAGGCGCAGGCACAGCGGTAGCTCCTGCTGCCGCTTGAGGCCGTGCTCCAGGGCGCGGACGTAGTTGTCCACCTCGCGCACGTCCGACCCTTCCGGCGCGGTGGTCGGCTCCGCCTCGAACAGAAAGAGCTGTCTGACCGTGGCGAAGGTGTTCTCGATGCGGCTCGACGCCACGGCCTCGCGGCGCTGGAGCGGCTTGACGAGCAGGTGCGGGTTCTGGAGCTGCCGCCCGACTCCGGCGAGGACGCCGAGCGCCCGCTGCGCCTCCGCCAGCGCCGACACGAGCGCGGGCGTCCACACGAGCGACGGCGGCAGCGGCGGGGGCACGAACGCCCACAGCCCACCCGGGATCTCCACTAGGCGCTCCCGCTGCCGCTTGGTGAACTCCGAGGGCCGCACGAGTCGAAACCTGAGTTGGCTGTCCGTGGCCGAGTTGTAACCTACGGGGTCAAAAGTATCGACTCGCGCGGCCGAAGGCAAGCTCGGTTTCGACCCCCGCCCCGGCCCCGCGATTGCCTTGTTGACCATCGCTCTCCGCGCCCCCTACTGTGCTCGGCGAGCCCGGAGGTCCGGCATGGCGGCGCGCTCGGAGTGGGTCGGGGGACGAGTCCCGGGCCCGTTCTTCATCACCGAGGGGGAGCCGTACCGCCCCGATGTGATCCTGTGGCTGGACGCGGCGGAGGATCTCATCCTCGGCACGAGCATCGTTCACCCGAACGCCCCCGCCTCGGAGATCGCCGACTGCCTGGTGGCCGCCATGACGCAGCCCAAGGCCGGCCTCCCCCGCCGCCCCGCCCGAGTGCGTGTCGCCAGCGAGGCCCTTGCCGAAGCCGTGCGTGTGGTCGCGGGCACGGACATCGCCGTCGAGGTCGGTCCCACGCCGGAGATCGACCACGTCATCCACCACATGGCCGAGCACGTCCACGGGGAGGGTGACGAGGCGGAGAGCTACCTGGAGGCCGGGCGCGTGTCCGTCGAGACCGTGACCGCCTTCTTCGAGGTGGCCGCGGGGCTCTACCGCGTTGCGCCGTGGAAGCTCGCCTGGGACTCCCAGGTGCTGGCGCTCGACGTGCCCGCGTACGGGGTGCAGCAAGCGTGCCTCTCGATCATCGGCCGCCTCGGCGAGAGCCTGGGCTTTCTGCTGTTCGAGTCCTTCGAGAAATACCGGGCCTTCCAGGCGATGGCGAAGCAGCACGACGAGAGCGGCCGGTCACCAGAGAACCTCGGCACCTCACTCCTTTCGCTGGACTTCGACCGGGGTGCGGACATCCCGCCGACGATGCGGAAGGAGATCGCCGCGCACGGCTGGGAGGTTGCCGGGCCGGAAGCGTACCCGCGTGTGTTGCTCACCGAGCCCGACGTGCTGGCCCGACCCCTCACCGACCGCGATGTCCGCCTGGTCACGGTCGCGGCGGCGGCGGTGACGGCGTTCGTGAAGCAGCACGAAGACGTGTTTGAGGCGTGGTCGCCGGTGCCGCGCAGTCACGAGGTGGCGGTGAAGATCGGCACCGAGCAGGTCACGGCGCGGGTGACCGCGCCCCACCCGGGGCTGGAGGGTGAGGAAGATGGGGATGAGGACGAGTCCGAGGGCGGACGCGAACGCAAGGTGGTGAACCAGCTCATGCGCGCGTTCCTCGCCGCCGAAGCGCAGGCGGGGCAGAAGGAGCCCTGGCTGTCGATGGCCGGGTTCGTGTGCGAGTCGCTCTACGGGTACAAGCTGGACTACGGCGACGGCGAGGTGGACGGCTTCACGGCGGTCGCGGTCGAGGAGTACCTGCTCGACTACTTCCCGAGGAAGGTGACGGCCGACGACGAGGTCATCCAGGCGACGCCCGACATCCTCACGCGGCACTTCAACTGGCTGGGGGCGACCGGCAAGCTGGCGCAGAAGAAGGTCGAGTCGATCTGCAAGCGCATCGAGGCGAAACGCAGCTCCTTCGTGCGACGGGCGAACGACCCCTCGCGCTTCGGCTTGGCGAAGGGCTTCGTGACGATGATGCAGGCCGCAGGCGTAGACCCCTCGGACGAGAAGGCTGTGGCCCGCTTCATGGCGAACTACAACGCCCAGGTCGCGCGCGAGATGGCGCCTGCCGCCGCGCCCCCGCCTCCGCTGGGTGAACCTGGAGCGTCCAGCCGAGCAGCTCGATCTCCTCGCCAGCGATGGACGCCTCGCCCCGGAGAGCCGCTCCCCGCCCCGACGAGCCTGTGCCCCTGCGGCAGCGGCAAGCGGTACAAGAAGTGCTGCTTGGTGCGGTAGGGCGGGCGGTCGTCGGCCCTCCGGGCCAGTACCTACGGCTTCGGCTCGCCGCTTGGCGGCTTCCAGTCCCCGGTGCGCGTCTCCAATCAAGAAGGCGGCCGAGGAAGCGGGGCTGAGTGGCCGCCGCATCAGCGGCAAGACCCTCCGCCACAGCCGCACGACGGACCTGTGCAGTCGCCCGGACGCGAACCCCGCGGCCGTCGCGTTCCTCCTCGGCTGGAAGGACGTGAAGACTCTCTACGAGCACTACTTCCACCGCGACAAGAGGCACGCCGACCGCTTCGTCGATGCAGTCGATGGCGTCCCCACCCCCGACGAAGCCACCCCGCAGAACGACCAGAAGCCCGCCCCGCACAAGGCCAAGAAGCGCAAATAGTGGTTGGATAGTGGTTGGGAATCGCCTACCGCTGGACGGCTCCGCGAGGGAACCGCGAGTCAGCAACGCGGGTTACGTCGTCGGAGAAGGGTGCGAGGAGGGGGACTCGAATCGCCAGCCACCTCGCTGACGACGATGATCCTCAGGCATCCTCGGAACGTCAAGCGCACGATTCTGCCGACTTGCCTGGGTTCGCCGGACCAGTCGACGAACCCTCGGACACCCTCGATGAGGATGAGAGTAGAAGAGTAGAACGGCTGCCGCCCTCCCCCGACGCAGGCACCGACCACCACGGCGTGCGTGGCGCCCTGGCCCAGGCCCTGGCGGACTGGGACGAGCGCCAGGATGCCGTCGGGCTGCGCCGTTCACTGCTCGCTCTCCTGACGAGGCTGGGGTGACGGCCGTGACGACCTCGCGCAAGACCAGCATGTCCACCCGTCTCCGGCAGGCCCTGGTCCGGTTCACCGAGGAGGACCGCCAGCACTTCCCCGGCCGCGTTGGACTCCACGAGTACCTTCTGGCGCACGGCCGCGCCTATCCCTCCTCCCCCCTGACGCCGGAGGAACTTGACCGACTCCGGTGCGTGCCGGGAACACGTAGTCGATACCGCCCCGGGCTGTGCTTCTACAACGCCCAGCGGCTCGTTGCCGCCGACACCACCGACACCCTGATGTACGTGGAGGGGGTCGTGGCCCGGTACGGCCTCGTCATCGTCCACCACGCCTGGGTCATCTTGAACGGCAAGGTCATCGACGTCACCTGGCCCGCGGCGCAGCCGAGGCGCAGCGGGCCGCTCCGGAACCGTATCGTGGGTGAGTTCCCCGCACACACGGGGTACTACGGCGCGGAGTTTACGGCGCTGGAAGTGGTGGGCTCCCTGGTCCAGAAGAACGCCTACGAGCCGCTGATCTGCGACATCGGCCCCACCGGCGCGGCCAGGACACCCCTCAGGTCCGCCTGACACCACGGTCAGGGGCCTCCGCCAACGGTGGAGCTGCGTCCTTGCAGGCGCCGGCGCTTGCCCAGAACTCCCCTGCCGTTACGCACCGATCGGGAGGTCTAGATAGTTATTGCTTGCATATACTGGGCAGTTGATGTAAATAACTATCAAGCGGCCAAGCAAGGCTGGCCCGAGGAGTGGAAGATGGCACGTCCACCAAAGGCAGACGATGAGCGAATGTCGGTCCCCCTGGGCCTCAGGGTGTCACCGGAGGACGTGGAGCGCCTCGACGCGCTCGTGTCGCGTATCCGCGGCTCCTCTCGACACGGCCTGGCCCGTGCGGCCATGCATGTGGGACTCGATCTTCTTGAGCTGGATCCGAGGCGCATCTTCGCTCCCCCTGGGCCGGTGCGTCAGCGACAGGCTTACGTGGTCCGCAAGGCCCAGGAGCTGGCCGACCTCGACTGCGACCTGTCGGGCGCCTTCGCTGAGCACCTGCAGGGTAAGTCGATGCCGGAGGACCGGCTGCGGGGCCTGGATTTCGATCTTGGCATCAACGGGTGGGGGCCGCTGACGTATTCGGATCTACCCGTCGTGAACAGTGCGTATGCCGGCAGAGTCGAGGAGAGGCTCGCCGCAGCCCAGGCGGCTTCAATGAAGAAGGCCGCCGAGCCGAAGACGGACGGCGGCTCAGTGTGACCGCTCCCCGCAGGTGGCGGATCTCGGAGTTCCCGCTCACGCCTTCTTCAGCTTGGCGAGCAGATCCTGCAACTGGGTGATGAGCTTCTCAGCCGCCTTCCGGGCCAGCTTCGCCTGATCCTCGTCCAGCTCCTCGACCATGGTCTTGGTGAACGACCTCCGGCTTCCGTCGAGAGTGAACAGCTTCACGGAGCCGTTCAGGGTCTTCACGATAACTGGCAGGGGCTTCCGGCCACGCGGCTCGTCTTCCCTGGCTTTGGCGATCACTTTCTTCACCTCGGCCTTGAGCTGCCGCACCGACAGCTTCTTCTCCATCGCCTTCTCGGCGAGTGTCTCGACCTTCGCCGGCTCCTTCACCGGTAGCAGCGTCACCTGGTGCGACTGGGGCAGCTGCTTGTAGGCCTTGGCGTCCGGCAGCGTCCGCTGCCTCACCACCACGGCCACGGCGTTGTACAGGGTGGTCCTGGAGATCGGCAGCTGTTGGGTCTCGCACTTCTCCGTCAGCGACCGGTACGAGGCGTTCTTGTAGGGGTCCCTGGACTGAGCGAGCTCGGCATCATCGTTGAAGAAGTGCTTCAGCACGTACTCGCCAATCTCAGTGGCGCCCCTATAAGTGGTCTCAGCGAGGATCTTCGTGATGTGCTCGGCCGCCTCTTCCACGAGGCCCTTGTCCTCCTTCTCCGCCACTGGGTTGACGGGCTTCCCTTCCTCCTCAGTCTTGGCCTGCGCCTTGGTAGCCATGCGATCTCCTTGCGTGCGAAAGGGAGGATAAGCACTGATCTGGAAAGTGTCCAGACTGTCTGGACAGTGCCGTCCTGTCCCTGGCCATTCCGGGGACCCAATCGGGTCCGGTGGTCGGTGGGGCCCCCCTCCCCGATCTCGCACCGATGCAGTTCCCCAAGCCTTCTGGAATCTCGACTAAGTAAACGGGTATAAGAGTATAGGAGAAGTGGGTTTCTCCACCGGCTCGGTGTCTCCGTACCGACGCTGAGCCGGACGCCTGACTACGCCCGAGTGGCGTGTTGCTGCGCCACTCGGAGTACGGCCGACGTGTGCGCACCCATGAGGCCGCACATGAAGGAGAAGACCGGCACTTCCCCCATCGCTGCCCGTGCTCGCTTCGAGTCCCTGGTAAAGTCTGGTGCTCTTCGGGCCTGCGAGCGTTACGTCGCTGGGGACTACGATGGCGAAGACCGCATCCAGGAAGGCATCGGGATGACGTGGGCCTGGTACCAGAAGCAGGTGGCCCTTGGTCGCGACCCCGAGCTGCGCCTGATCAGGCACTGCTGCAAGTGCCGCACCATCGACCGGAGCCACCGACTCGACAGCGGGGACCGCTGCCACTGGCCGCAGGATGTCTACCAAATGCAGGGGCGCAGTGGCGTCGAGCTCAAGCGGCTGCAGCTCCTCGACGGAGAGGACGACCGGATCGAGGAGGATCCCAACCTGGGCCTCGCCGAGCCGGGGTGCGCCGACCCGACCGAGAAGTACCACTCGGCCATCGACCTGGAGGCCTGGCTCGGCCAGCTCTCCGCGCAGGAGCGGCAGCTGCTTGCCCTCCGTCAGGCAGGTCACGGACTCGTCGACATCGGCAACAAGGTGAAAGCCACCTCGTCTACGGTGTGGAAGCACTGCCAGGAGCTCGGCCACGAGCTCGCCGAGCGTGCCGGTATTGAGCTCCACCCGAAGCGACGCCGGCTGCCACGAGATCTGCCCGCGGCCGTCAGGGACGCCATCAGCATCGAGTAGTTCAACCCAGGGCCCGCGCCTTGCGGGCCGAAGCTCTTCACGTGCGCCCGGCGGGTCAACGAAGCCTCGGCCGGGCCGGCCCCCGTGACGACCGCGGCGAGTCCCAGCCCACCGCGGGGTCCGTGGACCTCGATCCAGCTGACCAGCACCCCGTCCGGCGCGTCCATCAGCTACGGCGGCCGGGTGGTCGGCGAGACACCGTCCAAGGTGCGCATCCCACCTGACCGACCCATCACCTACGTCCTCCAGCTCAACGGCAACACGGAGCAGAAGGTGGAGCTTCGCCCCGGCTCCCGGAGACACCGAGGCCCGCCAGGTGAAGCTGGAGCCGCTGGGGAGCCAGTAGCAGCCGGGGCCCATCGGAGACAGCACTGTCCAAACGTTGGGACAGCTTGCCGGTCTGATGCCGCAGCTCGTGAGGCTACCCCGCGGGGGGGGGGGACGATTTCATGCACGCTTGCCGAGGGGACACGACCAGCGTTCGACGCGCTGGGCCCATACCCCGCATGGGTCGTGGGGCATGCCCCCACTGATGGTTGGTAATCCCGAAGGGGCGCGACGTCAGCCTCGGGCCATCCTCTCGGGATCGTGACGTACTCAGCCTCGGGGCCCTCGCAACCGTCGCCGGGCGAGCAGGAAGGCCGCGAGCAACCAGGCACCCAAGGTGCCACTACTCCCCCCAAGGCGGCAGTCGCAGGCTCGGGGCGTGGAGCCACCATCGGCACCATCCCCGCCTCCATCGACCTGGGGGCAAAAGCAGGATCCAGACAGGCACTGGCCTGCCTCACCTCCACCACACGCGCAAGCGGTGCCTTCGGGAACCTCGGCACAGGTGTGGCCGGGCTTGACCGTGCACACGCCCGCTGAGTCGCACGTCGAAGCACCCGTGCAACTGTCAGGGTCATCACCATTCGTGACAGCAGTGCACAGGCCCTCCTGCCCCGCTGCATCGCAGTGCTGGCAGGTTCCACAGTGCCCCTCGCAGCACACGCCGTCCGCGCAGATGCCGCTGCTGCACTCCGTGTCGCCGGCACATACGCTCCCCACGTAGAAGAACTCCCACGTGTCACCGTATTCGTTCACGCCGGGAGCGGCCCACGGGTCAGAAGCGCCGCCGAAGAGCACAACGCGGCGGCGGGCTACATCGTAGGCCATCGCATGAGCTCCGCGGGCAGCAGGACCGGCTGCACCGAGTGGCCACCACGCGGAGTCGTGCCACGCCCAGGTGTCGGAGAAGGTCCTCCCCTGGTATGTCGCCCCGCCAAAGAGCACGACCAGCCCGGCTTCGTCATGCCATGCCATGCTGGCGCCGGCGCGGGGCGAGGGCCCGCCGCCCGCGGCCTGCGTCCAAACGCTTCCGTCAAAAGTCCACGTGTCGCCTGAGTCCACACTCCCCGCCCGGGTGCCGCCGAAAAGCAGCACCGCCTGAGCGGCGCCGTCGTACGCCGCATTGAACCCGATGAGGAGTGGAGGGCCTTCCGCGGTGAGGAGGCTCCAAGCGCTACCGTCCCAAGACCAAGTCCCCTTGTCAGCGGGTCCCTCTGTGCATAGGAGGGTTACGCGGCTCGACCTGGGGTCATAGACCGCCATGTTGCCCGCGTTGCACGCCGGCCCTTCCGCGACGTATGACCACCCCGATCCTCCCCACTCCCAAGTGTCGGTCAGTGTGCCGCCCAGGGAGGTCCCGCCGATCATGACCGTGCGCCCTCGTTGTGCATCGAAGGCCACCGCAGCGCCTGCTCGCGCCGGGGGCACGTCGTCAGTGGGGATCAACTGACGCCACGAGACGCCGTCCCACTCCCACGTGTCATCCATGACCCAATACGTCCCGGCAGCCTCGTCGAGGAAAAAGCCCCCGAAGAGCACCATCACGTGGCGGTCGGCGTCGTAGGCCATGGCTGCGCTGGAGCGCGGCGAAGGCGCCGCCGCAGGCTGTTGTTGCTGCCAAACGGGGGCCGCGCACGCTCCGGGTGGCGGCAGGAGCAAGTTGGCGGACACTACGACAATGAATGCCGTCGCGATTCGCACGTCGAAGAGCCTCCGTCGTTGGCCGCCTTCCCCGTGTGTGCGGGCCGTCAGGGCGAGGGGTCGTCGTCTGTGCGCGCGTGACCCCACATCACCGAGCATCGGCCCGGGCACATGGCGCCGGGCTCGGTCCCCGTTACGCCGCACCCGCGCAGCGAACGACAGATACCAACCCGGAGCAGCTTCCAGTCGCTATAGTCCCGGAGATCCCAGTCAATGGTGCCGTCCGCATAGGGCCAGACCTGCATGTGATGTCCTACGGTGTTGCCCTGGGTGTCCTTGTCCGCAGCGGCGGTGACTCCACGTAGGGCCGGTCTTACGCTTCGGGCGTCGTAGTACAGGGTCACGCCGATTCCATCGGGACCTTCCGACCACCAATTCCCCACGAAGCCATCGCGCATCACCGCGCCGTTAGGGCTGGGATGGGTCCTGTAGGCATAGTGGATCGTGAAAGGCACCTGGGGGTCGATCGCGACTGGGAGCAACTCCCCCCTGTTGTACCAGACGAAGAGACGTCCCTTTGGATCCTGGCCGTTGGAGATCCAGCCAATCGCTGGACTGAAGAACGAGAGGTGTTGCACGCCACCGAAGAAGTTCTCGGGTATCCACGTACCTTGCGTTTCGTTGTACCGGTAGACCTCTGGGCTGCAGTTGTCGTCCGTGAAGAGCCCGTAGACCACATGATCACCTGCCAAGTACCCCGCCGTTAGACTCGGGCCAGCGTAGCAGCCATCCTTGAACGTGATTCCGTTTACAGTCACAGTGGTGGTCGTCCACGGGCCGCCCTCCACCGCACGCTGGGCGTGCCGTAAGGTGCCGTCAGGTGCCTGGTAAAGGACATGTACCAGTGCGCCCCAAGCAACGGCGGCCACCTCCCCAAAGGAAGAACCTGCGCTCGCCACCAACTCAGGACCTTGAATCGTAGTCGAGGGCAACATCGTGTAGGCGCGGATGCTTCCGTCGCCTTGACGCAGAACCAGGAGGACTCTGTCGGAGTGGTACAGCGAGGCCGGTATGAACGTTGCCGCCGGGCCTCCCGCCAAGGGTAAGCCGCCAGAGGGCCCTATGCGGAAGGGCTCCCAGTTTCCACAGCCATCGAGATGATTGGGCTTGCCGCAGGTGGCGAAATCCGAAGTGCTCGTGCGGTAGGCGGCGAGCTTGCCGCTTAGGTTGTAGAAGACATAGAGGTGCTGCGGATTGAGGCGCTCCATCGCGACGCGATACTCCGTCTGCACGTCGGGTAGGTCGTCCCGTCGATACCAGTTGTCACACCCCCCGCCATCCGCCAGTTCGTCCGACAGAAATGCACGGCCGGCGTCACGGATGCCGTTGCGATTCCAATCTATCTCCGCATAGCTCGATCCGGGGAGCAGCGCCGGGGCGACTTCCCAGTCACGATCAGCTTGCTCCATCAATGCCTTGAAGTCGGGGAATAGAGCCGCAGCATTGGGCCCGAGGTCGACGTACCAGTCCAGGTCGTACGGGTTCAGGTGAAGGTTGGAGAATTTGCCATCGCTGAGGTAGTGGGCCCACCGCGAAGCGTAGTTCATCATGCTGTCATAGTGGGGCTTGCAGTTGAAATCGTCTGCTCCTCCGTGCCCGAGGCCCTGAGCATGGCCGAACTCGTGCATATTCAGGAAGTTGAAGTCGATGAAGCTGCCCTCGAAACCCGAGTGCCAGCCGCCGTAGTCGTGAGTATGGCCGAAGTCAGAGGCGTCGAACCCGGTACTCGCCTTGCCGGCTAGCGAGAACACGCTGTAGTGGAATATCCCGCGCCGCTGCAAGCCAAAGTATGGGTCGCCGGCTGCTGTGAGTTGGTCGGCGGTCCAGCTTGGATTTGAGTCTTGGCCCTTGACACCATTGTAGTAGACGTTCCGCGGAACGAGGTCTGAACCTCCCCAGTCTCCACACGTAGTTGGAGGCAGCCTTCGTGGCGGCCACACTCCCGGCGCGATCAACGCCGCACACCGGGGAGCAGGAACGGGTCCGACATCGACGTGAATGGAGATCCCGGGTCGTCCGTCGGGGTTCCCCAGGTGATCCGCTGGCCCATTTGCCAGCGCCGTCGCCCAGGCAGCCAGACCTCCCTGGGGGTCGACGTCGCAGTTTGGGATCGGCACCGTGTTGTCGCACACCCGGTCCGCCTCCAGGAAGACATCCATGTGCCGCGGGTTCGCTCCCCACGCAGGCAGCAACTGGGCCTGCCCTCCCGTTGCGGCATTGGGACAGTGGGCTTGAGCCGGCAGATCGGGCCGCGGCTGTCCCGCACAGCCGAGAAGCTCCCAGTAGTCAGGGATTCCATCGCCATCTGTGTCTCGGGGATCGAAGGCCGTCACGATCCCGCACCTGGTATTGTTGTCACCTGGCGCCGACGCTGTACACAGGTCGGCCTCCAAGCTGTCGCCCAGTCCATCACCGTCGTGGTCATGTCTTGCGCGGTCGTTGCGGATAAACCGCACGGGACCGTTCAAGTCGCCCGCAGGCATGATGAGGAAGGCGCCGCTCGTGTTGTTCCCCTGCATCAAGGAAGCGCCGCCGAGCCCCGACGTGAAATTGAAGTCGGCCAGCGATGGCGGGTCAGTGCCCGTGACCCCGGAGTCGAAGCGCACGAGCGCTGTGTTGCGTGGGAAGTCATTCGTAAGTACCGTCTCGTACGTGTCTTGGGACGGACGCCGCTGGCCAAGCGCCACCCTGTAGCCGCCTAGTGGATAAGGCCCCAGCGGGAACCAATCATGCCCAGTGCCGGCATCCCTGTCCTTGATGAACAGCATGAACTGCAGGTTTCCCCTGCCTCCGCTTTCCCCGTCATAGGCGTA
>JACQZZ010000069.1 GCA_016213625.1 Actinomycetota bacterium
ACTTCCACGCCGCGCCGATCATCGAGGTGAGCGGTCGCACCTACCCGGTGGAGGTGCGCTATCGGCCGTACGGTGCGCGCGACGAAGATCCGCACGACGACCGCGACCAGGTGCAGGCCGTGCTCGACGCAGTCGACGAACTCGCCCACGACGGCAACGGCGACGTGCTCGTGTTCCTCAGCGGTGAACGTGAGATCCACGACATCGCCGACGCGTTGCGCCGCCAGACCCAGCAGCGCGGCGACCGGCTGGAGGTACTGCCCCTGTACGCCCGCCTGTCGGCCGTCGAGCAGCACCGCATCTTCCAGTCGCACCGCGGGCGTCGCGTGGTGCTCAGCACCAACGTCGCCGAGACCTCGCTCACCGTGCCCGGCGTCCGCTACGTCGTCGACGCCGGCACCGCGCGTATCAGCCGTTACAGCCACCGGTTGAAGGTGCAACGCCTGCCCATCGAGCCCGTGTCGCAGGCGTCGGCCAATCAGCGCGCCGGCCGGTGCGGCCGCGTCGCTCCCGGCGTGTGCATCCGGCTGTACACGCAGGAGGATCTGGAGGCACGCGAGCTCTTCACCGAGCCCGAGATCCTGCGCACGAACCTGGCGTCGGTCATCCTGCAGATGACCGCCCTGGGGTTGGGCGACGTGGGTGCGTTCCCGTTCCTCGACGCGCCGGATCAGCGGGCCGTGCGCGACGGCTACGCGTTGCTCGACGAGCTCGGGGCACTGCAGCCCGACACCGGGGCGAAGGGGCGACGGCTCACCGAGATCGGGCGGCGGCTGGCTCGCCTGCCGGTCGACCCTCGGCTCGGGCGGATGGTGCTCGAGGCCGAGCGACACGGGTGTGTGCGCGAGGTGCTGGTCATCGCGTCCGCCCTCAGCATCCAGGACCCCCGCGAACGCCCGGCCGAGCACCGCGGCGCGGCCGACGAACTGCACGCGCGGTTCCTCGTGCCGGGGAGCGACTTCCTGACCCTCGTGAAGTTGTGGGATCACCTCCGCGAGCGGCAACAGGCACTCGGCAGCAGCCAGTTCCGCAAGCTGTGCCGCACCGAGTACCTCAACTACCTCCGCGTCCGCGAGTGGCAGGACCTGTTCAGCCAGTTGCGCCAGGTGGCAGGCCAACTCGGCATCCGTCAGGGCAGCGAGTCAGGGCACCCCGACCGGGTGCATCAGGCGTTGCTCAGCGGCCTGCTCAGCCACATCGGCATGCGCGACGACACCGGCGATCGAGGCGGCACGAGCGCGCCACCGAACGCCGGTCGTCCGGGACGACCGCCCAAGGGTCGCGAGTATCGCGGCGCGCACGGCTCACGGTTCATGGTCGGCCGCGAGTCCGCCGTGTCGAAGGCGTTGCCGAAGTGGGTGGTCGCGGCCGAACTGGTCGAGACCAATCGGCTGTGGGGTCACGTTGCCGCCGATGTGCAGCCGGAGTGGGCCGAGCGGCTGGGCGCCCACCTGGTGAAGCGCTCCTACGGCGAACCGGTGTGGGACGAGCGACGCGGCGGAGCCGTGTGCCGCGAGCAGGTCACCCTGTACGGCCTGCCCATCGTGAACCGCACCATCGGGTACGACCGAGTCGACAAGGCTGCGGCTCGCGAGCTGTTCATCCGCTGCGCGCTGGTGGAGGGCGAGTGGACCACGCACCACGAGTTCTGGCCGCGCAACCAGCGATTCCTCGCCGACCTCGAGGGCATCAGCGAGCGCGTGCGCCGGGTGGATCTCATCGATCCCGACGCGGCGTTCACGTTCTACGACCGACGCTTGGGGCCCGACGTCGTGACCACACGGCACTTCGATCGCTGGTGGCGCGATGCCCGACGCGCCGATGCCGATCTGTTGACGATGCGCCTCGAGCACTTCCTGGGCGACTCCGGCGCACTCAGCGCACACGACTTCCCGGGCACGTGGCAGCAGGGTGAGTTGGCGCTCCCGCTCACCTACCGGTTCGACCCCGGTGCACCCGACGACGGCGTCACCGTGCACGTGCCGCTCACCGCGCTGAACCAGGTGACCACCGACGGCTTCGACTGGCAGGTGCCCGGTCTCCGCGACGAGGTGGTGGAGGCGTTGCTCCGTTCGCTGCCGAAGGAGCACCGCCGTGAACTGGTGCCGATGGCCGAGGTCGTGGCCAAGGTCACCGCCGAGCTGCAGTACGCCGACGAGCCCATCGCCGAGGCGCTCGCCCGTACGGTGCGCGTCGTCACCGGTGCGGCGATCCCGGCATACGCGTTCGACCCGACGAAGTTGCCGAGCCACCTTCGGGTGTCGTGGTCCGTCGACGACGAGCAGGGCCAACCGCTGGCCACGGGCGGCGATCTCGAGGCGCTGCGGGCCGCCCTCGCGCCGAGGGTCCGCGCTGCCATCGCACGCAGCAGTCCCATCGAGGAACGCACGGGCATCACCGCATGGGACATGGGCGACCTGCCGACGGTCGTGGAGACCACCCGTGCCGGCGTCGTGGTGCGCGGCTACCCGGCGCTGCTCGACGACGGCGACAGCGTGCGCATCCGTGTGCTCACCAACCCCGAATTGCAGGCCAAGGTGATGCGGGCCGGGGTGCGTCGACTGATGATGCTGGCCGCACCCGTGAGCAAGCGAGCCATCGAACGCGACCTGACGAACCAGGCGAAGTTGGCGGTGGCCGGCGCCCGGGTGGCCACCCTCGACGAGCTGGAACTCGACTGCCTGATCGCTGCGGCCGATCACGTGATGACCGAGCACGGCGACGTGCCGTTCACCGCCGATGGCTTCGCGGCACTCGTCGCCACTGCGAAGGACGAACTGCCCGACCGAGCGGCCCGCACGCTGAAGACGGCCACCGAGGTGTTGGCGGCCGCGAACGCGGTGCACGCCCGCCTCGAACGGCTGCTGGCGCCCGCGGTACTGCCCTCTGCCGACGACGCGCTGGCGCAGCTCTCCCGGTTGGTGCGCGCCGGGTTCGTCACCGCCACCGGCGTCGTCCGCCTGCCCGACGTGCTGCGGTACGTGAAGGCCATCGACCATCGCCTGGCGAAGGTGCCGGAGTCGCCGCAGAAGGACCAGGCAGCCATGCGCGACGTGGTGCGCTTGGAGCAGCGCTACGTCGATCTGCTCCGCCGCATGCCACGCGACGGCGTCACCCCCGAACTGGTCGACATCGGGTGGATGCTCGAGGAGTTACGGGTCAGCGTGTTCGCCCAGCAGCTCGGCGCGACCAGGGGCACCAGTCCTGCGCGTATCGTGAAGGCGCTCGCCGCCTTCGGCGGCTGAAGCCCGACACGCCCCCAGAGGAGGCGCTCACCATGACCACCCTGCAGAACCGACCGCAGACCGCGCTGGTCGTCATCGACGTGCAACGTGACGTCGTGGCGAATGCTCACGAGCGCGACGCTGTCATCGCCAACATCGCATCGCTCGTCGACAGGGCGCGAGCCGAGCAGGTGCCGGTCATCTGGGTGCAGCACGCCGACGACCAACTCGTCGCCGACACCGAAGGGTGGCAGTACGTCCCCGAGCTGCAGCCCGCCGACGACGAGCCGCTGGTCCACAAGCACTACGGCGATTCGTTCGAGGACACCACGCTCGAGTCCGCACTCGCCGAGCGCGGCGTCGGGCGGCTGGTGGTCACCGGCGCACAGACCGATGCGTGCATTCGCGCCACGTTGCACGGAGCCTTCACACGCGGTTACGACGCGGTGCTCGTCAGCGATGCGCACACGACGGAGGACTTCTCCGAGTACGGGCTGCCCCCGGCCGACAAGGTGATCGCCCACACCAACATGTACTGGACCTGGCAGGCAGCGCCCGGCCGCACGGCGTCGGTGGTGCCGACGGCCGACGTGCAGTTCGCCCAGGCGGCCGGCTGACCGTCACTTCAACGGGTCGGGCACCAACCCGAGGAACGGCGACTGCAGCCCCGGCGTGAACACCCGCACCGAGCCCGTGGTCGTGGTGCGGTACGCACCGAACACCACGTCGACGTCGGGAAACATCTGCTGCAACGTCAGCTCGGTGCCGGTGTCGTCACCCGCGTAGATCGACGCCGTGGTGACATCGGACGTGCCCGGCATGGAGATGAACACGTAGGTCACGTCGCCCACGACCACACGGTCGGCGAACGGCATGGTGGTCGGCTCGAACCTGACGGGTACCGACACCGACGTCTGCGGTTCGTCGGGGAGGCTGAACCACCAGAGGAACTGCTGCTCGCCTCCACGTTCGGCACGCTGGACGCCCGCGAGCCACTCGCCTCGATCGCCGGCCACGAGCGCGAAGTCGCCCACGCGGTAGTCGGGCCGCAGGAAGATGAGGCGGGTGTGCCATTCGTCCTCGGTGGCCTGGCGCACGCGTCCGCTCAACTCGAGGAGCGAGTCGGGTGTGTCCATCGCCGACAGGCTGAGCACGTGGCCGTCCTGCTCCCAGAGCACCACCGTCTCTCCCGACTCAGCGAGTGTGGCCACGGTACGCCCGCCGTCCTCGCGCAGGTTGCCCGTGCTCAGGTACGAGAGCGCACGCACCTGGCGGTCGAGGTCGCCGTCCGCGATGCGCAACGTGACCAACTGCGCTCGGTCGTCGAGGTAGGTCATCCGGGTGGAGATACGACCGAACAGCGCTTCGTCGCGACTGCGGGCGGTGGCGATGATGGGACGACCCGAACCCGGCACCGCCCAGGTCACCTGGGGGCCGGCGAGTTCGGTCTGCACCTGCACGGCACGGGTGAAGTTCGACACCTCCTGGCGCGGCAACCCGGACGAGCGCACCACCAACGTCCAGCCGGGGAAACGATCGATCACGGTCGCCGTGCGCAGCGGATCGTCCGCCGAGATCACCATCGGCGCACCTTCCACCGTCTCGACGAACGAGTCGAAGAAAATCGGCGGAGCACCGGCCTGCGACGCCTCCACCGACACCCATCCTTCGCCCGGGCCACCCTGCGACAGCAGCGCGTAATAGCCGTGCGAGTCGGGCGGGGTGACGATGTCGGCCGAGTAGCTCGTCAGTGACGGATGGTCGATGAGGTACTTGCCCTCGGCCAGCGCGGGCGGATCGTCGCCGTCGAGGGCTGCGATCACCACGATGCCCACGGCGATGACCGACACGATCGCCGCCGCCACCCACGGCCAGCGTCGTCGATCGGGCTCACGTCGCTGCGGGACGGGTGGCAGCGGGGGCACCGGGGCGGAGGCAGCCATCGGCCAGTCGAGTGCCGGATCGTCGGGGTGCAGCACCTCGATGATCTCCACGTCGCGAGTCGGGCGCGCCATCAGCCCCAGTGTGTCACCCTGTGGGTCACACGCATTCCCCGAACCGTGCTCACCGAACTCCAACCTTCGTGCTGCAGAGTGCCCCACATGTTCCCCGATGACATCGCCCCGTCCGTTCCCACCCCGATGCCCCGCCGACGGGCGATCACGCTGATGGCCGGTGCCGCCGGCCTCGCCGTGCTCGCCGCGTGCGCCGACGACTCCGCCGCGTCGTCGAGCACAGTCGGCGAGATCTCGGTCGCCAACACCGACGGCTCCACGACGACCTCCGCCGCCACGAGGTCCACCGATGCGTCGACGACGTCGGCCGCGACCTGCAACACGCCCATCCCCGAGGAGACGGCAGGTCCGTACCCGGGCGACGGGTCGAACGGCCCCGACGTACTGGCCGACCCGAACGTCGTGCGCGACGACATCACCAGCAGCTTCGGCGACTACACCGGCACCGCTGAGGGCATCCCCGTCACGCTGCACCTCACCGTGCTCGACCGCACGAAGGGCTGCGCGCCGCTCACCGGTGGCGCCGTCTACCTGTGGCACGCCGACCGCGATGGCCAGTACTCGATGTACACCGCCGCCGAGGCCAACTACCTGCGCGGTGTGGGCGAGGCCGACGACACGGGCACGGTCTCGTTCCGCACCATCTTCCCCGGCTGCTACGACGGCCGCTGGCCGCACATGCACTTCGAGGTCTACCCCACCCTCGCCGATGCGCTGGCGGCCCGCAACCAGCTCGTGACGAGTCAGTTGGCACTCCCCCAGGACGCTTGCGAACAGGCCTACGCGGCCGACGGGTACGCCGCCAGCATCACCGCCCTGTCGCACACCTCGCTGAGCTCCGACATGGTGTTCCGCGATGGCGTCGACCAGCAGCTGGCCACCGTGACCGGCGACCCCAGCGCCGGCTACACCGTCGAGCTCACCCTCACCGTCTGACCGCCTCCGTCCATCGCGACTCGAGCGAGTCGGCGACCGCTCGGCTCGGCCGATACGCGATCGCAGGCACCGGATGTTGCGCTGGGCGCAACATCCGGTGCTCACGATGCGCCGACGGGTGCGTTTCGCTCAGGAATGGGTGCTTCCATGCAGCGCGGCGACCTCAGTGCTGATGCGTTCTCATTGGCGGAGCCAGGCGAGGGGTGGGCGTTCGCTGAGGTTCAGTGGCACGGCCGACCCATCGGCGCGGCGCAGCGACGGCGAGTCGTGCTCGAGCAGGCTGCCGTCGGGCACACGAGCCAGCATGGTGGCCATCACCTCGGCGGCCTGCACCGACAACGCGTGCAGCGACCGGTGCCGGTGCTCGCGCGTGCCGAGGTCGATCTGGGCGATGGACTCCGGGCCGTACGTACGGGCGATGTCGATGAGCATCGCGATCTCCACGCCCCAGCCCTGCACGAACGGGAGTTGCTCGAGCACGGTGCGCCGGCCCGCGTACTCGCCCGCCAACGGCTGATGGAGGCCGGTGAGCTCGGGGTAGTACAGCGACATCAACGGCCGGGCCACCAGCTCGGTGGTGCGCCCGCCGCCGCCGAGACGGGTGGGACGGTGCGACAGGCTCTTCACCAAGGCGACCGTTTCATCGTCGAGCATCGGCGCCAGCAGCCGCACGATCCAGCTCGGCTCGAAGCTGGTGATGTCGCCGTCGATCCACACGACGAAGTCGCCCTCGCTGGCCACCAGGCTCGCCCACAGCGCGTTGCCCTTCCCATGACCCACGCCGTGTTGCGCGTGCACCTCGTTGATGTCGACCACTCGCGCGCCCGCGCCGATGGCCACCGCGGCGGTGTCATCGGTGCTGCGGTCGTCGAGCACGATGAGTTCGTCGACCAGCGGCACGCGGCGCACGAGTTCGTTCCGGATGGTGCTGATGAGCGGCCCCACCGTGGCCGCTTCGTCACGGCACGGGATGCACACCGACACCGTGCGGCCGGACTTGGCCCCCACGATCTGCTCTGCGGCGCACTCGTCGAACTCGAACAGACGAACCGATCGCATCATCGGACCTCCTTCGAGGGTGCCCAGTAGGCTCGCCCCCCATGTTCCTGTACGGCGTCGTGAACGCCAGCCCCGACTCGCTGAACACCGATTCCATCGCCACCACGCCCGAACAGGCGCTGGCACGAGCCCGCCAACTGCTGGCCGATGGCGCCGATGGGTTGGACCTGGGCGGCCAGGGCAGCACCGACGTGGCCGAGGTGGTGCCGTGGGAGGCCGAGTGGGAGCGCCTGCGCGAACTGGTGCCGGCGCTCGCCACGCTGGGGGTGCCGATGAGCGTGGACACGTGGCGCCCCGAGGTGCTGCGGCGCTCGCTGCAGGCCGGCGCCACGGTGATCAACGCCGCCGACGGCATGCAGAGCGACGAGATGTGGCACGTGGCCACCGAGTTCGAGGTGCCCATCGTGGTGCCGTTCCTGAGCGGCCCGAACCCCCGTGCGATGGAGATGGTGCACCGCGACCCGGTCGACGCCATCGTGGAGTTCTTCGAAGCCCGCCTGCGCGATGCGGATCGATTCGGCCTGCGCCAGCGTTGCGTGCTCGACCCCGGCACCGGGTTCGCTCCTCCGAACTGGCCGTGGGACGAGCGCTACCTGTACCAGAAGCGGGTGTACAGCAACCTCGACGCGATGCGCGTCTTCGGCCTGCCGCTGTACATCGCGCTCCCCTGGAAGGAGACCGCGCAGCACGACGAGTTGCTGGAGATCGTGGTGCGCGCACGCCCCGAGTTCGGGCGGGTGCACTACCCCGCGAAGGTGCGCTCGTTCGAGCGTCGCCTCCTGGGCTGAGGCCGGCATCGGGTCACCGAACCAGCGGACCGCGGACATGGATGTCGCTGGGCGGCAACGACTGCTCCCAGCCGGCGGGGCACCGCTCGGGTGCCACCTCGCTGAGCGGGGTGAGCACGAACCGGCGCTCGTTGATCCGGGGGTGCGGCACGGTGAGACGCTCGCTGTCGATGTGCACGTCGTCGTAGAACAGCATGTCGACGTCGAGCGTGCGCGGTCCCCAGTGCACGACACGTTGGCGCAGTGCATTGGCCTCGATGCGCTGGCAGCGGCGGATGAACGCGTACGGGTCGAGCGAGGTCTGCACCTTCACCACCATGTTCAGGTACGCACCCTGACCGTCGGGACCGCCGATGGGTTCGGTCTCGTACACCTGCGACATCGCCACGACGTTGCCCAGCTCGGCCACGGCGAACCGCAGGTACCCCTCGCGGTCGCCCAGGTTGCTGCCGAGCGCGACGATGACCTCGTGGTCTTCCAGCGGCGGGGCGGCGGCCTCGGCGCGCGAGCGGGTGATGACGACCGACGTGCTCTGCACTTCCTCGGCGATGGGCGGACGCAGCTTGGTGAGCGTGACATCGACGACTTCGACGAGGTCGAACTCGAGCACCACGTCGGCGATCTTGGCCGCCAGTCGCTCGAGCAGGATGTCCTTCGAGTCGCGGCACATCTCGGCCACTCGCTCGCACACCAGGCCGTAGTGCACCGTGTCGTTCAGCTCGTCGCTGCGGCCGGCGTTGCGCAGGTCGAGCCCGATGGACAGGTCGATGCGCAGCGGTTGGGCGATCTCTCGTTCGTGCGGCAGAGCGCCGATGACCGTGAGAACGCGCAGGTCGTCGATGAGGACGCGATCCATGGCGGGCCTCCTTAGGGGTCCGGTCAAGTTATCCCCCTACAGTCGGGTCATGGCCAACTATGCGGAACAGTTTCCCACCCTGTCGTTCGACGTTCCGTCACCCGGCGTGCTGCGCATCACGCTCGACGCCCCGGGTTTGAACAGCGTCTCACCGGAGTGCCACGCGCATCTGGCCGATGTGTGGCTCGCCGTCGATCGCGATCCCGAAGTGCGGGTGGCCCTCATCCGCGGCGCGGGCAAGGCGTTCAGCGCGGGCGGCAGCTTCGAGCTGCTCGACGAGCTCACCACCGACTACGCCGCTCGCACCCGCGCCATCCGCGAGGCACGCGACATCGTGAACAACGTCATCAATTGTTCGAAGCCCATCGTCTCGGCCATCCACGGCCCCGCCGTGGGTGCCGGGTTGGTCTGTGGTCTCCTCGCCGACGTGTCGGTGGTGGGGCGCACGGCGCGCATCATCGACGGCCACACGCGCCTCGGCGTCGCCGCCGGCGACCACGCCGCCATCTGCTGGCCGCTGCTGTGCGGCATGGCGAAGAGCAAGTACTACCTGCTCACCTGCGACACGCTCACCGGCGAGGAGGCCGAGCGCATCGGTCTGGTGTCGCTGTGTGTCGACGACGACCAGGTGCAGGACCGCGCGCTCGAGGTGGCGGTGCAACTGGCCGGGATGGCCCAGGCCGCCATCCGCTGGACCAAGCACACCCTGAACCACTGGTACCGCCAGGCCGGCCCCATCTTCGACGCCAGCCTCGCCTACGAGTTCTACGGATTCGGCGGCCCCGACGCGGCGGAAGGCCTGGCCAGCCACCGGGAGAAGCGACCCCCGGTGTTCAACGGTCCGACGAGCGAGTAGCGCTCAGTACTTCCGGCCCTGGCTCGGTTCCCCCCGGTGGCTCACGATGAGCGCACGGACCAGCACTCACCGGGAGGAGGACTCGCGTGTCGACGACATCCCCAGCCGCACGTCGGGACGATCGCGGCGCCACCATCTTCGAGATCATCGTGGCGATCGTCATTCTCGGCATCGTCGCGGCGGTGGTCGTGTTCGCGGTACGCCGGATGGACGAGTCCGCGCAGCGAGAGGCATGCACCTCCGATCTGAAGACCGTCGAGAAGGCACTGCAGAGTTGGGCGGCGCTCAACCCGGGCCAGCACGCTGTCACGGAGACGGACCTCGTCGCCGGCCAGTTCCTGGAGGGCGAGTCCGAGCTCCACGACGTGCTCGATGCGAACACCGTGGTTCCCGCCGGACGATGCACCGCGGGATCCGTCGCGGCCGCCCCGACTTCACCGTCGTCCAACTCGCCCACAACTCCCGCCACCACCGTCGCCCCCACCACCGTCGCCCCCACCACGGTCGCCCCCACGACTGCCAGTCCCACGACCACGATTCCGCAGCCCGGGGCATGGAACGTGATCACCGGCGCTCCCACCATGAACGGAGCCGCCGTCACCATCGTCGGCGCAGCGACGATGACCAACCAACAGCCGATGGGGTCCAATGGCACTTTGGCCGTGTCGTCGACGTTCACGCGCGGCAGCGGGTACGGCATCTGGTTGCGCACGGCACTGGTCGGCGGAGCCATCAACAGCGGCTTCACCTTCCAGTGGGACGTGGGGTACGGGAACAAGTTCGTCCTGCGCCTGTGGGGTCCGGAGCGATTCACGCCGTACCTCGAGTGCTCGGTCCCTGTGGCCGTCGCACCCATTCCCGCCGGGATGCAGAACGCGCAACCTCACGCGGTGTCGATCACCCTGTCGGGCCAGGCGCTCACCGCATCGATCGATGGCGCAGTGGTGATGACCGTCCCGAACCTCACCTCGGCGTCGAAGCAGGCGTGCCCCAACAAGCCGGTGCCCACGGGCGAGCTCGTCGGCTCCCGCACGTGGAGCTACGACACCAACGTGACCTTCACCGATTTGGTGTACTCGTGACGAAGCGGTGCCCGGCCGGGCGACCCACCTACTGCCAGCCGGCGCACACCCGATCGCGCCCGCTGTTCTTGGCCTGGTAGAGCGCCCGATCGGCGTCGCCGATGGCCTCGTCGACGGGCTGTCCGCTGTGGTGCATGGCAGCGCCGATCGAGATGGTGACGTGGTCGAGCCCCGTCGTCGGAAAGGCCAGGGCGTCGACCGCGGCGCGCACCCGTTCTGCGGCCGCCACGGTGTGCGCACGATCGGCATTCGCCAGCAGGGCGACGAACTCCTCACCGCCGAAGCGGAACACGAGGTCCGACGTGCGCAGCGCTGCTCGACACGCAGCTGCCACGTCGCGCAACACGACGTCGCCCACCTGGTGGCCGTGCACGTCGTTGACCTGCTTGAAGTGGTCGATGTCGAGCATCAGCACCCCGAACCGGGCATCGGGCCGAGCGAAGTGGTCGAGTGCTCGACGGTTGAGCAACCCCGTGAGCGGATCTCGACGAGCGCTCTCCTGCAGTTCGTCGTGCTCGTGCGCGAGGTGACGCTGTTCCAGATGCCGATTGAGCGCAACTCGCAGCGCGGGCGCGAGACGGAAGAACATCTCGGTCATCTCGTGGGTGATGTCGGCCGCCTCGGTGAGCCCGATGTGCACCACCGCCGGCGCACCGCGCCCGCCGACGTCGAGCACCAGCGACGTCGGCGAGGCCTCGGGCATGGGGGCAGGCGTCCCCACGAATCCGTCCTCAGGACCGAACCGCAACACGCCCTCCTCCACCGTCTCGGCGAACATCTCGATGTCGCTGACCGGCAGGATGTCGGGCAGCACGCGCTGCGCGATCACGGCCAGCTCCGGAAGATCGTGGGCCATGACGAGGGCGTCGTTCAGGCGGCGCACCGCCGTGGCCACACGCAGCAGGCGGGCGACGTCGAGGTCCTCTCGCGCCATCAGGAAGATGCCGCACTCGAGTTGCCCGAGGCGCTCGAACATCTCGTCGACGAGCGGTTCCGGGATGATGCAGCCGTGTTGTGGGGCGATCATCCGGATGGGTGAGAACTGTCGCTGGATTCGCGAGAGCCCGGCACCCAGGATCTCGCGACTCGGCATGTAGTGCTCGTGGAACGGCCGCAATGCCTCGAAGTAGTCGGCGTCCTCGGCGAAGAGTCGGCTGCCGTCGGTGAAGCCACCGAACAGATCGGAGCTGAACAGCGTGCCGGTGCTCGACTCCCAGCTGCACATCGCGCCGGGGAAGTGCAGGTACGGCGTGAGCACGAATCGCAGCACGCGATCGCCGTCGAGCGGCAGCTGCCAGTCGTGCTCCTCGATGAGGTGGAACGGAAAGCCCGCCTGGTAGTGGTGGAGCAGCGTCTGCGCTCGCCATTCCGTGACCACCGCCACCTCCGGGCGGGTGAGCAACTCGCGCAGCCTGGGGAGCCCGGCGGCGATGTCGGGGTCGCTGTGGTGACACACCACCCACCGCACCTGTTCGATCGGGATGATGGCGGCCACCTTGGCCAGCACCTCGTCGATCATGTCGGCGGAGCCGGGATCGATGAGGACCGATTGATCGCCGGCCTCGACGAGGTAGGCGTGGCACTGGAACATCTCCTCAGTACGAGTCGCCCCCACCCACCAGATCCTTGGCGCGACCTCGATCGGCTCGGTGGGGTGGTACTCAGGCGTGCGGACGACGCTCACCATTCCACCGTACTCCCAAATGACGAGGCAGCGGACGACTCACGCAGGGCTGGAGGGGCACAAGGTCCCTGGTCGGAGCGGTCGAAAGAGCGGACGATGGTTGCGTGACCTCGGACCGCGCGGACCCGAGGCTGTCGGCACCGGCGGCTCGGTGGACACTTCCACTCCTCGTCGCACTCGGCGCGGTCAGCCTGGTGCATGTCTGGCAGCCGCGCGACATCGTCGGCGACGTCACCTACCTGCTCGCCACCGTGCTGGCGGGACCGATCTGCCTACTCGTCGCGCTGCGATTGCCACGCAAGGTGCGCACGCCCTGGCTGTGGATGGCTGCCGGCATGAGCTGCTCCGGCATCGCCGAACTCCTCTTCGAGATCATCCATTGGACGACCGGCGAGAACCCCGACCTGTCGGTGGCCGACGCGTTCTATCTCTCGTCGTACGTGCTGCTCGGTATCGGCCTGATCGCACTCGGGCGGCAGTCGGATCGCCTGGATGTGGACATGTTGCTCGACCTCGCCTCGGCGACGGTGTTGTCGATCCTCATCGTCTACCAGGTGACCGATGTCAGCGGCATCTTCGCCGACGGCTCCGTCCCGCTGGCGAGCAGAATCGTGTCGGCGCTGTATCCGGTGTTCGACGCAGCGCTCCTGGCCCTGCTCACCACGACGATGGTGGCCGGCCGCCTGCGGGGCCGTCCGGGCTGGGTGCTGGCCATCGCCCTCTGGGCCTGGATGGCGGCGGACTTCGCGGCGATGCTCTTCGCCGACGCCGACATCGAGACCACCTGGATGGACCTCGGTTGGATGTGGGGAACCGCCCTCGTGGCCGTCGCGGCCACGCAAGTCCGTGTCGCGCCATCGCTGTCGACGCCGCCGAGGCGAGAGGGCATGAACCTGCTGCTCGGTCTCGTGCCGCTCGGGGTACCGATGGCAATCGAGGTGTGGTCCTATCGACATGGCACCGACCCCAACCCGATCCCGTTGATGGCGGCCACCGTGCTGCTGATCGCGATCGCGTTCGCTCGTTCGACCCGGCTGCTCCGCGAGCGCGACGCGCAGGAAGCACAGGTCCTGCGCAGTGAGCGCTATTACCGAGCGCTCGCCCTCAACTCGGCCGAGGCAGTGTTGGTGATCGGGCCCGACGGGCGATTGCTCAACGACGTGCCGAATCTCTCACATCTCAGCGGTGGTCTCTCCGCACATCGTGGCGAGCTCGTCCTCGACCTGCTGCGTACAGCCGAACGCCCGGCCGCGCAGGTGATGCTCGAACGCCTGCGCGCGAACTTCGAAGGCGTGTCCGAACTCACGTTTCCCGTGACCGACAGCGATGGCTCCAAGCGGTGGTTCGGCATCCGTTCGCGCAACCTGACCGGCGATCCCGATGTGGGTGGCCTGGTGGTCAGTGTTCACGACGTCACCGACCGCCACCGCGCCGAGGCCGAGCTGACGCACCAGGCATTTCACGACTCGCTCACGGGCCTGCCGAACCGTGCGCTGTTCCACGACCGAGTCGAGCACGCCATGCGACGAAACCAGCGCACGGGCTTCGATCTCGCCGTCGTCTATCTCGATCTCGACGGCTTCAAGGACGTCAACGACACGCTCGGCCACGATGTCGGCGACGAGGTGTTGCGCGAAACGGCAACACGTCTGCTGTCGTCGGTTCGCCCCTTCGACACCGTCGCCAGGCTCGGCGGTGACGAGTTCGCGATCCTCATCGAGTCGAGCACGCGAGCGCTCGACGACGCGACCATCGTGGCCGATCGAGTGCTGCAGGCGATGACCGCTCCGCTGCACGTGGCCGACACTGCCATGGTGCTCTCGGCCAGCATCGGCATCGCCATCAGCGATGCCGAGTCGACGAGTTCGTCGCTGCTCCGCGACGCCGATGTCGCCATGTATCACGCGAAGTCCAACGGCAAGGCACGGTGGGCCGTCTACGACGAAGCGATGCGCTCGGTGGTCGTCGACCGACTGGAGCTCGAGGCCGACCTCGCCCAGGCCCTCGAACTGGGTCAACTCGAAGTGCGCTATCAGCCGGTCGTGCGCCTGTCGACCGGCGACGTCGCCGGCTTCGAAGCGCTGTTGCGGTGGCACCATCCCGATCGCGGGGTCGTACTGCCCTCGGTGTTCGTTCCGATCGCAGAGGACAACGGGTGCATCCTGCTTATCGGCGAGTGGGTGCTGAGGGAAGCATGCCGAACGGCGGCCGGGTGGCAGCGACGCGACCCCGAGCGGCGGACGACCATCGCGGTCAATGTCTCCGCACGGCAGCTCGCCACGCCGCAGTTCGTCGACCAAGTGCGCGCGGCACTCCAGGACACCGGCCTCGACCCCCGGCTGCTCGTCCTCGAGCTGACGGAGAGTTCGCTCGTCCACGACCCGATGCTGGTCGCCGAGCGGTTGAGGGAACTGCACGAGCTCCAGGTGCGCATCGCCGTCGACGACTTCGGCACCGGCTACTCGTCATTGACCTACCTGCGCCAGTTCCCCGTGGACATCCTGAAGATCGACCAGTCGTTCGTCGGTTCGATCTCCGACGACGATCGCAACCCACCGATCCTGCGTGGTCTGCTCGATCTGGCGAAGACACTCGACCTCGAGACCGTCGCCGAAGGCATCGAGGGTCGCGTGCAGGCCGACAGCCTCCGCGCACAGGACTGCGAATTCGGGCAGGGATTCCTCTACGCGTCCGCATTGTCGGCCGCCGGGGCCGAGGAGATGTTGCACGCCACGACGGGCCAGTCATCGCGGCCGGCTGCCGCCGCGATCAATGGTCCGACGAGCGAGTGACCACGTCGGCGCCGGCCGGTTTCACCCCGGAGCGGCCACTTCGGTAGTGCATGGCGATCGCGATGGTGATGACGATGACCGTCAACGACACGATGTTGGTGATGATCAGCGCCGGGTTGCCCAGCGCGATGCCATACGACAGCCACAGCACGAAGCCGACCATCAGCACCGACAGATAGGCCACCGACACACCCGCCGACGACCTCGACCGCATCATCGTGCGCATCTGCAGGATGGGCGCGAGCGCCATGAACACGCCCCACGTACCGGCGATGACAGCGAGGACGGACGAGACGGACATGTGCGGCTCCGGGCGAAAACGACGAAGGAGCGCCCGAAGGCGCCCCTTCAACGGGTGGAGGTGAGGGGAATTGAACCCCTGGCCTCAACAGTGCGATTGTTGCGCTCTGCCAACTGAGCTACACCCCCGTTGGACTGGCGAGTGTAGCGGCGGTCAGGCGGCGTTGAACCAGCTTTGTTCGCCGTACTGGCGATCCATCTCGAGGCTGCGGAGCTGCACGAGCTTGTAGCAGTAGCCGCACAGCGAGACGAACGAGAGGGCGAACGCCCACACCATCGCCGAGGCGTGTGTGGTGGCCGCGAGGAAGCCGGTGATGGCCACCGTGGCGACCAACAGGAACAGCACGTTGGCCCGACGACGGCGCACCATCTCGCGCTGGCTGACGCGGTGCAGGTGCATCTGGCGGTGGTGACCATGGCTCGGCGAGCCGGCTCGACGATCCAGCGTGGCGGCCTGCATCTGCTCGCGGCCGGGGGCGGCGACTCGGCGCACCTGGCCGGGGTGACCGTGCGTGCGACCCGTGGGCGGCGCCTGGGTGAGCGGGCGCGCCATGCCACGCATGGGCACCATGGTGCGCGTGGGCACCGCGCGCTGCAGGGTGGACAGTTGGCGACGGAAGTCGGTGACCGAGGAGTTGGGACGGTTCTCGACGCGCGAGCGGAGGAGCGGCGGAATGATGACCGCGGCCCAGACGGCTGCGACGGCGAGAAGGACGACGGGCTGCATGGTTACCTCGTCTCCTGCTGTTCAGGATGTAGTTGCATGGGATTCACGACTTGGGGAATTCTTGACCGAATTCATTACGGTTCTACTACGTTCGTAACGGCCGATGCAATGTTAGCGGGTCGGCGGTACGTACCCGACCGCCCTCCGGTTTTCTCCCAGAGCGCCAGTTCGGAGATCACCATCCCGCGGTCGGCCGATTTGCACATGTCGTAGATGGTGAGGGCCGCCACGGAGCACGCGTGCAGGGCTTCCATCTCCACACCCGTGCGGTCGACGGTGTCGACCTGCACTTCGATCTCGATGGCGTCGTCGCCGATCTCGAAGTTCACCGACACCGAGCCCACGAGCAGCGGATGACAGAGCGGGATCATGTCGCTGGTGCGCTTGGCGGCCTGTATGGCGGCCACGCGGGCCACGGCCAGCACGTCGCCCTTCTTGACCTCGCGGTTCGCGACCGCCGCCGTGGTCTCGGGCTGCATCAGCACCTTGCCCCGGGCGACGGCTCGACGGTGGGTGGGCTCCTTCGGGGTCACATCGACCATGCGGGCCCGACCCATGGGATCGAGGTGGGTGAAAGTGAGGTCACTCATCTGTCATGGAACTGTAGTACCACCGACAGTGCCCGACGGGTCAGCGAGGGATCGTGCACCCCTGCACGGTGTACCCGGTGATGGCTGAACCGGCGACCTCGTAGGTCACTCGACACGTCATCGACATCCGATCGCCGACGCTGCTGGCGATGGTGACGTCACCGGGGTTCAGCGCGCCGTACGCCGATGCCACCTGCCCGATGGCCGTCGGCCCTGCGGTCGACACGTTCAACACACGCACCACGATGGCCTCCGAGGAGATCGCCGTCGCCGCGCTCGACAGCTTCAGCGACACCTTCGCCCTGGGCAGGTACACCTGCCCCCCGAACCACGCGAGGCTGCTCGTTCCCGAGGTGGACAGCACGTCGCACCCACCGGGAGTCACGACACATCCGGACTGGGCGGCGATCTTGGCACCGGCGACCGAGTAGCTGAGCGTCAGCCCGTCGAGCCTGATGGTCCTCGTCCCTCCCGAGTTCGGTGTGGTGGCGGTGAACAGCACCTTGAGCGGCGCAACGAGTGCCGTCGAGCAGGTCAAGGTGACCCGCACGGTGCCGAGGTTCGGCGTCGGAAGTGCGACGGCGCTCGCCATGGTGCACACCGTGGAGGAGCCGGTTGCGTTCCGCACGGTCATCCTGAACGTCGCTGCCTCGGTGGTGGAGGCCACGACGTCGGCAGTGAGCGTTCTGAGGGAACTCGGGATGGCAACGGTGCCCGACAGCGCGCCATAGGTCAGCGTGTTCGACGTCCGGTTCTTGGCGAGGCTGTAGGTGGCGACCAGCCCGTTGATCGTCTTGGCGTTCGCCGCCGACGACCAACTGGATCCGGACGGATTGGCCGTGGGGACCAGGGTGTCGGACACCGTCGCAGCCAGATCGCTGGTCGGCCCGTACACGGCGATGCGCACCGGCCCGGTTGCCTGCGGCACCGAGAGCCCGCACACCTGCAGACTCGCTTTGCTCCCCGACAGCGTGATGGTGCTGGTGCCGCCGAGGATCACCATTGCTCCTGCGGCACCATCGACGCACCCACCAGGGAACGGCGCCGACGCGATGGCCCCACTCACCGTGCCACCGATCACCTTCTCCTTCACGACCCAGTTCACGTTGTCGAGGTGATGCACCCCGGGCACCAACCAGACGTAGTCGCACGAGCCACTCGCCGCGGTGAGCGCTGCGGACGACCACGTCCCTGGCTGCAGGGTGGCCACCTCCGTGCCCGAGTTGCAGGACGAACCGGTGGACGCAGCAGGGACCGCCGTGAGCCCATGGGTGTAGCCCGGATCGACTGCCGGTGGCGTCGCCGTGGCACAGGTCGCCGGGTCGACGACCGTGCCCTCGACGGTGATCCTTCCCGTGCAACCGCCGGATGCGAGCGGCACGCCCCCGGCCAGCGACAGTGTGGAGTTCACCGCAACCTTGACGGACGAGTTCGCGAACACGTTGCCGTTCACGGCCAGCCCACCATTGCCCGACACGTCGAGGCCGACCTCGCTGCCGGTGGCCAGGGTCGCCAGACCGTAGGCCGATCCACCGCCCAACGTGGTGAGCGACGAGGCACCCTGCGGGCACACCTGCACCATCACCGGTTCGCCGTTGGCGCTCCCGAAGGCCTTCACGTCGCGGCAGGCACCGCTCGGCAAGGAACGCCCCTCGACCGGATGTTGCTTGACGAACTCCGTCGTGGCCTTCATCGCCAGGTCGGCGGCGTACAGCCGATCGCGCGTGGGGAGGTACACGCGAGACGACGCGTGCAGGCTCACCGACGCATAGCTGAGTGCACCGGCGATGACCATGCCGATGACGGTGACGAACACGATGGCCATCACCAAGGTGGCACCACGATCGGATTGCGTCCGGTTCATGACGTCGCTCCCCTGCGAGAGACCGTCAGCGTCCAGGTCTGCTCCTCGATCTGCCCGCTGCCCTTCGCCGCGAAGCGCACGCTGATGGACCTCGACGTGCAGGGAGCCGCACAGGCCGCCGGCGTGAACATCGCGATGTCGGACGCGATGACCTTCGACTCGGTCTGGATGCCACCCACACACACCGCACGCGTGAGCTTGCCGTCGGCCAACCGCCACGCGACCAGCGTGTCGCGAACGGAGCTCGAGGCAGCCGACCTCGACCACATCTTCAGCGCCGCGACCCCGCCGCAGGTGGTGTCGGTGGAATTGCTCACGAGCACTGCACCTTCGGCCACCATCATGTCGCCGCCGAGGAGGCGATTCACCGCCATCGCCGCATTGCTCTGGTCGAATCGCGTGTAGGTGTCGTCCGCCGTGCGGATGCCGAGGATGAGCGCCGCGGACACGGCGAGCGACACGATGCTCATCAACGAGACGACGATGATCACCTCGACGAGCGTGAAGCCACGACCGGACGCGCGGACCCTGTTCATCGGGACTTCCCGACGACGAGGTCGGTCGTCACACCGTCGCCGGCACGCAAGCTGACGGTGAGTTGTTGCACACCGAGGTCGGTGGAGCACACGGGGCCGAAGGCCGCCGGCACGTTGCCATCCCAGTACGCGACATCCACGGTGGCGACGACATCCATCGAATCCGCCAGGTCCTGCATCGCGGACTCGTACGTGGCGGCGTCGGCGCAGTCGGAATACGGCGACGCGATGAGCGCTTCGGCGTAGGTGCGGATGTCGGCATCCAGACCCGCCATGGACCGCTGGTCGTTCGCGGCCTTGAGGAAGAGGCCCATCCCGCCCAGCACCGCGGCGAACGCGAGACTCATCAGCACCATGGTGATCAGCAGTTCGAGCAGCGTGATCCCGCGGTCCGCGCCCTGTCGCGGCTTCATGGCGCCGTCGCTCCTCCACTGAGCGACCCGTACATCGCCTGCACGAGCGCGATCGCGACGAAGCCGACGACGAAGCCGACGGCGATGATGACGGCCGGCTCGAAGTAGCTGGTGAGCTTGCGCAGCTTCACCTCGACCTCGCGCCCGTAGAAGTTGGCCGTGTTCTCGAGTTGCTCGGCCATGGTGCCCGACGCCTCGCCCACCTTCAGCATCTGCACCGCAGCGTCCGGGAACAGACCCGAGTCCGCGAGGGGACCGCTGATGCCCTCACCGGCCAGCACGGCCTCCTGCACCGGGATGAGCTTCTCGACGAACACCGCGTTGTCCGCCGACTCGATGGCAGCGGCCATGCCGTCGGTCACCGGTACACCGGCTTGCCACAGCGCCGAGAGGATGCGGCAGACACGCTCGACACCGGAGAAGAGGATGATCTCACCGATGACCGGCAGCCGGATGAACAGGTGATCGGCGAGCCGTCGACCCACCCTCGACCGCCTCGTCCACGTCACGACACCGGCGAACCCGGCGAACGCCAGCAGGTACACCCACCAGTACTGCTGCGAGAAGCGAGCGAGCGACATCAGCGAGCGCGTGCTCCACGGCAGGTCGCTCCCCAACTGATCGAACAGATCGACGAACTTGGGCAGGACGTACACGGTGAGCACGACGACCGACACGATCGACATGCCGACGATGACCATCGGGTACGCGAGCGCCGCCTTGATGCGCGATCGTGCCTCGAGTTCACGTTCCATGTAGCTCGACAACTGCTCGAGTGCCTCGTCGAGCCGACCCGTCATCGACGCCGACTTCACCACTCCCAGGTAGTACCGGGGCAGGAGGTCCTGGTGACTGGCCAGCGCCTCCTCGAACTGACCCCCCTGCCGAACCTGGTCGCGGATGTCGATCAGCGCCTTGGCCAACGTCGGGTTGGCCGTGGAACGCGAGATGACGTCGAGCCCGTCGACCACGGTGAGGCCAGCGCGCAGGAACGCCGCCATCTGCCGACTGAAGTGGAGGATCTCCACCGGCTTGACCCGCTTGCCCTTGCCGATATCGCGGTGCAACCACGACTTGTACGGCTCGATCGAGCGCACATCGAGGTTGGCGAGCAACAACTCACGGCGAGCCGCGTACTCGGTCTCGGCCTCGATTCGGTCGTTGACGTCGTTGCCCTGGACGTCGATGGCCGCGTAGACGAACCGCGTCATCACATCACCGCCACGGTCCGCATCACTTCACGCAACGTCGTCACGCCGTCGACGGCGAGTTCCACGGCCTGCCGCGCGAGTGTGCGCATTCCCTGGCGTTGTGCCACCTCGCGCACTTCCGTCTGGCTCGCGTGGTCGACCATCAATCGACGGATGTCGTCGGTGACGGCCAGCACCTCGTACACGCCGACACGCTCGAAGTAGCCGCTGCCTCGGCAGAAGTTGCAGCCGCGCCCGTGCATGAACTCGGCTTCGGGCGCATCGCCCAACACCCGATGGAGCAGCGCCATCTCTTCCACCGACGGCTCGTACGGCTCGGCGCAACGCGGGCAGTTGCGGCGCACGAGCCGCTGGCCCACCACACCGGTCAACGACGAGGCGAGCAGGAAGGGTTCGATCCCCATGTCGAGGAAGCGGTGCAAGGCCGCGCTGGCGTCGGTGGCGTGCAGCGACGACATCACGAAGTGCCCCGTCAGCGCGGCCTGCACCGCGATGCGCGCCGTCTCCACGTCGCGGATCTCACCGACGAGGATCGTGTCGGGGTCCTGCCGCAGGATCGACCGCAACCCATTGGCGAAGGTGAGCCCCGCCGCTTCGTTGATCTGGATCTGGCTGATGCTGGGGATGACGTATTCCACCGGGTCCTCGATGGTGGCCACCTTGATCGCGTCGTGGTTCACCGCGGCCAACGTGGCGTACAGCGTGGTCGTCTTGCCCGCACCCGTGGGGCCGGCGCACACGACCAGTCCGTAGGGCGTGCGGATGAGCTCGCGATAGGCCGCCTCGGTGTCCGCAGGCATGCCGAGCTTGGACAGCTCGTGCAGGCTCTTGTTCTTGTCGAGCACGCGCAGCACGGCCATCTCGCCGAACACCGTCGGTGACGTCGCCACACGGACGTCGATCTCGTTCCCCAGCACCTCCGCCGCGAACGTGCCGTCCTGCGGCCGGCGCCGCTCGATGATGTTCAGATTCGACATCACCTTGATGCGCGACAGCAGCGGCAGCGCCATTTCAGCCGGCAGGCTCATCACTTGGTGGAGCGCACCGTCGGTGCGCAACCGAACCCGCACCGCGTCGTCCATCGGCTCGATGTGCACGTCGCTGGCGCGCTCACGCGCGGCGTACTCGAGGATGAGGTTGATCACCCGCACCACTGGAGCGTTCTCGTCGACGACGGTGAGACCGGTGCCCTGGTCGACGGTCTGCCGGCGGCGCTGCTCGGTGCGCATCTCGAAGACCCGCAACGCCTCGTCCATCTCGTCGTCGCGCAGATGCACCGACGACAACGTCTGCAGGATGTCGGGCGCCGCAGCCACGAACAGGCGCACCGGCGCCTGGAGCCGCTGGATGAGATCGCGCTGGATGTGCTCCACGTAGGGGTCGGCCACGGCGACGTCGATCCGTTCGCCGATCTTGCGCAGCGGAATCGCCACCAGACGCGTCGCGTCGGACTCCGGCAGCAACTGGGCGACGTCGCGATCCACTTCCTCGTGGGCCAGATCCACGAGGGTCAATCCCGACTGCTCTGACAGCGCTTCGGCGAGCTCTCGCTCTGTGATCAATCCGAGCTGCACGAGGGTGGCACCGAGGCGCAGCCCTTGCGACGACTGCGCCGAGAGGGCCATGCGCAGGTCGTCGCCGGTGACGAACCCCTTCGTGGTGAGGAGGTCACCGAGGCGCTGACCGGTGTGCGGCACCACGTCGGCCGCATCGGACGACGCGTCGGAGACGGCGGCGGACGCCCGCGCCGAGGCCGCGGCCTCGGCGCCGTCGGCGTGTTCGTCGCCGTCGGGATGATGGCGACGACCGAGGCGCCACGGCGGGCGCTCCGCGCTCGCGTCGACAGCAGCATCGGTCGCCTTCGGGAGGTCGATCTTGCTCATGGCTCACCTCGTCGGCCGCCTGTCACCCGTCGGGTGGTGGCCACGCCGCCTGCATTCATCATCGACACACATCGAGTCGGTCAGTAGGGCCTTTCCGACCTTCTCACAGAGTGACCTTCGGCCCCCACTCTCGGTGGGAACAGTGTGAGTGGGGTCAGCCGGCGCGGACCGGCCCGGTGTCGACGACGTCGAACGCGGTGCCCGGGATGGCCTTCAACTGGTTCAGGCTGGCATCGTCCCAGCGCGGGTCGGTGCTGCCCTGGAAGAACCAGTTGCTGCCGTTGTCGGCCACGATGAGGCCGTACTGCTGCAGCGCCCGGGCCACCACCCGCGCCTGACCGGTGAACCCGCTGATGTCGAAGCTCGGGGCGAGCCGCAGCCGAGTGCCCATCGCCGGTGCGTCGGGATCGGTGACGCTGGACGCGAAGTGGGTGGCCGGCAGGACGAACCCTCGCTGCGTGCGCGAGAAGGTCACCCGGATGGCGTGGTCGATGCGGCCCGCCGCCACCTCGTCGTACCGCACCAGACCCGGCAGGATGGGCAGACCGGCGGCGTCGGCGCTGGTCCATCCGAGCGGGCGCAGCGCATTGCTGGTGAGGTCGAACCGCGCACCGCTCGCTGCCACCCATCCCCCACCGGAGCGACGGCCGACGAACAGCTCGAACAGATCGCAACTGCCCTGCCGCACCACGAGCACATGACGGTCGCTGCCCGCTTCGACGGGTGCATCGAGCGGCACGGGGAACGGACCCGGGTCGCTCTCGTCGCCATAGGCGTCGTAGGTGATGGGCACCAGCGGCTGCGACGGCGGCACCACCGTGTACGGGATGCCATACGTGGGGTCGGATCCGAAGTCGGGATGCAGGAAGTCGGAGCCGTTGGCCTGGATGGAGGCGATGATCTGCGCGCTGCGCGGATGCCGCGGGGCGTTGGTGATGTCGACGTTCCACTGGCTGTCCGTGGGGAACACCCGACACCCGCCCACGAACGGTCCCGGCGGCGGGGTGAGCCGCACGGCCACCTGGCTGACCGATGCGGGAGCGTTCACCGTGTCGGCGTTGACCCCGGCCGCCAGCACGACCCCTCCGACGGCGACCATGGAGAGCACCACCATGCGCCGTCGAGCTCGCACGACTAGCCGCCGATCTGGCTCATCGATCGGTTGGGCCGTACGAACGCGACCTGGCCGATCTGGTGGCCGGCCCACTTCGTGCCGACCGCTCGTTGGATCTCGGCGGCGAGCTCGTCGTCGCCGGCGCCCGCCCGGATCATCTTCAACAGGTCGAACTCGGTGGTGGCGAACAGGCACGTACGGAACTGACCGTCGGCGGTGAGCCGCACCCGGTCGCAGTCGTCGCAGAAGGGCTTGGTGACCGTGGGGATGACACCGACGGTGCCGCCGCCGTCGAGGTACCGCCACAGGCTGGCCGGCGCCGACCCGCGAGTGGGGACGACCTCCAGCGGGAACACCTCGTGGATGGCTGCGACGATCTCGTCCTGGCCGACGACCTTGTCGTTCACCCAGTGGCCGGTGGCGTCGAGCGGCATGAACTCGATGAACCGCATCTCGACGTCGCGGTCGCGTCCGAACCGGGCGAGGTCGACGATCTCGTCGTCGTTCACCCCCCGTTCGACCACCGCGTTGATCTTCACCGGCGCGAATCCGGCTTCCTTGGCGGCCTCGATGCCGTCGAGCACCCGCACCAGTTCGTCGCGTCGGGTCATGCGCTCGAACTTCTCACGCTGCAACGTGTCGAGGCTGATGTTCACCCGGTCGAGGCCGGCGTCGCGCAACTCGTGCGCGAGCAGCCGGAACGTGGCGCCGTTGGTGGTGATGGAGATGTCGGGCTTCTTCCCGGCGAAGGGCGAGGCCGACGAGGCAGGCACCCGCAACTGCGCGAGCTTCTGCACCAAGAGGGTCATGTGCGCCCGGATGGTGGGTTCGCCACCCGTGAGCCGCAGTCCGTCGACCTCGAAGTGTTCGACGAAGATGCGCGCCAGACGCTCGATCTCCTCGAACGACAGCACTTCACTACGCGGCAGCCACTTCATCCCCTCTTCGGGCATGCAGTAGGTGCAGCGGAAATTGCAGCGATCGGTGACCGAGATGCGCAGGTCACGAATGGTGCGTCCGAAGGGATCGACGAGATCCATCGCGTCACGCTACCCACAACAGCAACGTGCGTACAGGGCCGCCGGGTTCGACGCCGTCACCGTCGGGCACCTCGGCGATGGCGTTGGCCATCGAGGTGGCCGCCAGCTGATGGCTTCCCTGCGCACCGATGGAGCGCACCTGCACCCTGCCGTCGTCGCCGAACTCGGCGAACACCCGCATGTAGTGGATCTTGCCGTCGGGCCGTCGGGGCAACCCGTCGACGGCCACCGCCTGCACCGTGGGTCGCTGCGGGTGCAGCACACCGGCCATCTGACGCAGCGCCGGCCGTGCGAGCAACTCGAAGCTGACGAGCGAACTGACGGGGTTGCCGGGCAGGCCGAACACCGGCACCTGACGCCCGTTCGCGGACGACAACAGACCGAAGGCGAACGGCTTGGCCGGTTTGATGGCGATCTGCATCCACCGCATGTCGGCGATCTGCGACAGCACGGCCTTCACCACGTCGTAGTCGCCCATGCTGACCCCGCCACTGGTGACGATGGCGTCGCACTCCGCTGCGGCGGATCGCAAAACGGCCTCGAGCGCCGCTTCGTCGTCGCGCACAATGCCGTAGTCCACGGCCTCGCACCCCGCGTCGCGCACCAGCCCGACGAGCATCGTTCGGTTGCTCTCGCGGATCTGGCCGGGAGCCAGGGGACGACCGTCGTCGACCAACTCGTCGCCGGTGCTCAGCACCGCCACGCGTACCTTCGGCACGACACTGACCACCGCCGCGTTCACGGAGGCGAGCACCGCCGCGACCGCAGGCGTGACGAGCGTGCCGGGCCCGTAGAGCTCGGTGCCGACACGCACGTCGTCGCCCGCGGCGCGCACGGCGACGCCGGGCTCGATGCTCCGGTGGATCCGCACCCGGTCGCCTCCTTCGAGCCGCTCGGTGTCCTCCACCATCACCACCGCGTCGGCGCCGGACGGCACCGGGGCGCCCGTCATGATGCGAATGGCCTCGCCGGGTTGCAGCACTCGGTCGGTGGACGCGCCGGCAGCCACTTCGCCGACGACCGGCAACTCCGTCGGAGGCGACGCGATGGACGAGGCGACGACGGCGTACCCGTCGACCGCGCTGTTCGCAAACGGCGGCACGTCCTCCAGCGCGTGGACAGGGGCTGCGAGCACCGTTCCGATGGCCTGCCGGAACGGCAGGTCGCGCGGCGCGAGCGGTGGGCAGCGATCCAACACGTGAGTTCGGGCCTCGGTGATGTCGATCACGGGCGCCACGGTACCGTGGCCCGGATGACCTCGTACGCGCCCTTCACGGCCGCCCACCTCCCCGAAGGTCACGTGGTGCGCTGGACCACGTGGGACGGCGAGCACGTCGAGACCACCACCATCCGGTGGGAGAACGAGGGCTACACGGTCAATGGCGCGGTGGGACGCGAGCGCGTCGAGTACGTGCTGCGCCTGTCGGCGGGCTGGCAGGTGCGTCAGTTCATCCTCTTCCGCGACCTCGAGGAACCCGACCTGTGGTTGGCCACCGACGGCGCGGGGCGATGGGGCGAGATGAACGGTGCCCATCGCACCGAGCTCGACGGGTGCTACGACATCGACCTCGCCTGCACTCCGTTCACCAACACGCTGCCCATCCGCCGGCTGCCGCTGTTGCAGGGCGACGCGGCGGAGATCCCGGTCGCGTTCGTCGACTCCGAGACGCTCGATGTCCGCCAGGTGATGCAGCGCTACACGCGCCTCGACGACCGCTCGTGGCGGTACGAGAACCTGGACACCGGCTTCGGCGTGCTCCTCGAGGTGGACGAGCACGGGTTGGTGCACGACTACCCCGGCGAGTTCCGCCGCGTGTCGTAGAGCGCGCGCACCTCGGCTGCGTCGGGCAACTTGCGCAGCGGTTCGCGCAGGGTGACCAGGTTCATGTCGGCCATGTGCGCCCGCAGCCACGCCGACACCTCGCGCGGATGCCGTGGCGCCTCCTCGCGCAGCACCCAACCGAGCACCTTGCGAATGAAGAACTCGGTCTCGGGCAACAGCTGCTCCGCGTACGCGAACAAGCGGTCGAGTTGGTCGCCGTGGCGAAGGAGTGACCGCAGCGCGAGCACCGCCGCTCGACGGACCCAGAAGTCGTGGTCGGTGACCCAACGGTCGAGCACAGGGAGCACGGACTCGGAGTCGCGGCACGCGAGATCGGCGACGACGCCGGCCAACGGGTCCACCAGCGCCCAGGTGTGGCACTCGCGCAGACGCGCCTCCAGCCATGGAAGGCGCACGGCGGTGACGGCGCCGGGCACCGCCACCAGGAGTTCGATGGCGGCCAGTCGCGTCTCGTGCACCGGCCGGTCCCACAGCTCGTCGGCCAGGCCGAAGATGTCGTCGGACGTGACCACCGGATGGTGTCGCACCCAGGTGCGCACCACTCGTCGGACTGCGGGCACCGGCACCCCCAGGTGGCGGAGCGTGCTCTTCAGGTAGGCCCGCTCGGCGGCAGCTCGCTGCGCCGTCCCGAGTTCGCGGAGCGTTTCGTAGAGCTCCTCGGACTCGGTGATGGTGGCCACGGTCAGCGGCGCTCCTGCAACCAATCGCGGAACGCCGGCCCGATCTTCGGGTCGTCGAGCGCCAGCTCGACGACCGCCGTGAGCCACCCCAGTGGGTTGCCGGTGTCGTATCGGCGGATGTCGCGCAGCACGCCGTGGAACGGCCCACTCGCCGCCTGCATGCGCAGTGCGTCGGTGAGCTGGATCTCGCCGCCTGCTCCGGGTTGCACCTGCTCGATGCGATCGAAGACGTCGGGGGTGAGCACGTAGCGACCGATGATGATGAGGTCGCTCGGGGCGTCGCTCACCTTCGGCTTCTCGACCATGGTGCGCACGCCCACCACACCCTCGGAGTCGATGGGGCCCGACGGATCGATGACGCCGTAGGCGCTGACGTCGTCGCGAGGAACCCGCTTCAGCCCCACGACGCTGCCGCTGGTGCGCTCGCAGATGTCGATCATCTGCGCCAACAGGGAGCTGTCGCCCATGAGCTCGTCGGGCAGCAGCACGGCGAACGGTTCGTCGCCCACCGCCTCGCGTGCACAACCAACTGCGTGCCCGAGGCCACGAGCCTCGTCCTGGTAGGCGAAGCTGATGCGCACGTCGCGCCCCACCCGATCGAGCGAGTCGGCCAGCGCGTCGCGACCGGTGGACCGCAGCTTGGCGATGACCTCCGGCGCCGGCTCGAAGTACGCCTCGATCGCCGGCTTGGCATGGCTGGTGACCACCACCACGTGATCGATCCCGGCGCCGGCGGCTTCGTCGATGATCAACTGCAGCGCGGGCTGATCGAGGATGGGCAACAGCTCCTTGGGCACTGCCTTGGTGGCCGGCAGGAAGCGAGTGCCCATGCCAGCTGCAGGGATGACCGCCGTCCGCGCACGCATGAACGGAACTCTACGACAGAGCACATCTCCGCACAGCTGCGCTAGCCTTAGCACTCGCCCTTTCCGACTGCTAACCCCTGTGGATCCCCGGGAGCACTGAAGATGCCCACCTACGTGTACAAGTTCGTCGAGACCGGCGAGACCATCGAGGTCCAGCAGGCATTCACCGACGACGCCCTCACCGAAGCGGTGCACCCCACGAGCGGCCAGACGATGCAGGTGAAGAAGGTGTTCCAGCCGGTCGGCGTCACGTTCAAGGGTGGCGGCTTCTACAAGACCGACAGCCGGGGCGGATCGTCGAAGAGCTCCTCGACATCCACCAGCACCTCGTCGAGCACCCCCGACACCACGTCGTCCACCGCTGCCAGCACCTCGTCCGACACCTCGTCGAGCACGAGCACCACCGCAGCCAGCACCCCCAGCAGCCCCGCCCCGGCCAGCTGACCGCTGCACCCCGATAGGGTGCCGCCGCGACTTCCCCCGCACCCGTCGTTCGTGTGTCCGGGAGGTCGGCCATGTGGTTGCTACCCCGTCTTCGGCTCGTCCTCGCCAGGCGACCGTGGCTCTACTGGCTGGTCGTCGCCGTGTGCGCCACCATCGTGTGGCTGCAATGGTCGGCCGTGCAGTCCGATGCCGAGCGGGCGCGCCGCTCGTGGGGCGCGTCGCGCACGGTCGTCGTGGCCATCGACACGGCCCTCACGGGCGAGCCGCTGCGTGTGGAGTTGCGCGACTACCCGGTGGCGATGGTGCCACCCGATGCGCTGACCGAAGCCCCACCCGAGGCCGTCGCCGCTCGTGAGGTCGTCGCCGGGTCCGTGCTCGTGCCGTTCGATGTGCTGGGCGACGACGACATCCCCGCGGAGTGGGTGGTGCTCGCCGTGCCGTCGCAGGACGCACCATCGTTCACTCGCGGACAGCGGGCGGCCACATTCGCGGGCGGTGTTCGCACGTGCGACGGCATCGTCGACGCCACCACGGTCGACCACGTCGAGGTGGCCGTGCCGTCCGGCTGCGCAGCCACACTCACGGTCGACCTGTTCGCAGGCGCGGTGGTGTTGGCCCGGTTGCCGTGACACCGAGCGAGCGTGTGGTCAGGCGCCGGAGGCGAGCTTGTCGCGGAAGAACTGCAACACGCGCTGCACACTGGCCTCGTCGCGCTGTTCGGTGAGCACCGAGTGATCGCGCGGGGTCTGGCTGGGCAGCTCCACCGCGATGAACGCGTCGCCGAGCAGATGCTGCAACGACTGGAAGCGGTCACCCACCAGCTTGTCGCCGGTGAAGCGGAGTCCGAGCACCTGGCAGCCCTCCGAGGCGCGCCGGGCCACCACCAACGCGTCGTCGGGAGACAGGTTCAGGTCGGCGCCACGTTCCTTCTTGCCCGCGGCGAACGGCAACGAGGGCTGGCTGAGCACGGGTGCAACCAGGAAGTCGTCGACCATCATCGCCAGCGCGAAGCCACCGCTGAAGCACATGCCCACGGCACCGACGCCGGGGCCACCGACTTCCTGATGCAGGTTGCGAGCCAACGCACGCAGCCAGCCGATGATGGGCGAGGTCTGGTTCAGCGCCCAGTGCGTGAACTCGCGGGAGATGCACACCTTCACCATCGACTGCGCCAGGTAGCCGTTCGACACCTCGCGACCGGGCGTGCCCACCAGCGACGGCATGAGCACGGTGAAGCCGGCATCCACGACGTCGTTGGCGAACTGGGTGACCTTCGGGGTGATGCCAGGAATCTCGTGCACCACCACCACGCCCGGCCCGGTGCCCCGGCGGTACACGTCGCGTGTGTACCCTGCGGCGGTGAACGACGAGCGCTCCCAACCGGCGAGCACCGGATCGACTGCTGCGTCGTTGGTCATGCGAGCCTCCTCACTGCGGCGAGGGCCCGCTCGGCGAGCCCCTCGGTACCCACCTTGAAAGTGTCGAAGTCGACTCCCTCCTGGTTCCCCATCGCGCCGTGCAGGTAGCGGGCGTACACCCCTTCACTGATGACCGCGAGTCGCCAGCAACTGAACGCCACGTAGTAGTCGATGTCGGACAGGTCGCGCCCGGTGCGCGACGAGTACCGATCGAGCAGTGCCGAGTAGGTGGGAAATCCCCCGGCCGGCGTGGGGTCGTTGGCACGAGCCTGTGTCGCGTCGCCGTCGTTCCAGTAGACGCCGAGATAGCCGACGTCGGCGAGCGGGTCGCCGAGGGTGCACAGCTCCCAGTCGAGCACGGCGGCGATGCGACCCCGGCCGACATCGGTGAGGCAGTTCCCGAACCGATAGTCGCCATGGGCGATGCTCACGCCCTTCTGGGTGGGGATGCGGTCGCGCAGACGACGGGCCACCTCGTCGATGGCCGGCAGCTCGCGCGTCTTCGACTGCTCCCACTGGGTGCTCCAACGCTTCACCTGACGCTCGACGTAGCCCTCACGCTTGGCGAGGTCGCCCAGGCCCACCGCGTCGACGTCGACGGCGTGCAGGTCGGCGAGCACGTCGATGAGGTGCTCGCTGGCGGCCACTTTCAGCTCGGGGGTGAGGGCTGCCGCCTTCTCCGGGCTGTCGAGCACCACACCGTCGACGAACCCCATCACGTAGAACGGCACACCGTTCACCTCGGGGTCGGTGCACAGGCCGAGCGCGGGCGGTACCGGCACGCCCGTGGTGCCAACAGCGGCGATGATGCGGTACTCGCGTGCCATGTCGTGCGCCGTGGCGAGCACGTGACCGAGCGGCGGGCGACGCAGCACGAACTGCGTGCCGTCGGCGCCGGCGACACGGAAGGTGAGGTTCGACCGTCCACCCGCGATGAGATCGAAGGAGAACGGCGCCACGGCACCAGGAATGTTGGCGGCCAACCAGGAGGTGACCCGTTCGATGTCGATGCCCTGCACGAGCGGCAACCGTAGTGGGCGATGGCTCGACAGGTCGCAGGCGGGCGTCAGCCCTCCGGCAGGTGTGGGTCAGCCCGGACGGCCGACGCCGACGACCTTGTTCCAGCGCACCGTGGTGACCTCGACGGTCTTGCCGGTCTGCGGTGCGTGGATCATCTGACCACCGCCGATGTAGATGCCGACGTGCCCGATGGGTGCGTAATAGAAGATGAGGTCGCCCGGCTGCGCCTGGTCCTTCGGCACGTGCGGCACCGACGCGAACTGCGCGGCGCTCTGGTGCGGCAAGTACACGCCGGCTCGACCCCAGGCGTACTTGGTGAGGCCGGAGCAGTCGAACGCCACGCCGGGAGACTCGGCGGCGAACCGATACGGCACGCCAAGCTGGCCGGACGCGGCCGACACTGCCACACCCGCCTTGCCCGAGACGGGCGGGATGTTCACGGGCGTGACGCCGGCGTTCGAGCCGCTGCCACTGGTGGTGCCGGTGTTGCCGCCACCGCCGCGAGGAGCGGCCGGGACCGGCGAGTTGCCACCACCGGTGTTGGCCGCGGCGGCGGACGCAGCGGCAGCCGCGGACGCCGCGGCGGCGGATGCGGCGGCGGCCCGCCGTTCGGCCTCGGCTTCGACCTGTGCAGCACCGAAGTCGGCCTGCGCCTTGGCGAGCTTGGCGGTGTAGGCGGTCTCGAGCTCGGCGAACTGCTGCTGCTTCTGCTCGAGTGTGGCGACGAGCGCCGCGGCCTCGGCCTGCTTGCTCTCGAGGTGCGCCTTCTCCTTGGCCAGGTCGTCGACGAGTGACTGCAGTTCGTCTTCGGTGGCTTCACCGGTGTCGAGCGCCACCCGGCTCATCGCGTCCTTCTGCTCCGCCGCGCTGTAGCTGGCGGCGTCGCTGAACAACGGGCTGAGGGCGCTGCTGCCACCCGACGTGAACTTGGCGACCGCGATGTCCTGCAGCACGCTCTCGACGACGCCCAACTTGGCCGACATCTCGTCGACCTTGGCCTGTGCGACCACGATGTCGGCGTCGACCTGGGCCTTCTGATCCTGCGCGGCGCCGTAGTCCTCGTCGAGCTGGCCCATCTGGTTGATCAGGTTGTCCAGCTCGTCCTGTGCCTGCTCGAGCGCCGCCTTGGCGTCGGAGACCCCATCGGCTCGCACCAACTGCGGGCCACCGATCAGACCGGTGCACAACGCGAGTGCGGCGACGACGGAACGGAAGGCTCTGCGGGACATGACCCGAGCAGGCTACCAATGTTACGAACCGGTTGCGAAGCGGGCGACGGAGCACCACACGTCGGCCCTGCTCAGGGCGTCATTCCCACTCGATGGTGCCCGGAGGTTTCGACGTGATGTCATAGACCACCCGGTTCACGCCGCGCACCTCGTTGATGATGCGATTCGACATGGTCTCGAGCAGGTCGTATGGCAGGCGGGCCCAGTCGGCAGTCATGGCGTCGTCGCTGGTGACCGCCCGGATGATGACGGGGTGGGCGTAGGTGCGCTCGTCGCCCATCACGCCCACCGACCGCACGTCGGCGGCGAGCACCGCGAAGCTCTGCCACAGCTCGCGCTCGAGGCCGGCCTTGTGGATCTCCTCGCGCACGATGGCGTCGGCGTGCTGCAGCGTGAACACCCGTTCGGGCGTGACCTCTCCGAGGATGCGCACCCCCAGCCCCGGTCCGGGGAACGGCTGGCGGAGGATGATCTCGTCGGGCAGCCCGAGCTCCTTGCCCAGCCGCCGCACTTCGTCCTTGAACAGGTCGCGCAACGGCTCGACCAACTTCAGCGTCATGTCCTCGGGCAGGCCGCCCACGTTGTGGTGGCTCTTGATTACCGCTGCCGTGCCGTCGCTACCGCCACTCTCGATGACGTCGGGGTAGAGCGTGCCCTGCACCAGGTACTCGGCGTCGCTGAGCCCGCCGGTGTGCTCCTCGAAGATGCGAATGAACAGCTCGCCGATGATCTTGCGCTTGGCCTCGGGTTCCACCACACCGGCGAGCTTCTCGAAGTAGCGCTCACCGGCGCTGACGTGAATGAGTTCGATGCCCATGTTGCGCTTGAACGTCTCAACGATCTGGTCGCTCTCGTTCAGCCGCATCAAACCGGTGTCGACGTAGATGCAGACCAATTGGTGGCCGATGGCCTTGTGCACCAGGGCGGCGGCCACCGCACTGTCGACACCACCGCTGAGTGCACAGATGACCTTGCCGGTGCCCACCTGTGCCCGCACCGCCGCGACCTGTTCGTCGATGATGCTGGCCATGGTCCAGCCGGGTTCGCATCCGGCGAGCACGTGCAGGAACGTCTGCAGCACCAGCATCCCGTACGGGCTGTGCACCACCTCGGGGTGCCACTGCACGCCCCAGATCTTGCGCTCCGGATCCTCCATCGCTGCCACTGGTGCATCGGGGGTGGAGGCCGTGCACACGAAGCCAGCGGGCGGCACGGTGACCGCGTCGAAATGGCTCATCCACACGTCCTGATCGTCGGGAGTGCCCACCAGCAGCGTGGACTCGCCGTCGCGCGTGACCTTCGCCCGGCCGTACTCGCCACGCAGACCGCGGCCGACGGTGCCACCGAGTTGCTGGGCGATCAGTTGCACGCCGTAGCAGATACCGAGAATGGGGATGCCGAGGTCGTAGATGGCCGGATCGAGCGCGGGGGCGCCCTCCACGTGCACACTCTTCGGCCCACCGCTGAGGATGATGGCCGACGGCCGGCGCGCCGCCACCTCGGCAGCGGTGATGCGATGCGGGACGATCTCGGAGTAGACGTTGAGCTCACGGACCCGACGTGCGATCAGCTGGGCGTACTGCGCCCCGAAATCCACCACCAACACCGTGTCCGAACGCTGCGCCATTCGGTCGATGGTAGGGGAATCAGGCCCGCGCGGTGCGATTCGCTTCCGGGGCTGCGACGATGGGGCCATGGTCCGTGTGTCCCGATGGTTCACTCCCATGGCGTTCGCGCTCGTCGTGCTCGGCACCGCGTGCGGGGGCGACAACCCCTATGACGCGGCGAAGAACGACGCCGTCACGGTGCCCGCCGCGAGCACACCCACCGCCGACACCGCGCTCGTGGGCGACAACGAGTTCCTCCCCGACCGCGACATCGGCGACTGCGTCGGCACGCTCGAACGGCCCGATTGCGGCAGCGCCGAGAAGGGCACGAAGGGCACGTACCTCACCTTCGCCGTGCTCATCGCCGGGCTGGGGTTCATCTTCTGGCGCATCTCCGTCAGCGTCCGCCGCCGCGATGCTGTCGTGAATGCACCGGTGAATGCACCGGTGAATGCACCGGTGAGTGCCCCGTCGGACGATGCCCCGAAGGACGCTCCGTCGGCGTGATCGTCGTACGCGGCGGGCACACCGAGCGGCTGGCGCTCGAGCCGCTCGACGAACGGCACGCGCCCGGCCTGGTCGCTGCGC
>JACQZZ010000071.1 GCA_016213625.1 Actinomycetota bacterium
CCCCCCCCCACCACCGCGGCGACCGGGGGTGGTCAGGCCTGCGGTGGGATCTCCCATGCACGGTCATCATGCAGGACGGACGACATCTCGACCATCGGCCGGCCGACACACTGAGTGTCAGCCTGCCGACACAGGGAATACGGGTCAGGGGCAGCCCAAGCCGTGCAAGGTGGCGCACGGCTGGCACAGCCGCGCCACGCCATCAGGGGTGCGCCAGTTGCGCGCGTGCGGAGTGCCACACGACATGCACGCGGTCGATGCGGCAGCGGTGGTGGTGCTGCTCGTCTCGCGTTCGTCGCTCATCGGTCGGACGTCAGCGGTTCTCGCGTGCACTCTGCACGCCCTGCTTCACCAGGATCATCGGGATGATCCAGGCCGCGAGCAGACCGGCGAACCAGACGATGAACATGGCGTAGAACCACGTGCTGAGGCCGGTGATGCTGAGGCCGTCGCTCACCAGGTGGGTGACGATGAGGCCGATGAGGGTGGCGAGGAGGGCCGATGCACCGAGCAGTGCCTGTGCCGACTTCAGCGCCTTCTTCTGGATGAAGGGCCCGACCAGGGCGGTGGTGAGCGTGAAGATGCCCACGGCCACCAGGAACGCAGCGCCCGAGACCGACATGTCGTCGAGCACCCATGCGGCCACGAGCAGGCCGACGGCGCTGGCCGCCACGGCGATCAGTGTGCTGACGAGAAATCGGACCATGTGAGTGCCTCCCTGAGACCGGTGCGGCCGGCGCGGACATCCCGAGTGTGCATGTCGTCGATGACACCGTAGTCATCCCGACGGGGTGACTTGGTGGTGGCTAGCGTCTCGCCGCGTCGAGAGGGAGCGAGGGGTCAAGCGCGTCGGATTCATCGGGCTCGGGAACATGGGCAGCGCCGCTGCACGCAACGTTCGTCGAGCGGGCTTCGAGTTGTTCGTCCACGACATTCGCCGCGAGGCCGGCGACCCTTTGGTGGCTGAGGGCGCGGTGTGGTGCGAGACGCCGGCCGCGATGGTCGGGCAGGTCGACGTGGTGATGTCGATGGTGTTCGGGCCGGCGCAGGTCGAGCAGGTCGTGCGCGGCGAGCACGGTCTGCTCCAGGGCGACTGCACCGGCACCGCGTGGATCGATCTCACCACCAGCACGCCGGCGCTGATGCGTGCACTCGGCGCCGAGTTCGTCGCGGCTGGCGGCCGGGTGGTGGATGCCCCGGTCACCGGCTCCATCGACTCGTGCATCCGCGGCGACATGATCCTCTTCGTCGGCGGCGACGATGACGACGTCGCATCCGTGCAACCCGTACTCGATGCCGTGGGTGTCAGCCGTCGGGTCGGGATCCACGGGAACGGCTACGTGGCCAAGCTGGTCAACAACCAACTGTGGTTCATCCACGCCGCTGCCATCGGCGAGGCGATGGTGGCCGCCAAGATGGCGGGATTGGAGCCCGACGTGTGGTGGGCGGCCATGGAGGGCGGCGCGGCGGAGAGCTTCGTGATGCGTCACGACGTGCCCTCCATCTTCGCCGGCCACTACGACCCGTCGTTCCGGCTCGCGCTCTGCCTCAAGGACCTGGGCCTCATCGACGAGATGCTCTCCGAGGTCGGGACACGGAGCGAACTCACGAAGGCGGCGCAGGCGCGTTTCACCGAGGCGGCCTCGCGGTACGGCGACGCCGCCGGTGAGATGACGGTGTGCAAGGTGATCGAGGACGACGCCGGCGTGACGCTGCGGGTCGACGGCGACTGGACGGCACCGTGGGAGGTGCAGCACCCGTCGGCATGACCGGTGCTGTGCGATCAACCGGCGGGGCATGCGGCGATCACCGCGGTGACCTGCCCGCCGCTGACGACGACCCAACTGTCCATGAATCGCCACGGTGCCGAGACCGACGTGGGGTCGAGCGAGACGCCGGCGCAGGGTGGCGTGCCGAGTGCCCCGACGCCGTACTGCACGGTCGCCGCGACCGGCATCGTGCGCAGGCGGCTGTTGACGTTGACCACGAACCAGTCGGGCGACTGCGACAGGCAGGCGTCCGCGTCGGGGGCGGCGCTACACACGGTGTTCCATTGGGCCCGACCCGCGTCACCTGCATAGATGCAGCGCAGGTCGAGGGAGATGGTGCCCCCCGACCAGAACCGATCCGCGCCCGAGCCATCGCCGATGTTGACGTTCCAGATGCCGTCAGGCACCACGTCGCCGAGGCCGCCGGTCGCGCCACAGCCGCTGCCGCGGACGGGTTCGGCGCCGAGCTGGGGCACCTCGTAGTACGCCCATCCGCCCCAGGTGACGGTCGCGCCGGACGCGATCGTCGAGGAGATGGTGGACGCCGGATCGATGCTCGCCGACGGTGGCACGCTGGAGCCTGGGTCGGGGGCCACCGATGTCGTGGACGTGGCGATGCCGGGGAGCGCGAGCGTGGTGGGGCCACCGGCCAGCGGTGGGAGGGTGGCGTCGCTTCGCTCGGCGGTCGACGAGCAGCCGGCCGCCGCCAGCACCGTCACCGCAGCGAGCGCGATGACGAGGCGAGCCGGCCCACCGGAACGATTCGTCGGTCGTTCACGCGACAGGGTCACGGACTCATGTTGGTGCGGGTGCCGGTGATGCGGCAACTATTCGGACGCGGGGCTGACGAGACGGATCCACACCACGTGGTCGCCCCGTGGCCCGTCGGCCGCCTGTCCCCATTTCGCGTCCCAGACCTCGCCGGGGCGGATGCCTTTGATGCGCACGGTCGCGGGATCGCGATGCACCGCATTGATGATGTCGGACGTCAACTGCGCCGCGGTGGCCTGTGTGTAGAACCGCTGCACTTTCACCCAGTCGCCCCGCGTGCGAGCCAACTCCAGCGTGCGCACCCAGAACGAGGTGCGAGGCCGAGTTGGCGAGTGGTTCATGGTGGAATTGCGGCCGACACGAGGGTGGGCACCTTTCGGAGATCGGTGAGCGCCGATGTTGACAGCACAGCGTGCCGCACTCAACCTCTGGCTACACGATTAGGGACACCGTTTCGCGAGACGTCCTCAGCTCAGGACGCCGTGCTGGCGCGCCAGCACGGCGATTTGCGCGGTGTTGCTGGCACCGAGTTTGCGCTGGAGTCGCATCTTGTGGGTGCTCACCGTCTTCACGCTCACGTCGAGCTGACGGGCGATGTCGGTGATGCGTTGGCCGCGTGCGAGCAGCCGCAACACCTCGAGTTCGCGGGTGGTGAGCACGGGGGTGTCGCGTTGCATCACGATGGCTGCCAACGCCGTTTCCGAGAAGTATTGACCGCCATCGGCGACCCCGGCGATGGCGGCACGGATCTCGTCGGGCGAGGCACTCTTCGGCAGGAATCCCGACGCTCCGCGCTGAGCGCACGCGGCTGCGTGCGAGTCCTCCGGGTGCACGGTGAGCACGAGGAGGCGGACACCCGGCCACCGTTCGCGCAGTGCGTGCATTCCTTCGAGCCCGCCGATCCCGGGCAGCGACAGGTCGAGTGTGCAGACATCGACGCGATCGAGGTCGAGTTGCAGCGCGGCCTCGATGGAGTCGGCCTCGCCGACCACGACGAAGTCGTCGCGGTGGCCGATGACGCGGGCCAGCCCTTCGCGCACCAGCGGATGATCGTCGATGATGACGATGGTGACAGTGCGCACCGTGGAGCCGAGGATCGCCACGTGCACAGTGTGGCACGTTCTCGGATGACCGAACCCGACTCGGCATCATCCTGGCTTGGCATGATGAGGTGATGCCGGACATCGACGTTGCAGATCTCGGTGCCGTCCTCGGCGAACTCGACGCCGGGTGGTGGCGAGTCGACCTGCGTGGTCACCGCGTCGACTCCTCGCCGAACGTGGCCGCACTGCTCGGCTTCCTGGATGACCACGTCCTGACTCCCGACGAGATGCGAGCACACCGGCCGTGGCCCGGCGGGGTCTGGCGGAAGTACGAGACCACGTACGCGTCGAGCGGTGGAGTGCTGCGCTCGCATCTGGTCGCCGTGCGCGACGAGCACGGCGAACTCACCGCGGTGTTCGGGCTCGAGACCCGCGAGCACGGTGCGGAGGTACCGGTGTCCCTGACGACCCAGGGAAGCCCTGTCGCCGATGCCGATGCGGATGCCCAATTGCTGCAGGACATCCTGTCCATCCAACCGGCGATGGTCGTGCGCTACCGGGCCGATGGCTGTGTCGAGTGGTGCAACGACGCGTATGCCGCCCACTTCCTGCGGACTCCTGCGGAGGTGGTGGGACAGAGTTGGGTGGACCTCGGCGTCGAGTACGGACACGACTCGCGAGAGGGACTCGAGGCCACGTTGGCGTCGGTGGTCGAGCACGCGTCGGCCTCTCCCGCGACGATGGTGGCACCGCTCATCGGCCCCGTCGCGACCCGATGGTTCCAGTGGACCAACCGGCGCCTGCCGCCGAGAGCTGACGGTGCAGTGCTCATCCAGGGCATCGGCGTGGAGGTCACCGAACTGCGCGCCGCTCGTGATGCGCTCGACGCCATGGCACACGAGCTGGCGCGAGGCCGCCTCTCGGAACGTCGCGAGCTCTCCCGACGTCTGCACGACGACGCCATTCAGGTGTTGGTCTCCGCCATGTGGGCAGTGGCTCCGTCCGACGGTCGCGACGTCGCGGCGGCCGACGCCGAACGGGGCGCCGAGTTGATCCGCGAAGCGATCGACCACCTGCGTGCCTGCCTCGGCGACCTCACGTCGCCACCCGTACTGCCCGGCTTGCTCATCGACCACATCGCCGCCGATGTGGAGGCCGTGCGCGCGGCCGGCGCCGAAGTGCACCTGTACGTCGACGACGTGCCGCGGGAGGAGATCCGCACGGTCGCGGCCAGGGTCATCGCCGAGGGACTGCGCAACGTGTTGCGACATGCCGGCGCCCGGCGGGTCGACGTACGGCTCGAGGTGCACGGCGATCTCGTCACCGGCATGGTGGTCGACGACGGTGTGGGCGCCGATGTGGACGACGTGTCGCGTGCACTCGCCGCCGGCCATGTGGGCTTGCTGATGTCGCGAGCGTTGGTGGAATCCATCGGTGGCACGTTCACACTTGGCCGCAATCGGCCACGCGGCACAGTGCTCGAATTCGAACTCCCTCTGCTGCGGTGAATGCTCGGCCGGTGAGTTCGGTCGAATCGGCTGAAGTGATCAGAGTTTTCTTACGAAGCTGTAGGAAAACTCTGCTGCCGTTCGCATATGATCGCCACATGGCAGCAAAGCGCGGTCCCAAGAACTCCATCAGCGATCAGCACAAGGCCGCAATGGCCGAAGGCCGAGTGGAAGGCCGAGTGGTGCGTGAATACCTCGAGGCGTTGCGCAACAGCAAGGGCAAGCCGGGCCGCAAGCGAACCCCGGAATCGGTCGCCCGTCGTTTGTCGCTGATCGACCAGGAGATGAACGGGGCGAACCCGGTGCGCGAACTCGAGTTGGTGCAGGAACGCATCGATCTCGAGCGCGAGCTCGCCACCATGGAGACCAAGGTCGATCCCAAGTCGCTCGAGGCGGGCTTCGTCAAGGTTGCCGGCTCGTACAGCGCGCGCAAGGGCATCTCCTATTCGGCATGGCGTGCCGTCGGCGTGGAACCTGCGGTGCTGAAGAAGGCCGGCATTTCGCGAGGTGCGTGACCCATGAAGGCCGCCGTCTACGAGCGGTTCCAGGGGCCGATCGCGCTCGTCGACGTCGCTGATCCGCTGCCTGCGTCCGGTGACGTGGTCGTCGAGATCCTGGCCGTGGGGCTGTGCCGGAGCGACTACCACGGCTGGCACGGCACCGACCCCGACATCGTGTGCCCGCACGTGGGAGGCCACGAGTTCGTCGGTCGTGTGGTCGCCGTCGGAGCCGGGGTCACCCGATGGCGCGAGGGCGATCGGGTGGTCGCCCCGTTCGTCTGCGGGTGCGGTGAGTGCGGACCGTGCTTGCTCGGTCAGCACCAGGTGTGTCGCCGCCAGCAGCAGCCCGGGTTCACCCGCTGGGGAGCATTCGCGCAGTACACCACCGTGCCCTTCGCCGACACCAACGCGGTGGCCGTGCCCGAGTCCGTCTCCGACGAGGCGGCCGCCCTGGTCGGGTGTCGTGTGTCCACCTCGTACCGAGGTGTCATCGAGCGAGGCCGCCTGCGCGCCGGCGAGGTGCTGTGCGTGTTCGGCTGTGGCGGGGTGGGCCTGGCCGCCGTGGCCATGGGCCGTGCCGTCGGTGCCACGGTCGTGGCCGTCGACATCGCGCCCGATGCACTGGCGTTGGCCGCGTCGGTGGGTTCGGACATCACCCTCGACGCACGCGACCACGACGACATCGCGGCGGCGGTGCACGCGGCCACCGGGGGCGCCCACGTGTCGGTCGATTGTCTCGGCAACGCCGCCACCGCCGCGAACTCCGTGTTCAGCCTGCGCGCCCTCGGGCGGCACGTGCAGATCGGCCTGTTCCCATCGGCGCTCGCGGAGTTTCCGGTGTCGCGGGTCATCCGCGACGAACTCGAGGTCCTCGGTGTCCACGGCCTGTCGGCCAGCCGGTTCCACGAGGTGTTCGCCCTGATGGAGTCCGGGCGGCTCGACCCCACCGCGATGGTCACGCAACGGCTGGCGTTGTCCGATGTGCCGAGCGCGTTGCCCGCGATGGGACGCTTCGCCAGCCCAGGGGTGTCGGTCGTCACCTCACTGTGACCCAGGGACCCCGCGACGGAGCAACCGCTCGGTGGTGACGGGCACGCGCTCGATCCGGTAACGTGATGTGTGCGGGAGGGGCGCCCCCGCACGCACGACCACGTCGTGCACCCAATGAGCCGCGCGAGACCGAAGAGGTCGAACGCTGTCGCCGACGTTGTTCGGCGCCAAGGTGAGGCCTGCGCCGGCCCACCGCTTTCCGCGTCAGCGGTGCCGTGAGCACACGGCACAGGACGGATGTGCATGCACCCCACACGAGAACTCGAATCGGCGATCTGGATGATCGCCGACGGTCGCGGCTCCGATGCCGACCTGGCCCTTCTGGAGGCCGATTCGCGCGCCTCGTTGCTGGTGCTCGAGCGGCTCATCGCCGACGCAGAGGACGACATTCAGTCGGTGCGCGGGTTGTCCGGCGCCGAACGCCAGCAGGTGGTGGCCGACTTCGAGGCCACGCTCAAGAGCCTGCTCGACACAACCGCCCGTCTGCTGCCCGAGGCGCCGACGTCGGCGTTGTTGCTGCCGCCGGCACCCACCAGGGCCGCTGCGGTCGAGTTCGACGATCTCGACTTCGAGGAACTCGAGCCGGGCCAGGTGGAGCTGCAGGCCACCTGGCAGCAGGGCCTGCTGGTCGTGTGGGCCGGAGGTCGAGGCGTTGCGCCGGAGTCGTTCGACGAGTTGTCGAATCGTCTGGAGAAGGCCGGCGGCCCGCCGCACGGCTGGGAGGTGCACAAGGGGGTTCCGCTGCCCGATGGCAGCCGCGCCGACGCACTCTCCATCAGCATGAAGGATGCGCTCGGCTGGTTGGTCGCGGTCGGCGGTGGCCAGGTGGGCGATGGTGTCGGCCCGAGCGTCGAGTGGCTCGGTCACCTCGCGCTCGAAGGCGTGCGTCTCGTCGTGCGTGGTTCCGTGGTGCCCTCACTGAAGATCGTCAAGCGCCCCGAGGTCGGGCCCGTGGAAGCCGCCGTCCGCTGGGTGCCCGCGCTCACCGACAGTCCGGAAGTGGACCAGCTGGCCACCGCCATGCCGGCCACCGTCACGGCACTCGGCGGTGGCGACGGCCGCTCGGTGGCCACGTCGGTCATCGCCGCGGTGGTGGAGGCCATCGTCAACGTCAGCGTCGAGCGCATGGAGTTGCCGGCGCCGCCGCCCAACGCCAACACGCCCACCGACCTGAACGACACGGTCATCGCGCGCATGGACGGCTCGGTGTTCCGGGCCAACGCGAACCTCGCCAGCGACACGTCGCGACGGCTCGAGCAGTGGGCTCGCGGCGTCACGGCCACCAATCGCAAGAAGCTCGTCGTCGAGCTCGACCCGCCCGGCACCGGCGGCGTGTGGATCGTGCAGGTGAAGGCCCCTGCGGCGAAGGGTCGCCTCATCCCCATCGATGTGGCACTGCGTACCGAAGGTGGCGGCGCCACGCTCAACGCCGAGTGGATCCGCCTCGGTCGGCTGTTCCCCGCGCTCGACCGTGCCGGTATCCGCCGTCGTGGTCAGGTGGCGCTCAGCCAGGACGAGGCGTGGGATTTCATGACCACGCTCGGTCCCACCCTGTCGTCCGTGGGGTTCGACGTGCGCGTGCCCGCCATGTCGCGACGCAAGGCAAAGCCGGCCCTCCGGCTGTTCGCCGAGACTCCCGCGGGTTCGGTGGTCGGCGCGCACCAACTGGCCAACGTGGCGTGGACGGTGCTGTTCGACGACCTGGAACTCACCGCCGCGGAGGTGCAGCACCTCGCCCGCCAGGCCCGGCCGCTGGTGCAGGCGAACGGTAAGTGGGTGGAGGTCGACCGCGTCGATCTCGAGAAGGCGGCGGCCGCCCTCGCGGAGCGCGCCGGCGTCACCACCATGACCGGCGCCGAGATCCTGCGCGCCAGCATCGGCCTCGACGGGTCCGGCCTCGCCGGGGGCACGGTCGTGCACGGCAACAGCTGGGCCGCCGACATCCTGCGCAAGGCCGGGTCCGCGTCCACCGAAGCGGTCACCTCGCCCGACGGCTTCGCCGGCGAGCTGCGCACGTACCAGGCCGAAGCGCTCGGCTGGCTGGGCTTCCTCGATGCCGCCGAGCTCGGTGGGTGCCTCGCGCTCGACATGGGTCTGGGCAAGACGCCCACGATGCTCGCTCACCTCGCTCGGTGCCGTGGCAACGGACCCGCGTTGGTGGTCGCGCCGGCAGCCGTGGTGGGCAACTGGGCGGCCGAGGCCGCTCGGTTCGCACCCGGCCTCCGCGTGCTCGTGCACCACGGCGCCGACCGCACCTCCGACCACGGGCTGGAAGCCGCCGCCGCCCGCTTCGACGTGCTCATCACCACCTATGCCACTGCGGTCCGCGATGTCGACGCCCTGGCGCGCATCACCTGGGGCCGCATCGTGCTCGACGAAGCGCAGGCCATCAAGAACCCCACCAGCGACACGTCGCAACAGCTGCGGCGGTTGCCGGCTCGCAGCCGCATCGCCCTCACCGGCACGCCCATCGAGAACGGGCTCGGCGACCTGTGGGCCATTCTCGATTTCACCAATCCCGGTCTGGTGGGCTCGCGTCCGTCGTTCATCTCGCAGATGTCGGGCGACGGAGAGGCCGCGCTGCGCGCGCTGAACGGCATCCTCCTGTTCCGCCGCACCAAGGCCGAGCCCGAAGTGGCCCGCGAGTTGCCCGACAAGATCGACGAGCTCGACCACTGCACGATGACCCCCGAGCAGATCGGTCTGTACCAGGCGGTGCTCGACACGCTGCTCGCCGAGGTGCAGGACCCCGACGGACCCGACGCCAAGCAGGGGGCCGTGCTGGCAGCCATCACCGCGCTCAAGCAGATCTGCAACCACCCGGCGGCCTACCGCAACGACGATCAGCCCCTGGCCGGTCGCTCGGGAAAGTTGGCCCGGTTGGAGGAGATCGTCGAGTCCGTGTTCGCCGCGGGCGAGCGTGTCCTGGTGTTCACCCACTTCGCCACGTGGGGTCGGCGGCTGGCACAACACCTCACGGAGGTCACCGGCCATCGGGTCGAGTGCTACGACGGCAGCCTGGCCCGCGGTACTCGCGACAAGATGGTGGAGGAGTTCCAGGCGCTGAAAGGACCCGGCGCGATGGTGCTCTCGCTGAAGGCCGGCGGCACCGGGCTGAACCTCACCAACGCCAACCACGTGGTGCTGTACGACCGTTGGTGGAACCCCGCCGTGGAGGACCAGGCCCGCGACCGGGCGTGGCGCATCGGTCAGAGCAAGACCGTCATCTCGCACCGCCTGGTGTGCCCCGGCACCGTGGACGAGCGGGTGGAGGAAGTGGTGGCCGGCAAGCGGCACATCGCCAACCTGGTGCTGCCCAAGTCCAGTTCGCTGGCCGACCTCAGCACCGACCAACTCCGACTCGCGCTCGGGCTCCGACCCGACGAACTGCTCGCAGGGGACGACGACGAATGAACCGGCCGCAACGTCCTCGCGACAACAAGCGCCGCCGGCAGGGTGGTCGGAAGCCGCAGCAGCGCCAGCACGATCTGTGGCGCACCCCGCCCGCGCTGCCCCCGGTCGAGCCCATCGCGGTGCCCGACGAGGTGGGCGCGCTGCTGCGCTCGCTGGGCGACCCGCCGATGAACAACGGGGCCGCGGCGGGGCACTACTTCAGCACGGTCATCGAACGAGCTGCCGCCGTGGCGGTGGCCCTGGCGGTCAGCGCCGACGTGCTGGCCCAACCCGACCGCGACTGAGCGTCGTTCACGGGGTGCTTCCGCACCGCGACTGGTGACATAGGACCCGAGTGTTTCGGGCGCCACGGAGGGACACTGACCTCAGCGACTTCGTGAAGGAGGTCCACATGAGCACGCAAACACGGCCCATCGTGGTGGTGGGTGTCGACGGTTCGCCGGATGCCGCCCGCGCACTGCGCTGGGCACAGGACGAGGCTCGCCGACGCGACGCGACCTTGCTGTTGGTGAACGGTGTCGAGGTCGGCGCCGCGGCCGCCAGCCCGTATGGCAGCGGGGTGCTGATGGAGCAACTCGAGGAGGGCGGCGAGGCCGTGCTGGCCGAGGCGCTCGCCGAAGTGCGCGCCGCCGGTTTCGAGGCCGAGGGCCGCATCGAGGTGGGGTCTGCCGCGCACGCGCTGATCGAGGCATCTCGAGGCGCAGATCTCCTGGTCGTCGGCTCCAGGGGTCATGGCGGGTTCGTCGGTCTGCTCCTGGGTTCGGTCTCCGCGGCGTGCGCGCATCACGCGCACTGCCCGGTGGTCATCATCCGACCGGAGGATCGTTCGGCAGCATGAGCGAGGTGGTCGCGTCCGGCGGCCTCACGTCGGCGGAGGCGGCAGCGCGCCTGCAACGTGATGGACCGAACCGACTGGTGCCCGATGAACGAGGGCACCGCATCAAGCGCGCGCTGGGCCCGCTGGCCGACCCCATGGTCGCGCTGCTGCTGGTGGCCGCACCCACGTACCTGCTGATCGGTGAGACCACCGACGCCATCGTGGCGCTGGTCGCGCTGGTCCCCATCATCGCCGTCGGCTGGCTGCTCGAGGCCCGTGCCGAGCGCACGCTGGATCGCCTGAAGGCGCTCACGGCGCGGGCGGCCACGGTGGTGCGCGACGGTCGGGTGCAGCAGGTGCCCGCCGAGGACCTGGTGGTGGGCGACGTGGTGCACCTGAAGGAGGGCGATGTCGTGCCGGCGGATGGCACGTTGCTGGAGCTGACTCAACTGATGGTCGACGAGTCGGCGCTCACCGGGGAGTCGCTGCCGCTGGCGAAGTCGCTCACCGACGGACCCGACGGTGGGGTGCTCGCGGGCACCACCGTGTTGTCCGGTCGCGCGGTCGCGCGCATCAGCGTGGTCGGCGGTGCCACGCAGTACGGGCAGATCGGCGCCCTGCTGTCCACCGTGCGCTCCTCGCAGACACCGCTCCAACGCAGCCTCGCGCGGTTGGTGCTGTGGCTCAGCGTGGTGGCGGGTGTGTTCTGCGTGCTGGTCATGGCCGCCGAGCTGTACCACGGCGACGGCTGGGGACAGGCAGTGATCGCCGGCGTCAGCCTGGCCATCGCCGCCATCCCCGAAGAGTTCTCGATGGTCTACACGCTGTACCTGGCGCTCGGCGCGTGGAGGCTGGCGAAGGCGAACGCGCTGGTGCGGCGTTTGCCCAGCGTGGAGACGCTCGGCTCCACCACCGTGATCTGCACCGACAAGACCGGCACCCTCACCCACGGACGTCTGTCGGTCGCGTCGTGCTGGACGCCGTCCGGCGAGGCCGAGGCACAGCAGTCGCTGCTCGCCACCGCGGTGCTCGCCTGCGAACCCGATCCGTTCGATCCGCTCGACGTGGCCATCGTTGCTCATGCGAAGGAAGCGGGGGTCGACACGGAGGCGCTCCACCGTGGTCGGCTGGTGGCCGACTGGGCCTTCGATCCGGTCGACAAGTACCTCGTGCACGCCTGGCAGCACGACGCAGCGGGCCATGCCGTCGCGGTGAAGGGCTCGGTGGAGGGTGTGCTGCAGCGCACCACGTCGACGCCGGCACTGGTGGCCGAGGTGCTGGCCGCCAACGTCGCACTGGCCGACGACGGGATGCGCGTGATCGCGGTGGCCGGTTGCACCACCGATGCGCCGGTGGGCCTTGATCGCACCGACGACGAACGTGGGCTGGCGTTCCTCGGTCTGGTGGCGTTCAGCGATCCTGTGCGAGAGCACGTGGCCGACGCACTCGCGATGTGTCGTGGCGCCGGCGTCAGGGTCATCATGATCACGGGCGACCATCCGGCCACCGCGCATGCCATCGCGGAGGGTCTGCATCTTCCGCACGATGCCGACGGTGAGGACCTCATCGCCACCGGCGACGACATCGATCACGCCGACGAGGCCGAGCTCGATCGGCTCGTGGCGGACGCCAACGTGTTCGCCCGCACGCGGCCGGAGCAGAAGCATCAGTTGGTGCAGGCACTTCGCCGGAGTGGC
>JACQZZ010000009.1 GCA_016213625.1 Actinomycetota bacterium
ATGGCCGCGCTGATGGGGACCCTCGGTGCGTGCAGCACCGAGGGCGGAGGCAGCGACGGCAGGCTCACTGTCGCCGCAGCCTTCTACCCCATCGAGGAGATCGTCCGCCGGGTGGGCGGCGATGCCATCGACGTGGTCACGCTGGTGCCGCCGGGCGAAGAGGCGCACGAGTACGACCCCACGCCGAAGCAGCTCGAGCAGCTCGCCGAGGCCGACGTGGTCTTCTACCTCGGTCAGGGCTTTCAGCCGAACGTGGAGAAGGCGTTGGAATCACTGCCCTCGTCGGTGCAGCGCGTCGATCTCCTCGACGAGCTGACGCTGTTGCCCATCACCTCGCAGTTGCCCGGCACCGACGGCGAGGCGGAGGGCGAGACCCTCGCCGATGGCAACGACCCGCATGTCTGGCTCGCGCCCGCCAACATGCGTCAGATGAGCGCGTCCGTGCTCGCCACGTTGAACGGTGTCGCGCCGGACGACGCCACGACGTTCGCGACCAACCAGGGGTCGTACGGCACCGACCTCGACGAGCTGGACACCGAGTTCGCCGACGGCCTGCGTGAATGCCGCAGTCGCATGCTCGTGAGCTCGCACCGCGCCTTCGGCTATCTCGCCGACGCGTACGACCTGACCGCCGTGGCCATCGCCGGCGTGTCGCCGTCGGAGGAGCCATCGGCGAAGACGCTCGAAGCGATCGCCGAGTTCACCCGGACGAACGACGTCACCACCATCTTCTTCGAGGAGAACCTCCCGTCCGATCTGGCGACGACCCTGGCCGACGAGGTGGGGGCCACGACCGACGTGCTCGACACCGTCGAGTCGCTGTCCGACGAGCAACTGCAGGCCGGCGACGACTACGGGTCGCTGATGCGCGCGAACCTCGTGGCATTGCGTACTGGGCTGGGGTGCACATGAGCACCCCGATCCTCGAAGTTCGCGACCTCGGCGTGCACTACGGAGAGCGGCACGCACTGCGCGACGTGTCGTTCGCCGTCGGCGCCGGCGAGCTGATCGCCGTGATCGGCCCGAACGGCGCTGGCAAGAGCACCATGTTCAAGGCCATCTGCGGTCTCGTGAACCACGAGGGTGTGGTGGAGGTGAACGGCGTCCACTGTCACGACCACACCGATCGCATGGACCTCGCGTACATCCCGCAGCGAAACGACAGCGACCTCAACTTCCCCATCACGGTCGGCGAGCTCGTCCTCGCCGGTCGGCGCCGCTTCCACCGGTGGTACCAGCGCCCGTCCGCCACCGACGTCGCCGCTGCCGAGCTGGCACTCGAGCGGGTGCACCTGCCGGGCGCGGGCACCCGCGCGCTCACCGAGTTGTCGGGTGGTCAGTTGCAGCGCGCCTACGTCGCCCGCGCCCTCGCCCAGGAGGCATCGGTGGTGTTGCTCGACGAAGCGCTCAGTGGCGTCGACCAGCCGAGCACCCTCGAACTGCTCGACGTGTTCGAGTCACTCGCGGCACACGGCACCACGTTGCTGGTCGCCACGCACGACCTGGCACTGGCCCGCCGACGGTTCGGCCGCTGCCTCGCCGTGAACGGCACCTTGCGTGCCGACGGAGCGCCGGCAACGGTGCTCACCACGGAAGCACTCGACTCCACGTTCGGTTCCGCCGACGGCACGAAGGGGTTCCGTGCACTGGCTGATTGACCCGTTCCAGGCCGAGTTCATGCAGCGAGCGTTCCTCGCAGCGATCATCATCGGCGTGGTCGCTCCCGTCGTCGGCACCTGGGTGGTGTTGCGTCGCATGGCCAACCTCGGTGACGCGATGTCGCACGGCACCCTCGCCGGTGTGGGCATCGCCTACGCCGCCGGGGTGAACGTCCTGTTCGGCGCGATGGGCGCCGGCCTGATCATCGCGCTGCTGCTGCTCACGTTCTCGGGCAACCGACGGCTCGGGCAGGAGACCGTGATCACGGTCATCGGCACCGCGTTCTTCGCACTCGGTGTCGTGGTCATCTCACGGCTCGACACGGGCGTGGAACTCACCCACTTCCTGTTCGGCAGAGTGCTCACGGTGCAGTGGAACGACATCTGGCTGAACCTCGCACTGGGCGGCGCTGCGGTCGCCGTGGTGGCGCTGATGTTCGGCGAGTTGCGGCTGGCGACCTTCGATCACGTGCAGGCCGAGCAGGTGGGTGTCCGGGTCGAACTCGTGCAGGGCGTGCTCGTGATGTTGCTCGCCGTCGTCGTGGTGATCAGCCTGCGCGCTGTCGGCACCGTGATGACGGTGACCATGCTGGTCACCCCCGCCGCCACCGCACGCCTGATCGCCCGCGATCTGCGACGCATGACGCTGTGGGGAGTCGTGTTCGGCGTGAGCGAGGGAGTGCTGGGGCTGATGATCGCCTACCACCTCAGCAGCGCACCCGGCGCCACCATCGGCCTCGTCGCCGCGGTGGTGTTCGCGGTGGTGTTCGCGATCACGTTGCCGAAACGGATGCCGCACCACCATCGTCCGCTCGGCTGACCAACGACGCGGCCAGCCACGTGCTGATGGGCACCGACGCGATGAGTCCGATGCTGCCGACCAAGGTGCGCACGACCTCGATGGCGACGGCTTCGCTGGTGATCGCGTCGCGGACCGAACGCCCCGTCTGGCTGAACAGCAGAAGCAACGGCAGTGCCGCGCCCGCGTAGGCGAGGAACAACGTGTTGACCGTGCTCGAGATGTGATCGCGACCCACGACGATGGCGTGCTGGTACAGCTCGCTCGCCGTGGCTTCCGGCCGTGACCGCCGCAGCGCGCCCACCGCGGACACCTGGGTGACCGTCACGTCGTCGAGCACACCGAGTGATCCGATCACGACACCCGCCAGGAGCAGACCTCGGGGGTCGATGCGCACACCCAAGGCGTCGAGGAACAGCGCGTTCTCGTCGCTCAGCCCCGTGAGTGTGGCGGCGTGCACGAACACCCACGCGAGCAGGCCGGTGAGCGCCAGCGACACAAGCGTGCTCAGCAACGCCACGTTGGTGGCCGCGTTCACGCCGTGCGCCAGGTACAGCGATGCGTACGCGATGACACTGGCTCCCACGATGGCCACCAGCACGGGATTCGACCCGTCGAGCAGCGCCGGCAGCACGAACAGCACGAGCACGAGGATGCTGACACCGAGTCCGGCAAGTGCTCCCAGCCCACGCCACCGCGCGAACACGAGCACCACCCCGGCGAACAACACCACCAGCACGCCGAGCGAACTCGACCGCTCGTAGTCCAAGAACGTGTAGATCGTGCCGTCGGCCGTGTCAACCAGCGACAGCACCAGTTCGTCACCGACGGTCGGCACACGCCCGGCGCCGGACGTGACCGCCTGCTCGATGGTCGTGGTCTCGTTCGCCGTCGGGCCGCTGAGGACGCGGAGGCCGAGCACCCGACAGTCGACGAGGTCGTCCACGCTCGTGCCGGTGCACGGCTGCACCGAGACCGACTCCACCATCGCCCGCACTCTCACACCGTCGTCGACGGTGTCGGCACGATCGCTCCCGGGCCACAGCAGCACCATCGCCACGAGCGTCATCGCTGCCCAGGACGCGACCGCGATCCACACGCCTCGCCTGACGTGTCGGGCCAGGTCCCAGTCGTGCGCGTGCGGGTGGGAATGAGGGAGGTCACCTCCCGAATCACTGTCGACGGCGACGTCTTCCGGAGGCACGGACGTCACGTTACGCGAAGGGGTTTCTCCACCCCGGCGATTTGGGGCATGATGACGTCTGCCATGGGGGCTATCGGATCCACAAGGGGGATCAGCAGGTGAAGATTTCAGTCACCGTCAACGGCGTTGTCCACGAGAGTGATGTGGAGCCGCGTACGTTGCTCGTTCACTACGTCCGCGAGGTCGTCGGCCTGACGGGTACCAACATCGGGTGCGACACGTCGTCGTGCGGCGCCTGCAGCGTGCACGTCAACGGCGAAGCCGTGAAGAGCTGCACGATGCTCGCGGTGCAGGCCGACGGACAGTCCATCACCACCATCGAGGGCATGGCCACCGACGGTGTCCTGCACCCGATGCAGCAGGCGTTCATGGAGAACCATGGTCTCCAGTGCGGCTACTGCACCCCGGGCATGGTGATGGCAGCCACCAGCCTGTTGAAGGAGAACCCGAACCCCACCGAAGAAGAGGTGCGTCTCGGGCTCGAGGGCAACCTGTGCCGCTGCACGGGCTATCACAACATCGTCAAGTCCGTGTTGGCCGCTGCCGCAGGGCAGTAGACACGGAACCATTCAGGTACTGGGGGTACCGAGATGACCGTCACCGACGATCGCCCGTCGGCCGTGTTGGGGACACGGCTCCTGCGGCGTGAAGACCCTGCCTTGCTCACCGGCGAGGCCAAGTACACCAACGACCTCGACCTACCGGGCGCGTTGCATCTCGCGGTGCTGCGCAGTCCGTACGCACACGCGCGGATCGTCAGCGTCGACCTCTCGGCCGCGCAGGCCTCACCCGGTGTCGTCGCCGTGTACAGCGGCGCCGACCTGGCCGGCGAGTGGGCCTCGCCCATGCCCAGCGCGTGGGCCGTCACCGCCGACATGAAGAACCCCGCCCACTACCCCTTGGCGAGCAGCAAGGTCTGCTACGTGGGCGACGGTGTTGCGTGCGTGTTGGCCACCAGCGACGTCGCCGCCCGCGACGCGCTCGAGCTCATCGACGTGCGATACGAACCGCTGCCCGCCGTGGTGGACCTGGAAGACGCGTTGAGCGATCGGGTGGTCATCCACGACGAACTCAGCACCAACAGCAGCTACACGTGGGACCTGAAGATCGAGGGCACCGAGGGCCAGGTCGAGCAGGCGTTCGCCGATGCCGCGTTCACGGTGAAGGAGCGCTACGTCCAGCAGCGCCTCATCCCGATGGCGATGGAGCCCCGAGCCGTGGCCGCCGTGCCGCAGCCGTTCGGCGGCGACATGGTGCTCTACAGCGCCACCCAGATCCCGCACATCCTGAAGGTGATGACCGCGCTCACGCTCGGCATCCCAGAGCACCAGATGCGGGTCATCGCTCCTTCGGTGGGTGGCGGCTTCGGCAGCAAGCTCGACGTGTACGCCGAGGAGTTGCTGTGCGTGGCGCTCGCCCGCAAGCACCGAGTGCCGGTGCGCTGGAACGAGGAGCGCGGCGAGGGCACCGTGGCCACCACCCACGGCCGTGGCCAGATCCAGCACGTCGAGCTCGCCGCCGACGCCGACGGCAAGCTCACTGCGGTGCGCATCCGCCTGCTCGCCGACATGGGCGGCTATCAGCAGCTCATCACGGCGGGCATCCCCATCCTGGGCGCCTTCCTGTACGCCGGCGTGTACGACCTGCCCCAGGCGTACGACTTCAGCTGCACGGGCGTGTACACCACGCTCACGCCCACCGATGCGTATCGCGGCGCCGGTCGTCCGGAGGCCACGTACGCCATCGAGCGCGCCATGGACGCCCTGGCCGACCAGATGGGCATCGACCCGATGGACCTGCGCAAGCGGAACTTCATCCGCAAGGAGCAGTTCCCGTACACCGCCTTCACCGGCCTCGTGTACGACTCGGGCGACCACCTCGCCGCGGCCGAGATGGCAGCGGAGATGGCCGACTACGACGGCACCCGCGCCCGACAGAAGGCGCAGAACGTGCCCGGGGCGAAGAAGCTGCTCGGCATCGGCCAGGCCAGCTACTTCGAGATGTGCGGTCTCGCGCCCTCGCGGGTGCTCGCCTCGCTGAACTACTCGGCCGGCGGCTGGGAGGCCGCCACCGTGCGCATCCTGCCCACCAACAAGGTCCAGGTGGTCACGGGCACGGCACCGCACGGGCAGGGCCACGAGACCGCGTGGAGCATGATCGTCGCCGACAAGTTGGGCATCGCCCCCGGCGACGTCGACGTGCTGCACAGCGACACGGCACTCGCTCCGCTGGGCCTCGACACCTACGGGTCGCGCTCGCTGCCAGTGGGTGGCGTGGCCATCGCCATCGCCTGCGACAAGGTCATCGACAAGGCGAAGAAGATCGCCGCTCACCAGTTGGAGGCCAACGAGGACGACCTCGACTTCACCGGTGGCGCGTTCACGGTGAAGGGTTCGCCCGATCGCACGATGCCGCTCGCCGCCATCGCGTTCGAGGCGTTCACGGCGCACAACCTGCCCGACGGCCTCGAGCCCAACCTCGAGGCCCAGGTCACCTACGACCCGCCGAACTTCTCGTGGCCGTTCGGCACGCACATCTGCACCGTCGAGGTCGACACCGAGACCGGCCAGGTCGACGTGCTCCAGTACGTCGCGGTCGACGACTGCGGCGTGCAGGTGAACCCGCTCATCGTCGAGGGACAGGTGCACGGTGGCGTCATCCAGGGCCTGGCCCAGGCGCTGTACGAAGAGGCCGCCTACGACACCGACGGCAACCTGAAGAACGCCAGCCTGGCTGAGTACCTCGTGCCCGCGGCCAGCGACGTCCCACCCATCACCCTCGGCCACACCGTCACCCCCTCGCCCACCAACCAGTTGGGCGTGAAGGGCATCGGAGAGGCCGGCACCATCGGCGCGGCGCCGGCAGTCATCAACGCCGTCGTCGACGCACTCAGCGGACTGGGCGTCACCGACGTGCCCATGCCCGCCAGCCCTCACAACGTCTGGAAGGCCATCCAGGCCGCGACCAACAACAGCCAAGGAGCCAGCAAGTGATTCCCGCAGCATTCGACTACGTCCGGGCCGGATCGGCCGCCGAGGCCATCAGCCTCATCGGCCAGCACGGCGACGAGGCCAAGTTCCTCGCCGGCGGCCACAGCCTGCTGCCGCTCATGAAGCTGCGACTCGCCGCTCCGAGCGTGTTGGTCGACATCGGCCGCGTCAGCGACCTCAGCTACATCAAGGACGCCGGCGATCACATCGCCATCGGCGCCCTCACCCGGCACATGGACGTCGAGACCAGCGCGGTGCTGCAGGAGCACGTCCCGTTGCTGGCGCACGCCGCCGGCCACGTGGGCGACCCGCAGGTGCGCCACCGCGGCACCATCGGCGGCTCCATCGCCCACGCCGATCCCGCCTCCGACCTGCCGGCCACCACGCTGGCACTCGGCGCCACCTACATCGCCCAGGGGCCGAACGGCACCCGCGAGATCGCCGCCGCCGACTTCTACCAGGGCTTCCTCGAGTCGGCGCTGGCAGCCGACGAGATGCTCACCGAGATCCGCGTCCCCAAGATGCAGGGCGCCGGGTGGAGCTTCCAGAAGTTCAACCGTCGGGCCCAGGACTGGGCCATCGTCGGTGTCGCCGCGTGGCGTCGCAACGGCGACTCGGGCGTCGCGCTGGTCAACATGGGCAGCACGCCCATCCTGGCCACCAGCGTGTCCGGTGCGCTGGCCCAGGGCGCCTCGGTGTCCGATGCCGCACAACTGGCCGCCGAGGAAGCCGAGCCGCAGAGCGACCTCAATGCCAGCCCCGAATACCGCGTGCACCTCGCCAAGGTGCTCGTACGTCGGGCGCTCGAAGCAGCCAGCGCCTGACCCCAGGCTGAACTGAACGTGTCCGCGAGGTGACCGCGGAGCGAAGGATGGGTAGCGTGTTCGTCCATGTCGACGACCACCGAGGCGCCCACCGACGCGTCGCGGTCGCTGCGCGTCGCGGTGCGGTCCGCGGTGCCGTTCGAGTGGTTCCGCCCGGTCCGCCTCACGCTGATGTTCACCTACCTCTTCGGCTACCTGTGGTGGCTGAAGGTGAAGGGACTCACCGTGGACCGGGTGTCGGTGGCCATCGCCGTCGGCATCTTCCTGCTGTGTGCGTTCATCGGCCGCTCGTGGCGCACGTGGGGCGTCCTCCTGCTCGACTGCGTGGCGTACTGCACGATGTGGCTGGCGTACGAGAAGACCCGTGGTGCCGCCGACGACGGCGTGTCCGTCTTCGGGTTGTTCAGGGTGAAGTTCCCGCTGCAGGTGGAGTCCGTCCGCAACATCGACAAGGTCATGTTCTTCGGCCACGACCCCAACGTGGTGCTCCAGGAGCACTTCTGGGAGCGGACGGTGCGGTGGTACGACGTCGTCGCCGGCAGTACGTACATGACCCACTTCGTCTTCCCGATGATCGTGATGGCGGCGCTGTGGGCCACCAGCCATCGCCAGTGGGCGCGGTTCATGAAGCGCTTCGCCAGCCTCTTGTTCATCGCCTGCATCATGTTCGTGGTGCTGCCCACCGCGCCGCCGTGGATGGTCGGCAGCCCCAAGTTCCCGTACGGGCTCATCCCCGAGCTGCACCGCAACGCCGGCCGCGGCTTCTACCACATCGGGTTCGAGAGCTTCCGCGACGGCTACAAGCTCGCGCTCAGCAACGGCAACGGTGTGGCGGCGATGCCGTCGCTGCACGCATCCTTCGCGCTCATCGTGCCGGCGTTCTTCCTCCCTTGGATCCGCCCCAAGTGGTTGAAGGCGCTCGTGCTGCTCTTCCCGGTCGTCATGCTCGCCTCGCTCGTGTATCTCGGTGAGCACTGGGTCATCGACGGCCTGGTCGGCTGGGCCATCACCGGCGGCGTGTTCTGGTTCTGGAACCGCTTCGAGCGCCGAACCCGGCGCCGTCGCGCCCACATGGCCCGTGCCTGCATGCCCGCGCCCCCGGCTCCCGAACTCACCCCCGAGGCGGAGGTGTCGGCATGAGCATGGATCCGCCGAAGGTGTTGCTGGAGGCTTCGTTCCTGCAGGCCGTGGTGTCGTCGGAGCATCCCGAGCACGACACCTGCACCGCCACGTACCGCGACCTGCTGGACCAGTACGAGCGCAACGAGGTCCTGTTGGTCGCCGTGGGCGATCACCTGCGCACCATGGACCACGGCGACCAGGTCACCACGGCCGAGCGAGTCAGCTGGTTCCTGCATCGGCCCCGAGCAGGCGTGTTCGCGCCGGTCGACCCGTTGTACGTCGGCTTCCAGCATCGCCGCGCGGCCGATGCCACACCGGTCGACGACCCCGAGGTGGCGCTCACCCTCGTGATGTGCGACCGGCACTCGGTGCGTCGAGTGGCCACCGTGGATCCGGCGTATCTGGAATACGACCTGCAGCTGCTGCCCACCGCGTCGGGTCTGACTGACTAGCCTGGCCGGCGATAGGTGGTGAGAGCATGTCGTTCGAAGAACACGACGACAGTGGTATCCAGGAATTCCATCTCGACGCGATCGCCGATGCGGACCCGTATCCGTATTGGTACGACGACGCCGACGAGCCCGACAGCAACCCCACGTTGGTCCGCACCGAGAGCTGCGACCTGTGCGTGGTGGGCGGCGGCTACAACGGGCTCTGGACGGCCATCATCGCCAAGGAGCGCGATCCCAGCCGCGATGTCATCCTCATCGACGCGCATGAGGTGGGCTCGCAGGCGAGCGGCCGCAACGGCGGCTTCATGGAGAGCAGCCTCACGCACGGCGTCGCCAATGGGCAGGAGCGGTTCCCCAACGAACTGCCGCTGCTCGAAGAGCTGGGCCTGAAGAACCTCAACGACATCGAGAGCGCCATCCAGCGCTACCACATCGACTGCGACTACGAGCGCACCGGTGTCATCGACGTGGCCACCACGTTCCATTCGCCCAGCTACCTCGACGAGCTGCGTGACGACTTCACGCAGCTGCGAGCGCTCGGCCAGAAGGTGGAGTGGCTCGACGAAGCCGCCATGCGCTCGCAGGTGAACTCCCCCACGTACCTCGGCGGGCTGTGGCGCAAGGACCGGGCCGCCATCGTCGACCCGGCACGCCTCGCATGGGGGCTGAAGGCGGCCGCGATGTCGCTCGGCGTGCGCATCTACGAGGACACCAAGGCCACGTCCATCGAGAAGGACGGCGTGGGCGTGCTGGTCACCACCCCGCTCGGCCGCATCCGCGCCGGCAAGGTGGCGTTGGCGACCAACGCCGCCAAGCCGCTGCTGAAGCGCATCGGCCACTACATCGCCCCGGTGTACGACTACTGCATGGTCACCGAGCCGCTGTCGAACGCACAGCTCGAGAGCGTCGGCTGGAAGCTGCGCCAAGGCCTCAGCGACATCAGCAACCAGTTCCACTACTACCGACTCACCGAGGACAACCGCATCCTCTGGGGCGGGTACGACGTCATCTACTACTGGCGCGGCAAGATCAACCCCGAGTTCGAGACGCGGCCCGAGACCTGGGCCAAGCTCAGCAAGCACTTCTTCGACACCTTCCCGCAGTTGGAAGGACTGAAGTTCACCCATGCATGGGGTGGCGTCATCGACACCTGCAGCCGGTTCTGTGTGTTCTGGGGTCGAGGCATGCAGGGCCGCGTCGCCTACTCCGTGGGATACACCGGGCTCGGCGTGGCCTCCACCCGCTTCGGCGCGGAGGTGATGCTCGACATGCTCGACGGCAAGCGCAGCAAGGCCACCGAGACGGAGTTCGTGAAGACCAAGCCGATTCCGTTCCCGCCCGAGCCATTCCGGTTCATCGGCATCCAGGCCACCCGTTGGTCACTCGACCACGAGGACAAGACCGGCAAGCGCAACCTGTGGCTGCGGTCGCTCGACCGCTTCGGTCTCGGCTTCGACTCCTGACCCAGGCTGCTCGTCAGCTCTGCTGGCCCATCGACCACAGGGACCACAGGGTGGTGCGCACCCGACGCGGCTGCTGCAGCACGGTGACGATGGCATGTGCCACGTCGTCGGCAGTGAGGAAGTCGGCCAGGAACGGGCTGTCGGGCTGACGCCCGGTGCCCATCGCGAACTCGGTGGACACGCCGGCCGGGCAGATGGCCGTCACCCGCACACTGTGAGCGCGGAGCTCACGATCGAGCGCGCCCGCCAGGCCCACCTGCGCGAACTTGGTGGACGCGTAGACCGCTTCGTCGCCCCCGCCGCGCAGACCGGCCACCGACGACACGATCACCACGTCGCCACCGCCGTTGGCCATGAAGTGCGGCACCGCGGCGCGCACGGACCACACCGTGCCACCAAGGTTGGTGTCGAGCATCTCGGCGATGCGATCGTCGTCCCAATCGAGGATGCTGCCGTACAGACCGATGCCGGCGTTGGCCACCATCGTGTCGAACCGCCCCCACCGCTGCAGCCCGGCCTCGACCAGACGCGCGTTGGCGCTGGGCTCACGCACGTCCATCTCCACCGCGATCGCGCGGTCGTCGCCGAGTTCGGCCACGAGCGACTGCAGCCGTTCACCACGACGAGCACCGAGGACGACGTTCGCGCCGGCCTCCACCAACTGGCGAGCGGTAGCGACGCCGATGCCGGCGCTCGCTCCCGTGATCGCGACGACGGTTCCGGTGAGTGAGCGGGTCTCTGCTGCCATGAGACGAGCCTATGAGCAACGACGCGGCTACGGCGTCGGGCGTTCGAGAATGACGATGGAACGAGGGGCCACGGTGAAGCCGTCGGCAACTGCGGTCGCAGGCGCGGTGGACAGCGCGACAGCCCACTCCCCCGGTGCCTGCACCGCGAACGTGAGCGGCTCCCACCACGCGTTGACCATCACGTACAGGTCACCCGACTGCCAGGCGAGCGAGTGCGAGTGCCAGCCCTCGTCGATGGTCGGTCCGGTGCCGTGGAAGCGGAACTGCACCATTGGATGACGCGTCCGCAGGGCGACCAGCGCGGCGACGAACTCGGTGAGCTCGGTCCACTCGGCGGCCCGCCCCCAGTCGACCCAGCTCAACGGCGCGTCGACGTTGTAGGGGTTGTCGTGTCCGTGCTGGGTACGGGCGAACTCGTCACCCATCACCCACATCGGCGTGCCGGCCGAGAGCAACAGCATGGCGAAGTAGTTCTGCAGCTGTTGGAGCCGCAGGGCCGGCCCGCAGTCCCACGCGTGATGTCGGTCGTCGTTGGTGACGGTGAGGTCGTGCAGCGTGAGCCCGTCGTGGGCGGTGATGAAGTTCAGCGACCGCACCGGACCGTCGGGGCCGAACAGGTCGGGGCTGCCCTGCACACGTTGACGCATGGCGCGCACCAGACCGGGTTCGCCACGAAGGAAGCCACGCACCTGATCGCGGAATCGATCGTTCCACTGCAGCCACGTGGGCCACGGCCAGCCGTGTCCGAGCTGGTAGCCGCCCATGTCCCACGGCTCGGCGATCAGCGCCACGCCACGAGTGTCGGCCCACTCGGTGATGCGGCTGACGAGCGCGCCTCGATCGCGGGTGAGCAGCGATGCCAGATCGAACCGGAAGCCGTCGACGCCGAGATCGGCGTACCGGTCGAGTGCCTCGATGACCAGTTCGCGCACCCAGGGATGCGCCGGGTCGATGTCGTTGCCGCAACCGCTGTCGTTGGTGGGGTGACCCGCGGCCACGCCGCGGAACACCGTCGGGTCCATGTGACGAAGACCTGCTGCCTTGGTGGGCGGATGGTCCTCGCCGGTGTGGTTGAAGACCACGTCGATCCACACGTGCAGGCCGCGTTGGTGCGCGGTCGCCACCAGTTCGGCCAGCTCCTCCGCTGCGCGGTCGGGTTCGGCCGCGTAGTCGCGGTGCACCGCGCCCCACACCAGCGGCATGTAGCCCCAGTAGTTGTCGCGGTCGTCGAACGGGTGCACCGGCATCAACTCGATGACGTTGGCACCCACCGAGCTCACGTGGTCGAGCCGCTCGATACAGCCGCGGTAGGTGCCCCCGAAGCCCTTCACGTGCAACTCGTACACGACGGGCGGTGCGGTGAGCGCTGCACCCCTGGGGTGACGGGCCCACGGCGCCCGGACGACGCTGCGCGGACCCTCCGGGGTGATGACGAGGTCGAGACAACCGGGATCCACCAACGGTGGGCCGTCATCGACCCGCACCCAGTAGAGGTCGCCGTCGTTGGCGACGAACTCGGCCGACCACCAGCCATCGCCCGACGATTCACGTCGAGCGGCGACCTCGGCACTGGCGGAAGTGACACAGACCTGCCGTGCCGAGGGAGCGTGGATGCGCACGAGTCGCGCGACTCTCACCGGCGGGGGACACATCCTTGTGAGCCTAAGAGAGCTTCGGCCACTCTTCCGCATCTAACCTGCATCTCGATGGCCATTTCGCCCGCCACTCCAGCCGACGTCTACGAGGCGCTCTCCGCGTATGGCTACATCCCCGACGAGGGCCTCGCGACGTCGGTGTTCCTCGCGATGACCCTGCAGCGCCCGCTGTTGCTGGAGGGCGAAGCGGGGGTCGGCAAGACCGAGGTCGCGAAGGTGCTCAGCCGGTGGACGGGCGGCGAGCTCATCCGTCTGCAGTGCTACGAAGGCATCGACGTGTCGCAGGCGGTGTACGACTGGGACTACAGCCGCCAGCTGCTCCATCTCCGTGCGTCGGAGGCCACCGGCGAATCGCTCGGCCTCACCGCCAACAAGTTGGAGGACCAGCTCTACCACGAGCGATTCCTGCTGAAGCGGGCACTGCTGCAGGCCATCGACCACAACAACGAGTTGCCGCCCGTGCTGCTCATCGATGAAGTCGATCGCGCCGACGACGAGTTCGAGGCCTACCTGTTGGAGGTCCTCTCGGAGTACGCCGTCACGGTTCCCGAGCTGGGCCGGTTCTCCGCCCTGAAGACGCCGCTCGTCATCCTCACCTCGAACCGCACGCGCGACGTGCACGACGCGTTGAAGCGTCGCTGCCTGTACCACTGGGTCGAGCATCCCGACTTCGAGCGCGAGGTGCGCATCGTGCGCATGCGAGTGCCGCAGGCGCTCGAACGACTGGCACGCCAGGTGGCTGGTGCCGTCGAGACGCTGCGCACGCTGAACCTGTACAAGCCGCCGGGCGTGGCCGAGACCATCGATTGGGCCCAGGCGCTCACGGCGCTCGGCGTCACCGAACTCGACGAGCGCACGGTCACCGCCACGTTGGGCACGGTGCTGAAGTACCGCGAAGACCAGGAACGCACGCAGCAGCACGGCATCGCCGATCTCGTGAAGCAGGCGTTCGAGCGCGGCTTCCAGCACTCGTGAGTCCCACGCTCCACGCGCAGACCCCCACCGAGCGGATGGCCGTCGCCTTCGCCCGCGTCCTGCGCGGCGCGGGATTGCGCGTCCCGCTGGGCAGCGTGCTCACCTTCGTCGACGCCCTCGGTCGACTCGAGATGCACGACCGCGATCACGTGTACTGGGCGGGGCGCGCCACGCTCGTGCGCAACCCGGAGGACATCCCGCTCTACGACCGGTCGTTCGAGGTGTTCTGGCTGGCCGCGTCGGCTGCCGACGACGCAGCGCCCGACGAACCGCTCCACATCACCCTGGCCATCGACGACGACAGCGACGAGGGCGACGACGAGCAGGGCAGTTCCGAGGCCTCCGACGATCCGCAGATCACCCTGCGCTTCTCGGCGATGGAGGTGCTGCGCCACAAGGACTTCGCCAGCTATTCCGACGACGAGCTCATCACGGCGCAACAGCTCATGACCCGACTGCGGTTCATCGGTCCACCGCGCCGATCGTTGCGCCACCATCGCTCGCGACGGGGCCGCCGGCCCGACCTGCAGGCCACCATGCGATCGGCGTTGCGCACGGGCGGCGAGCCGATTCGCCGCCAGTGGAAGCAACCCGGCGAGAAACTCCGGCGACTGGTCCTGCTCGTCGACGTCAGCGGTTCGATGGAGCCTTACGCGCGGGCGCTGCTCCGTTTCGTGCACGCTGCCGTCTCGGGGCGTCAGCGGGTGGAGGCGTTCGCCATCGGCACCCGACTCACCCGCGTCACACGCGAACTGAACAGCCGCGACCCCGACAAGGCACTCACGCAGGCCGGCAACCGAGTGCTCGACTGGAGCGGCGGCACGCGCCTCGGCGATTGCATCCGCCGGTTCAACGACCAGTGGGGCGTGCGCGGCATGGCTCGCGGCGCCATCGTGGTGGTGCTGTCCGACGGTTGGGATCGCGGCGACCCGGAGGTGCTGGGCACCGAGATGGAACGGCTGCACCGGGTGGCCTATCACGTCATCTGGGTGAACCCCCTGAAGGTGACGCCCGGGTACGCGCCCCTGGCTCGCGGCATGGCCGCGGCGCTCCCCCACGTGGACCACTTCGTGGAAGGTCACAGCATGGCCGCCATGGAGGAACTGGCCCGGGTGATTGCGATGGAATCCACACGCGGGTGACACAATGGTCCACGACTGACCATGAAGGAACTCCTCGACGACATCGACCGCTGGCAGGCGGCGGGCAGCAGGGTGGCCATCGCGCGCGTGGTCGACATCGAGGGCTCCGGCCCCCGCGAGCCCGGTGCCGCGATGGCGGTCAACGACCAGGGTGAAGTGGCCGGCAGCGTCAGCGGCGGGTGCGTCGAGGGTGCGGTGGTGTCTGAGGCATTGGCCATCCTGGCCGGCGAAGCGGAGCCGCGTATCGTCACCTTCGGGTACAGCGACGACGAGGCCTTCGCCGTCGGCCTCACGTGCGGCGGCACCATTCGCCTGTTCATCGAACCACTCGACTGGTGACGATGAGCCAGCCCGCCGGCACCCTCTACCAACGGCTCCGCACGCTGCTGCGCGCCGAGCAGCCGGTCGCGCTGGTCACCGTCGTCGCCGGCCCTGGGGTGGGCGGGAAGATGCTCATCACGCCCACCGACGCGCCGTTGGGCAGCCTGGGCCATCCGGAGCTCGATCGCATCGCCGTGCGCGACGCACTTGCCGAACTGGAAGCCGGCCGCAGCGGGGTGCGCCACTACGGCCCCGAAGGTCAGACCACGCCGGAAGACCTCGTGGGCACCCCCACTGTGAGCGCCTTCATCGAGAGTTGGGCACCGCCGCCGCAGATGTGGATCTTCGGTGCGGTCGACTTCACCGCCGCGCTGGGCAAGGTGGCCAAGGTGTTGGGCTACCGAGTCACCGTGTGCGACGCCCGCGAGATCTTCGCCACACGGCGGCGATTCCCCATGGCCGACGAGGTGGTCGTCAGCTGGCCCTCGCCGCTGTTCGAACGACGCGGCCACACGTTGGGCCAGCGCGACGCGGTGTGCATCCTCACCCACGACCCGAAGTTCGACGTGCCGGCGGTGCAGGGTGCGCTGGCCACCGGCGCCGGGTACATCGGCGTGATGGGCAGCCGGAAGACGCATGCAAAGCGGATGGAGCGGCTCGCCGAGGTCGGTGTGGATCAGCCCGAGCAGTTGGCTCGGTTGATGTCGCCCATCGGACTCGACCTCGGCGCGCGCACGCCCGAGGAGACGGCCATCTCCATCTGCGCCGAGATCATCGCCCGACGAACCGGACGACTGGCCCCTTCACTGCGCGACAGCAGCGGGCCGATTCACGGCACCCTCGACGGCACCGGCGGCTGAGCTCAGCCGACGGGGTTGCCGAACTTGGTGCTCCTGGTACGGCTCTTGGAGATGAAGGCCACTTCCACGCTGCGACCGGTGAAGGGCGAGTGGACGATGGCGTTGTCGACGCCGAGCCACAGCATGACGTGACCCGGGTAGTACGCCAGGTCGCCGGCCATGGCGGTGTCGCGGGTGCGGGGGGCGGCCGCACGGATCTGCGACTTGCTCTGACGCGTGAGCGTGACACCCACCTGGCCCCAGGCGAAGTTGGTGAAGCCCGAGCAGTCGAAACCGACGCCGGGGTTGCTGCTGTTGCGACGGTAGGGCGTGCCCAGCTGGGTGAAGGCCGACACGAGCACCAGTTGATGCGTGGTGTCGGCGGCCCGCCAGGCGTTGACCATACGAGTGGGGTCGATCATCAAGCGGTTGGCCGCCTCGATGGCGAGAGCGTCGCGCTGCGACTCGAAGTCGCGGAGTGAGACCGGGTTGCCGGTGGCCGAGAAGGCCGACCACGAGGCGAGCGCCGCGTTGGCGGACGCCGCGAGGGGGTCCTTGCCGGTACGGGCGACGGAGTGCACAGCGCTGGTGCGAGGAGCGGCGCTGGCGGGAGTGGGGAGCGAGGTGACGCCGACGGCGAGGGCGGCGGCCACGAGCAGAGTACGGACGGGATGTCGAAGCGTCATGGTGAGTGACGTTCCTCTCGGTTGGTCGTCCAGCGGGATTCCGGACGAGGGGGACGTGATCGAGGGACTTCGCTCCTCTTTCACGGCGCCGGCACCACACGAGAGCGCCACCGCTGTCTGCTGCGAGCAGGGTTGGCAACCTACGAATGTGGCCGCCCCGGTTCGTAACGAGTGACACGTTAGCGACATGGAATTGCAACAATCAACCCGACCGCAACTTTTCCGTCATCTGTTCGTCATCTTCCCACGTCACGACGTGGACATAGAGTGGCCGCGATGACACGCATCGCCGCGTTGCTCGCCGCCGGGGGTGGCAGTCGCTTCCTCGGGGCGCAGCACAAGCTGCTCGCCCCGCTCGGCGGGCGACCCGTGTGGACCTGGGCGATGGACCACGTGAGGGCGGCCGGCTTCGACCACGTGGTGGTGGTCACCGGCGCCGCCGATCTCGACCTGCCCGACGAGGTCGTCCGTCATCACAATCCCCACTGGGCCGACGGCCAGGCGGGGTCGGTGCAGGTGGCGGTCGCCGCCGCCCGGGAGTTCGGCGCCACCCAGGTCACCATCGGGTTGGCCGACCAGCCGTTCGTCACCACCGAGGCCTGGCGCACCATCGGCTGGGCCCCCGACGACTGCCGCATCGTGGTGGCCACCTACGACGGCGTGCCCGGGCCGCACCCCATCCGGCTGTCCGCCGAGGTGTGGCCGCTCCTGCCCACCGACGGCGACGAGGGAGGCCGATCGCTCCTCCACGTCCACCCCGAGTGGGTCTGCCGCCTACCATGCCTAGGCTCAGGCGCCGACATCGACACCACGGAGGATCTCGACCAATGGAAAAGCTGCTGAACGAGTTCACCGTCAACCGGTCCATCGCTCACGCGTGGACCGTGCTCACCGATGTGGAGCGCATCGCCCCGTGCATGCCCGGTGCCGAGCTCAAGGAGATCGAGGGCGACATCTACCGCGGCGTCGTGAAGGTGAAGCTCGGGCCCATCTCCACAGCCTTTAAGGGGCAGGCCACCTTCGTGGAGAAGGACGACGACAACCATCGCGCCGTGCTCAAGGGCGAGGGCCGCGACACGGGCGGCAAGGGCAACGCCGATGCGCTCATCACCGCCCAGCTCGAAGCGGTCTCCGCGCACGTCACCAAGTGCGTGGTGTCCACCGATCTCCACGTCAGCGGCAAGGTGGCCCAGTTCGGTCGCGGCATCATGGGCGACGTCAGCGCCAAGCTGATGACCCAGTTCGCCCACAACCTCAACACCATGCTCGACGCCGAGGAGGACGACCCGGCCGAGGCCGATGCCATCGTCGCCGAAGCGCTCGCCCACGCCGAAGAGGTCAAGGCCCATGCAGCCGAGGCCACCGTGGCGGCGCCGGCATCGACGCCGGCCGAACCGGTCGTGCGCACCATCCAGGGTCCGGCCGCCGAGCCCATCGAACTCTCCGAGTTCGCCGGTTCGGCACTCGTGAAGCGCCTGGTGCCGGCACTCGGCGGTCTGGTGCTGCTCCTCCTCGTCCTCCGCCGCCTGCGCAAGTAGGCACCGTGGACGACCACCAGCTGGTCGCCGAACTGCTCGGCCGCATCCCGCAGAGCGACTTCGAGGTGGTCGTGCGCGACGCGCACGGCGAGCCGGTCGTGCTGCGCAACGCGCCGTTCCTCCACGACGGCACCCCCATGCCCACCCGCTACTGGTTGGCCGGACGCGACACCAATCGGCTCATCGGCCGGCTCGAGGCGGCTGGTGGGGTGCGTCGCGCCGAGGCCGAGATCCCCGCGGAGGAGATCGCCGACGCACACGCTCGCTACGCCGCGGAGCGCGACGCCGACATTCCTGCCGACCACATCGGGCCTCGGCCGTCTGGCGGCGTCGGCGGCACCCGCGAAGGCGTGAAGTGTCTGCACGCGCACTACGCCTGGTTCCTCGCCGGCGGCGACGATCCGGTCGGCCGTTGGGTCGACGCCCATCTGGCGGACGTGCAGTGATCGCGCTCGTCGTGACACTCGCTGCCACGGACGCAGTGTTCGAGGCCGACGGCGTGCGCGCGAGCATCCCCGTGGGCGTGCACACGCTGTGCGATCTGTTGGTGTCCGACCCACCCCTGCCCGAGGAACTCACCAACGCCATCGGATGGTTCCAGGATCATCTGGAGGACGCCACTCGCGAGGTGCCCGCAGCCGACCTGGCCGACCGGGTGGAAGTGGCCGGTCCTGCGGTGTCGGCCATCGCGGCGGTGGAAGTGGGCGGCGACGCCACCTTCCCGTTCGAACTCTCGCGTGACGCCGCCGAGGACGTGTTCCGCACGCTGGTCACCGAGGCCGCAACGGTGCGGGTGCACAACCCCGGACTGGTCGCCCCCCTGTCGCACACGGTGCTCGGTGCGGCCTGCGCGGTGGTGGGCCTGATGCGGTTCCTCCACCTCGACACCGTGTGGCTGGTGGACACCACCGAGGCGGCGCCGTGAGCGGCCGCCACCTGGGTCACCCGTCGGTGCCCGCAGCTGCGATTCGCCTGTACGGCCGCAGGGTGATGCTGCGCCCGATGGCGCCCGCCGATTGGCCGCACTGGGCCGAGGTGCGCCAGCGCAACGACCGTTGGCTCACCCCGTGGGAACCGCTGCGTCCGGCCAACCTGCTCGACCCGACCCGCGACCGCGAAGCGTTCGTGTCGCGGTGCAGCGCACGCGATCGCGATCGACAGATGGGATTGGCGTACGGCTTCGGGTTGTTCGTCGGCAACGACTTCGCCGGCGAGGTGAACCTGAACGGCGTGGCCCGCGGCGCGTTGCAGAGCGGCACCGTCGGCTACTGGATCGACGAGGCCAAGGCCGGTCACCGCTACGTCGCCGAGGCGGTGGTGGTGCTCATCCGGTTCGCGTTCGAGCAGTTGCACCTGCACCGGCTGGAGATCTGCATCGTCCCGCGCAACCGCAACAGCCGGCGGGTGATGGAAGTGCTGGGCATCCGCGAGGAAGGCGTCGCCCTGCGATTCCTGGAGATCAACGGCACGTGGGAGGACCACGTGCGCTATGGCATCACGGCCGAGGAGTGGAACGACCGGCGCGAGGAACTCGCGGCGGCGTGGCTCTGATCCGACCGTTCGCGGTTCGCGAGGTCAGGCTTCGTCGGCGGCGAGGCGGAATGCCTCGGCCTTCGCCTTGCGCACCGAGCTGCGGCGCTTCCACTCCTTCACCTTCCAGTGGCGCATGCGCTTGGGCGCCGACGCCTTCTTCGCCTTCTCGGCGTCGCGATGGTGCTCGGGTACCCAGGCTCGGCCTGGCTCGTGCACCTCGTCGGGCTCGTAACCGGCACTCACTTGCGCCGCAACGGACTGCAACTCGCTGTTGATGCGGTGCCGTTCGTTGTGGGCATGTGCTCGCAGTTCGACCTTCGGTGGCGGGGCCACGTCTTGGCTGCGATGGCGCTGGCTCATGGGTACCTCCGTGCTCGGAATGTACGGCTGCTCTCCGTGAGTGAACCGTAGACCCGGCCGCTCGGAACGGGAAGGGACTTTCGGTAACAGTTCTGCGCGCTTTGGTCGGTTCAGGGCTTCTTGGAGCTGATCTTGGCCTGAAGTGCCGCGATCCGCTCGGCGAACCAGGGCTGGCGGGTGCTCCAGACCTGCGGCGTGAGCTCGCGATCCACCGCTTCGGGGTGCGTGCTGATGTCGGCCATGTCGTGGATGGTGCGCTTGACCTCGATGACCAGCTCGCGGGGAGCGGACGCGGCGCGGGCGGCCATCTCGTGGGCCACGGTGAGCAACTGGTCGTCGTCGACACAGCGGTGCACCAGGCCGACGCGCTCGGCTTCGGCACCGTCCATGATCTCGCCGAACACCACACCGGCGAACGTGGCCTGGGGGCCGACGATGCGCCGCAGCATCCAGGTGTGGCCGCCGCCGGGGTGGATGCCGATCTGGAGGAAGCGGGTGTCGAACTTGGCACGGCGGGCGGCGAGGCGAACGTCGCACCCGAGCGCGAGGTTCATGCCGGCACCCACCGCGGCACCGTTGACGGCGGCGATGGTGGGCAGCGGGCTGCGAGCGATGCGCAGGAACCCTTCGTAGATGTTGCCCAGGCTGTCCTTGCTCGACTCGGCGAGGTTGCCCAGGTTGGCCCCCGCGCAGAACGCGGGCGCGGCACCGGTGACCACGATGGCACCGATCGACTCGTCGGCCTCGATGCGATCCATCGCGGCGAGGATCTCGGCCACCATCGGGGCGGTGAGCGTGTTGCGCTCGCCGGGGTTGTTCAGGGTGAGGGTGGCGACTCCGTCGGCCACATCGACGAGCACGAGCGACATGCAGCAACCGTAGCCAACCGGGGCGGGCGGCCCGCTACCGTCGCGGGTGCATGCTCGACCACGTGTTCACCGATGCCATCAGCGCACTGCGCGATGCATTCGAGTCCGCCTTCCTCGAGCGGCAGCCGTTCGAGGAGCACTTCCAGGCCGACGTGTTGCTCGGGGATCTCACGTGGGAGACCAGCTACGGGCTGCCGGGCGAGGAGAACCCGCCTCGGGTCGTGGCGCACATCACCTTCGACTGGCCGTCGTGGAGCCAGACCGCGTATCGCCAGTGGTACGTCGAGGAGGTGCTCGATCGCCTGCCGGCCATCGAGATCGAGATCGTCTTCCGGGTGCAGGGGCTCGCCGAGCCGATGGACCCCGCCCGCGTGTACGCGGTCGCGCCCGATGTCAGCCCACTCATCGGCGACGGCCGCCTCGAACGGGCCGGCGTCACCGGCGAGATCGCGTACGGCGACTCGCTCGACGACACGGCCGAGTACGCGGTGGAGGCCACCTACGAGGGTCTCTACGAGCTGGCCGAGGCGGCGCTCGACGACGGCGCGAGCACCTTGCTCGACGATCACTTCGGTGCGCTCGGCGGATGGATCGCCGCCACGTTGGTGAAGCTCGCCGATCTGTAGGGTCGCAGCATGTCCGCACCGAACGACGTCGTGCTCTACGAAGTGAGCGAGCGCATCGCCACCATCACCCTCAACCGGCCCGAAGCGCGCAACGCGCTGTCCAGCGAGGTGCTGCGGCTGCTGCCCGAGCGGATGCGCGAGGCCGATGCCGACGACTCGGTCGACGTCGTCATCATCACCGGCACCGATCCGGCGTTCTGCGCTGGGCTCGATCTGAAGGAGCTCGGTTCCACCGGCGGCAACCTGGGCGCCACGGGCGCCGACGGTCGCCCGAACCGCGACGGGGTTCGAGGTCCGTTCCCCGCGATGGCCAAGCCACTCATCGGCGCGGTCAACGGCGTGGCCATCACCGGCGGCTTCGAGCTCGCGCTCAACTGCGACTTCCTGATCGCCAGCGAACGAGCCAAGTTCGGCGACACCCACTCACGCGTCGGCGTCATGCCGGGGTGGGGCCTCACCGTGTTGCTCCCCCAGGCCATCGGCGTCCGGCGCGCTCGTGAGATGAGCTACACGGGCAACTTCATGCTCGCCGAGGAAGCCCTGCAGTTCGGTCTCGTCAACCACGTCGTCAGCCACGACGAGCTGATGCCCGTGACGCGTCAACTCGCTCGCGACATCATCGGCAACGAGCAGGCCGGCGTGCGGCAGATGAAGGCCACCTACGACGAGATCACCGCCGAGTCCGACGGCTGGCAGATCGAGGCCACCAACGCCAGCCGCTGGCAGCGCGAGATGTTCAGCCCGGATCAGGTGGAAGCCCGCCGCCGAGCCATCCAGGAGCGCGGCCGCACCATGTGATGCGAGTGCCAGCCCACCCGTCCGAGTGCCACGCGCTCTGCACGGGCGCGGCTCGACGTTCTGTGAATTCACAGAGCAGCACGTCCAACTCTGTGAATTCACAGAGTTCCGGCCGACCGAAGGATTCGAGGACGGAGCTCGGCCAACGTGGCGAGCATCGATGCTGAACGCGTGGTCACGTCCGCGTAGGTGAACTGAGCAACGACGAACCCGTCGAGCTGCATCCGATTGATCCGTTCGGCGTCGACCTGCATCTGCGCCGTCGACCGGTGGAACCGATAGCCCAGCAGCTCGACCACGACCTTGGATCCCCGGAAGCGACAATCCACGCGGATCATCGCGGTGCCTCTCGAACCGACCACCTGCTGCGTGTCGGGGCGCGGGAAGTCGAGCTCACCGAGGAGTTCCAGAAACTCGCGTTCGAGGAACGAGTGACCGCCGCGGGACAACTCCTGACCCTCGATCACCGCGAGGAGACGAGCGATACCGGCACGCCCCGACCGACGGAGATCGACGATGCGGCGATGGAGGAACGCCTCGCTGGTGAGCCCATCCCGAAGTGCACTGTCGAGTGCTGTCGTCAACCGCTTCGGAGATTCGGTGGCCGACAACTCGATGAGTGTCCGGGTCGCGCTCAGACATGGCAGGCCGAAGGCCGTGGCAGTGTCCAGCGGGCCGATGTCGCGAAGTCGATGAACCGCATGGCCGGTGCGATGCGGCGCACGATGATTGGGTACGACCAGATGAAAGGGAGCCACGAGCGAGTAGCCGTCGAAGCCCAACAGCGGGGCGGAAGTCGTCGCACCAGCCCAGCAGGGCGGTCCGATCGACTCGATCACCGCCGTGAGCTGGTCGAGGTGGCGGAGGAACTTCAGCGTGTGACTGGTGCGAGATGCCATGCCGAAGCCGACCACCACCCACTCACTGCCACCCTCACCGGCACTCTCACCGACGAGCGCTGTGTGCGGAGGTCAGATGGTGGCGCCGCGGTCGCGCATGTCGGTCTTCACGGCTTCGGCGATGTCGAGGGCGAGGATCTCGGCGCCGTTCACGTTGAGGTGGAAGCCGTCGTCGGCACGCACGTCCTTGCCTTCACCGTCGCGCGGATCGATGACGTACTCGGCCCAGCCACCATTGCGGCCACTGAACCGCGCCCACGTGTCGACGAACACCACCTTGTCGGTGCGCTTCGCCGCTTCGGCGCGCACCACTTCGTCCTGCACCGCGAGTCGAGCGGTGAGGGCGGGATCAGAGGCGTTGGGCACACCCACCCACACCAGCGTGCGCGTGCCCTCGGTGAGGTAGTCCATCGCAGCCCCCACTCGCGCGCCGTATTCGGCCTTCCAGTCGGTGTCGTCCTGGCCCTCTCCGGGGTTGTGCCCCACCGCCCACGACAGGTCGAGGTTGCGCAACCCCTGGGCATCGTTGCCACCGAACGTGACGACGACGATGTCGGGGTTCGCCTGAGGCACGATCTCGCGCATGAAGGCCGGCCAGTCGAAGAAGTCGGGGCGAGCCAGACCCGACGACGTCTTGTACTCCAACTCGGTGGAGGCGATGCCGGTCTGGTCGAGCAGGGTCTTCAGATAGGGCCCGAATGCCCCCGCGTCCGAGTCGCCGAGGATGAGCACCTCGGCAGGATCCTCGGCCGAGGGCACCGTCTTCTCCTTCGGCGGAGGGGTGGTCGTGGTGGTCGGCGGCAGTGTGGTGGGCGTCACACCGTCGTTGACGACGGTATTGGTCGAGGGCGTGATGGGCTCGTTGGCCGACGTGTCGTCGCCCCCGAACAGGCCGCTCACGACCGACCACATCCCGAACATCACCCCCACCACCAGCACGAGCGCGACAATTCGCCGCACCTGGTAAGTGCGCTTCGAGACCCGCCGACGCGGTGCCTGGGGGGGCTGGTACCCGTACGACATCGAAATCTGAACAGCAGGTTACGAGACCCGAGCGACGAACTGGGGGCACCCTCGGCGGCTAGGGTATGGAGCGGATATTCCATCCACCCAACCAACACTCCAAGGGGGAGACACCATGCGCAAGAGCAAGCGCTTTGCAGCGCTGGCCTTGGTCACGGCCTTCGGGCTCGTGGCAGCCAGCTGCGGCGACGATTCGAGCGACAGCGGTAGCGGCGGCGACGGCCCGAAGGTCGGCATCGCGTTCGACACCGGCGGTCGCGGCGACGGTACCTTCAACGACTCGGCCGCCCGTGGCGCCGACAAGGCGAAGTCCGAGCTCGGCGCCACCGTCGACGAGCTGGAAGCCACCAACGCCGAGGACCGCAAGCCGAACCTCGAGACGCTGACCAAGAATGGCGACAACCCGGTCATCGCCGTGGGCTTCGCCTTCGGTGACGGCCTGGCCGAAGTGGCCGCCGCCAACCCCGACACCAGCTACGCCATCGTCGACGGGTTCATCGAGAACGCACCCGCCAACGTCACGTTCCTCGGCTTCGCCGAGCACGAGGGCTCGTTCCTCGTCGGTGCGGCCGCCGCGCTGAAGAGCAAGACCGGTCACATCGGCTTCATCGGTGGCCAGGAGATCGACCTCATCAAGAAGTTCGAGGCCGGTTACACCGCTGGTGCGAAGTACATCAACCCCGACATCATCGTCGAGTCGCAGTACCTCGGCGCCGCCGGCGACAACGCCGCGTGGGGTTCGCCCGACAAGGCCAAGGTCATCGCCAACGGCTGGTACGCCGACGGTGCTGACGTCATCTACACCGCCGCTGGCGGTTCGGGTGCCGGCACCATCGAGGCCGCCGTCGAGTCCGACGCCTGGGCCATCGGCGTCGACAGCGACCAGTACCTCACTGCCACTGCCGATCAGCAGAAGCACATCCTGACCTCGATGCTGAAGCGAGTCGACACCTCGGTGTTCGACACGGTGAAGCAGTTCAAGGAAGGCACCCTCAAGGGCGGTTTCGCGACGTACGACCTCAAGTCGGACGGCGTGGGCTACTCCACCTCGGGTGGTTACCTCGACGACGTGAAGGATCAGCTCGACAAGATCAAGGCCGACATCGTGGCCGGCACCATCGTGGTGCCCACGGCTCCCTGATGCCGACGCCGTCGTTCGCGACGGCATGGACAACTGAGTAGTGACAGAGGGCCCGGGGTTCCACCCCGGGCTCTCTGCTATAAACAGGTCGGTATCCGAGAAGGGGGAGCATGGCCACCGACACTCTGGCCGTTCAGCTGAGTGGGATCGAGAAGCGGTTCCCGGGCGTGATCGCCAACCACGACGTGAATCTCAACGTTCGTGCCGGCACCATTCACGCCATCGTCGGCGAGAACGGCGCCGGTAAGAGCACCCTGATGAAGACGCTCTACGGCATGCACCAGCCCGAGGCCGGCACCATCACGGTGTTCGGCGCGCCGCACGTCTTCAAGTCCCCCAGCGATGCCATCGCAGCCGGCATCGGCATGGTGCACCAGCACTTCATGCTGGCCGACAACCTCACCGTGCTCGAGAACATCGTGCTCGGCTCCGAGCCGGCCGCCCGCGGCGTCGTGCAGTATGACGAGGCCCGTCGCCGCCTCGAGGCCATCATGGACCAGTCCGGCACGCACGTCGATCTCGACGCACCGGTGTCCGAACTGGGCGTGGGCCAGCGGCAACGAGTCGAGATCCTGAAGGTGCTGTTCCGCGGTGCGAAGGTGCTCATCCTCGACGAGCCCACCGCCGTGCTCGTGCCCCAGGAAGTCGACGAGCTGTTCTCCAACCTCCACCGGCTGGTCACCGACGGCGCCACCATCATCTTCATCTCGCACAAGCTCGATGAAGTGCTCACGGTGTCCGACGACATCACGGTCATCCGCGCCGGCACCACCGTCGCCGAGGTGAAGCCCGATGCGGTCACCCGTTCGAAGCTCGCCGAGCTGATGGTGGGCAGCGAGCTGCCGTCACCGCACGGACGCACCAGCGAGGTCGGCACCACCATCCGCCTGAGCATCGACGGCCTCACGCTCGCCGGCCCCGGCGAGAAGCACGTCCTCGACGAGGTGAGCTTCGAGATCCGCGAAGGCGAGGTGCTCGGCATCGCCGGTGTGGAGGGCAACGGTCAGTTCGAGTTGTGCGAAGCCATCATCGGCCTCGCGAAGCCGATGTCCGGCCACATCACCATCGACGGTACCGACGTCACGCACGCCAGCCCTCACGAGCGGCTCATCGGCGGTCTCTCGTACATCCCGTTCGACCGCCACCGCGAGGGCCTGTTGCTCAGCGCGCCGCTGTGGGAGAACACGCTGCTCGGCCGCGACGCCGACGAGCAGTTCCAGAAAGGCCCGTTCATCGACGCCGCCGCCGCCAAGGCCGACAGCCGGTCCATCATCGAGCGATTCGACGTGCGCACTCCCAGCGAGACCGTTCCCGCGTACGCGCTCTCAGGTGGCAACCAGCAGAAGCTGCTCGTCGGCCGGGAATTGTCGAGTCATCCCCGGGTCCTCATCGCTGCGCATCCCACGCGTGGTGTCGACATCGGCGCCCAGGCCGCCATCTGGGAGAAGCTCCGCGCCGCCCGAGATGCAGGGCTCGCCGTACTGCTCATCTCCGCCGATCTCGAGGAACTGATCGGCCTGTCCGACCGCATCCTCGTGATGTTCGACGGACGCATCAATGCCCGACTCACACCAGCCGAGGCCACGCCGGAACTCCTCGGTACCTACATGACCGGCGGCGTCCAGGAGGTTGCGTCGTGAGCGACGAGTCCACGGTCCAACGGATCACCAATCCGAAGGCGCTCAAAGCCCCCAACGCCGTTCTGGTCACCGTCGCCAGTTCGCTGGCCGCGGTGCTCATCGCGCTCGCCATCGCCGGCGTGCTGTTGGCTGTCACCGGCTACAACCCGTTCGAGGCCTACTCCAAGATGCTCGACGCCGGTCTCGAGAAGGACAAGCTGCTCGAGGCACTCAGCCGGGCGACGCCCTTGATGATCGCCGCCGTCGCCGTGGCCATCGGGTTCAAGATGAACCTGTTCAACATCGGTGTCGAAGGCCAGTTCCTGATGGGCATGTTCTTCGCCGCCATCGTCGGCGCCTACGTCGACCTGCCTCCGGTACTGCACGTCACGCTGTTGCTCGTGGTCGCGATGACCGCCGGTGCCGCATGGGCGGGCATCGCCGCAGTGCTCAAGGTGAAGAAGGGCGTGAACGAGGTGATCGCCACGATCATGCTCAACGCCATCGCCCTCAGCGTGATCGACTGGTTGTTCCAGTCGAAGTTCCGCTACGAGGGCGAGTCGCTCGACGTGAAGACCAAACCACTCCCCGAGTCGGCCTGGATGCCCGACATGTTCGACGGTCGGCTCACCTCGTTCATCTTCATCTCGCTGTTCGTCGTGCTGGTGTTCTGGCTCGTCGTCTACAAGAGCAAGTTCGGGTTCCGCCTCCGGGCGTCCGGCGCCAATGCGGTGGCCGCCCGCACGGCCGGCATCAGCTCGAACCGGATGATCGTCACCGCGATGCTCATGTCGGGTGCCGTCGCCGGCCTCGCCGGCCTGCCGTACCTCCTCGGAGAGTCGCACGCCTACGGTCCGTCCCGTCCCGACGGCTACGGCTTCAACGGCATCGCCGTCGCCCTGCTGGGCCGCAACCATCCGGCCGGCATCGTGGTGTCCGCCATCCTGTGGGGCTTCCTCGACGCCGTGCAGGGCCCGCTGCAGATCGCCAAGATCCCGCAGTCCATCGTGCTCGTCATCAAGGCCATCATCCTGCTGACGGTGGTCATCGTGAACGAGGTGGTCGGCCGACGAGTCGCCAAACGAACGGCCGACCGAACCGCCGCCCAACTCGCACTCCCGACGGCGGTGGCGGCATGAGCACCACCACGACAGAACTGATGCCCGTGCCGGCCGAGCCGAAGGGTCGCCTCGACCTGCTGAAGGGCAAGGCGTCGCTCACCCGCACGCTGCTCATGGCCGCGGCGCTCTTCTCGCTGCTCTCGCTCACCCGGGTCATCACCGGCGGCGACGACCTCACCTCGTCGCAGACCGCTGGCATCACCCTGCTGGTCACCATGCCCATCCTGCTGGCCGGTATGGCCGGCCTGTGGGCCGAGCGAGTCGGCATCGTCAACATCGGCATCGAAGGCATGATGATCTTCGGCACCTGGTTCGGTGGCTGGGGCGCGTGGAAGTTCGGCCCATGGGTCGGGCTGCTGCTCGCCATCGTCGCCGGTGCGCTGGGTGGCCTGTTGCACGCCTTCGCCGTGGTGAAGTTCAACGTGAACCACGTGATCTCCGGTGTGGCCATCAACCTGCTCGCGTTCGGCAGCATGCGGTACCTGAGCGAGTTGGTGTACACCGCCGACATCCAGGGTGCCGGCATCAGCCAATCGCCGCCGCAACAGGCGCCCATCCCACGACTCAACGTCCCCTTCCTCGCCGGTGGCGAGATCTTCGGGTGGAAGTCGCCCGACATCCTCGGCTGGTTCGAGGAGAAGGGCTGGTTCCTCATCAGCGATGTCGCCGGCGTGTTGCGTGGTGCCTTCTACAACGTCTCATGGGCCACCATCATCGGGCTCGCACTCGTACCGCTGTCGGCGTGGGTGCTGTGGCGCACCCGCTTCGGCCTGCGTGTGCGATCCTCGGGTGAAGCACCCGCCGCAGCCGAGAGCCTGGGCGTGAAGGTCACCCCCCTGCGGTACTACGCGATGGCCATCAGTGGTGCGTTCGCCGGTTTCGGCGGCGGGTTCCTCGCCATCGTCTCGTCGAGCTACTACCGCCAGGGGCAAACCGGCAGTCGAGGCTTCATCGGTCTTGCCACCACCATCTTCGGCAACTGGCGACCCTTCGGTGTCCTGTTCGGCGCGTTGCTGTTCGGCTTCGCCGAGGCGATGCAGTTGCTCAGCCCCGACAGCCTGCCCAAGTTCTGCCTGTTCCTCGCCATGGTGGCCGGACTCATGGCCATCGGTTCGATGGTGCGCCGCAAGCTGGTGCCCACCATCAACGGCATCGTCGCCGCGGCATTGTTCCTGTGGGTGTACATCGCGGTCGACAAGATCCCCGAGCCGCTCACCAAGGCCACGCCCTACGTGCTCACCTTGGTCGTGCTCGCCGCGGCCAGTCAGCGGTTGCGTCCGCCGGCGCACGCCGGTATGCCGTATCGCAGCGGCGAAGACCACTAGTTCGCGACGGCGGTCATGTCCATCCCCACCGCGAGCGGCCCGCTGTCGGACGTGCGCGTCCTCGATCTCACGTCGGTCGTGATGGGTCCCCTGGCCACCCAGATCCTCGGCGATCTCGGTGCCGACGTCATCACGGTCGAAGACATCGGGGGCGACACCAACCGCTACATGGGGCCGGGTCACCACCCGCAGCTGTCAGGTATCGCCTTGAACCTGATGCGCAACAAGCGCAACATCAGCCTGAACCTGAAGCACCCCGACGGGCGCGAGGCGTGCCTGCGGTTGGCCGAACAGGCCGACATCGTCATCACCAATCTTCGCCCCGGGCCGTTGTCGCGCCTGCGCCTCACGTACGTCGACGTCGCCGAGCGCAAGCCCGACATCATCTTCTGCCAGGCGCAAGGGTGGCCCACCGACACACCCGAGGGCGACCGTCCCGCGTACGACGACGTGGTGCAGTCGGCGTCGGGAATCGCACACATCTACGAACAGCAGGGCGGCGAGCCGCGCATCGTGCCGAGCATCATCGCCGACAAGGTGAGTGGCCTGACCATCGTCTACACCGTGCTCGCCGCGCTGCACCACCGCGACCGCACGGGCGAGGGGCAGCGGGTGGAGGTGCCAATGGTGCCCACGATGCAGGCCTTCGTGCTGGTCGAGCACGGGGCCGACGCCATCCCGGAACCACCCATCGGCCGAACCGGCTACCCGCGTGTGCTCACCGCCGATCGCCGACCGCAGCAGACCGCCGACGGCTGGATCCACATGCTGCCCTACAGCCGCGAGAACTACGTCGACCTGTTCCGGATGGGTGGTCGCGATGACCTTGCCGACGACCCGCGACTGGAGAGTCGCGCCACGCGCTCCGCCGCCGTCAGCATGCTGTACGCCGCCGTGCTCGAGGTGGTGCGCACGCGAACGACGGCCGAATGGCTCGTGTTCTGCGAGGGACACGACATCCCCTGCTCGGCCATCGTCGACCTCGACGACGTGGTGGCCGGGTTCCCGGTGGAGGTGCACCCGGTGGTCGGCCCGTACCACGTCATTTCGCCGCCCACCCGCTTCGATGCCACGCCGGCATCGGTGCGTCGGCCTGCGCCGCTCATCGGCCAGGACGGCGACGAGGTGCTCGCCGAAGTGGGCTACACCGCCGACGAGATCGCCGCGCTCCGCGACGCCGACGTCCTCAGGAGCCGCTGAGCTCGGCCACGGCCTGCACTTCGATACCGCCGCGCGGGCGCTGGGTGAGCGTGACCTTCACGTGGGCCGGCTTGGCGCTGCGCATCACTTCGCCGGCGATCTCGGCGGCGAGTGCCTCGGCGAACACCGCACGGTCGCGGAAGCTCCACAGGTACAGCTTGAGGCTCTTGCTCTCGATGCACCATTCGGCGGGCACGTACTCGATGACCACCGTGGACAAGTCGGGCTGCTGGGTGACCGGGCACATCGAGTTCAGCTCATCGTTGGTGAACTTCACCAGGGTGACGTGGGCGGGCGCGGGGAAGACCTCGACATGCTCGATGGGGTGGCGCACCGTGTTGCCCAACACGGTCAATTCGGGGTGTTCCATGGCCGACAGGGTACGGGTGGAGCGGCGCACCGCCTACGCTGGCAGCACCTCATGGACATCATCTCGCTTCCGAAAGTGCTCCTCCACGACCATCTCGACGGCGGGCTGCGCCCGTCCACCGTGGTGGAGCTCGCCGAAGAGTTCGGCTACAAGAACCTCCCCACCCACGACATCGGCGAGCTGGCGTCGTGGTTCAACCGCGGCGCCAAGCGCAACGATCTCGTGCTCTACCTGGAGACCTTCGCCCACACCGTGGGGGTCATGCAGCACCGCGACGCCATCGAGCGCGTGGCGTACGAATGCGCGGTCGACCTGGCAGCCGACGGCGTGGTCTACGCCGAGGTGCGGATGGCGCCCGAGCTGTGCACCGAGCAGGGCCTCACGCTCGACGAAGTGGTCGACGCGATGCTCACCGGGTTCCGCCGTGGCGCGGAGGGTACGGATCTGACGATCTACCTCATCTGCTCGGCGATGCGCACCGCGGCACGCAGCCTGGAGATCGCCGAGCTGGCCGTGCGCTGGCGCGACGCCGGTTGCGTGGGCTTCGACATCGCGGGCGCCGAGGCCGGCTATCCGCCCACCCGTCACCTCGATGCGTTCCAGTACGTGCAGCGCGAGAACTTCCACACCACCATCCACGCCGGCGAGGCGTTCGGGCTGCCCAGCATCTGGGAGGCCGTGCAGTTCTGTGGCGCCGAGCGGTTGGGCCACGGCGTGCGCATCGTCGACGACATCACCGGCCCAGCGGGCGACGAGCAACTCGGACGCCTCGCCGCGTACGTGCGCGACCGTCGCATCCCGTTGGAGCTGTGCCCCACCAGCAACGTGGGCACCGGCGTGTGCGCCAGTATCGCCGAGCACCCAATCGGCATGCTCCGCCGTCTGCGCTTCCGCGTCACGCTCAACACCGACAACCGGCTGATGAGCGCGACGTCGATGAGCCACGAGATGGAGCAGCTGCACGAGGCGTTCGGATGGGGCATCGACGACTTCGAGTGGATGACCATCAACGCGATGAAGAGCGCATTCGCACCGTTCCCCGAACGGCTGAAGATCATCAACGGCATCATCAAGCCCCGCTACGCGATGGCGCGCGCCAACACGCTCTGAACCGCGCCCTCGCCGATCTGGCACACTCGCGACATGCCTGTTGCCGTCCATGTCGTCGACCACCCGCTGATCGCTGATTCCCTCACCCGGGTCCGCGACGTCGCCACGCCGAACGCACTGTTCCGCCAGGAGCTCGAGCGCATCGGCAACCTGCTCATCGCCGAGGCCACCCGCGGGCTGCCCACGCACGCGGTGAAGGTGCAGACCCCGCTGGTGGAGACGCTCGGCCGTCAGCTCACCAATCAGCCGGTCGTGGTTCCGGTGCTGCGTGCCGGGCTCGGGTTCCTGCACGCCGCGCAGGAGTTGCTACCCAACGCCGACGTGGGTTTCATCGGTGTGGCGCGCGACGAGAACACGCACATGCCCAAGCCGTACGTGAACAAGCTCCCCGAGAACCTGGCCGGCCGCCAGGTCATCGTGCTCGATCCGATGCTTGCCACGGGTGGTTCGCTGGCCCACACGTGCGACCTGCTCATCGAGCGTGGTGTCACCGGCACCATCATCGTCGTGTGCGTACTGGCCGCGCCCGAGGGCATCGAGCTGCTCCGTGAGCACGGTCTCGACCTGGCCGTGTACACCGCAGCCCTCGACGAGCGGCTCAACGAGCACGCGTTCATCGTGCCCGGCCTCGGCGACGCCGGCGATCGCCAGTTCGGCTCCCCCGCCTGACCCCGCACGTGAACTGAAGTTCCGACGTCGGAACTTCAGTTCCCGTGCGGTGTTTGTCAGGTGAGGGTCATGTTGGGTTCGCCGTTGGCGTTGAGGCCGGTGCCCCGGGTGCAGGTGCCGCCCCTCGGGGTGCCGCCGTTGTACGCCTGGCGCACGCAGTTGCGGAGTGCCTTCTCGCCCCACCAGTTGGGGTGGATGCTCTCCTGCACGTAGTACGGGCCGAACACGGTGCTGACCGTGCGGATCTGGTCGATCCACTCGGTGGCATCACTGGCGCCGGCGACGGTCCAGTTGGCCTTGCCACTGTTCTCCATCAGGTTCACCGTGTTCTCGCACAGGCGACGACCGTTGAACGCCGCCGACACGTTCATCAGTTTCGAACCGGTCGATGTCGCCGCGCTGGCCACAGCGCCGTTGATCTTCACCAGCGCGGTGCCGTTGGCCCAGTTGGCGTCGTTGTTCCAGAAGCCACAACCACCGGTGCTCTGCCGGGTGTAGCCCGACTGCGAGTAACGGAAGCCGGTGCTGTTGGGGATGGGCGACGGGTAGTTCTGCATCACGATGGTGTACGACCCGGCGGCGTAGCCGGCGTTGGCCATCGCGGCCTTGATGTTGTTGACCGCACCGATGATGGCGTTGGTCTGGTTGGTGACGTTGGCTGCCGTGAAGTTGGCCGTGACCGAGCTGTCGTCGTTGCAGTAGTTCGGCCACCACGACGGCGACGTGAGGAAGTTGGTGACGCAGCGCTGCACGATGTCGGCGAAGCCGAAGTTGTTGCCGCCGATGGACAGCTGGATCATCTTCACGTTGTGCGTCGCCGCGAAGTTCTGCAGCATCAACGCCTGACCCTGGTTGCCACCCGAGTTGTAGAAGTCGATGCCTGGCTTGAAGTAGCCGTCGCTGCTGATGAACGTGCTGGTCTTCGCGCCGGAGCAGGCCAGGTTGAGGCTGCTGATGCCGCCGCCGATGTGGATCTCCGCGGCCGTACTGCGATGGCAGCGATTGATGACCTCCGCCGTCTGCGTGGCGTTGTCGTAGTAGGCGGCCGAACCGCCCGCGTCGACACTCGCCGAACTGGAGTTGCTGTTGCCGGCCCAACGGCCGCCCTCACCGGAGATGTATGAGTCTCCCAGACTCACCACCCACGGGCTCCCCACGCCCGGACCGTCGGCCTGAGCCGTGGAGGACACGGCAGTGGGCACCACCAGGCCGCCCGCCAGCAACGCCAATGCAATCCCCAACCTGCGCTTGGACATCATCCACCCCTTCGATGACTCTGTGTGTGGACGCCGACTGTAGTCAGGGTCAGACGAGCAGGTGTGCCAACTGCTCGAGCAGCGCTGCGGGATCGTGGCCGATGCCTTCGCCGTACAGCTTCACCTTCGGCTCGGTGCCGCTGGGGCGTACCTGCAGGCGGATGTCGGCACCGAGTTGCAAACGCAACAACCCGGCTTCGTCGAACCACTGCACCGAGGTGACCTCGTGGCCTCCGACCTCGGTGGGCGGCTCGGCACGCAACCGGGCCACCGCTGCCGCGCCCTCGGCGGGAGCCATGCGAACCGACTTCTCGGCCATCACATGACGCCCGTACGCGGCGACGATGGCGTCGAGTCGATCCTGCAGCGTGAGCCCCTCGGCTGCGGCCACGGCGGCGACCTCGGCCATCATGACCGCGGCGGTGATGCCGTCCTTGTCGAGCGGCTGGCCGCACACCAGGTAGCCGAGCGCCTGCTCGTACCCGAACACGAACCGCTTCTCGGGGGTGGCGAGCACCGTGTGCCCGATCCACTTGAAGCCGGTGAAGGTCTCGAGGCAGGCGATGCCGTTGGCCTCGGCCATGCGACCGAGCAACGACGACGACACGAGCGTGGTGATGACCAGACGATCATCGCCCGACGTGTGGCGCAGGATGTGATCGGCGAGCAGCCACCCGATCTCGTCGCCACCCAGCCGGCGCCAGCCACCCTCCGGCGTGGGGATGGCGGCACCGAGCCGGTCGGCGTCGGGGTCGTTGGCGATGGCGACCAACGCATTCACGTCGGCAGCGACGGCCATGAGGAGATCCATCGCTCCCGGCTCCTCCGGATTGGGGAACGACACCGTCGGGAACGAGCCGTTCGGCTCCTGCTGCTGTGCGACCACGGCGGGCGCGGGCAGCCCCGCACGGTGAAACGCCTCCACCAACGTGGCGCCGCCCACACCGTGCATCGCCGTGTACGCCACTTGCACGCCAGGAATGTCCGGGCACAGCCGAACCGTGGGCACGAACTCCAGATACGCCTCGACGTGTTCGGGGCCGAGCACGTGGATGAGCGGGTGGTCGAGCGGTGCCAACGGCACGGCGGTGGGATCCACCAGGTCGATACATGCGGAGATGTCGGTGTCGGCCGGCGGCACGATCTGCGAGCCCGTACCGAGATACACCTTGTAGCCGTTGTCGGCAGGCGGGTTGTGCGACGCCGTGACCATCACACCCGCGGCAGCGCCGACCTCGGTGATGTTCCATGCGAGCACCGGCGTGGGCACCACGTGCGGGAAGAGCATCGCCTTGACACCCTTCGCCGCGCACACGCGAGCCGTGTCGGAGGCGAACACGTCGCTCTTGCGACGAGCGTCGTAGCCGATGATGACGCCCGACTCGGCGGCACCCGGCACATGCGCCAGGAGATAGTCCACCAAACCGGCGGCCGCCTGTTGCACGACCAGTCGATTCATCCGCTGCGGCCCGGGGCCGACGGCGGCGCGTAGCCCTGCCGTGCCGAACTGCAAACGACCGGTGAACCGCGACACGAGGTCGTCGGCCGGGCCGTCGAGCAACGCCTGGAGTTCCTCCCTCATGTCGGCATCGGGTTCGGCGGCCAACCATGCCAGGGCGACGGTGCGCGTGTCGTTCGGGTCGTTCACGGATTGCGGCTCGTTCGAAGCGTTCATGGCAACAGCGTCTTCAACTCCACGAGAGGACGGGGACCGACGTGCGAGATGACCTCGGCTGCGGCGATGGCGCCCAGCTTCGCGCACTCGACGAGCGGTCGTTCGCGGGTGTACCCGAACAGGAACCCGGCGGCGAACAGGTCGCCCGCACCGGTGGTGTCGAGCACCTGTTCCACGGGCTCGGCCCGGGCCCGCACGACTTCGTCCCTGGTGACGACCACACAGCCGTCCTTGCCCATGGTGATGACGGCGAGGTGGCAGTCGGAGCGCACGGCCTGCACCGCCTGCTCGAACGACTCGACCTCGTAGAGCGACAGCAGTTCGTCCTCGTTGCCGAACAGGATGTCGACCTCGTCGCTGACGAGCGCACGGAAGTCGTCGCGGTGACGGTCGACGCAGAACGAGTCGCTGAGCGTGAGCGACACCTGCCGGCCGTTGCCGTGGGCGATGGCGGCGGCGTGGCGGAACGCCTCTTTCGCCGCGGGGCGGTCGTAGAGGTAGCCCTCCATGTACAGCACGCGTCCGAGGGCCACGGTTTCCTCGTGGATGTCGGATGGCTGCAACAGGCTGGACACACCGAGGTAGGTGTTCATGGTGCGCTGCGCATCGGGAGTGACCACGATGATGCACCGACCGGTCGGCGTGTCGGCCTCCGGGGCGCCCGGACGGAACTGCACGCCGACGGCGCGAAGGTCGTGGCCGAACACGTTGCCGAGATCGTCGTCGCTGACCTTGCCGAGGTACGCCGCACGACCACCCAGTGACGCCACGCCGGTCATGGTGTTGGCCGCCGACCCACCGCTCATCTCCACCGCGGTACCGAGGGCTCGATAGAGATACAGCGCGCGGTCGGTGTCCACCAGGGTCATCGACCCCTTGACCAGCTCGTGTTGGTGGATGAAACCGTCGTCGGCGTGCGCGATGACGTCGACCAACGCGTTCCCCACCCCCACCACGTCGTACTCCGGCGCCGTTGACACGTCCATCAACGCTACCTGTTGAAGGCCCTCCGAACCCCTCCATCCGCCTTCGTGCTCCCGGGTACGCTGGGCCGGTGACCAACCCCTATCGCCTTCCCCGCTCGGTGGTGCCCCACCGCTACAGCCTGGCGCTCGAACCGGATCTCGCCCGCGCATCGTTCACCGGACACGTCATCATCGACGCCACGGTCAATGAGGCCGCGACCGAGATCGTGCTCAACGCCGACGAACTCGAGATCCACTCGGTGAAGGTCGACGGGGACGACGCCACCTTCGAACTGGTGAGCGCCACCGAGCGCCTCGTCATCCACCGTGCAGTGGAGGTGGGCACCGCCGCCATCGAGATCTCGTTCGCCGGCACGCTGAACGACAAGCTGCGCGGCTGGTATCGCAGCACCTACAGGGACGACGAAGGCAACGAACAGGTCATCGCCACGTCGCAGATGCAGGCCACCGACTGCCGTCGTGCGTTCCCCTGCTTCGACGAGCCCGACTTCAAGGCGGTGTTCGACATCACGCTCATCGTCGAGCCGCAGCACCTCGCGGTGAGCAACGGACCCGAGGTCGACCGAACCGACCATGCCAACGGCAAGGTGGCGGTCCGCTTCGCCGAGACCATGCCGATGAGCACCTACCTGGTGGCCGTGGTCGTCGGGCCGCTGGAGGCCACCGAGGCAGTACAGGTGCCCCGCCCCGATGGCGGCACCATTCCGCTGCGCATCATCCACGTGCCGGGCAAGGGTCACCTCACCGCGTTCGGGCTCGACATCGGTGCATTCGCCCTGCGGTGGTACCAGGACTACTACGGCATCCCGTACCCCACCGAGAAGTGCGACATGCTCGCCCTTCCCGACTTCGCCGCGGGGGCGATGGAGAACCTCGGCTGCATCACCTATCGCGAGAACCTGCTCCTCGCGGATCCCGCCACGTCCACCCAGTTCGAGATGCAGACCATCGCCGACGTCGTGGCGCACGAGCTGGCGCACATGTGGTTCGGCGACCTCGTCACCATGAAGTGGTGGAACGGCATCTGGCTGAACGAGGCCTTCGCCACGTTCATGGAGATCGCCTGCTGCGCCGCCTATCGCCCCGACTGGTTGCGGTGGACCACCTTCAGCCTGGAGCGCAGCATGGCGTTCGAGGTCGACTCCCTGGCCAACACGCGCAGCGTCGAGTTCCCGGTGGAAGCGCCGGCCGATTGCGACGGCATGTTCGACGTGCTCACCTATCAGAAGGGTGGTTCGCTGCTCCGCATGCTCGAGCAGTACCTCGGCGAGGAGGAGTTCCGCCGGGGCGTCAGCCACTACCTGTCGGTGCACGAGTACAGCAACACCGAGACCAGCGACCTCTGGGACGCCATCGAGGAAGCCAATCCCAGCGCACCGGTGCGCAAGCTGATGGACAGCTGGATCTGGCAGCCGGGCTACCCGCTGGTGTCGGCGAAGCTCGACGGTTCCACGCTCGTGCTCGCGCAGCAGCGGTTCGCCTACGGCGACACCGACGACCCCACCGTGTTCGTCGTGCCCGTCCACCTGCGAATCGACGGCCAGGAGGCCAAGGTGCTCCTGGAGGGTTTCGAGACCCGGGTGTCGCTCCCCTCCCCCGATGCCACCGTCGTCGTCAACGCCGGTGGTCACGGCTTCATGCGCGTCGCCTACGACGCCACACTGCGCAGCCGTCTGGTGGGTCCCGCCCTCGAGTCGCTCACCATCATCGACCGCTACAACCTGGTCGACGACGCGTGGAACGAAGTGGTCGCCGGCCGCCTGTCCGCCTCCGAGTTCCTCACCTTCACCGAGGCGTTCACCAACGAGCGCGATCTGGCCGTGTGGCAGGTCATCGCCATCGGCCTTCGTGGCGCCGGCCGCCTCATCGACGGCGAGGCGTACGCCGCGTTCCAGGGCCGGGTGGCCACGCTCGTGCGCCCCGTGCTGGCCGACCTCGGCTGGGAGCCGGTGCCCGCTGAGGGCGAACTCCGCGGCAAGCTCCGCGGCCTGTTGGTGGGCATGCTGGCCGTGCTGGGCAACGACGCCGAGGCACAGGCCCGCTGTCGGGCGCTGCTCGACCAGACCGGCGCCGACCCCGAACTGGTGGCCACTGCCACCAACGCCGTCGCGGCGGTCGGCACCGACGCCGACTACGACCGATTCCTCCATGGCTTCCGTACGGCAAGCACTCCGCAGGAGCAACTGCGCTACCTGTACGCGCTCGCCGAGTTCCCCGAGCAGTCGCAGATCGAACGCACCATCGAGTTCGCGTTCTCCGGCGAGGTGAAGTCGCAGAACGCACCGTTCCTGTTGAACCGCTGCATCGCCAACCGTTGGAACGGCGAACTCGCGTGGAAGGCGGTCAGCCAGCGATGGGCCGAGGCGAACGAACGCTTCCCCAACAACACCATCGTGCGCATGATCGATCCGGTGAAGCAGCTCACCCGGCCCGAGGTCGCAGCCGACGTGCAGAGCTTCTTCTCCGAGCACCCCATCCCCCAGGCCGCGAAGTCGCTCGACCAGACGCTGGAACGCCAACGGGTCAACGTGGCACTGCACGCCCGCGAACACGAACGGTTCAGCGGCGAGCTGCTGGGATGAGCGCACTCACCATCGACCGCATCGCCGGAGCCCTCGGGGCAGAGCTCCACGGGCTCGACCTCACCCGCGAACTCACCACCGGCGAGGTCGACGCGCTCTACGCCGCGGTGGTGCAGCACAAAGTGGTGTTCCTGCGCGACCAGCCGTACGACATCGCCCATCTCGAGCGTCTCACGGTGCAGCTCGGCGGCCACGGCCACACGCCGTTCCTCGAGTCGATCCCCGAACACCCGGGCGTGGTGAAGGTGGTGCGCGAGGCCGACGAGGGCGGATTCAACTTCGGCGGCAAGTGGCACAGCGACTGGAGCTTCCAGCCCGCTCCACCGGCACTCACGCTGCTGTGGTCGGTGGAGGTGCCACCCACCGGCGGCGACACGATGTGGAGCAACCAGGAGCTCGCGTTCGACACGCTCAGCGACGGCCTGCGGACCACGCTCGCCGAGCTCGACGTGGTGCACTCGGCCGGCTGGGCGTACTCCGCCGATGGCATCCTCGCTCGCACGGCGAAGGGCCGCTCGATGCGCATCAACACCAGCGACGACGCCTTGGCCGAGCAGGTGCACCCCTGCGTGCCCACCCACCCCGACAGCGGGCGCCAGACGCTGTTCGTGAACCCCACGTACTCGGTGCGATTCGCAGGATGGTCGCAGGCCGACAGCGCGCCGCTGCTGCAACACCTCTACGAGCACAGCACCCGCGACGCGTTCACCTGCCGGTTCCGGTGGACGGCCAACACGCTGGCCATCTGGGACAACCGCAGCACACAACACAACGCACTCGACGACTACCGCGGCCACCGCCGCGAGCTCCATCGCACCACCGTCTCCGGCCTGCCACCCACCCGCTGAGCGGGCGCAGCCGTCACCGGCGAGCAGCCCGAACTCACGCCCGCGGGCGCGAATCCTTTCATCCGTGAGCGGTGTCGAACCCGTGGGCGCGGATCCGATCGTGGCCGCACGAAATCGCGCCCAACCTTGGTGGGTCAGGCGAGGAGGGAGGGTCAGGCGAGGAGGGTGGGTCAGGCGAGGAGGGAGGGTCAGGCGAGGAGGGAGGGTCAGGCGAGCTTCTGGACCTCGAGGTCGCCCTTCTCGTTGGCGGCTCGCAGCACCTTCTTGTCGAACTTGCCGACACTGGTCTTGGGCACCTCGGTGATGAACGCCCACCGTTCCGGCAGCCAGAACTTGGCGGTGCGCTCGCCGAGCCACTGGCGCAGCTCCTCGGCCGTGAGCGATTCACCGGGCTTGAGCACCACACACGCCAGCGGGCGCTCGTCCCAACGATCGTCGGGCACTCCGATGACGGCTGCCTCGAGGATGGCGGGGTGGCCCATGAGCGTGTTCTCCAGGTCGACCGAGCTGACCCATTCGCCGCCGGACTTGATGACGTCCTTCGCTCGGTCGCTGATCATCACGTAACCGTTGGGCATGACGCTGGCGACGTCGCCGGTGCGTAGCCATCCGTCGTGGAACTTCTCCGGATCGTCGACGTGGTAGTACTCGGCGGTGATCCACGAGCCGCGCACTTCGATCTCGCCGAGCGCCTCGCCGTCCCACGGCTGCACGCTGCCGTCGTCGGCCGTGATGCGCAGCTCGACACCGGGGATGATGCGGCCGGTCTTCACTCGCCAATCGGTCTCGCTGAGGTCGCCCATGTCGGCCGGCGGATGGCCGATGGCGCACACCGGGCTGGTCTCGGTCATGCCCCATCCCTGAACGACCGGCACACCGAACGTCTCGCGGTAGCCGTCGATGAGGCCGCGTGGCACGGCCGAACCGCCGCACATGACGAGCCGGAACGAGCTCATGTCGGTGTCGGGTGCGTTGTGCAGGATGTCGTTGAGCACCGTCGGCACCGCACCCGTGAGAGTGGGCTTCGTCTCGGCGATGATGCGCTTGATGGGCGCCGCCTGCAGGAACTGCTGCGGGAACACCAGATCGGCGCCGATCATCCACGCCGCGTACGGCGTGCCCCACGCGTTGGCGTGGAACATCGGCACGATGACCAACATGCGGTCGTGTTCTGACAGCGCGATGTTGGCGGTGGAGGTGACCATGAGCGAGTGCATGTACGTGCTGCGGTGGCTGTACATCACGCCCTTGGGGTTCCCCGTGGTGCCGCTCGTGTAGCACATGGCCATGCCCGTGTTCTCGGTGACCTCGGGGTACTCGAAGCCGGGCTCCTCGGCGGCCAGCAACTCGTCGTAGTCGAGCAGTCCGTCGCCCAGCGAGCTCGCGTCGCCAGGGCCCTTGACGATGATGTGCTGCACGTTCGGGATCTGGTCGCGCACCCGCGCCAGCAGCGGCGCGATGGAGGCGTCGACGATGATGACCTTGTCGTCGGCGTGGTTGATGACGTACGCCAACTGCTCGGGGAACAGACGGATGTTCAGGGTGTGCAACACCGCACCCATGCACGGGATGGCGAGGTACGCCTCCATGTGCGTCTGGTTGTTCCACAGGAACGTGCCGACGCGATCGCCCGGCTGCACGCCCAGTCGAGTGAGCGCTGCCGCGAGCTGATCGGCCCGATCGGCCACCTGCGCGAACGTGCTCTCGACGTACCCGTCGCCGGTGAACGTGATGATCTTCTTGTTGGCGTGGACCTGCCTGCCGAACTTGAAGATCGGCGTCAGCGTGAGCTGATAGTGGTCCATCATCGTGCTGGTCAGCATGGAATTCTTCCCCCTCTTCGTGCCGGACCCGGCCGTCCGCCAGACTAGGACACCGTGAGCACCATCTCCGCCCTCCAGCAGACCATCGTCACCCTCGATCTCGAAGGAGTGCTGGTCCCCGAGATCTGGATCGCCGTCGCCGAGCGCACCGGCATCGACGAGCTCCGCCGCACCACCCGCGACGAACCCGACTACGACAAGCTGATGAAGTACCGCCTCGACATCCTCGGGCGGGAGGGTCTCACGATGAGCCTCATCGCCGATGTCATCGGCGGCCTCGAGCCGCTGCCCGGCGCCAAGCAGTTCCTCGACGCCCTGCGCGAGCGCACACAGGTCATCATCCTCAGCGACACGTTCGAGCAGTTCGGCGCACCGCTCATGCGGCAGCTGGGTATGCCCACCATCCTGTGCCACCAGCTCATCGTGCGCGACGACCGCATCGTCGACTACGCGCTGCGCATGCCCGACCAGAAGCGCCACGCGGTGAACGCCCTGCGCGGCCTGAACTACCGGGTCATCGCAGCCGGCGACTCGTACAACGACGCCGCCATGCTCGGTGCGGCCGACGCCGGCTTCTGGTTCCACGCACCCGACACCATCGCCGGCCAGTTCCCGCAGTTCCCGGCCAACCACACGTACGACCAACTGTTCACCTCGATCACCGGCTCCCTGTGAACGGCGCGGCAACGCAGCGACGCCTGCTCGACGAGCTCGTCGAACGGTCACTCGCGCAACATCGGTGCCCCTCCATCGCGTGGGGTGTGCTCGAGCACGGCCATCTCGTGGTGGCCGGCGGCAGCGGCCTGTTGCACGACGGCGCGCCGCCCGACGAGCACACCCGCTACCGCATCGCCTCGATGAGCAAGAGTTTCACCACTGCGGCCGTACTCGGGTTGCGCGACGACGGTGTGCTGCGCCTCGACGACCCCATCACGACCTTCGCCCCCGAACTGGCCGACGTGGTGGGACCCGCCGGTTCGCAGGCCGTCACGCTGCGCCATCTGCTCAGCATGACCAGTGGCCTGGCCACCGACGACGCGTGGGCCGATCGCCACCTCGACCTGTCCCCCGACGAGTTGGACCTCGCCGTCCAGCGCCCCCTGTTCGCCCACCGCGTGAACGAGTCGTTCGAGTACAGCAACCTCGGGTTCGCGCTCATCGGCCGAGTGGTGTGGCGGGCCACGGGCACGCGGGTGCAGGACCACGTGTCGCGTCGCCTGCTCGAGCCGCTGGGACTGCACAGCACCACCTGGACCTTCCCCGACGGCACCCGATGGGCTCACCCTCGACGTCTGGTCGAGGGTGAGGAAGTCGACGACGCGCTCGTCCTCGGCGATGGCGAGATGGCGCCGATGGGTGGATTGTGGAGCACGGTCAGCGACCTCGCCCGCTGGGTGGCCTGGCTCGACCGAGCCAACGACGCCGAGGCCCACGACGAGGTCGGACTGTCCGCCTCCTCCCGGCGCGAGATGCAGCGCATGCAGACCTACATCGGCACCTCGACGGTGGTCGGTCGCACCAGCCCGTCCGGGTACGGCTTCGGCCTGAACATGCGCGATGACACCGACCTCGGCATGGTGGTGGCGCACTCCGGTGGACTGCCCGGCTACGGGTCCAACATGCGGTGGATGAAGGGTCGCGGCACCGGCGCCATCGCACTGGCCAACCTGTTCTACGCACCGATGCACGAGTTGACCCTCGAGATGCTGGCAGCGTTGCACGACGCCGGCGCCATCGCTCCGACACCGGTTCAGGAGGCACCGCTCCTGGAGTCCGCGGCACGGCGACTCGTGGCGTTGTTGAACGACTGGAGCCACCAGCGCGCCGACGACCTGTTCACCGACAACGTGCCGCTCGACGAGTCCTATGCACTCCGAGCCGCG
>JACQZZ010000007.1 GCA_016213625.1 Actinomycetota bacterium
CACCGCTCGCTCCATCGTGTGGTACACCGCCTCCCACAGGTTGGCCGTGCCGATGTCGTCCCACAGCCGGCCGAACACCGCCTTGGGCGACGGCAGCAGGTACTCGGGACGCCAGCCGGTCCACACGGCGGTCTGCCACAGCAGCAACACGATGCCGATGGCCGCGAGCTTCGGCCACAGGCCACTCCACAGGCGCAGTGCGAGCGGACGCGGCACGTCGACCGGAATCTCCAGCCGATCCAGCCCCGCCAGTTCTTCGTCGATCTGTTCCTGATCAGTGAGCATGACGACGCACCTCCGCACGCAGCTGGGCAGTGACCTCGGTGGCGATGGCCGACACCTCGGGCGACTCGATACGACGCGGCCGCTCCACCACCACCGGGAACTCCTGCACCACCCGACCGGGACGACTGGACAGCAGCACGATGCGATCGCCCAGTCGCGATGCCTCGCGCACGTTGTGCGTGACGAACAACACGGTGAGCTCGCGCTCCGATGCGATGCGCTCGATCTCGTCGTGCAGCACGTCGCGTGTGATGGCGTCGAGCGCGCCGAACGGCTCGTCCATCAGCAGCACGTCGGCGTCCTGTGCGAGCGCTCGGGCGAGGGCGACTCGTTGACGCATGCCACCCGACAGTTCGTGCGGCGCTTTCTCGGTGAAGTCGGCCAGATGCACGAGCGACAGCAACTCGCGCGCCCGGTCGCCTCGCTCCTTTCGCGGCACGCCACGCAACTTCAGCGCGAGTTCCACGTTCTGGCCGGCGGTGCGCCATGGCAGCAACGCGGCTTCCTGGAACATCAGGGCGGTGCGGCCGTTCACCGTCACGGTGCCGGCGCTCGGCCGGTCGAGCCCGGCGACGAGCGACAGCAGGGTGGTCTTGCCACATCCCGACGCGCCCACCAGGCACAGGAACTCACCCTGCTCCACCGCGAGCGACACGCCGTCGAGTGCCAACACAGCGCCGTCACCGGTGCCGTGACGCTTGGACACCTGATGCAAGGTGACCGCGGCCGGACGCGGCGAGGCCGCCCCCGCGGGGGCGGCCACTCCGACATCGGATTCCACGGTACTCACAACCCGGCCACGTCCGGCTGGCCGCGCTCGACGAGGATCTCGTTGAGCAGCGTCAGGTCGTGGATGCCCTTCAGGTCCACCGGCTCCAGCAGGCCCACGGCGATGGCGTCGTCGGCCGACTGCTGCAACGAGGCGGCGATGGGGTCGAGCGTGAAGGTCAGGTTGGCGAAGCTCTTCGCGATCACGTCGGCGCCAGGATCCTTGCCGGTGATCTCACCGATCTGAGCAATGACGTCGGCCTGCGCGGCAGCGGGGTCGGCGGCGATGGCTTCGATCGCATCGGCGAGACCCTCCAGGATGGCCTTCACCGCGTCGGGATGGTCGTTCAGGAACTCGGTGCGGACGAGTACGTGCGTCGTGACGAACTCTCCGCCGGTGTCGGCCCACAGGTCGCGCTCGTCGACCAGCACGGTGCCGCCACCTTCGTCGATGAGGCGGGCGGCCCACGGCTCGGGCACCCACGCACCGTCGATGTCACCGGCGATGAACGACTCGAGCGTGGTCGAGTTCTTCTGCGGGATGATGGTCACGTCGCCGCCACCTTCGGGCGTGGTCTCGAAGCCCTGCTCCTTCAGCCACGCTCGCAGGGCGACGTCCTGCGTGTTGCCGAGCGACGGAGAGGCGATCTTCTTGCCGGCCAGCTGTTCGGCTGACGTGATGTCGGGCTTCACCACCAGGAAAGCGCCACCCGACGTGCTCCCGGCGACGATGCGCACGGCCTCACCGTTCGACTTGGCGAAGGCGTTGATGGCCGGGTTGGGTCCGATGAACGTGAGGTCGAGCGAGCCGGCCAGCAACGCTTCTGCGGCTTCGGTGCCGGCGTCGAACGTGAACGCGGACAGCTTCGCGTCGCCGAGTCGGTCGGCGAAGGTGCCCTCGGCCATCCCCACGAGCGCCGGCGCGTGGGTGACGTTGGGGAAGAAGCCCAGCTTCACCTCGTCGACGGAGGGCGCCGCGCCGTCGGCGACATCCGGCGCCGACTCGATCGCCTGGTCACCCCCGGCGTCGGCCGTGCTGGTGTCGTCGCCGCATGCTGCGGTGGCCCCGACCAGGGTGAGCAGGGCCATCGCGCGCAGCACGCGACGGGTTCGAGGGGTGACAATTGTTGACATGTCCAGTCATCATTACCCAACATTTCCGACTTCAGCAATCGGTTTTTCCAGATTGTGAAATATGACTCCACGCGTGACAATTCCACCATGCTGAACTAGGGTGGCACCATGCGACAGGCGCTCGACATCTCCCACGACGAGATCGTCCGCGAGGGGCTCCTGCGACAGCGGGTGGCCGCCAGCGAGGTGCGGCGCGTCCACCTGTACTCCGACGCCAACGGCGAAGAGGGGCTCGTGGTCCGTCGAGCGCTGTTCCGGTTCGTGCACGTGTCCCGATCCGAGTTGAGCGACCCTGCGGTCAGCCAGAGCGTGCGGGCGCTCGTCGATGCGGTTCGCCAGCAGGCACGGGTCGACGATGGCGTCGATCACTTCCTCGCCTCCGTCGCCTGATCAGGTCCTCCGCGGCCCTGTGCCCGCCGTGACACACTGAGCGGATGAGTGCGGTCGACGGTCAAGAAGCGCGCCCCGGCACGCAGGCCGTCGAACGTGCCATCGCCATCATCGAACTCTTCCGCGGCGAGCAGTCGGCGCTGGGCATCACCGAGATCGCCAAGGCGGTCGGGCTCAACATCAGCACCGCCCACCGCCTGATGCGCGCACTCGTCGCGGCCGGCTTCATGGAGCAGGACCCCGTCACCGAGCGCTACCGGCTCGGCATCGAGATCGCCGTGCTCGGCCAGCGAGCACTCGAACAGGCGGGCTACCACCTCGCCAAGCCGGTGATGGTGCAGCTGGCCGAGGCCACGGGCGAGTCCGTCAGCCTCGGCGTGCGACGCAACAGCGAGGTGGTGGTCATCGAACGGGCCGCATCGTCGCAACCGCTCCGGTTCGACCACCCCGCCGGCGCGGAGATCCAGCTGCACGCATCTGGCATGGGCAAGGTGCTGCTCGCGTTCTCCGGGTTCACACCAGAGGCGGCCATCGCACAGCTGGGTTCGCTCCCCCGCTTCACCGAGCACACCATCGACGACTCGGCGCGGCTCGTCGCCGCGCTGCACGAGATTCGCTCGAACGGATTCGCGGTGAACCATGAGGAGCGCTATCAAGGGGTGAACGGCATCGCGGCGCCCGTGCTCGGCAGCAGCGGCGTCGCACGAGCGGCCATCGGCGTGCAAGGCCCCGCATTGCGGATGACCCCCGAGCGGCTGCAGGAGCTCGCCCCCATGGTGCGCCGCGCCGCCGACGAGATCGCCCGCCTCGCCATCAGGCTCTGATCACTCGTACGCGATGCCGAGCTGCACGAGGAACTCACGTACCGCCGCGGGAGCGTCGGCAGCCAACTCGCCCGGCTCGTAGCGCACCGATTCGATGACACCCGAGTAGGGAAACGAGCCGTGTCGTTCGAACACGGGCCACGACACCGGTGACCGCCGGTCCACCCCGACATCGATGCCTTCGAACGGCGACATGCCGAGCAGCATCACCACCTCTTCGATCGCGCCACGCGGTGCGCCATCGACCGACACGTCGATGCGCCACCGAAGGCGTGGTTGCGCGACGAACGACACGATCACCGATCGCGCCGATCCGGCCAACCGACCGGCGTCGAGCGTGGCGAGATCGCCGTACTGGTTGTAGGCCACGTGCAGGTGGCCTTCTTCGACGTACACCACGTATCCACCGCCCTGATCACCATGGGCCACCAGCACGCCATCGCCCACCGTACGCAGTGAGACGTGCACGTCGAACGAGCGGGTCTGCACCAGTTGCGCTGCTCGCCAGCGTTCCAGCGTGGGGGTGCCCGGCCGCAGCGTGATCGGACGCGCGTACAACTCGTCGCTCGGTGGTCGGTTGATCCACACCAGTCCGGCGCCCTCGTCGAGGGGGTACACGTGATTGGCCCGCGCGTCGCGCTCCCACGCGTCGATCAGCTCGGCGAGCTTCTCGGGATGCTGCTCACGTAGATCGTCCACCTGTGTCGGGTCGTTGCGCACGTCGTACAGCGACCACTCGTGATCACCGAAGGGAGTGAGCGGATCGTGATTGGTGATGGCCTCCCATCCATCTCGGTAGAACCCGCGGTGCCCGAGCATCGCGTAGTGCTGCTCGGGGTGCGTCGACGGCGCAGCCATATCGGCGAGCGCGGCCGCGAAGCTCGCCCCGTGGGGCTCAAGCACCTCCACGCCCTGTCGATGCGTCGGCACGGTCACACCCGTCAACTCCACCAGAGTGGGCAGCAGGTCGGTGGCGTGCTGGTACTGGAACCTCACCTCGCCTGTGGCGGGCACGCCGGGGCCGGCGACGATGAACGGCACCGTGTGCCCACCGGCGAACGTGTGTCGCTTGAACATCCGCCACGGGGTACCCGACGCCAGGGCCCAACCACGCGGATAGTGCGGCAGGGTGGTGGGTCCACCGATCTCATCGAGCTGGGCGAGATCGCGTTGCAGCGACCCCGCCGCATCGCCCATTTGCGCAGCGATCACCGTGCGGAAGTACTGCGCCGTCCCGAGCGCCTCGCCCTCGCGAGAGGCACCGTTGTCGCTCAGGAACACCACGATGGTGTTGTCCAGCCGGCCGAGTTCTTCGTAGGCAGCGAGCAGGCGTCCGATGTTCTCGTCGAGGTTCTCCACCATGGCGGCGTACACCTCCTGTGTGCGGATGGCGAACCGTCGTTCATCGGGCGACAGGTCGTCCCATGCTCGGACGTCGGACCCCAACTCCGCCGGCCGCTCTGGCAGCACCGCGTGGTCGGGAATCACCCCGATCTCGCGCTGGCGCGCGAATCGGCGAGCACGCACCACGTCCCACCCTTCGTCGAAGCGGCCGCGCTGGCGCGCGATGTCGTCGGGCTTCGCCTGGAGCGGTGCGTGTACCGCAGCGTGGGCGAAGTACATGAACAGCGGCTTACCCGGCGAGCTGGCGTCCACCCCACGGACGTATTCGATGGCCCGGTCGGTGAGGTCATCGGTGAGGTAGTAGCCCGGCGGGTACTCGTCGACCGTGACGGCATCGTTGCCGTTCACCAGCCGGTGCGGATGGTGCAGGCTGGTGAAGCCGTCAAGGAATCCGTAGAACCGATCGAAGCCTCGCTGCAGCGGCCACGAGTGCCGATCGCCGGCCTCATGCTGGTCTGCTTCTTTGGCCAGGTGCCACTTCCCCACCGCTGCGGTCGCATAGCCGTTGGTCCGGAAGATCTCGGGCAGGGTGAGCACGTCGTCGGGCAGCTCCATCGTGTAACCCGGGAAGCCCGGGTCGGCGTTGGCGACCAGCCCGAAGCCCACCGAGTGCGGATGGCGCCCGGTGAGCAGCGCCGCTCGCGTCGGCGAGCACATCGGCGCCGTGTGGAACGAACCCCAGCGCAACCCGCGCTCGGCCAGCCGGTCGAGGTTCGGAGTGGACAGCTCCGAGCCGAAGCACGCGAGGTCGGCGAAGCCCATGTCGTCGATCAGGATCACCAGCACGTCCGGCGCACCCGCGGGCGCCATCGTCCGCTCGGGCCACGACGGTGTGGAACCCGCGAACGTGCGCCCCACCACACCGTCGAATCCGGGGTATTCGCTCATCGACGGGTCCTCCTGGTGGAATACATCCGAGCGAACATCGTTGCACCTGCAACCGGTCACCGCCGCCACCCTCCGAGGAGCCTCCCCCCATGCCCACTCCCGTCCGCTTCTGGCTCGACCCTGCCTGCCCGTTCTGCTGGGCCACCTCGCTGTGGCTGCGCGAAGTGGCACCGGAACGAGACCTCGAGATCAGCTGGCAGCCGATCAGCCTGCTCGTGAAGAACGAGACGTCGCCCGACAGCCCGTGGTACTCGGCCGTGAAGTGGAGCTACGACCTGCTGCGAGTCCTGGAGAGCGTGCGAGCCGCCGAAGGCGAGACCGCAGTGGGCGACCTCTACCTGGAGTACGGACGTCGCATCCATCACGACGGTCAGCGCGAGTGGGACGTCACTCTGGCCCTGGAAGCGGTGGGGCTCCCCACTTCGCACGCCGCGGCCGCCGACGACGAGTCGTGGGACGCCGAGGTGTTGCGTCGGCATCACGAGGGCGTGGCACTGGTGGGCACCGACGTGGGCACGCCCATCATCGGCCTCCTCGGCCGCGACGGTGCGGAGGTGGGCGTGTTCGGACCCGTCATCAGCGCGCTGCCGGCACACGACGACGCACTGGCACTGTGGGACGCGACCGTCTTGCTCGCCACGATGCCCGAGTTCTTCGAGCTCAAGCGATCGCGCAAGGGCGCGCCCGACCCCGGCCCCCGCCCCTGACCCAGCCGCGCATCAGAACGTGAGTTCCGACGTCGGAACTTACGTTCGCGGGTCAGGCTTGGACGGCGAGGCGGTCCATCGCTAGGAGGACGGCGTCGTCGAGCGTGACGGTGCCCTCGTGGATGGCACGTGCCAGGTCGGCGCGCATGTCGTGCTCCCAGAACCGATCGAGGTGGTACGCGGTGGCGGCCACCGCGTCGGCGTTCGGGTCGGCAGCCATCTGGCGGGCGATCTGATTGGCCATTCGCACGAGCGCACCCAACCGATGCTCGGGATGGTCGATCTCCACCGTGGCCGCGCTGTGGCCGGGCGACACCTGCACGGCGGTCACCTTGTACTCCGGGCAGTTGGTGGCCCAGTCGGAGTTCTCGGTGGTGACCACGTTGGCGCCACTGACGGGGTGGTGGAACGTGGTGTACACCACACCCTGCGCCATGCGATCCGACACGACGGCGCGCAGTGTGGTGGTACCCACGCGACTGGCCAGCGTGACCTCGTCGCCGGTGCGGATGCCACGCTCCTCGGCGTCGGCCGGGTGGATGTCGAGCACGTCCTCGCCGTGCCACTGCACGTTCTCGGTTCGACGGGTCTGAGCACCCACGTTGTACTGGCTGAGGATGCGGCCGGTGGTGAGTAGCAGCGGGAAGCGGCGACTGCTGCGCTCGTCGGTGGGCACGTAGGGCGTGACCGAGAAGCGCCCCAGGCCGCGCACGAACGTGCCCTCGTGCATGATGGGTGTGCCCAGCGGCATGGCGTCGTTGCACGGCCACTGCACGCTGCCCACCTGGTCGAGCTTGGCGAAGCTGACGCCCTTGAACGTGGGCGTGAGCGCGGCGATCTCGTCCATGATCTGCGACGCGTCGTCGTAGTGCATGGGGTGGCCCATCGCTGTGGCGAGTTCGCACACCACCTGCCACTCCTGCTTGCCGCTCTTGGCCCGCATCGCCGGCCGCACGCGGTTGATACGCCGCTCGGCGTTGGTGAACGTGCCGTCCTTCTCGAGAAACGAGGTACCCGGCAGGAACACGTGTGCCAGCTTGGCGGTCTCGTTGATGAACAGGTCCTGCACCACCAGCAGCTCCAGCGAACCGAGCGCGGCCATGACGTGCACGGTGTTGGGGTCGCTCTGAGCGATGTCTTCGCCCTGCACGAACAAGCCCTTGAAGTGGCCGTCGATGGCGGCGTCGAACATGTTGGGGATACGCAGACCGGGTTCGGATTGGATGGTGACACCCCACAACCCCTCGAAGAGGGCGCGGGTGGTGGGGTCGCTCACGTGGCGATAGCCCGACAGCTCGTGGGGGAACGAGCCCATGTCGCACGAGCCCTGCACGTTGTTCTGCCCGCGGAGCGGGTTCACACCCACGCCGTCGCGGCCCAGGTTGCCGGTGGCCATGGCGAGGTTGGCCATGCCCATCACCATGGTGGAACCCTGGCTGTGCTCGGTGACGCCGAGGCCGTAGTAGATGGCACCGTTGCGGGCCGCCGCGAACAGGCGAGCGGCCGAGCGCACCTCGGCCGCCGGCACGCCCGTGTGGGCCTCCATGGCCTCGGGGCTGTTCTCCGGCTGCGACACGAACGTGGCCCATGCGGCGAACTCGGCGGGATCGCAGCGCTCCTGCACGAACCGATGGTCGACGAGGTCTTCGGTGACGATGACGTGCGCCAGCGCGTTCACGATGGCGACATTGGTGCCCGGACGCAGTTGCAGGTGATGCGCCGCCTCGATGTGCGCCGTCCTCACCAGGTCGATGCGCCGCGGGTCGACGACGATGATGTCGGCGCCTTCGCGGAGGCGCTTCTTCATCCGCGACGCGAACACCGGATGGGCATCGGTGGGGTTGGCGCCGATGAGCAGGATGACGTCGGTCTCTTCGACCGACTTGAAGTCCTGGGTACCGGCCGACGTGCCGAACGCCTGCGACAGACCGAAGCCCGTGGGCGAGTGGCACACCCGAGCGCACGTGTCGACGTTGTTGTTGCCGAACGCGGAGCGGATCATCTTCTGCACGGCGAACACTTCCTCGTTCGTCGTACGCGACGAGGTGATGCCACCGATGGAGAACTGCCCGTGGCGGTGCTGGATGTCCTTGAGCTTCGCTGCGGTGTACGCGATGGCGTCGTCCCAGCTGACCACCTGCCACTCGTCGGTGATCTTCTCGCGGATCATCGGCTGCAGCTGACGATCCTGGTGCGTGGCGTAGCCCCAGGCGAACCGGCCCTTCACGCACGAGTGGCCCTCGTTCGCGCCACCGTCCTTGTACGGGGTCATGCGCACGACCTGCTCACCCTGCAGTTCGGCCTTGAACGAGCAGCCCACACCGCAATAGGCACAGGTGGTGAGCACGGTGCGGCGAGGCTGGCCCATCTCGATGATCGAGTTCTCGGTGAGCGTGGCCGTCGGGCACACCTGCACACACGCGCCGCAGCTCACGCAGTCGCTGGCGAAGAACGAGCCCTTGAACCCGGCCGCCACCCGAGATCCGAAGCCGCGACCCTCGATGGTGAGCGCGAACGTGCCCTGCACCTCTTCACACGCGCGCACGCAACGCGAGCACACGATGCACTTCGAGGAGTCGAACGTGAAATAGGGGTTCGAGGTGTCCTTGCCCAACGACAGGTGGTTGTCGCCCTCGTACCCGTAGCGCACCTCGCGCAACCCCACCGCCCCGGACATGTCCTGCAGCTCGCAGTCGCCGTTCGCTGCACAGGTGAGGCAGTCGAGCGGATGGTCGCTGATGTAGAGCTCCATCACTCCGCGGCGCAGCTTCTCGAGCTTCGGCGACTGGGTGGTGACCTGCATGCCCGGCGCCACGGGGGTGGTGCACGACGCAGGTGTGCCCTTGCGACCGTCGATCTCGACCAGACACAGACGGCAGGAACCGAACGGGTCGAGGCGGTCGGTGGCGCACAGCTTCGGGATGTCGACGCCGCACACGGCGGCGGCGCGCATGACCGACGTGCCTTCGGGCACCTCCACGGTGTGACCGTCGATGACGACTGCGACGGTGTCGGGCGACGGGTGACGGCGACGGTCGGCGGGCGGCGTGCCGAGGTCGTGTTCGTCGAAGAGGACGTTCATGCTGAGCGTCATGCGTGGACTCCGTTCGGGGCGGGTCGTTGAAAGTCGTCGGTGAAGTGGGTGAGCGCGCTGCGCACCGGCAGCGGGGTGAAGCCACCCATCGCGCACAGCGACGCGTCGGCCATGACCTCGCAGAGATCGACCAGGGTGGCGATGTTCTCGTCGCGGTCGATGCCGGCGGTGATCTTGTCGATGAGCTCGACCCCACGAGTACTGCCGATGCGGCACGGGGTGCACTTGCCGCACGACTCGGCCGCGCAGAACTCCATCGCGAACCGCGCCATGGATGCCATGTCGACGGTGTCGTCGAAGACCACCACGCTGCCGTGGCCCAGCAGCGCACCCGCGGCGTTGAATGCCTCGTAGTCGATGGGTAGATCGAACTGTTCCTCGGAGAGGTACGCGCCGAGCGGGCCGCCCACCTGCACCGTGCGCACCGGACGGCCGCTCGCTGTGCCGCCGCCCCACTGCTGGACGAGTTCGCGCACGGTGATGCCGAACGGCACCTCCACGATGCCGCCGCGGGCGACGTTACCGGCCAACTGCAGCACCTGAGTGCCGCGGCTGCGGCCGGTGCCGAGCGCCGCATACGCCGCCGCGCCATCGGCCAGCACCGACGGGAGGGCCGCGAGGCTGAGCACGTTGTTGATGACCGTGGGCTTACCCCACAACCCTTCGATGGCGGGCAGCGGTGGCTTGGCCCGCACGATGCCGCGCCGGCCCTCGATGCTCTCCATCAACGCGGTTTCTTCGCCGCAGATGTAGGCGCCCGCTCCCACGCGCACGTGCAGCCGGAACACGAAGTCGGTGCCGAGGATTCCCCCGGTGGCGCCCACGCCCGTCAACCAGCCTCTGGTCTCGGCGGCGGCGATGGCGGCCCGCACCGTGGCGATGGCATCCGGGTACTCGCTGCGGATGTAGAGGTACCCGTCGTTCGCACCGACCGCCCACCCCGCGAGCACCATGCCCTCGATGAGCAGGAACGGGTCGCCTTCCATCAGCATGCGGTCGGCGAAGCTGCCGCTGTCGCCTTCGTCGGCGTTGCACACGATGTACTTCCGGTCGGCCGGCGTGTCGAGCACGGTGCGCAACTTGACACCCGTGGGGAACGCGGCGCCGCCGCGGCCACGCAGGCCGCTGTCGGTGACCTCGGCGACGACGTCGGCGCTCGACATGGCGAGCGCCCGCTGCAGCCCGGCGAGACCGCCGTGCGCGACATAGTCGTCGGGATCACGCGGGTCCACCACGCCGACCCGTCCGAAGGTGACGCGTTGCTGGCCCTTCATCCACTCCATGTCGTGGACGGGACCGACACGCTTCTCGCTGGTGCCGGCGAGCACCGATGCCACATCGTCGACCGCCACGTTGGCGAACGCGACACGCCCCTCAGGCGTGGACACCTCAACCAGCGGTTCGAGCCAGAGCATGCCGTGCGAGCCGTTCCGCACCACGCGCACGACTGATCGCGCGGCGAATGCCGCCGCGACGTCGTCGGCACCCGCGGCACGTGCCGCCGCGTCGGCGGGCACGTACACGGTGACCCCATCGCCGCCGCTGACCAACTGTGTCGACGGTGCGAGCTCGCGACGGGCGACGCTGCCGATGATGGTGACCACCTCGTCGGCGGTGACGCCGCCGAACAGCCGGCCCTGCGTCGCGACTGCCGGCCCCTGGGTGCACAGGCCGAGGCAGAACACTTCCTCGACCTCCACCGGCTGACCTTCGGCCGCGCTCAGCGCGGCATCGTGCAGGACGCCGCCACCACGAGCGAGGCACGCCTCGGCCCGGCACACCTGCACCACCGGACCGGCGGGCGGCACCGTGCGGAAGTCCTTGTAGAAGGTGATGACGCCGTGGACCTCGGCGACCGACAGGTTGAACGCGTCGGCCAGTGCGGGAACATGGGCGGAGTCGATGTAGCCGGCGTCATGCTGGATGGCATGGAGCGCGGGCATCAGACCGCCCGGCCAGGCACGGTGTTCCTGCAGGATCGCGTCGATGTCGCTGAGGTGATGGGGGTCGCTCAAGACCGTTCAATCTACGACACGAGCGGGGCTGATGCGACCACGGTCACACCGATAACCCGCACGACTGTCCCCGGAATTCCATCATGCGGAACGGCGGGGCCGAACACCTGGCCGCGAAGGTGATCCCGAGAACTGTCGACCGTCGGAATAGCCCGGATTCGTGTCGGGTCGTCCCCGCTTCGACGTCCATCGCCACGTGAGTGACACACGCGGATTCGGGGTGTCCGCCGCGGGAATGCCGTGGAGCCAATCGCGCTGACAGGCACCGCCCATCACCAGCAGGTCGCCCTCGCCGGGCAGCAGCACCAGGTCGTCCGGATCCTTGCCCGCTGGCACCCGCGACGCCAGCGACTCGATCCAGTCGCCGCGACGCCGGATGACGAACGGGCGTCGCTGACCGAGCACCACGATGGCGATGCGAGTGTCGTCGAGCCACTTCATGCCGCGATCGCTGTGCAGCCCCTGGAAATCCGTGCCGTCGCGATACAACAGCGCAGCCACGCCATCGAACGGGACGCGATACGTCGCCTGGAGGTGCAGGTCGGTGTGTCGCACCAGCGGCGACGAATCGGCGCGCAACCCCGCGCTCAGCCGTTGCTCGGGCACGTACTGGTCGTAGCGCAGCACCTCCTGCTGGCCCCATGCGGTGTCGGCCAGCAGTGAGTCCAGCGCACCCCGCGGATCGCGCACGAACCCATCGACGACGTCGACCCACGATCCCGCGTCGAGGTCTATGCGGCGGACCGTCGCGCGACGGTCGATCGCCAGATCGGGCGGGGGTGGTGCGACCATGGCTCCAGTATCGCGGTCGCCGGGGTTGGTACGGTGACCTGATGGACCTCGCCGGGACGAAGCCGTGGTGGCCCTTGGGTGACCTCCCTCAGATGGGCGAGGCAGTGCGCCACTGGCTCTCGACCAATTGGGATCACTCCCTCACGGTCGGTGAATGGTGGGATCGCCTCGCGGCCGCGGGCCTCACGGTGCCCACGTGGCAGCGGGCGCACGGTGGCCTCGGCGCCACCACCCCGTTGCAGCACGTCATCGAACAGGAGCTGGCCGCTGCCTCCACGATCGCACCACCGGTCGATGGTGCCGGCGTTCGAGTGGTCGGCCCAGCCGTCCGGCAGTTCGCCGGACACGACCTCGCCCAGCGATGGCTGGAACCCATCATCCGCGGCCGATCGTCGTGGGCGGTGCTCCTGTCCGAACCCGATCGCCCCGACCCGCTCGACGCGGAGGCACGCATCCGCACCCAGTGGGAGACGGTGACGCTCTCGGGACAGAAGCTGATGCAGCCCGATGCGCAGGACCCCACCCACGCGGTCGTGGTGGTGCGCAGCAACCCGGAGGGCGGCCGCAAGGGACTGGCGTGCGTGATGATCTCGCTCGACCACAGCGGGGTCACCGTGGAGAACGGTCTCGTGTCGTTCGACGACGTGCAACTCGGCGTCGACGACCTCCTCGGCCCGATGGACCAGGGCTGGTCCGTGGTGAAGGTGATGACCCCCTACTTCGAGCGCAGCCTCGCGGGCCGCATTCGAAGGGGCATGGTGCACGTCACGCCCGGCACGGCCGCCGGTCAGCTGGGCCGCAAGGTGGGCGACGTGCTCAGCTCGGCACCGCCGCCTCCGCCGACCCCTGTGGATCGGCGTCAGCACTGAACGCTGCCGCCCGAGCCGCCTCGAGCCGGTCGGTGGTGAGCAGCCGCCGGGCGAAGAAGAACAGCACCAGGTGGATGCCGGCGTCCACGAAGAACACCATGCGCAGCGACAGTTCGTTGCTCACGAAGTGGCGCGACACCGCCACCACGAGCCCTCCGAGCGCAGCACCGATGGGGATCATGCCCCAGGCGAAGAAGCGGTAGACGCTGTTCACTCGACCGAGCAGGTGCGGCGGGATGATGGTCTGGCGGAGGCTCACCGTGATGACGTTCCAGGTGGAGCCGAGCAGCGCGCCGAAGGCGAAGATGACGCCGGTGAGCGGCCACGACGACGACAGGCCCACCAACAGCTGCGTCACCGCGGCCGATCCGAGGGTCATCGCGAGGCACGTGCCGCTGCCGAGCGTGCGCGACAGCCACGGGGCGGCGTACCCACCGATGATGGCGCCGATGGCGAACCCGAAACCCATGATGGTGAAGGTGAGTGGGGTCACGCCCAGCACGTCCTGCGAGAACAGCACGAACATCGCGCCGCTCAGGTTCGAGGCCATGTTCATCACGCCCAGGATGATGGCCATCGCCCGCAGCAACGGGTGCCGCCACAACCACCTCACTCCTTCGGCGAGTTCGGCACGCCACGGCGGTCGCTCGACATCACCATCGGGGTGCTCGACGCGGAACGAGCCGGGAATCGCCGCCACGAGGGCCGCCGCGGCGAAGAACGATCCGGCGTCGATGAAGAATGGGGCGGAGAACGCGACCAGCAGTAGCAGCGAACCGATGGGCGGGCCGATGAACGTGTTGGCCACCGACTCGATGCTCCACAGGCGGCCGTTCGCTCGCTCGAGATGCTCGGCCTTCACAATGGACGGCATGAACGTCTGGCCACAGTTGTCGCGCAACACCTCGGCACACCCGAGCAGCAGGGTGGCGATGATGAGCAACGCGTAGAGGCCGACACGAGTGCCCACCACGTTCTTCACCTCGTCGGGTGCAGGCAGCGAGTCCTGCTGGAAGAACACTGCGATGGCGATGAGCAGGGTGAACCCGAAACGCAGGGTGTCCATGAGCACCATCGCTCGCTTGCGATCCACGCGATCGGTGATCACCCCCGCCGGCAACGTGAACACGAGCCACGGCAGACGCTGCGCGGCGGCGACCAGCGCGACGAGCAGCGGGTTGCGGGTGATGGCGGTGGCGAGCCACGGGTAGGCGATGCCCGACATGCCGTCACCGATGTTCGACAATGCGGTGCCGAGGTAGAGCTTGCGGTAGCTCGCGCCGAGCTTGATGCGTTCACTCGCCACGACGGTCCTCCTTCGGAGCAACAGGGCGGTTGGTGGGAAAGAAGCCGACGAGGAACGCATACTCGCGATCGCCCCCGCGAGGCATGCGGCTGAACTCGAGCGCGAGGTCCATCACCCGGGCAGCGAACGCCGCGGCCTGCTCGTCGGGAATGCGCACGGAACGCATCGTGAACGTGGCGGGCAACTGGTCGGCCTCCGGCGACTGGTCGATCATGCTGCGCGCGTCGCGGAAGAACGGCAGGTCCCCCTCGTACGCGCTGCTGGGGAAGTTGATGGTGCGCGCGGTGCGGCCGTAGAAGCGCTCCTCCATCGCGCGCACCTTGCGGGTGCGCACCACCTGGAGCAGCCCCGCATCGACCAGCAGGTCCACATGGTGGGCGACCGTCCCCCGGGGCCGACCCACTCGATCGGCGAGCTCGCTGACGGTCATGGCCCGTTCCAACACCAGGTCGGTGATGAGCATGCGCAGCGGGTCGGCGATGGCCTTCAGGCGAGCCGGCGTGTCGGCATCGACCTCTTCGGCCAGTTCGTAGTCGAGGGCGTGTTCGGGATGGCGGTCACCAATGTCCGACATTTGTCGAACATTAGACACTTCCCGGCCATTCGTCAAGGGTCGTTCGCGGGCAGACTGCTCGCCATGTCTCGTTCGCTGCCGCCGAACACGTTCTGGGGATCACGCTGGCATCAGGTCGGCACGGTCACCGTGCCCCATCTGCTCGCGCGACTCGAGTCGCACGGTGCGGTCGACCACTTCCGCTCCCCCGACGCGCCGAGACGCGGATGGTGGTTCGCCGACAGCGACGTGTACAAGTGGCTGGAGGGCGCGGTGCTCGCCGAGCGCCTCGACCTGGCCGAGCCGGTGGCGGAGGCCATCGTCGGCGCACAGGCAGCCGACGGCTACCTGCACACCTTCTTCGCCGAGCGGCGCTACCAGCGGTTGGAAGGTTCCCACGAGCTGTACTGCATGGGCCACTTCATCGAGGCGGCAGTCGCCCACCACGCGATCACCGGCGACACGTGGTTGCTCGACGCGGCCGTTCGGGTGGGCGACCACGTGGTGGCCGAGTTCGGCCCCGGCGGCGCGCACGAGGGCGCCACCGATGGGCACCCCGAGATCGAGATCGCACTCTGCGCACTCGGCCGCGCCGTGGGCGACTCGCGCTACGCCCTGCAGGCACGCCGCTTCGTCGACGCAGTTCCCGGTGCGCTGGACCGCCCGAGCGGACACGCCGTACGCGCGTTGTATCTCGCCACAGGAGCATGGGACGCGGCGATCGCGCTCGACGACCACGAACTCGCCGACACGGTGCGCCGCTGGTGGACCGAGCTCGTCGACACGCGGATGTACATCACCGGCGGCGTCGGCGGCCGGTGGGTCAACGAGAGCATCGGCCGGCCGTACGAGCTGCCGAACGAGATGGCATACGCGGAGACGTGTGCCGCAGTGGCCGCCGCGCGTCTCGCCGAACGACTGGGCGATGTGGCCATCGAGCGTCGCATCACCCACAACGCGTTGCTCGCCGGAGTGAGCGACGACGGGTGTTCCTGGTTCTACTCCAGTCCACTCACGGCGACACACGGCGACGAGGCCAACCCGTGGTACTTCGGCGACTTCTCCGCCAGTTCGGTACTCGAGCGGTTTCCGGCGAGGCGACTCCCCTGGTACGACGTCACCTGTTGCCCCACCAACCTCACACGGTGGCTCGCGGCGCTGCCCGACTGGCACGGCGCCGACGACGACCCGGTGAGCGAGGCGCTCGCCGCGTCGCCGCGAGCGGTGCAGGGCCATCCGCGCAACGAGGCCGCACGCGGGTGCGTCGCAGTGGAGCTCGGCCCGTTCGTGCTCTGCGCCGAAGAGGCCGACGTCCCCTCGCTTCGGGGTGGCGACATCGCACTGGTCGAACTCGGCCAGGTCGCGCCCTGCGCCGACGGGCTTCCCGGAATCGACGCGGTGCTGCAGCCCATCGCTTGGGAGGGTGCCGCGTTCGGCGGCCACGAGCGACGTGACGAACCTCGACACGGCACGCTGCGTCCGTTCCACTCGTGGGGCAATCGAGGCTTCGGGGCGATGACCGTGTGGTTGCGTCGGTGACCGCCGCCGCTCCTCCTGCGCCGCCGCTCGGGCCGTGGTCACCGCTTCGACTGCGCGTGTTCCGCGGGCTGTGGATCGCCGGGTTCGTGTCGAACATCGGCACGACGATGCACACCGTCGGTGCCGGCTGGGCCATCACCGATCTCAGTGACTCCCCGGCGATTGTCAGCCTGGTGCAGACCGCATGGGCCATCCCCGGCTTCATCTTCGCCGTGCCCGCCGGGGTGTTCGCCGACGTGATCGATCGTCGCAAGCTGCTGCTGGTGTGCCAGGTCACGGCGATGCTGTTCGCCGCCGCCTTGGGGGTACTCGAGATGACCGATCAGCTCGACGTCCCGATGCTGTTGACGGGCACGTTCCTGCTGTCGATCGTGCTCACGATGGCGGGCCCTCCGTTCATGGCCCTCATCCCCGACCTGGTGGGCCCCGAAGAACTCACCCAGGCGATCGGCCTCAACAACATCTCGTACAACGGTTCGCAGTCGGTGGGGCCGGCGTTGGCGGGGGTGGTCATCGCCGCCGCAGGTGCGGGGGCGGTGTTCATGCTCAACGCCGTGTCGTTCCTGGGCATCGTGTTCGTCCTGTGGCGCTACCGGCCGGAACGTCCCGGCCCCACCTCCGACGAACGAGCGTGGGACGCGATGCGCACCGGATTCCGCTACTTCCGCGACCGGCCCATCCTTCGTCGGTACGCGTGGCGCATCATGCTCGCGTTCATCACCACGAGCTCGATGGTGGCGTTGCTGCCCGCAGTGGCGCGCACCAGGCTCGACACCTCGGCCGGCGAGTTCGGCATGCTCGCCGCGGGCTTCGGCGTCGGGGCCGTGCTCGCAGTGTGGCTGCTGCCCAGGGTGCGCCATCTCGCGAGTCCTGACGGATTGGTGTTCGGTTCGGCACTCGTGTGGGCGGTGGGCGCCGCTGTCGTCGGCCTCACCACGTGGCTCCCGCTGGCCGTCCTCGGCGTACTCCTCACCGGTGCCGCCGCGATGGCCACCATGAACATCACCTACTCCATGTTCATGTTGCTGTTGCCCGCATGGATCCGCGGGCGAGCGTCGTCGGTGGTGATGCTGATGGTGTGGCTCGGCGCCTCCATCGGCGGCATCGGTTGGGGTGCAGCCGCCAATGCGATCGGCATCGGTGAGGCACTGCTCGTCGCTGCCGCCTCCCACGTGCTCATCGCGGCAGCCATCACCCGCTGGATGCGCCTCGCACCTGAGCAGCCGCACGCCTGACACCGGTACATTCGCACGGTGACCTCAGCGCGACGGATCCTCATCGACACCGATCCCGGCATCGACGATGCCATGGCCATCTTCTATGCGCTGGCCTCGCCGGAGCTGGAAGTGGTCGGGCTCACCACGGTGTTCGGCAACGCCCACACCGACGTGTGCACCACCAACGCCCTGCGGTTGCTCGACATCGCCGGACGACCCGACATCCCCGTCGCGCAGGGCGCCTCGCGCCCGCTGGCCATGAACTACCGCGGGCCGGTCGCCTTCGTGCACGGCGACGACGGGCAGGGCAACGTGCACCTGCCGCCCAGCACGCGCGAGACCCTCCCGGTGCACGCCGCGCAGTTCATCATCGACACGGTGATGGCCGAGCCCGATGAGATCACGGTGGTGCTCCTCGGTCCGTTCACCAACATGGCGCTGGCGATGCTGATGCAGCCGGATCTCACGTCCTTCGTGAAGGAGATCGTGGTCATGGGTGGCGCGGCGTTCACCAGTGGCAACGCCTCCCCCGCGTCAGAGGCCAATGTGCTGAACGACCCCGAAGCCGCCGACATCGTGTTCGGCGCCGACTGCCCCATCGTGATGGCCGGGCTCGATGTCACCCACCGCATCACCATGACCAGCGACGACCTCGCCAGGTTCTCCGCCATCCCCGGTGCCCGGGCCGCACACCTCGCCGCCATCGTGCCGTACTACTCGGCCTTCTACCTCGAGCGAAACCACGTGCACGGCATCTACGTGCACGACTCCACCACCATCAGTTATCTGCTGGCGCCGCACCTGTTCACGTGGAAGGAACTCCCCATCCGAGTCGACACCGGGCACAGCGTGTGCCGCGGCAAGACCCTTCCCGCGCTGCGCGACAGCGACGAGGAGGGACCATGGTCGGGCCGCCGTGCGGTGCGCATCCTCACCGACGTGGACAGTCGGGGCGTGATCGAACTCGAATTCGATCACCTCGCTCGATGAGGCGAGCACGGCACCGCTGGATCGCGCCGTTCACGAAGGAGTCGTACCGAGAGGGCATCGCCGCGATGATGCCGCTCGCGCTCGCCATCTCGGTGTGGGGTGTGGTCACTGGTGTGGCCATCGTCAATGCCGGGATGACCGTGCCGATCGCGCTGGTGTTCACGCTGATGGTGTTCGCCGGTTCCGCACAGCTGGCCACGCTGCCGCTGCTGGCGGTGGGCGCGCCGCTGTGGGTGGTGTGGATCACGGCCGCATTGGTGAACCTGCGGTTCGTCATCTTCTCGGCGGCCTCTCGCAACTACTTCATCGGCCTGCCGTGGCGGCAGCGCCTGTTGGCCGGCTACTTGAACGGTGACCTGGGCTTCGCGTTGTTCCAGCGCCGCTTCGCCGACGACACCGAGCGAGGCACGGCCGAGCAGCACGGGTACTTCTACGGCGGCGCGATGGTCAACTGGGTGGCCTGGCAGATCGCCTCCATCGCCGGCATCCTGCTCGGCGGTCTGGCACCCACTCAGTGGGGTCTCGAGCTGGCTGCCTCGCTCGCCCTGCTCGCGGTGTTGATCCCCATGGCCAACAAGTTCCCCGCCGTTGCCGGCATCGTGGTCACGGCGGTGCTGTCGGTGCTCACCGTGGGCATGCCGATGAAGCTGGGGTTGCTGGTCTCGGTGTTGGTGGGCGGCGCCGTCGCCATGGCGGCCGACGCCTGGAGCACCTCGTGAACGGCTTCGACGACACCCTGTACATGCTCGTCGCCATCGCCGGGCTCACCGTGGTCACCTTCGCGACGCGCAGCAGCTTCTTCGTGTTGCCGCCGTCGCTGGAGCTCCCACCGATGGTCGAACGGGCGCTGCGCTACGCGCCGGTGTGCGCGCTGACGGCCATCGTCGCTCCCGCCGTCCTCACCCGCGACCACGCGCCGTTCATCAGCTGGCACAACCATCAGATGTGGGCGGTGCTCGCCGCCGGACTCGTGTTCGCCCGTTGGCGGAACATGACCGCGATGATCGTCGTGGGGATGGCGTTGTTCACCGTGCTCCGACTCTGGACATGACCGTATGACCGGGCTCGAGTCAGCCTCCTGGATTCGGTTCACATAAAGTCGCGCCCCATGACCGACACGTCGACGAGCCGCGCCGTGAGTACATCTGACGTCGCGCCCCTCGAGTCGGGGTGGCTCATCGTCGATGGGCTGCCGATGTTCCATCGCCGCGCGGACCTCGACGACGCCGACGCGCCCGCCATCGTGCACGTGCACGGCTTCGGCATCTCGGGCACCTACATGCAACCCACCGCGGCGCTTCTGGCCCCCCGATTCCGCACCTTCGTGCCCGACCTGCCGGGTCACGGCCGCAGCCATCGCCTGAAGGGCCGTATCGATCTGCCGCGACTCGCCGCGGCGCTGGCGCACTACTGCCAGACCGTCGGGGTCGAGCGCGCCACGTTCGTCGTCAACTCGCTCGGCTGCCCCACCATCTGTGCCCTTGCCGCGGACTTCCCCGAACTGGTGGAACGGGTGGTGCTCGTGTCACCCGCCGGCGGCCCGAACAACCAGCCACTCGGCCGTGCACTGTGGCAAATGGCCGTGGTGGGCCCTCGGGAGCCGCTCTCGATGGTGCCCATCGCGGTGCGCGACTACCTGCACTTCGGTGTCGGGCTGAGCCTGTCGCTGTTCCGAGCGATGACCCGGTTCCCGACCATCGAGCGCCTCCAAGCGCTGCGGGTGCCCACGCTGGTCGTGGTCGGCGAGCGCGACCCGCTCATCCGGCTCGACCGTGTGAGTGTCCTGCACACCATCCCGCACGCGCACGCGGTCGTGGTGCCGGGCGCTCACGCCTTGAACTACAGCCACCCAGATGTGGTGGCCGCGCTCGTCGCTGCGCACATCGACGGCACGCCGCTGCACACCGCCGACGGCCCCCTGGCCGCGACCCGCGAGGTCCCCATCCCCGAGTGACCCGAACGACCACTGACGTGTGATGCGGGGTCAGGCAGCGGCGAGGAGCTCGACATGTGCCACGGCGTTGGCGTTGTCGGGGTTCACCCGCATCGCTGCCGCGAGCGCTGCATAGTCGGCGGGGCGGTGGCTGGGCTTGCCGTTGCGCGCGAGCGGAATCGCAATGGGGGGCGAATCGGCCCGCTCCACCGTGATCTGCAGGTACGTGCCCAGCGAGAGCACGCGCAACACCCTGATGTCGAGGTGCTGCACGTCGACGGGCTGGCCGTCCGCGAAGTCGACTGTGCCCAGTCCGACGCGCACCCTCGAGCCACACACCACGGGAACGAGCAGCAACACCCAGACTGCGATCATCCCCAGTGCCGCGGCGACGATGATGCCGCCCACGCTGGCCTTGATGACTCCATTGATCGCCATGGCGATGGCCGAGCCCGCGGCGACCACCGACACCGCGATCGTGGAGACCCCGATGCGGAACCGATGCTTCTTCACCATGTCGCGCGACCCTACCCCTGGTGGCGAACACGTGTCGTCAGGCCGCGGCCACCATCACCCGGTTGCGGCCCTCGGTCTTTGCCTTGTACAGCGCCTCGTCGGCGTGGTGGACGTTCTCGGACAGCGCCACCTGGGGCACGATGACGGCCGCTCCCACGCTGACGGTGATGGGAGCATGCAGGCCGAACGAGGCCGGATTGATGGACTCCACCATGGTGCGCACGCGCTCGGCGATGGAGTGGGCAGCCTCGACGGGATCGCCGCTGTTGTCGAGTTCGACGATCGCGAGGATCTCCTCACCGCCGTAGCGGAACGCCAGATCGGTGTGCCGGATGGAGTCGGTGACCGCAGTGGCAACGGCGCGCAGCACGAGGTCGCCCACCAGGTGTCCGTGTGCGTCGTTGATCCGTTTGAAGTGGTCGATGTCGATCATCAGCACTGCAGCCGGTTCGAACAGCGGCATCGGTTGGGCGAGCGCCCGACGATTCAACAGCCCGGTGAGCGGATCGTGCATCGTCTCTTCGCGCAGGTCGAGTTCCACGAGCCGTGCCTCGCGGATGCGCATGGTCTCGTCGACCACCTTGCGCACCCGTATCGCGACCATGTTGAGCAGCACTTCCAGCTCCGGTGTGAGCGCCCATGACTCGAACGTCTCGAGGACGATGGTGACCTTCGTGTCGCCGGCGCGCTGGGGCAGCGTGAGCGGGTGGAGCAGGTCGGTCGTGGGTGTCCACGTGTCGATGAAATCGCCGAGTTCGTGGTCGCGATCGATGCGGACGATCCGCCCGTGGCCATCGCCCGTCTCGGCCCACAGCCGGCGCAGCGGAAGGATGGCGGCGAGTTCGGTGGCCACTCGATCCATTCGTTCGGGCAGCGGCAACACGAGGTCCAGCACGTCCTCGACGCGACGCACTGCCGCGGCCACGCCCATCAGATGGGCGAGGTGAGCATCGCTCTGCGAGATGCGCATCACGCCGCACTCCAACCGAGCCAGTTGGTAGAACATCGAGAACAGCAGCGGCTTGGGGATCAGGTACCCGTGCTGCGGCAACACTGCCTCGAGGTCGGGGAATGCCGCGCTGATGCTGGCCAGCCCGGCCATCAGCAGGTCGCGGCTGGGCATGTAGTGCTCGTGGAACTGGCGCAGGTCCTCGAAGTCGGCTGCGGATTCGGCCCACAGCCGATTGGCCCGGTTGAACCCTCCGAACAGGTCGGCGGAGAACAGCACGTCGCAGTCGCGCAGGTACGTGACGAACGCACCCGGGAAGTGGAGGTACGGCGTGAGGAGGAACTCGAGGCATCGACCTTCCGGCAGCTGCAGCTTCCACCCGAGATCCTCGATGGACTCGAACGGGAAGCGACCGGCGAAGTGCCGCAGCAGCAGCGCTGACCGCCACTCGGTGACGACGGTGATGTCGTCGCGGGTGAGCACTCGGCTCAGGTCGTGCAGCGAGTCGGCGACGTCGGGATCGGAGTGGTGGAGGATGATCTTGGCGATGCGGTCGAGCGGCACGACCTCTTGGATCTTGCGCAGGGTGGTCTCGATGGTGAGCGACGAGCCAGGGTCGACCAGCACGGAGGAGTCGCCCGCCTCGATGAGGTAGGCATGGCACTGGAACGGATCGCCGACGAGCACGTCGCCCACCCACCACACCCGGGGCGCGACCTCGACGGCGTGCTGTGCCGCTTCACCGTCGAGTGAAAGCAGATCCATCCCGTCACCGCCCTGCTCCGTGGACCGGGTTCGTCTCCCGGCCACTCCGTCATCATGCCATCAGACGCGCTCCGTGACCAGAGGTTCACTCGGCGTCGGAGGAGTACAACACCCGGTGCGGCCGGCGTACGTCGTCGGTGAGCGCGCTCGCCGCGCCGAGCACTCGTGAGACCAGCCCCTGCGCCGTGGTGGCTGTCTCATCGAGCAACGCCCCGGCGCGCTCGATCTGACCGGCCTCCAACATCCACTTGGCGGCGGCGATGCTCTGGACGACGGTGTCGTTCACCTCGGCGGCATCGCGCTGCATCATGGAGATCTGGTAGGCGTACCGCTCGGCACGTCGCGCGTCGCGAATGCGGTCGGCGGAGGCACCCACCAGCGCGCCGAGCAGCAGGATGAGACCGATGCTCGTGGTCCAGGCGAGCGGGCTGAGCGAACTGCCCGTGAGCAGGGCCCAGGTGACCAACAGCAGCACGGCCACGACACCGGCGATCATGGCCGAGCGGTAGCCGAACGCGAACGCGACCAGCGACACGGGCAGGACGTACAGCTCGGACAACGAGTCGTCGGTGCCGTGCACGACCAGCTGCAGGACGAAGATGCCGACGAACAACACCACGGCCACGGACAGCGCCAACCGGGGACGGCGCGCGAACCAGGGTTCTCGTCGACCGAAATCGACGCCCAGCTGAACCCCGTTGGTCATGCGCCCAAGTATCGGCGAGGGTCCCCCGACCTCGGCAGGGACCAAGGTCACCTCCGACGCGTGCAGCGGACCTACGACGAAATACGGTCCGAGAGGGCCCGGACAGAACCAGCACGGACCACCACGGACCACCACAGACGCAGCATGTGCCGTCATGTCCCTCGTCGACCTGCGGCGCTCCAGGTCGAGATGTGACATGAACGGGGATTGCTGTTGCGAATGCGCACACTCGGCACGCCGGGGCCGACGACCAGGGAGGCACCCGAGTTCTGCCAACATCGGCGGTACCCCTGTTCCGCGGGATCCTGCGAGGAGCCGACCCATGACGCGCATCACGACGTTCGACGAAGCCCGCGAGGCCGTCCGTCAGGGAACCTCCGCAGAGGACGCCGCACGTGCACTCACCGCGACGCTCTCGGAGTACGAGCGGCTGTGGTGTCTCGACGGCGATGCGCCGACGTGGGCAGGGCTGAAGTTCCTGTCGGACGATGGCTACCACAAGGCGGTCTTCACCGGCGCCGAACTGGACCGAGTCGGGTTCCCCGGCATCCGCTTCTCCGACGGCCCTCGCGGCGCCGTGGTCGGCAACGCCACCGCGTTCCCGGTGGCCATGGCGCGTGGCGCCACCTGGGACGTCGACCTCGAGGAACGCATCGGTGACGCCATCGGCAGCGAGCTCCGAGCCGTCGGCGCCAACCTCACCGGTGCCGTGTGCATCAACCTGCTCCGTCATCCCGCGTGGGGCCGTGCACAGGAGACCTACGGCGAGGACCCGCATCACGTGGGCGAGTTCGGCGCCGCGCTCACCCGCGGACTCCAGCGGCACGTGATGGCCTGCGTGAAGCACTTCGCCTGCAACTCCATGGAGAACGCACGGTTCAGCGTCGACGTGCAGGTGGACGACGTCGCGCTCCACGAGGTGTACCTGCCCCACTTCCGGCGCGTCGTCGACGAGGGCGTCGCCTCCGTGATGTCGGCCTACAACAGCGTGAACGGCGAATGGTGCGGCCAGAGCCACCAGTTGCTCACCGACGTGCTCCGCGACGAGTGGGGGTTCGAGGGGTTCGTGATCAGCGACTGGATCCTCGGCCTGCGCGACGCCGCCACGTCGGTGAAGGCCGGTCTCGACATCGAGATGCCGTATCGAATGGTTCGCCAGCAACACCTGCCTACAGCCATCGAGCGCGGCGAGGTCACCTGGGCCGACGTCGACCGATCCGTCGTTCGAGTCATCGCCACACTCCTTCGATTCGACGAGGTGCTGTCGGCTCCCTCACCGTCCGCGGGGATCCTCGGTTCGCCGCAGCACCGTGCGCTCGCCCGCGAGGCCGCCGGTCGTTCGGTGTTGTTGCTGCGCAACGAGCCCGTCGAGGGAGCGGCGGTGCTGCCGCTGCAGGCGTCGCAGCGCGTGGCCGTGTTCGGTCGACTCGCCGACACGGTGAACATCGGTGACGGAGGGTCGAGCGATGTGTGGGATCTGTCGTGTCGCACTGTGCTCGACGGTCTCCGCGAGGCGATCACCGACGTCACCCACGACGACGGCTCCGACGCGACGCGAGCTGCAGCGGTCGCCGGCGGTGCCGACGTCGCCATCGTCGTGGTCGGCTACACCTATGTCGACGAGGGCGAGTACATCGGCGAGACCGACGCATCGCTGATGTCGTTGTTCCCGCAGGGCGACGAGCCCGACGTGGTCGACCGCTTCCAGGCACAGCTCGAGCACATCGCACCCATCACCAAGCCGTCGCGGATGGCCGATCGGCCGCGCATGTTCAGCCGCGGCGGCGACCGCGAGTCGTTGCGGCTCCTCCCCGACGACGTGTCGGTCATCCGGGCCGTCGCCGCGGCCAACCCGCGCACCGTGGTGGTCATCCAGGCCGGAAGTGCCGTCATCACCACCGAGTGGGCCGACAGTGTCGCCGCCATCACCCAGGCCTGGTACGGCGGCGCCGAGGCAGGGCCCGGGCTCGCCGACGTGCTCACCGGTGTCGTCAATCCATCGGCACGCCTGCCGTTCACGGTGCCGGTCGACGAAGCCGACCTGCCCGAGTTCGATCGCGACGCGACCACCTTCACGTACGACCGTTGGCACGGCTGGTCGCGCGCCGCCCGACACGGCATCACGCCCGCGTATCCCTTCGGCTTCGGACTGTCGTACACCACGTTCGCCGTCACCGACGTCGCGACCACCCTGAACGGACCCACCCTGGTCGTGGGCGGCACCGTGCACAACACCGGCCTCCGCGACGGCACCGACGTGGTGCAGGTGTACGCCGAACTCCCCGACGCGCAGGCGCCCCACCGCCTCATCGGCTTCACCCGCGTCGACGTGCCCGCTGGCGGCCGAGCGTCGTTCGAGGTCGTCGTCCCGCTCGATCACCTGTCCACGCGAGACAGCGCACAGCGGACATGGCAGCCTGCGTCAGGACGTCACCGCATCACGACTGCGAGGTTCGCCGGCGACCCCGACGCCACCACGGTCGAGGTGGATCTGTGACCGACCCGGTGCTCGACTCGGGCGACGACGAGATCGACCAACTCGTCACCACCGCGGAAGGTCCCGAAGGGCGGCTGCCGCTCGATGCCGAGATGTTGCGCACCACCAGCAGTGGCAACCTGTTCGGCTGGACGCAGAACGTCGCGATGGGGCTGTCACCCAGCCGACTGCGCTCGCCGGAGTACCTCATCATCAGCACCCAGGGTGGGCTCCGCGGGCCCGACGGCGAGGCCGTGGCGCTCGGCTATCACACCGGCCACTGGGAGATCGGCCTGCTGGTCGAAGCCGCCGCACGCGAGATGTCATCGCTCGGCGCCATCCCCTTCGCCGGTGCGGTCAGCGATCCGTGCGACGGCCGCACCAACGGCACCGCCGGCATGCTCGACTCGCTGCCGTACCGCAACGACGCAGCGGTCGTGATGCGCCGATTGATCCGCTCGCTGCCCACTTGCCGCGGCGTGCTCGGGGTCGCCTCGTGCGACAAGGGACTCCCCGCCACGCTCATGGCACTCGCCGGCGTGCCCTCGTTGCCCGCCGTTGCCGTGCCGGGCGGGGTCACCCTCCTCGCCCGCGACGCGGAGGACACGGGCACCGTGCAGACCCTGTCGGCCCGTTTCGCCCGCGGTGAGATCACCCTCGACCACGCGTCGGTCATGGGGTGCCGCGCCTGCGGCTCGGCCGGAGGCGGGTGCCAGTTCATGGGCACCGCAGCCACCTCACAGGTGGTCGCCGAAGCGCTGGGGCTGTCACTGCCCCACAGCGCGCTCAGCCCGTCGGGCACCGCCATCTGGCGCGGCATGGCCCGCCGATCGGCGCAGGCGCTGCATCGGCTCGCGGCCCAGGGCGTCACCACCGCCGACATCCTCACTGATGACTCCGTTCACAACGCTATGGTCCTCCACGCCGCGGTCGGCGGTTCCACCAACCTCCTGCTCCACCTGCCGGCCATCGCCCACGCGGCAAGGCTTTCCCGGCCTGTGCTGGCCGACTGGGTGGCGGTGAACGCAGCGGTCCCTCGTCTGGTGGACGCGCTCCCCAACGGCCCGAAGCACTTCGCCACCGTCCACGTGTTCCTCGCCGGCGGCGTGCCGGAGGTGATGCTGCAACTCGCGGGCACCGGCGCCCTCCGTCTCGACGCCCGCACGGTGACCGGCCGCACGCTCGGTGACGACCTCGCCTGGTGGGAGACCTCCGACCGTCGACGCCGCGTCCGCGACCGGCTGGCCGAGGTCGACGGCATCGATCCCGACGACGTGATCCGCCCGCTCGACCGACGGCTGCCCAGCACCGTCACGTTCCTGACCGGATCCATCGCACCGGGCGGCGCCATCGTCAAGAGCACCGCCATGGCGCCACACCTGTTGGACGATCGTGGCGTCTTCCATCACCGCGGCGCGGCTCGCGTGTTCACCACCGAGGACGCGGCCATTGATGCCATCAAGCGCAACACGATCGAGCCCGGTGAAGTGCTCGTGCTCATCGGCCTCGGACCCGGCATCGGGATGCCCGAGACCTACCAGATCACGGCCGCGCTCAAGGCTGTCGACCCCAACGGGCGCATTCCGCTCGTCACCGATGGCCGGTTCTCCGGTGTGTCCACGGGTCCGTGCATCGGGCACGTCAGCCCCGAAGCGTGGGCGGGCGGTCCCATCGGCCGGCTCCGCGACGGCGACGTCGTCGAGATCCACATCGACACGGTGCAGAACACCGGACGGGTCGACGTCGTCGAACCCGACATCGCAGCTGTCGAGCGCCGACGGATGAACGACGCGCTCGTGCGCGACCCTCGGGTCCCCGACGACACCCGCCTGTGGGCCGCGCTGCAAGCCGTCGGTGGCGGCAGTTGGGGCGGATGCGTGTACGACGTCGACGGCATTGTCGATGCCCTTTCACGTGGCGAGCATTCGCGGTGAAGGCGTACGTCCTGACGGCTGCGCTCGAGGGTGGGGTGCGAGAGGTCCCCACGCCGACGGTGGGGCACGGCGAGGCGTTGGTCCGCGTCGAGCGGGTCGGGGTCTGCGGCACCGATGCCGAGTTCTTCAGCGGCGAGATGGCGTACCTGCACCAGGGCCATTCGCACTATCCGATGATCCTCGGGCACGAATGGTGCGGGGTCGTCGAGGCGATCGGCGACGGGGTCGACCCGAGCTGGATCGGGCGACGGGTGATGGGCGACACGATGCTCGGCGACGGCACGTGCCGCCGGTGCCGCCGAGGCGTGCAGCACGTGTGCGAGCAGCGCGAGGAAGTGGGCATCCGTGGCGGCCGCGACGGCGCACTGGCCGAGCAGCTCGCGGTGCCGGTGTCGTCGCTGCACGTACTCCCCGACTCGGTGGACGCGGTGCTCGGCGCACTCGTCGAGCCGGGCGGCAACGCGCTTCGCGCAGCTCGGGCGACCGACGCCGGCCTCGGCGACCGAGTACTCGTGGTCGGCCCGGGCACCATCGGGTTGCTGGTGGCGATGTTCGTCCGGGCTCAGGGTGCCGAGGTGCACCTGCTGGGCATCACCGACGACTCACTCGCGTTCGCCCGGTCACTCGGCTTCGAGCACACCTGGCTGCACGTGGTGCCCGACGACATCCCCTTCGACGCGGTGGTCGACGCGTCGCACGCGGCCCATGTTCCGGCGCTCGCGCTCGACCTCGTCGAACCGGCGGGGCGAGTGGTGTACATCGGACTGGCCGGCACGCCCAGCCACATCGACACACGCACCCTGGCGCTGAAGGACGTCACCGCCGTCGGCATCCTGTCCGCGTCGCCGGCACTCGCCGACACCATTGCCGCGTACGCCGATGGCGTCATCGACCCCCGACCACTCGTCGCGGCCACCGTCGGCCTCGACGACGTGAGCGTCATCCTCGCCGGCGGCCGCCCGCCCGGCGCCGGGTCAGGACCGAAGTTCCACATCGCCCCCTAGCGCGCGGCGAGGATCTTCCGCGCCGCGCGATCGGCGGCAGCCGGCCCCGCGAGCTGGCGGAACATGAGCAGCCCATCGATGAGCGCGATGGCCGCCTCGGCTTCGGTGCGCCGCCGGGCCTTCGTGCCGTGGATGAGCGACGCAGCCCACTCGACCCACGCGTCGACCAGTTGCGGGACGAGCGAGCGATACGGCTCGTGACCGGCCGCTGCCAGACCTGCTGCCTCGAAGAACAGCGCGAACACCCGGTCGGCATCGGCTCGGGTGACGATGGGCCAGGCGGCACGCAGCAACCCCAGGTGGTCGGCGGCGGGGGCAGCGAACGCCGGCGCGAGCGCAGCCTGCAGCTGTGCACCCATGGCGTACAACACCTCGCCGATGAGCGCGTCCTTCGTGGGGAAGTAGTACACGACGACACGGTCGCTGATACCCAGGCGCTTGGCGAGCCGGCCGAACGTGAGTTGGCTCAACCCTTCGTCGAATGCGGCAGCAAGCGCTCCATCGAGGATCTCGTCCTTGGTGTGCTTGTGGCCCATCGCTGGCGATTGTACCGATCGCACTTGATTGTAGTGATCACTGCGATTACATTTCGCAGCGACCGCTACAAACACCCGAAGGACCAGCGATGACCGCTCCCAACCACGCAGGCGCCCACGAAGTGCCGGAGTCGTTCTTTGCTCCTGCAGCGAAGATCCACGATGCGGGTGCGGCATGAGCCTCACCGACTCCGAAGCCAGCGACCTCTTCCGGCAGCCCCCGTCGCGGTTCATCCAGGCCGACATCGGCGAGATCGCGTATCGAGTGGTGGGCAGCGGTCCCGACGTGCTGTTCGTGCACGGCTGGCCGGTCAACAGCGCGACCTTCCGCCTGCTGCTCCCCCATCTGGCCGAGCACGTCACCTGCCACCTCATCGACCTGCCCGGCGCGGGCTCGAGCCGCTACGCCACCGATGCACCCCTCACCATCGAGCACCACATCACGAGCGTCCGCCGGGCGATCGACGCATTGGGACTGACCGACGTCGTGGTCGTCGGTCACGACAGCGGCGGGATGATCGCCCGCCATGCGGTGGCCGGAGACTCGCGAGTGCGCGGAATGGTGCTCATCGACACCGAGCAATCCACCGGGCTTGGCTGGCGGTTCAAGTCGTTCATCATGGGCCGGAAGATTCCGGGGTTCGGCGCAACACTCGGTTGGTTGGCCGGCAAGCCGGGCCTGCGTCGCAACAAGTTCGTGCTGGGCGATGCCTTCGTCGACAGGTCGTTGCTCGACGGTGAGTTCGACGAGTTCTTCCTCCGGCGGCTGCACGAATCCAAGGAGTACCGGAACGCCACGATGCGACTGCTGCGCAGCTTCGACTACCGCCACGTGCACGAACTGAAGAGCCTTCACGCGCGCATCGACGCCCCCGTCACGCTGGTGTGGGGCGAGAAGGATGCCTTCTTCCCGGTCGCCTGGGCGAAGGACATGGTGAGCGACTTCACGCAGGCGCATCTGGAGGTCATCCCGAACGCGGGCCTGTTCTCGCACGAGGAACGACCCGCCGAGGTGGCCGCGGCGATGCTCCCGACGCTCCTTCATCAGCGCTGACCGTCGCCGGCGTGTCGCGTTGCGGACATCGGTACAGTCGAACGCGACATGTGGTGGCAATGGCCGATCCTCGCCGTGAGTGTCGTCGTGGTGTCGTGGCTGGCGATGATCCTTCTCGCCCGTCGCCTGCCGCCCGGACTCGCCAAGGACCTGGCCACGGTGTTGCCGGCGTGCGTCACCACTGCTCGACGACTTCGCCGCGATCCGAGAGTGCCACGCCGGGTGCGAGTGGCGGTGGCGATCGCCGGCCTGTGGGTGCTCTCGCCCGTCGACCTGATCCCCGAGTTCCTGCCGGTGATCGGCCCGCTCGACGACATCGTGGTCGTGGCCCTCGCGTTGCGTTACGCCGCGAAGCGAGTGGCTCCGGAAGCGCTGGTGGAGGCCTGGCCCGCCGAGCGGCGCATCCTCAGCCGGCTGGCGCCATCCACGATCGATGTGTGAGCGCAGCCCACGTGCTCGGTGCCAGGTGAGGCGTCCCGCCGGAGGATGGCCGCTTCGGACCCGCTGGTAGCTTGCCGCCGTGCGAATGCTCCGTTGCCCCCGATGCGGGGACGTCACCGTCCTCGAAACGCTCGATTGCCGCCTGTGCGGGTTGGCCGTCGGCTTCCATCCTCCGAGCCTCACCATGGTCGAGGCCGCGCCGGGAGGCGTCGAGATCGACGGACGCACATGGAGCCCGTGCTCGAACCGCGACTGGCGGTGCAACTGGCTGGTCGCCGACGACGCCGGCTCCGGCCAGTGCAGCTCGTGCCGACTCACCCGCCAGCGGCCCGACGCATCGGACACCATCGCGCTGGAGAAGCTGGCCAACGCCGGCGAGGTGAAGCGCAGGCTGCTGGTACAACTCGCAGAGCTCGGGTTGCCCGTCGATCCGTTCTACGAGCGTGAGGGTGGGCTGGCGTTCGACCTGCTGTCGTCCTACTCGGGGCAGGGCCGCGTGACCATCGGCCATGCGAACGGTGTTGTCACGATCGATCTGGTCGAGACCCTCGACGACTACCGAGAGGCATTGCGCATTCGTCTCGGCGAGCCGTACCGCACGATGCTCGGCCACTTCCGCCACGAGGTCGGCCACTACTACCAGTGGGTCCTGGTCGAGCAGACCGACTGGATCGATGAATGCCGCGAACTGTTCGGAGACGAACGCGAGTCGTACAGCGACGCCCTCGATCGCCACTACGCGTCGGGCGCACCCGAAGGGTGGGAGGAGTCGTACATCTCCGAGTACGCGACCATGCACCCGTGGGAGGACTTCGCCGAGTCCTTCGCCCACTACCTGCACATCACCGACACGCTCAGCACGGCTGCGGCCGGCGGTCTCGTGCTGCAGTCCGACCGGGTGGATGGCTTGGTCGCTGCCGATGTCGTTCCCCGCACCTCGTACGACGACGTGCCGACCCGCGAGATGCTCGTCCACTGGCATTGGCTGTCGCTGCTGTTCAACCGGGTCAACCATGCGATGGGCAAGGGTGACCTCTACCCGTTCACGCTCACCGCGCCGGTCGAGCGCAAGCTCGACTTCGTGCACCGCGTGGTGCAGGACGTCGCGCGGCGCACTGCCGGGACGCCGATCCTCACCTGAGTGTCAGCGGTCGACGCGCTCGACCAGCTTCTTCGGGGCCAGCACGCAGTAGCTCTCGGTGACGAGTTCACGCACCTCGTCCCAGTCGAACGTGCCCTCGAGCACCATGCCCATCGCGTCGCGGCCCCACCCGAGGAAGTGGAACGGGTGACCCGTGCGGCGCAGCACCTCCAACTCCTCCCCCACTGACCTGAAGGTGAGGACCACTGCGGGCGGCGCACCCGGTTCCTCGACACCGAGCACGTGCGCGAACGTCCGCTTGCGGACCATCCACCGGGTGCCCACCCACGCTCGCTCCTCGTACGCCTCCGGCAGTGCGAGACACAGCTCACGCAACCGACGTTCCACCTCATCGGGCACCCCGTCCGTGTAGCGGCGCTTCGCATCGGCCATCACGCGATCGTCGGTCCGCCGTCCGCCGCCGACCGGCGGAGCGGGAAACCTTGCGACACCCCTCGCGCACGATGCCGGCATGTGTCTCGAATGCGATGGTTACTCACATGAAGAAGCGATGCAGGCGCTCGACCTGCAGATCAGGGTCCACGGATGGGCCCTCGTACAGGTCACGAGCGACACCGAGTCGTGGAGCTACACGGTCGGGCTGCTGGAGCACTTCGACCATCCCGAACTGACCCTCATCGACGTCGATCCGGACGACGCAGCCACGTTGATGACGGCACTGGTCGAAGGAGTCGTCACCAAGGGCCAGGTGTCGCCCTGGCTCCTGCGGTCCAACGGCTTGCAATGCATCGAGGTGCATCCCGATCACCTCCACGGCGACCTGTTCGGTCGGTGGTCCGGTCGGTACGGCTGCCTGATGCGGCCGGGCGACATGGTGCAGGTGCTGCTCCCGCCAGAGGCGTACTGCGAGTGCCACGCTCCGGCCGTTCGCCGACTCGACTCACCCGGCCCCATTGCGGAGCCCCCCGTCGCGCCAAATCGCGCCGAGCGGAGGCGTCGGGCTCGCCGCGGTCGCGCCACCTGAGTGCTGGTGATATCATGCACTATCATCAGGAGAGCACCATGGCCGACATCCTCATTCGCAACCTTCCCGACGAGTTGATCGCGGCGATCGACGCTCGGGCGAAGCGCGTCGGGCTGTCCCGCGTCGAGTACCTCCGACGCACACTCGAGCGTGAACGCGGAGGCGGGGCCGGCCCGGTCACCACCGCACACCTCCAGCGACTCGCATCGCTTGCCGCCGATCTCGACGACCCCGACGTGATGGTCGGCGCGTGGTCGTGACGGCCTCAACGTGACTGCCTGGCTCATCGACAAGTCCGCTCTCGTTCGCTTGCAGGACTGCTCCGAGACCGAAGCATGGCTGAGCCGCATCGACCGCGGCCTCGTGCGCATCTCCACCGTCACCCGGTTGGAGGTCGGCTACTCCGCTCGCACCGCGACCGACCACCGGCTGGCGCTCGGAGGTCCTCCGATCTCATCGATGCCGGTGGAGTATCTGACACCTCGCATCGAGGACCGGGCGCTGGAGTTGCAGCTCGCACTCGCTGAGCGCGGGCTGCATCGCGCACCGTCGATACCCGATCTGCTGATCGCCGCCACCGCCGAACTCGCCGAGCTCACCGTGCTGCATCTGGACAAAGACTTCGAACTCATCGCCGGTCTCACCGGCCAACGACACGAGCGTCTCGAACTCCGCTGATCAGCCGTCGGTCGGCTCGAACCGTCGCCAGTGACCTTCGGACACGATCTCGACCGCACCGTCGACCACGGTGATGGCCGTGTCGTCGTCCATCGCGTACGCAGGGCAGTCGAGCATGGCGGCCCACTTCTCGGCATTGGCCATGGTGTTGCTGGGCAGCATCGGGTGGTCGAGGTGCGGGTAGATCGAGAAGTCGACCACGCCCAACGCGCGGTCATCGCCCCACGGTGGCTGCCAGCCCATGAACGGCGTACCGATGCGAGGCGTCATCACCATGCTCCCCGCGCTGAGGCCCACCCACACCGTGTCGCGCAACGACGGGATCATGTCGGCCAGACCGCACTCGCGCATCCAGTGGGCCAGGTAGAGCGCGTCGCCGCCCGCGGCCAACAGCACGTCGGTCTCCTGCACCAACGGCACCCAGCGCTCCTCGGGAATGCTGGGGAGCGCGGTGAGCTCGAGCAGGCCCACCGACTTCCAGCCGAGCTGCGTCATCTGCGAGTCCTCGCGTCCGCTGACGAACCCCCACGGCTTCACGCCCGGCCCGACATGCGGGTGCCCATACTGCGCGGTGGGGATGCACAAGGCGGTCGACTCCTCGATCGGCTTGGGCAGCATCCTGACCAACGCGTCGTGCATGGCCCGGTTGTTCACTCCTCCGCCGGTGAGCAGCAGTCGCACGATCTCTCCTCCCCTTCATGGCCCCACGGCCGGCACGACCTCGAGCGTCGAGCGTGTCGTCGCCATCATCGCGCGTCGATGGATCACACCCTCGTGAGGTCGTCGTCGCGCGGGTCGTCGGCGTACACGTCGGCGTCGTGCCCTTCCACGTCGATGTTCGGCAGGATCCGATCGAGCCAACGCGGGATCCACCAGTTGCGGTCACCGAGCAACTCCATCGTGGCCGGCACCAGCACCATGCGCACGATGGTGGCATCCACCAACACGGCGATCGCGAGGCCCAGGCCGAACAGCTTGAGCTGACGATCGTCGCCCAGTGCGAACGCACCGAACACACAGAACATGATGAGCGCGGCTGCGGTGATGACTCGCGCGGTCGCGGCGAGACCGTCGGCGACCGCGGTGCCGTTGTCCTTGGTGCGGTCGTACTCTTCCTTGATCCGCGACAGCAGGAACACCTCGTAGTCCATCGACAGGCCGAAGACGATGGCGAACAGGAACATCGGCACCCATGCCTCGATGGGGCCCGACTTGTCGACACCGATGAGCTCTCGCCCCCAACCCCACTGGAAGATGGCGACCAGGATGCCGTATGCGGCACCGATGGACAGCAGGTTCATGATCACGGCCTTCAACGGCACGAGCACGCTGCGGAACACCGCCATCAACAACAGGAAGCTGAGCAGCAGCACCACACCGATCAGCCACGGCATTCGTCCGGCGAGGTAGGCGGCGAAGTCGGTGGAGCCGGCAGTGAGGCCACCGACCATCGCGTCGACTCCCGATGCCGGGATCACGTTGTCGCGTAGCTCGCCGACGAGCGTCGAGGTCGCCTCGTCCTGGGGAGCGCTCTGCGGGTAGAGGATCACGAGCGCGAGATCGTCGGTGATCGGGTTCGGCACGCTGAACGCGACGTTGTCGACGCCGTTGAGCGTCTCGACGAAGCTGCCGAGCGCTTCCGGGTCCGATGCGGTCGGACCCTGCACGGTGATGAACAGGGGGCCGTTCGTGCCGGGTCCGAAGCCTTCGGCCAGCATGTCGTACGCACGGCGGACCGTGCGGTCCTCCGGATAGTTGCCCGCGTCGCCGAAGCCGAGGCGGATCGAGAACAGCGGGACGGTGAGCATGAGCAGGAACCCGACGGCGAACAGGGCGCTCCACGCCGGTCGGTGCTGGATAAAGCGGCTCCAGCGGTACCAGACCTGCTCCTCCTTCGGCTTCGCGGTCCGATGGGGCACGAGCTTGCGCAGCGGCTTGATGGCGAAGCTGATGGCGAAGAACACGATCGCCAGCAGGAAGCCGCCGAGGAAGATCGCACTCTGCCCGGTGGTGACCCCGACGAATGCACCGACCACGGCGAGACCGACGGCGACGAGCGCCGCCCGCGTGGTGTGGTCGATGCGAACACCGACCCAACCCAGCAGGGCCGGCAACAGGGTGAGCGATGCCGCGATCATCATCGCCACGGCGAGTGCCGAGGCGATGGCCACGCCCTGCACGAACGCCAGGCCGATGAGCAGGAGGCCCAGCAGGGCGATGATCACGGTGATGCCGGCGAACAGCACGGCGCGCCCGCTCGTGTCGATCGACGCGACCACCGAGTCCTCCACGCTCGCTCCACGCTGCAGGTTCTCCCGGTATCTGGTGACGATGAACAACGCGTAGTCGATGCCGACACCGAGCCCGATCATCGCCACCATCGACGTCGTGAAGTCGGGCATCTTGATGACGTTGCTGGCCAGGGAGACCAGCGCCGATCCGATGCCGAGGCCGAACAGGGCGATGCCGATCGGCAGCCCCATGGCGAGCACGGATCCGAAGGCGAGGATGAGGATGATGACAGCGGCGATCAGGCCGTAGACCTCGCTCTCGGGAAGTTCGAACGTGGCGAAGAGATCGCCGCCGTATTCGATGTCCAGCCCCTCCACCGCGTCGAGTTGATCGCCACGGTCGATGATGTCCTCGCCGACCGAGACCAGTTCGGTGAACACTCGGGTGTCGGCGATGTCGAGTCGGGCGAAGGCGATCGTGCCGTCCGCACTGATCTGCTGCGGGGAGTCGTACGGCGACGTCACCGTGATGTCGCCGACGCCGGACACGTAATCGAACAGCTCGGTCATCGTCGCCTGCACCTCGGGATCGTCGACCCCCTGGGGCGCGCGGAACACGATCTGCGCGGTGAAGCCCGCCTTGTCGGGCGAGTTCGCCTCGAGGAGCTGCTGCACCTCTTTGGTCTCGCTGGCCGGCAACGTGAAGTCGGTGCGGTAGTCGGGGCCGACGGCACCGGCGAGGCCGTTGGCGATGACGAGCGCTGCGACCCATGCGCCGATGACGAGCCAGCGATGGCGCACACAGGCGCGGGCGATCCGCTCCAGCAGACTCGAACCGTGCGGGCGGTTCCCGCCTTCGGGGATGGTGTCGACCGACATCGGGGGTGTCTCCTTCCGCGCTCGCGGTCGGGGGTCCGCGGTTGCGTAGATGCCCACACACAGTACGACGAGCGACCACGGGTGCGCACCGGAAATTTGCGTACGCTCGGACGACACCACCCAACACAGTTCAGCGTGATCCGGTACGGCCATCCGCGAAGATGCGCTCCGTGGGATGGGATGCACTCGGGCAGTGGGGTGACGACACCACGCGTATCGAGCCGCTCACGGCTGGTGCCGGCGCCAACGAGTTGTGGTCGGTGCGCGTGCGTGGCGCGCTCGCGGTCGCTCGGCTCGGCCGACGCAGCGACGATGATCTGGCGTGGGAGACGTCGCTCCTCCACCACCTCGACCGCCACGGTCTGAGCGTGCCGATGCCGATCCCGACGACCGACGGCCGGCTCTTCGCCGGTGGTCTGATGGTGATGACCTACGTGGAGGGTGGTTCGCCCGAGACGGAAGCCGACTGGCGACGAGTGGCCGACACGCTCCGCCAGGTGCATCGGGCGACGACGGGCTGGCCCCAGCGACCGGGGTGGCGGTCTTCGACCGACCTGCTGCACGAGTCGACAGGGACGAGGGTCGACCTCGGCGCGATGCCGGCCGAGGGCGTGGCTCGGTGTCGAGCGGCGTGGGCCCGGCTCGCGGGACGTGCCAAATGCGTCGTGCACGGCGACCCGAACCCCGGCAACATCCGCATCACCGCGGACAGGGTCGCGTTGATCGACTGGGACGAGTCGCACGTCGACGTGCCCGACCTCGACCTGGTGCTGCCCCACAACGCCGCCGACCTCGAGGACGACGCGCTCGACATCGCCTCGCAGGCGTCGGCCGCGTGGGAGGCCGCAGTGTGCTGGGACGACGACCACTCGAAGCGGTGCCTGGCCCGAGTCCGCTCGGCGTGACGAGCTTCGGCGTGCAAGGGGTTGCGCATATATATGCCACGATGTATGTTCGCTGAATGCCCAGCGAGCTCGCTGTCCTCGAAGTGATCGCTGAGCCCACTCGTCGTCGCATCCTCGACGCGGTACGGGGCGGCGAGCGGTCGGTCACCGAACTCGTCGAGGCCGTCGGCATGCACCAACCCGGCGTGTCACGCCATTTGAAGGTGCTGCGCGACGCCGGCCTCGTCGAGGTCCGCCGCGACGCCCAGCGTCGGCTCTATCGCCTGCGTGCCGAACCGCTGCGAGAACTCGACGAATGGCTCGAGCCCTACCGCGCGGAGCTCGCCGGCCGCCTCGACGCCCTCGAGCGTCATCTCGAACGCACGGCCCAACCCATTCCCCGAAGGAGCAAGACCCGTGACTGACGACCTCACCACACGCTACGACGGCGTGCTCGAACGCACCGCCGATGGTGGCGTGATCCGCTTCGAGCGACACCTCGCCTACGACGTTCACGACGTCTGGGATGCCATCACCAACCCGACGCGACTCGCCGACTGGTGGCTTCCGTTCGAGGCCGACATCACCGTGGACCTCCGCGAGGGCGGCGAGATGGTCTTCGCCGGCACGGCCGAGGGTGAGCCGATCACCATGACGTGCACCATCCTGCACATCGACCCACCGCGGCTGTTCGAACACACTCACCCCGCGCCCGGTTCCAGGATGCGTTGGGAGCTCGAGGCCGCCGACACCGGCTGCATCCTCCGGCTGCGCCACTTCGTGCCCGACGTCCAGGAGGCCATCGACAACTGCTACCTCGTCGGGCTGCAGACGTCCCTCGGTCGCCTCGCGCCCTGCCTCGCGGGCAACCCCGCGCCGTGGGACTGGGATGCCTTCGCGGTCGACCGAGCCCACTACGCCGGCCTCGGTCTCGCCGCCCCGGAGGATGCATCATGAGTCGCCCCGCCGAGCAACTCCTGCGCGTCCAGAACTTCATGCTCTCCACCGACGGGTTCGGTACCGGCGAAGGCCA
>JACQZZ010000072.1 GCA_016213625.1 Actinomycetota bacterium
CCGCCGGCCTCTCCTGCGCCCAGGACCTGCTCCGCGCCACGAACCTGACGGTCACCGAGGTGTGCATGCTGGTCGGCTACTCGAGCCTCGGGTCGTTCAGCACCAAGTTCCGTCAACTGGTCGGCGTGTCACCGTCGGCGTATCAGGAGTCCTTCGCGGCGACCGGAGCTCCTCGCATACCCGGGTGCTATGCGTTCATGCTCGGCCTCCACGGCCACAGCAATCGTGCTGCCGACGACTCCGCAAGAACGGAGAAGCAGGCGGTGGCCGGCGCAACATAGCCTCGACCGCATGTTCACCAACGTTTCCATCCTGTCCCTGTGGGTCACCGACCAAGATGCTGCGCTCGCCTTCTACGTCGACAAGCTCGGCTTCGAAGCGGGGTCCGACGTCCGCCTCGGCGACTACCGGTGGCTCACGATCCATCACCCGAACCAGCCGGAACTGGAGATCAACCTGGCGGTCGTCGGGCCGCCGCTCGATGCCGAGCTGCAGGAGGCGATCCGGCGCTCGCTGGCGAAGGGCTCGATGCCCGGCTTCGGTCTGAGCACCGACGACTGCCGGAAGACCTACGAGGAGCTCACGGCCAAGGGCGTCGAGTTCATCCAGCCGCCGGCCGATCGGCCCTACGGGGTGGAAGCACTGGCGCGCGACAACTCCGGCAACTGGCTGGTCATCGTCGAGCCGCACGAGTTCACGGCCTGAGCGGCGAGCAGCCGGCTGCGCCCGATCGGGGCGTCCGACGTGCTCAGGTCGTTGCCGGCGGGGTGGATCGGGTCAGCAGCACCACACCGGCTTCCGCCTGCGTGGCGTAGTAGTTGAAGCCGGTGCCGTTCGCCCGCCTGCCGCGCATGAGGTGGGCGAGACCGGTCGACCGAGCGGCGTCCTGGGCAGCATCGGCGTCGGGCACCTCGAAGCCGAGGTGGAACACGCCCTCGCCCTTGGTGTCCAGGAAGATCCGCTGCGGGCTCGGGTCGTGGGTGGGCTGGCAGAGCTGCACCTGGACGTTGGGCAGGTTGCAGACCCGGTACTGCATGGCGAGGAAGCCGTCACGGTTGGGGACGTCGAGCTCGATGTAGTCGGCCAGTGGTGGGTAGGACTGCCACGGTCCGATGCCGATCGACTCGTAGTACGCCTGCGTTCGCTCGATGTCGTGGACGACGATGCAGATGTGGTGGAGACGGTCGAAGATCTCGTTCACTGCTCAGTCCTCCACCGGGACCGTGTAGTTGAGCACGAGGCGGCCGCCGTCGGGGTAGACGGTCTGCCCGGTCATGTACGACGCGTCGTCGCTGGCGAGGAACGCCACGACGCCGGCGACCTCGTCCGGTCGCCCGAAGCGTCCCGCTGGCGTGCGCGACATCACCATGCGGTGCTCGTCCTCGTTGCGGATGAACGGGCCGGTGATCATCTCGGTGGCGATCGTGCCCGGCCCGACACCGCACACGCGGATGCCGTGCGGGGCCAGCGCGACCGATGCCGTTCCGGTGAGCTGGTTGAGGCCACCCTTGGAGATCGCATAGGTGGCGACGCGCGGGTTGGACAGGCGGGAGTTGATCGATGACATGTTGATGATCACCCCGCCGCGGCCCTGGGCGATCATCTGCCGGGCTGCCGCCTGTACCCCGAGGAACGGGCCCTTGAGGTTGACCGACAGCACGGCGTCGTAGTCGGCCTCGGTGATGTCGAGGAAGTCCTGCACCATCGCGATCCCGGCGTTGTTCACCATGATGTCGATGCCGCCGAACGTGGACACGGCCTCGGCGACGAGGGCATCGACCTGATCCTTGCGGGACACGTCGGTCACGGTGGCGTGCACACGATCGGGCGACCCGAGCGCGGTTGCCGTGGCCGCCAACGCTTCGCCGTCGATGTCGGCGATCACCACGGAGGCACCCTCAGCCAGGAGACGCTCTGCGCAGGCCCTGCCGATGCCTCGCGCAGCGCCGGTGACCACTGCGACCTTGTTCTCGAATCTCATCTGTTCCCTCCAGGAAGTGCTGGTGGTGGCCGGCGCAGGACAGGCCGCCCAGCTCGGCCACATGCACGAGTGTCGCACGCATCGGTCGAACGGCGTGGTGTCCGCCAGGTAGACAGGAGTCATGAGTGTGGACGAGTTGGCAGCTGCGACCGAGATCAACTGGCCGGCGGGCGTGCACGAGGTGTTCCGACGCGCCGGTGTCGGACTGGTCACCTACGTGCCCGACGCCGGTCACACCGCGCTGATCGAGCTGTGCGCGGCAGACGACGACATGGTCACGAACGTCCTGACGACGGAGGAGGAGGGCGTGGCCATCGCCACCGGCGCGTGGCTCGGCGGCAAGCGGTCGGCGATCCTGATGCAGTCCTCGGGCGTCGGCAACTGCATCAACATGCTGTCGCTCCCGGTGATCGCACGCGTGCCCCTGCTGCTGTTGGTGACGATGCGGGGGGAGTGGGCCGAGTTCAACCCGTGGCAGAACCCCATGGGCCGGGCCACCCAGGCCAGCCTCGAGGCGATCGGTGTCACCGTGCTGCGCGCCGAGACGGCCGTCGATGTGGTCGAGACCGTCGAGCAGGCCACCACGATGGCCTACGACGGCGACCAGCAGATCGCCGTACTCCTCGGCCAGCGCCTCCTCGGCAAGAAGCGGTGGTGAGCGCGATGTCCGAGGTGCTCGAGCGGCGCGATGCCGTGGCCCGACTGCTCGCGGATCGCGGCGACCTCCTGGTGGTCACCGGACTGGGATCGCCCACCTACGACGTCCACGCGGCCGGCGACCACGACGCCAACTACTACCTGTGGGGTGCGATGGGAGGCGCATCGCTCGTCGGTCTCGGCCTCGCCCAGGCCCAATCGAGCCGACGGGTGCTCGTGATCACGGGCGACGGCGAGCAGCTCATGGCCCTCGGCGGCCTGTCTACCATCGCGGCCGCCCACCCGACCAACCTCGACATCATCGTGCTCGACAACGAGCACTACGGCGAGACCGGCATGCAGACGAGCCACACGGGCCTCGGCATCGACCTCGCCGCAGTCGCGGCCGCCCTCGGGTTCGAGGACAGCCGGGTCGTCACGACGACCGAGCAGCTCGCCCAGCTCATCGCCGACCGCGCTGTCGCGGCGACGGGGCCACGGCTGGCCGTCCTCAAGATCCGTGCCGAGAACCTGCCGCGGAGCATGCCGTCGCGCGACGCCGTCTTCATCAAGAACCGGTTCCGCGCCCACCTCGGGTTGCCCCCCAACTGATGCGGCCATGACCCCGTCCAAGACCGGTCGGATCGTCATCGTCGGCGGAGCGATCGTCGGCAGCTGCTGCGCCTGGCAGCTCCGCCGCGCCGGCCACATCGGTCCGATCACCGTGCTCGACAAGGACATGTCCTACGAACGGTCCTCGACGGCGCTCTCCGCTGCATCGATCCGCACCCAGTTCGGCACGCCGACCTGCATTGCGATGAGCCTGTATGCGGTCGAGCTCTTCCGCGACCTCGCCGCGCAACTCGGCGAGGAGGATGCACACATCGGCTACGTCGAGGCCGGGTACCTGATCCTCGGTGGGTCCGCGCAGGCCGACGAACGGGCAACCGCCGCCGAGATGCAACGGACCCACGGTGCGGATGTCATCGCCCTCACGGGTGACGACCTGGCGTCGAGGTTCCCGCAACTCGACTTCGACGGCGTCGGCATCGGCAC
>JACQZZ010000074.1 GCA_016213625.1 Actinomycetota bacterium
CGGGCTCGCGTGTACGAGCGATGTTTGCACCACCGGGACCTGCGCCAACCCGCTCATCGCCGGCAACTGCCTCATCAGCGGGACCTGCTACGCCAACGGCACGGTCAACCCGGCCAACGGGTGCCAGGAGTGCAACCCAACTTACTTTCCGCTCTTCGACGGACGCGTTTCTCGCGATTTTCTCCGTCGAGAAGCGCGTGAGCGGCCGATCGCGGCGACCTCCTCCTGAAGGATCTCGGCGGCCGTTTCGCGTTCCCAGGCCGCGAGGAGTCGCTGCACCGCGCGGTGGTTGTTGATCGCGAGCGCGATGAGCTGCGCCTGGTCCGCGCTGACGACGTAGTGCACGAGCCGACCTTCGCTCCGGCGCGTCCACTCGTAGTAGGGGCCGTGGCGGGCGGCGGGGTCGACGGCGCAGCGGCAGGTGGCGCGACCGCAGACCTTGGTGCGGGTGAGCAGGGTGCCTGAGGCCAGGTAGTCGAGCGCGTCGATGGCCTGGCGCAGCACGCGGCTGCGCGCGCGGATCCGCTGGCGTCGGGGGCCGTTCATGGGACTTGACACGCTCCTTGTTCTGGCGATTAGTGTATCGCCAGATGGAACGACGTCAAGCCCTCACGTTGCCGCGGCGGTCGCTCTCCCTCCACACCGAGCGCCTGGGACCGCTCCCGCTCATCAATCACTTCCTCGACCGTCTGGGGCTGACTCCCCTGCTGCAGCGGTTCGTGCCCACCGGCGACCGCCGGGTGCGGCTGCCATTTGCCCACGGGCTCGGCGTGCTGTTGCGCTCGGTGCTCGTCGAGCGCGAGCCGATCTATCGCCAGCAGGAGACCGTCGCCAGCTTCGCGCCCCAGGCCTTCGGCCTGTCGGCGAAGCTCGGCGCCCATGTCGGCGACGATGCCATCGGCCGGGCGCTCGACCACTTGTTCGACGCCGACCGCGGCACCTTGCTCACCGAGGTCGTGGTCACGGCCACGCAGCGCTTCGGGCTGTCGTTCGAGGAGCTCCACAACGACTCGACCAGCATTCGCTTCTGCGGCCAGTACCACCAGGCACGTGGCCGCAGCATCCGTGGCCGGCGGGCGCCGTTCATCACCCATGGCTACTCCAAGGACCACCGCGCCGACCTCAAGCAGTTGCTGTTCATCCTCACCACCAGTCGTGACGGCGGCGTCCCCATCCAGTTCCGCTGCGAGGCCGGCAACGCGAGCGACGCGCGCACCCACGAAGCGACCTGGGACGCACTGTGTCGGGCGGTGGGCCGCCACGATTTCCTCTACGTGGCCGACAGCAAGCTGTGCAACCGCGACGCCATGGACCACCTCGCCCGCCGCGGCGGCCGCTTCGTCTGCGTCATGCCGCGGTCCCGGCTCGAAGATCGTGAGTTCCGCGCGTGGCTGCAGACGCACGAGCCGAGCTGGGAGTTGGTGCGTGACCGCCAGTATCCGCGCCGCCGGCAGGGTCCCCGGGATCGGTGGTGGACGTGGCGCGCGGCGTTGCCGTCATGCGAGGGCTGGCCCGTGGTCTGGGTGCGCAGCTCGCTGTTGGCGCTGCGACAGGAACGGACGCGCCGCGAGCACTTGGCGCGCGCGACCCAGGAACTGGAGGCGCTGGCCGCGCGGCTGGCGCGGCCGCGCCCGCAGCTCCGTGCCCGCACCGAGATCGCCGAGCGCGTGCAGAAGATCCTGCGCAAGTACCACGTGCGCCGGTACCTGACGGTGCAGCTCACCCAGGCGGACGAGCACCGCTTTCGGCAAGCCGCTCCCGGACGGCCTGGACCCCAGACGCGCTACCTGCGCAAGACGCGCCGCTTCTGGCGCCTGAGCACCAAGCTCGCCGAGGAGGCCATCGCCTACGACCACAAGAGCGACGGCATGTACCCGCTCTTGACCAACGACGCCAAGCTCACCAACGCACAGGTGCTGGAGGCGCACAAGCGCCAGCCCACCATCGAGAAGCGCTTCGAACAGACCAAGAGCGTGCTGGAGCTCGCGCCGGTCCTGCTCAAGAACGAGGGGCGCGTCGAGGCGCTCTTCTTCATCTACTTCTTGGCGCTCTTGGTGCAGGCGTTGATCGAGCGCGAGCTCCGCGCCGCCATGCAGCGCGCGGACATCGAGAAGCTACCGCTGTACCCCGAGGAGCGGGCCTGCGCGCATCCCACCGCCGAGCAGGTCTTCCGCCTCTTCAGCCAGACTGCCCGCCACGTCGTCCGCCACCGTGGCCGCGACCTACACACCTTCCACCCCGAGCTCACCCCGCTTCAGTTGGAGGTGCTGCGCCTGCTCCGAGTCCCGGCGACAGCATACCGCCCGCGGTCATGACGGCGGCTCACCCGCCGAAATTCGACGGAAACCGTTCGACGATGTGCGGAAAGTAAGACCTGGCCCCTCGCTCCGTGCGTAATATTTTTGGGGCGCTGCACAAGATGTTCGAGGACGCGCTGCAGGATGAGATCATCAACGTGAACCCCTGCCGGCTGACCCGCGGGACTCTCCCGAAGCGCGTGGACAAGAATCCAGGCTGGCGCAAGTTGGCAGTGTTCACTCGGTCCGAGATTCAGCAACTCCTGGCTGACCAGCGCGTACCTTGGGATCGTCGCATGTTCTACGCGCTCGAGTTTTTCACGGGCGGTCCCCGCTTCGGGGAAGCTGCGGCGCGACGGTGGCGCGACTACGACGAGTCCGCATTGCCGCTCAAGCGGATGAACATAGCGACATCCTACAGCACGAAGAAGAAGCACGAGAAGGGGCTCAAGACCAACGTCGAACGTGAGGCACCTGTGCACGCCGCACTCGCCCAGCTACTCGATGGGTGGAAGCGCCATGGCTGGCCCGCGTTGATGGGTCGCCCGCCTTGCCCCGACGACCTCATCGTGCCGTCCCGGCTGGGTAGGTGCCGTTCAGTCAACCACATGCTCAAGCGGTTCCATCAGGATTTGGCGCGCCTCGGACTGCGGCGGCGCCGTCAGCATGATCTCCGTCGAACCTTCATCACCCTGAGCCGGGCCGATGGTGCCGACAAGGACTGGCTTCGATGGGTCACTCACGGGGTCCAGCAGGGCGACATCATGGACGTGTACTCGAGCCCGCCATGGGACGTGCTGTGCCGCGAGGTCGCGAAGTTGCGGATCAACCTGGATCCGAGGTCGGGCCCAGGTACCGACAATAATAGTGCCGACGGAAGTGCCCCGGCAAACGGCGCCACACAGACGTCTGGGCCGCCCGCTACTACCCTACTACCGGGATCGGCCGCGAAAGGCCGCAACGGTTCAGACGGTGTGGCCACTGCCCAGACGGGCCGCAGTAGTTCAGAGGGGATGGGGTGCGATGGGACGCGAGAGGCCGCCAACGTTCAGAAGGCGCGGCGTTTTCGAGTCCCGTCCACCCCGCTGAAGAGGAAGCCCCAAGGTCGCGAACTTTGGGGCTTTTTTCTTGCCCACGGCGTGACGCAGTGCGTCTGTACCAAGGACTGTACCAAGCTTCTCGTTGGGCCCGTCCACCCCTGCGTCTACGCATGGCGCAGCACATGTCTACCAAGCCGAACCAGCCCCATGGACGACGTCGAAGACTATGATCCGCCGAAGCCGTGAGGCCGGCGGCGGACTGACGGCGCGTGTCAGAACCGGGGCGTAGCCTGGGTCTCTGAGACAGCGAGCTGTGTGCCCGCGGAACGGGCGGCAACGCATGCTCGAGGGGTACAAATGCAAGTCACAGCGCTGTGGTCCATTCGCGACTTCGCGCAGGCCATCGTCGATCTATCGGCGGCCGGCGCACTGCCGACGCGCACCGTGCTCGTGCCGAACGCCCGGGTGGCACACGCGCTGCGGCGGGAGCTGCTGCGCATGGGGCAG